>CAWIVW010000007.1:0-845247 GCA_963839695.1 uncultured Acidimicrobiia bacterium | reverse complement strand
GAGTGGTCGTGATATTCGGAGAGGTGCCGTTGTTCGGCCGGGGCAGACTCGTGGGGTGGCTCGGGTCCACGAGCATTGCGACGATTGCGGTTTCGATGGCGCCGGATGCTCGGATCTGGAACTGGTCGAGTCCCTGCGCAGCCTCGGTGACCGCTGGCGACAGCAGCTCACGACTGCCGGTGTTCACCTGCGCACCCGACCCGCCCCCACGATGTGGTCAGCGATTGAGTACGCCGCCCACAGCCGGGATGTCACCGCGTCGCACGTCCACGGGGTTGAGCAGGCTCTGAGCCAGGACGAGCCGAAGTTCCCACCGATCAGTGACGACGCCATCAACCATGCCGTGGCCGCCTACGGCGATGCCGACCCGAACGAGGTGTCCGACGAGCTCACTAAAGGCGGCACGTCGGCTGGCTCAGCTTGCCGATGATGCCGGCTCGGTGGCGTGGACTCGGGGGCTCACGGTGGGCGAGACACGCAGTGATGTGCGGCGGCTGCTCGAGCATGCACTGCACGACTCACAGCACCATCTTGACGACGTCGCGCGGGATTCGCCTTGATGTCGCCCTGAGACGGTTCTGCCATCAGCGGTTGGACGGACCATCTATGCGGGCGAGGCCGCTAGATCATGCGATGGTGCGAGGCATTCCCGCGCTACTTGCCGTTGCGCTCGCGGTGGTTGCATCCCGGCCAGCAACAGGGCCGACGCTGGCCTTCCTCCAGCTCCTCCTGGGTCCGGCGAATGCGGCGTTCTCGGGTCATCTCCTGCTTGGCATCCTCGACCCAGCAGATGAACTCGTTGCGGGCCAGAGGCGTGATGTCCTTCCAGGCATCGAGTGCTGTGGGGTTGGCGATCAGCGCCTTGCGCAGGTCTTCAGGGAGCTTGTGCACCACCCCACCGGGCACTCGCGGCTGCTCACAGGGCCACGGTAGCGGGCACGGGCGAGCCCGCTTCATCATCCCCTCGTGGCACCTACCGGCGCCGCCGCCGGCGGGGGTCGCCGGGCCGCTGTCAGCTGGTCCAGTCGAGGAACGCGGCGAGCATCGGGAGCAGCAGGTCGGCGCGACGGGGCGCCTGCATGTGGGTCGTGCCCGGCAGGATCGCCAGCTGCGAGCCCGGGATCAGCTCCTGCATGACTGCAGCGTGGGCGGTGGTGGTGAAGTCGTGGTCGCCGACCACGATGAGCGTCGGCGCGGTGATGCCGGCGAGCTGCTCGTCGGTCCAGCCATTCCACCCGTTCAACGAGGTCATCGACCGCGCCGGCAGGTCGTCGAACCGCTCCGGGTGCGGGGCCACCTTGGCGTACGCGGCGGCCATGTCGGCGAAGTCCTGCTCGGTCGGCATCCGAGTGGAGGTGGCGTACGTGCTGGGGTCGGCCAGGTCCGGGTGCATGCCCTCGGGGCGCACGCTGGCCGAGATCGGCACGACCGACAGCAGCCGCTCGGGGTGGTTCACCGCCAGCTCCAGCGCCGTGCCGCCGCCCATGCTGTGACCGATCACGTGGGCGCGCTCGATGCCGAGGTGGTCGAGCAGGCCGACGACGTCGCTCGCCAGGTTGGCGTAGGTGAGGTCCCGGTCGATGTCGGCGGTGCGCCCATGGGCCTGGAAGTCGACGCCGATCACCCGGTGGCGCTGCGTCAGCGTCGGAAGCAACGAGGCGTACGTGAGCTCGATGGTCATCACACCGCCGTGCAACAGCACCAGCGGCGTCCCCCCGTCACCGTGGATCTCGTAGTAGAGGTGCAGGCCGTTGATGTCGGCGTATCCGCTGTCCATGCCCATCCGACGACACCCGGCCCCCGAACTCATCGGTCTCGGCGATGTTCGGTGCCCGGTTCCGGTCTCCGCAGGCGTGCTCCGAGACAGTCGCTACTGGGGGCTGCCATCGCCCGGGCGAGTGCTGACGGGGAACCGGGTCTCGAAGTCGAGCACCCGCGCCCACTGCGGTGTCACGCTCACGCTCACCATGCGAAGCCCGAGCTGACCGACCATCTCGACCCACTTCGCACCCTGCTCCTCGCCGAAGTAGCGATGCGCCGAGGAGACGTACTCAGGCACGATGCCGTCAACGTCCCGAACCTCCGCGGCGCCTCTGAGCAGCAGGACCTTGTACGGGAACTCGGCGGCGCGGTCAATCGTCACGGCGACATCCGGACGCTCGTGCAACACGGCCACCTTGGGCGCACCGGCCGGACTGTCGAACACCAGCCGTTGACCGTCCCAATGGAACCAAATCGGCACCACTCGGGGCGTTCCGTCCGTCCACGTGTAGGCCAGCCGAGCCGGCTCCGTCGAGGCGAGCAGCTCGACCGCTACTGGATCCTCGAGTACGGCAGCCGTTGACATTTCGGACATGTCGCTCCTGGGTCGCCGGGTTCACCCAACGCCGCGAGACGGCACATGACCCGAAGCGCCGGACGGCGAACTCGAACCACTCCCTACCACATCCGTGGACCGCATTGCGCCGGGCGTCCGCCACCCGGCGCTCCCAGATGGTCGGGGCCGACGTAGTCCCGACGACCATCCGACAGTCGGTCAGGCGCGGTCCGGCGTCACGTCGGGTCGCGGTCGCCGGTGCCCCAGCTCCGGCCTGGCCGTCACCCCCAAAAGAGTCGTTCGCTGCCTGATTCACCCCGGACGTGTTTGGGGTAGTCCCGCCCCTGTCCACGAAGGAGGGTCGAGCATGGACACTCGGAGAACCGGGCGGATCTTCGGCTGGTTTTTCATTGGGACTTCTTCGATCACGAGCATCCCAGCACGGCTTCTGTTCGTCGATGGGCTTGGCGCCACGTGGACCGACACGGTCTTCAATCCGGGCCCTGTCTCCGACACGAGCCTGCAGCTCGGCTCGATCCTCGAGTTCGGAGTGATCGTTACCAATATCGCGACGGCGGTCGTCATCTACCCCCTCGTGAAGAGACAGAGCGCAACCGTCGGGCTCGGTTATGTCACCGCTCGCATCATGGAGTCGGCGTTCATCGTGATCGGCATCATCAGCATCATCACAGTGGTGGACGTGAACGAGGCTTGGACTGCCGCTAGTGGGGCCGAAGCCGCCGCTATGAAGTACAAGGGAACACTCTGGTGTCCATGTATGACTGGGCCTTTCAGTTCGGGCCCGGACTCGTTGTGGGTTTCGGGAATGGCTTGATGCTGGGCTACCTGATGTATCGCTCCGGCCTCGTGCCTCCTCGTATGGCGATCCTGGGTCTCATCGGTGGCCCGATGCTGATCATCTCCTTCGTGCTCATCCTGTTCGGGGCCTACGAGAACGGGTCCGGGCCTTCGGGTCTCATGGCCCTCCCGGAAATCGTGTGGGAGGCCTCGCTCGCCATTTACTGCGTGTGGAAGGGCTTCCTGGCCGAGCCCGATCTCCGAGCCCCAGGTGACGACGGCATAGCCGAGCCACAGGGCGTCATTGATCTCCCTCTGACAACAAAGAGGAGATCGCTCGGATCCGCGGCAAAGGATCGGGCAGTCGGAGCGGGTCGAGGGTGATCCGTTGAGCGCGATGCTTCGCCGGTGTCATCTGATGACATGCCCCGGACGTATCGGGTGTCACGCAAGAAGGCGGTTGGGCTGCTTATCCTCGCGTCGGTGTTCGTCGCCATCGGCGTCGTGATGGTTGCCGATGGCATCGCGTTCGGGTGGGTGGCGATCGCGTTCTTCGGTCTGGGTGCTCCCGCTCAGCGTCTGGCAACTCGTCGCCCCTGGCAGCTTGACGATCGAGGAGACATCGATCGAGGTGCGCGCGGTGGGGCAAGCGACATCTTGGCTTCACCGATTCATTGCCCGACACCTACGGGTTCGGGGCCCACGAATTGTCGGAACTCCTGAACACGGTTCGAGGCCGCTCGCGAGGCGAATGATTAGCGCCGAGCTCCCGTTGGTCGGCCACGAGAAGCTCGACAAAGATCTTCGCCACCGTTGACGACGGCGACCGTGTGGACGCGATCGAACTGGCGAGTCCCGGTCACGGGATCGCGGATCGCAGTTGGATCGATGAGTCGCGGTACCGAGAGTCGTCTCAACTGACAGGCTCCCCAGGGAGCCCGCGAGCGCACGAGACGAGACAACGGAGGACACCATGACGACCACGCCCGGCAACGCGAGCAGCAACCTCCCTGGCAAGCCGCCCGTCGTCGACCTGGCCACCTGGCAGACGGCGCCGGGGAACTGCTGGTCCGCGAGAAGGCGCACACCCGTGAGGGCGACGCGATCGCCGCGGCCCGGCGACGGCTCCGATGGTCGAGCTCGACGGCGCGGTCGAGGTCACCGGCGTTGACGGCCCGGTCCCGTTCCTCGACCTGTTCCAGGGCCGCGACGAGCTCGTGGTCTACCACTCCATGTGGTACGACGACGCGCCGATCAGGGGCAGTGCGAGGGCTGCACCTTCAACCTCTGGCACATGAACGACGCCGTCTACCTCAACGCCCGCGGCGTTTCGTTCGCCGTCTTGACCTCGGGCCCGTGGGACGAGGTGGCTTCCTACGTCGAGTTCATGGGTTACACCCAGCCCTGGTACTCGGTGCGGGGCGTGGAGGCGCCGCTCTTCGCAGAAGAGGGACGCATCATCAGTTTCCTGCACGACGGCGACCGCGTGTTCCTCACCTACTCCACGACGGGCCGTGGCAACGAGCCGGCGGACGGGTCCTTGGGCCTGCTCGACATGACGCCCTACGGCCGCCGCGAGGCGTGGGAGGACAACCCGAAGGCTGGCCCGAGGCCCCTCAGGCCGGCTCGCCGGTCGGTGGGCATGGCGCGCCGATCTGCTGGTACTGGCGCTCGGACGCCGACGGCGTCGCCACCTGGGGCCCGACCAGCCGGCCCGTGCCGCAGTGGACCCGGCCCGGCGTGACCCCCGCGGAGACCCTCGGCCGCCAGGGGCAGAACCAGTGACGCGGGTCCGTCGGGCTGGACGTAGCCCCGCCACACAGCCCGGTTTCGACCGACGAGCCATGAGCTGCGAGGTTTCCTTCCCGGGGTGGGGCCAACTTGGGTGAGCACAGGTGTGGGCCAGTCCAGACTTGAGGAAGGCAAACACTGAACGACAGCGACGCGACGGGAGGCAGCATGCCGGAAGAGTTCGAGGGGGATCTTGCGGGTGCCGTGTTTTGGGGCGCCGATCTCAGCGGCGCCCGCTTCCGCGACGTGAACCTCACCGACGCGAAGTTCAGCCACGCCTGGCTGATCAACGTCGAGATCGACGCGCTGGTCGACACGGTTGTCATCAACGGCGTCGATGTCACGGCATACGTGAACGAGCGTGACCCGTGGTACCCGCTGCGCGCGATGCTCCGTCCCTCGAACCCGGAGGGCATGCGCGCCGCGTGGGCGGCACTCGAAGACGAGTGGGCGAAGACGGTCACCCGGGCGCTCGCTCTCCCCGAAGACAAGCTGCATGAGTCGGTCAACGACGAGTGGTCGTTCGTCCAGACGCTGCGACACCTCGTGTTCGCGATGGACAAGTGGTTCACGGCGCCGATCCTCGGAGGGAGCTTCCACCCGATCGGGTTGCCGAACACCGGCTCGGTCGACTTCCCGTGGCCCGGACTCGACTACGGCCTGACGCCGTCGGTCCCTGAAGCTCTCGCCGTGCGCGGCGATCGTGCCACGCGCCTTCGCGACTATCTCGCCTCGGTTGCGGCGACCGACTTCACACGACCGGTCGACGTGCTCGAGAACGGCACGAACCCGCTGCACGAGTGCATCTACACCGTCTTTGAGGAGGAGTTCTGGCACAACCGCTACGCGCGGCGCGACCTCGCGCAGCTGGAAGCGGCGAAATAAGGGACTCCTCGGGTTTGTGTGGGTGATTGGCCGGGGTCAAGGGTGGCCGAAGGCCGGCGAAGCGAACCCTTGACGCCGGCCGTGCTGAGGTAGTCGCCAGCAACGCTGATTCTGGTCCCGCCTGCAGGGGCGGGGGCTACGTGTTGTGGGGGTTGTGGTGTCGCACAACACGCACGTGCCGCTTCGTAGGTTTCGGAGCTTCCACAGAACCGAACCTGCGCGGAGTGGGCACGTGCGCGTCACAACTACATTCGACATAATGTTAGCGATCCCAGGGTGCCTTGTTCGTGATCAGTCTCGTTCACCCCTGAGGGTGCGAATCGTCGGGTTGCACCGCCGCCGATACCAACCGAGATATCCATGCGGCTGGAAGGGCCGAGCTGTCTATGACCGCTCCACCCGCCGCTCGCGCCATCTCGACCTGGCTGCCATCGAAGATCTTCGTCGAAGCAGAGATCCATCGCTTGCGCTGCTCAACGCTGTCACCAGATTCGCACCAAGGATGTGCCGTCGGCTCGTTCCTCGAGCACTTCATACCCGCGACTTCGAAGACATCGTTGCCTGGCTCGCTCAGCGCACCGACAAGACAACATTGACCCGGCTACTGCGCTACCGGTTGGGAGGCCGTCGCAGCGATCGTCACCCGTGTCGTCATCGAGCACATCAACTATGGCCGCCTCGACAACCTGTGTCGCATCGGGATCGACGAAGTCTCCTACCGCAAAGGGCACCGTTCCCTCGCCATCGTCGCCGACCACGACCGTGCCCGCGCCGTGGTGTGGGTCGAGGAAGGCGAGTCCGGCACCACCCTCGGCTAGTTCTTCGATGCCCTCGGGGCTGAACGCCGCCAGCGGCTGCATGCTGCTTCGGTTCGATCTGCACGGCGCGTATGCCAAGGTCGACCCGCACCCGGGCACCCCAAGCGAGGTCTGCGCCGACCCGTTCGACGTCATCAAGCTAGCCAACACCGCCCTCGATGAGACACACCGTGCCCGCAGTTGAACACGGCCCGCCACGCTAGGCGTAGTCAGCCACCCGCTCTCGGTGCGCACGTGCAGCCGTGTCCGCCCGCCCAACTCCTCGAGCACACCCGCTCGGCGCTACTCAAAGACCCCGCCACGCTCACCGAGCACCAACGCGCGCGGCTCGACGAACTGCGACGCACCCGACACGTCCTCTTTCGAGCCTGGGCGCTCAAGGAAGAACTGCGCGACCTCTACCGGCTGCCCGTCGGAGCCCGCCCCGAAGCCCATCTCGACGCCTGGCTCGCCCGCACTTGCCGAAGCCGGATCCCCGCCCTCGTCGCCCTCACCAAGACGATCCGCGCCCACCCGCGACGAGATCCTCGCCGCCGTCGACCTGGGCCTCTCCAACTCCAAGCTCGAAGGCCTCAACAGCAAGATCCGCCTCATCAACCATCGCGGCTACGGCCACCACAGCGCCGCCGCCATCACCGCCATGATCTACCTCTGCTGCAGCGCACTGACCATCACCCTGCCCACACAAAGGTGAGGAGAACCCGAAATAAGACCCGGCTCGAGCCCACCGCAGCCCGCTATCGGAAGTCGTTGGGGCAGAGTCGTCGGGCCGCTCCAGCTGCGGCCGTCAGGCCGTGGTGCTTGACCGACGACGGGGCTTGGGTCGACCCGGGCCGAGTTCGGCGATCGCGCCGGCCAACATCCAGCGGGCGGCGTCGAGCATCGCTTGCTTGGCCTGGTCTGGCTCGAGGCCGACGGCGTCGGTGAGGGCGAGCATGGCGTCCGTGCCGACCACGACACCGAGGGCGTCGGCAATGCGGTCGACATCGTCGCCGGGGAGCCGGCTCCGCAATGGTTGGACCGTGGTGGCGATGTGCTGGTTGCGGCGGCCCTGGCGCGTGGGCGCGGTCCTCGGGGGGCGTGTCGAGTTGGTTGAACCATTGGTCGAGCGCAGCCTTGGCGAGGCGTCGGTACGGCGCTTGGTTGTCCAGCATGGCGAACCCGACCAAGCGGACGAGGGCCTCCAGCCGGTCGACCGGGTCCAGTCCAGCGGCCTCGATGCGCTCGTCGATCTCGGCCCGCGCCGGCTCGAAGGCCACCGCGGCGGTGGACGCCTCGAACCACAGCTCCTCGGCTGAGGGGAAGTAGCGGTATGCGGTCGCGACCGAGATCAGGGCCCGCTCGGCGACCTCAGGGATCGATGGCGGACGTCCCTCACGCACGAGCTGCTTCGCCGTCTCGAGCAGGGCGGCCCGGGTCCGGGCCTTCTGGTTCGCGCGCCCCGAAGTCAGCGATGTCGCAGTCATGCGAAGTACCTCTTGACATGAGAAGGTGATCTCATCATAGTGGTTCGCACGCACGAGGTCCAGTGCCGATAGAGGGAGCAAAGAATGGAACAGCACGAGATGGTCGCCCTGGTGGAACGACACCTGAAGGCCGAAGGCGCCGGTGACGTCGAGGAGGCGGTCGCCGTCTACACCGACGACATCGAGCACGACGCCGTCGGGTTCCCCGGTTCGCCCCGCACCGGCAAGGACGCCGCCCGCGATTTCTACGGCTTCTTGACCGCCAACTTCAGAACCGAAGACGAGCAGCCTGTCCACCGCTACTTCGCCGGTGACTCGATGATCCTCGAACAGTCAATGACCGGCACCGTCATCGGAGAGTTCCTTGGCCTCCCAGGCAACGGTCGAAGGGTCACGTTCCGAATCCTGCACGTCTTCGACTTCCGCGACGGCCTCATCTCGAGAGAGCAGGTCTGGATCGACAACGCCGCGATCATCGCCCAGCTCAACAGCTGACCAACGAGCCGCCCGCCGCCCCTCGTCGACGCTCGCGGTCACACCACGAGTCGAAGGCCGGCCCGAACCGAACGATCAGCGCGCCGCGCCGCCACAGCCGATCCCCACCGCGTCGCCTCGAGCACCGAACGTCGCCGTTGTGCGTTCGGCAGCGCGGGACTGCCGGCGATCGCGGACACGGCGAGCCGGGACTGTCGGCCGTCATTGTCGGCTAGATCGACGCGGCGGCTGCTTTGGTGGCGTGGATGATGGCGTTGCTCAGGCCGCCGCCGAGCGGATCAGTGGGCTGGATGGACACGGCGGTGAGGCCGGCGCGGCGCACCGTGGCGTGGTAGTCGGCGACGGTGATCGCTCCACGGGCGCAGTCGACAGATGGTGCGGTGCCGTCGTCGTCGCCATGGCGGATGATGTCGCTGATCCCGATCCGGCCACGGGTGCGCAGGACTCGGGCGATCTCGGCGAACACGGCGTCCTTGTCGTCGGCGAGCACGAGGACGCAGTTGGAGATGACGACGTCGACGGAGGCGTCGTGGAGGGGCATGTGGTCGATGGTGCCGTGGAGGAACTGGACGTTGCCGACCCCGGCCTCGGCGGCGTTGCGGCGGGCCAGTGCGACCATCTCGGCGGTGGCGTCGAGGCCGTAGACGAAGCCGGTCGGTCCGACGCGGCGCGCCGACAGGAGCACGTCGAGGCCGCCGCCCGAGCCCAGGTCGAGCACGGTGTCGCCTTCGTGGAGGTCGGCGACGGCCGTGGGGTTGCCGCACCCGAGGCTGACCCGAACCGCGGCGGACGGCATGCCGTCGAGCTCGTCGTAGTGGCCGGCGCCGAACGCTGAGCCATCGGCGGCGCAGACGCAGTCGCCATTGCTGGCTCGTCGGGCGGCGTCGGCGTACCGGGCGAGCATCGGGTCGCGCTGTTCGGCGTTCATCGGCAGGCGCCCACCGGGGCGCAGGCTGCGACGGTGTCGTCCCAGGGGACGGTGAGGGATAGGCGGCCCATGATCAGCTCGGCGGCGCTGGGGAAGCAGTCCAGGCAGCGGTCGTTGATCCGCCACCAGCTCGAGTTGCCCACCCGTTCGACGTGCACGAAGCAGGTCTCGCCGAGGATCTGTAGGTGGTGGGAGATGGTCGACTGGCCGACGTCGAGGACGTCGACGATCTCGCCGACGTTCATCGGGCGGGACTCGGTGGCCAGCAGGTGCAGGATCAGGATGCGGGTCGGGTCGCCGAGCGCCTTGAACCAGCCGGCCCATGTCGTGGCGTCGTCACGAGAAATCTTCATCGATCATTGACGATAGTCGATGGAGCCCGTATGGTGCAACCCATACATCGACGAATGACGATCTGACCACAGGAGTGTTCTGGTGAGACTGCAACTGGCCCTCAACGTCGCCGACCTCGACGAGGCGGTCGACTTCTACACCCGCATGTTCGGCGTCGCCCCGGCCAAGACCCGGCCCGGGTATGCCAACTTCGCCATCGACCAGCCACCGCTGAAACTGGTGTTGTTCGAGGGTGCCGGTGAATCGGGGTCGATCAACCACCTCGGTGTGGAGACCGAGACCGCTGCCGAGGTCGTCGCCGCGGAGGCCCGCCTCGGCGAGGCCGGCTTGAAGACGACGGGCGTCGACGACACGGTGTGTTGTTACGCCGAGAAGACCGAGACGTGGGTCCACGGACCCGACGGCACCCGATGGGAGTGGTACGTCAAGAAGGGTGACACCGAACAGCTCGTCAACGTCGTCGTCGGCCACCACGGCGACGGATCAGGCCCGACCTGTTGCGCCTCGTGAGCAGACCATCGGTATCGAGCGGTGATCAGGCACCAGTCATTGACTCAACCAGCATTGAGTGAAATGATTCCCCGGTGCTTCCCCCGCTCGAGTTGCGTGCCGCACGGCACGGCGCGTTGGGCGATCCGATCCGCTTGGCGATCATCGACGAGCTGACGGTCGCGGATCGCGCCCCGGTCGAGTTGCGCCATCTCACCGGCATCGAGTCGAACCTGGTGGCGCACCACCTCGACGTGCTCGAGCAGGTCGGGCTGGTCACACGGAAGCGATCGAGCGGCGACCAGCGAAGGCGTTACGTGCAGCTGCAGCGAGACGCCCTCGACGAGCTCCTTCCGGGCCCCCGCGTTCGCCGCCAGCCGGTCCTGTTCGTGTGCACCCACAACTCGGCCCGCTCACAGCTGGCGGCTGCGTTGTGGGTCGTTCTCGCCGAACAGCCTGCGGAGAGCGCCGGCACCCATCCCGCGACTCGGGTGCACCCCGGCGCCGTCCAGGCCGCGACGTCGCGCCGGGCTCGACTTGAGCAACGCAACGCCACGCCGGCTCGCCGACGTCACCACCGGCCGCGGGCTGGTCGTCACGGTGTGCGACCGAGCCCATGAGGAACTCCACCCGAGTCCATCGTGGTTGCACTGGTCGATCGACGATCCCGTCTCCGACCCCTCCAAGGCGGCCTTCGACCAGACGGTCACGGCGCTCCGTGAACGGATCACCTCTCTCGTCGCGGTGGCCTGATGACGGAGCTGGCCAACCAACCCGAGACCGGCACCGGCGCGATCGATGCCAACCTCGCACGGCGGCTGGTGGCCGAAGCGCTCGGTACCGGGTTTTTGGTCGTCGCTGTCATCGGCTCGGGGATCATGGCCAGCCGCCTCTCACCCGACGATGTCGGCCTCCAGCTGCTGGAGAACGCCGCCGCCACCGCTGGTGCCCTCATCGCCCTGATCTGGATGCTCGGCGCCGTGTCCGGCGCCCACTTCAACCCCGTCGTCACCCTCATCGACCGAAGCTTCGGCGCCATCACCACACGCGACAGCGTCCTGTACATCGCGGCCCAGGTGATCGGCGGCTGCCTCGGAGCCATCGTCGCCAACCTCATGTTCTCCCTGCCCGCCGTCGAACTGTCCACCAAGGAACGCTCCTCCGGCGCGCTGTGGCTGTCCGAGGTGGTCGCCACTGCCGGGCTGCTGCTCGTCATCCACGGCTGCGTGCGCAGCGGACGCGCCAACGTCGTCGCCGTCGCCGTCGGCGTGTGGATCGGCGGCGCCTACTTCTTCACCTCCTCGACCAGCTTCGCCAACCCCGCCGTCACCCTCGCCCGCACCCTCTCGGACAGCTTCGCCGGCATCGCCCCATCCTCGACACCGATGTTCATCGCCATGCAACTCGTCGGCGCCGCCGGCGCCTTCGTCCTCGTCCGCGTCCTGTTTCCCACCAACGTCCCCGCCGACCCGGAACCCACCACGTGAGCCAGTCGGGAGCTACCACCATGCCTGACCTCGACACCCTCTCCATCGACCAGCAGTACGCCATCCGGCTCGCCGCCGCCACCCTCCACGACGAGTTCGACGACTTCTTCTCCACCGAGACCATCGAACTGTTCCTCGAGACCAGCTACGACCAGTTCGCCGATCGCGCCAAGTTCACCAACTTCCTGCCGCTGATGGCCGAACGCTTCGCCCGCCAACGACTCCGCGCCCTCGCCAAGGTCGAAGGCAAAGGCACCGACGGCACCCCCATCGTGCTGTTCCTGTGCGTCCACAACGCCGGCCGCTCCCAGATGGCCCTCGGCTGGTTCAACCACCTCGCCGGCGACCGCGCCGTCGCCTGGTCCGGCGGCTCCGAACCCGGCACCGAGATCAACCCCGCCGCCCTCGCCGCGATGGCCGAAGTCGGCATCGACATCACCGGCGAGTTCCCCAAACCATGGACCGACGAGATCGTCCACGCCGCCGACGTCGTCATCACCATGGGCTGCGGCGACGCCTGCCCCCTCTACCCCGGCAAACGCTACGAAGACTGGGAACTCGACGACCCCGCCGGCCAGGACGTCGGCGCCGTCCGCCCCATCCACGACCAGATCCGCGCCCGAGTCGAAACCCTCCTCGCGTCGCTCGAAGAACCGCCAGCCCGATAGCCGACCAGCCGCCAGCGACTTACCGGGCCAGCAGTCGACAGCGGAGAACACCGGTAAACAGTGGGGACTTGAAACCGCCCTGCGACTAGGACGGTGTCGTCGAAGCGAGCGAGCTCGGACATCAGTACCGCGCCGCGCCACGTCTCGGTTGCGGCGGTCACAACAGCCCTTCGTTGCGCAGCGGGTGCTGATCGAGCACGGTCTCGTCCCCCAACCAGAGCGCACCGGCCGCCTCCATCGACCTCGTTTGGGGCGAGCAACGCGCCGGTGTGGCGATGAACGAACGCACGCCTGGCTCGAGGCGGGGCACCGCCTCATCGTCGCCACCCACCGGGCCCAGGGGGACAACCTTGCGGCCCGTCGGGCGCTCCAGCGCTATCGCGACGCCGTCCACGATCTGGGCGTCGACACCAGTGAAGCGACGATGATGGTCGAACGCCTCCTTGACAGCCTGCCGTAGCTAGCGCTTGCGTCGGAGGATGCCGCCCAACACCAGCAAGGCGACGATCGCGACGATCTGACCGCCGAGAACGATCCGGTTCACGTCAACGGCCGGTTGCCAGCGCGCCCGGTTGCCGTCGATCACGTACACGCCGGCTGGCTTGGCGATGACACCGAAGCCGCCGCCCCAGCCGGAGCCGCTTCGTGGTTCCCCTGATGCGCCGCCTTCTCCGTGCCCTCCACCGGCGCCGCCTCGGATGTGGGCGGCCGGCACGAAGGTGACGCCGCTGCGCTCGTAGGGCTCTCCGAACACTCGCTTCACCGTCAGGGCGTCGCGGGCCTCCTGCATGAACTCGTTCGCATCCATCTCGAGCCTCCTCATCACTCGGAAGTACGAGCCCATGGGCTACCACGCGACAGCGGTCAGGTTTCCGGCGTCGCCCGCGATCCGAGCCAATCCACCAGAGTCCGGGTTCGTGTGGCTCAGTGCAGGTCGCCGGCGCTGGCGATCACCTCGCCGTCGTGGATGACCAGGGTCCGCGGTGGGTGGTCCATGACGGCGGCGGTGACCGTATCGGCGGCGACGACGACCAGATCGGCGCGAGCGCCTGGTGCCAGCCCGGTGGACGCGTCGTCGGTGATCGTCGCCGTCGACCACGCGGTTGTTCCGACGATTGCTCGTCCGCCGCGCGACGCCACGTCGACGCACAGCTCCACGAGGTCGTCGCGACGGAAGCCGTTGCGGAAGGCCAGCTGCCACGACCGCTCCAGCATGTCGCCGTTGCCGTACGGCGACCAGTAGTCCCGAATGCCGTCCTGACCCAGCCCGACACGGACCCCGGCGGCGCGTAGCGCCAGCAGCGGCAGCGGTTCGCGGTTGCCCGGCGCCACCGTCGCCACCGCGATGTCGTGGGTCGCGAGCAGCTCGATGAGCGCCGCCTGCCTGGTCGCGTCCACGGTGCCGAGGGCGAACGCGTGACTGATCGTGACCATGCCCTGCATGCCGAGTGCCGCCGTGCGCTCAGCGATCAGCTCGAGCGTGAACGCCCCGAGCTCGCCGATCTCGTGGAGGTGGATGTCGACGCCGACTCCGTGGCGTTCGGCGATGCCGAACACGACGTCGAGATGAGCGACCGGGTCACGGTCGTAGGCGCACGGATCGAGGCCGCCGACGAGATCGGCGCCGGCCCGCACGGCGGCATCGAGCAGGTCCGCGGTACCAGGGTCGCGGAGAATGCCGGACTGGGGAACGCGACCACCTGGACGTCGGCCCGCCCAGCATGAACCTGCCGGGCCGCCAGCACCCCCTCCAGGCGTTCGAGGCCGCAGTCCCTGTCGACCTGGACGTGGCTCCGGACCGTCGTGGCACCGGAGGCGATCGTGGCGCCCAGCGTCCTCGTCGCCCGCGTGCTGACCGAGGCCTCCGGCGCGGCGCCAGTTCGCACGATCGTTGCTGATCAGCCCGGCGAGGCCTTGTTCGGCGGTGTGGGGGCGGAACGGCAGGCCGAGGCGTGTCGAGTCGAGATGGGCATGGGCATCGGCGAACGCCGGCAACAACACTCCACCCCCGCCGTCGGCGACCGGCACACCCTCCGGCGCCTCGCCGCCCGCGATCCGGCCATCAAGAATCAGGACGTCGATCGAGCTCCCGCCGGGCTCGCGGGGCCACGGCCGGACGTCCCGCAGCAGCAGATCTCGCATCTCAGCCGGCCACGATCGTCGCCGCGAGAGCCATCCGATGGTCCTTCGCCCAGGGCGGCCCGAGGGTCGCCCGAGGGCCGTGGAGTACGTCGTGCGCCTGCTCAGCGAGGATGCGGACCGCTTGGTCCTCCACGTGCTTGGCGTCGTAGAGGTGGACATCCCAGCCGCGTGCGCGGGCGAGCTCGGCCAGCACCTCGCGGTACATGATGGAGTCGGCGCGGGCCTCGTACGGTGCGCGACGTTGGACGGCGATGTCGTCGGGGAAGTCCACTGGCCACGCGCGAAGCGACATGGAGACGATCGCTTCGGGCTGTGCCGATGCGAGCTCGTCCAGCGAAGCTGACGTCGCCCGAATCGCCGACACTCGAACCTGCGCTACCAGTGCCGCGGCGGCGTCGTCGTCGAGGGGTTTGCCTTCGTGGTGGATTGGTGCGGCCGGCACGCCCGGTTCGATCAGCTCGATCCGCCTGCGGTCCACGACCCGGTGGTCGGCTGAAGCCGTCACGGCCACGGCCCAGCCGAGGTGATGGGCGATGCCGAGCCGCATGCCACCGATTCTGCCCTCGACCGCGCCGGCCGACCTCTGTGTCAGCACCTAGGACCTTCCTCGTCGTTTGCGCTGACCCAGAACGGCCGTCACCGCCGGTCGCCGCGGACGAGGTCGAGGGCGGCCCGCGCGTTGAGCTCGGCGCCGGCGGCGAACGCGGCCTCGTACGTGGCTGGGTCGGTGCTCTCCGCCACGAGCGCGATGAGCTGAGCTTCCCGGCGCCGGGTCAGGGGCCACGCGGTCAGCCCGGCTCGCCGCCTCAACCCGTGGGCGGCGCCGAGCGCGGTCGCGGCTCGTCGATGGTCGCCGTCGGCCCGCGCCAGCTGGGCCGTGGTGACGAGGGCGAACGTCAACGTGAGCGTGCTCAGGTGGGTCGCGTCGATGGCGTCCACGGAGCGGTCGAGCAGCGTGCGGGCCGCCTCGGGCTCGCCACGACTCATGGCGAGCGCCGCGAGTTGAGTCCGGGCAGCTCGCTTCGAGCCAGTTGTTCCCGTACCGGGAGCCGAGCTCGTCGACCTTCTCGAGGTGGGGACGTGCGCTGTCGGCGCGTCCGAGGGTCATCTCGAGCATGCCGACGGTCAGCTCGGCGAAGGCGAGGAACGGTTCGTCGCGCCGGCGGAAGCCGTCCAGCGCGTCGGAGGCGGCCTCCAATGCGCCGTCGAAGTCGTCACGGATCGGCAGCGTCCAGGCGACAGCCAGCTGCAGCTCGGTCTGCAGGTGCGGATCGTCGACCGATCCGTCGAACCGCTCGATGGCGTCGATCGCGGCGAGGGCGCTGGCGTCGTCGCCGACCTCGACCGCCGTCACCGCCCACGTGAACAGCACCTCGGCCCGGGCGTGGTCGTCCAACGAGTCGGCCCGTGGGCGCAGCTCGTCGATCCACGCCCGTCCCTCGGTCATCCGGTCGCGCACCTGCCAGAACAGCCAGAGCACGCGAAACATGTGGGGGAGCGGCGTGATGTCGTGGGCGAAGAACCAGCGGATCGCGACTCGCAGGTTCTCCTCCTCGACGCCCAGTTGATCGGCCCACTCGACCTGTCGTTCCGCCGGCCAAGCTGACGTCTCACCAGCTCCGCGAAGTACTCCGCGTGTCGCCGGGCGACGTCGGCACCGGCGTCCCCGGCGGCGAGCCGCTCGGCGGCGAGCTCCCGCACCGTGACGAGCATGCGGAACCGCGGCCCACCGTCGGCGGCGACGACGCTGACGAGGCTGTGGCCGGCGAGCGCGTCGAGGAGGTCCAGCGTCTCGTCCTCGGAGCGCGCGACGACGCGGGTGGCCGCGTCGATCGTCCACCCGTCGGCGAACACCGACAGCGCCTCGACGAGCTCGCGCTCCATGTCGTCGAGCAGCCCGAAGCTCCACTCGACGGTCGCCCGCAGGGTGCGTTGGCGCTCGGGAAGGTCGACCGGTCCCGTGCCCAGCGAGTCGAGGACGTGTTCGAGTCGGTCCAGCAACGCCGCCGGTGCGAGCACCCGCGTGCGGGCCGCGGCGAGCTCGATCGCCAGCGGCAGCCCATCCAGGCGCCGGCAGATCTCCATGACGGCGGCAGCGTTCGTGTCATCCAGGGTGAAGTCGTGGCGCACGGCCCGCGCCCGGTCGACGAACAGGCGCACGGCGGCGAGCGCGGCGAGCTCCTCGAGCGGCGGCCGCTCGGCGAACGCCGGCACCACCAGCGTTTGGACCGGGTAATCCCGCTCGGCCCGCAGGCGCAGCACGGTGCGGCTCGTGGCCAGGATCGTGACGTCGGGACACGCCGCGAGGAGCTGATCCAGCTCGGTTGCCGCGCCGGTCACCTGCTCGAGGTTGTCGAGGACGAGCAGCGTCGGGGTCGACGCGAAGTGCTCGATCAGGGTGTCGAGCGCCGAGCGCGTGCCCTCGATCGGCGCGCCGACGGCGGCGGCGACGCGCGGCAGCACCAGCGCCGGATCGGTGATCGACGCGAGCGGCACGAACTCCGTACAGCGCCCGGCCCTGTCGAGCGCCGCGCCGACCGCGATCGCCAGCCGGGTCTTGCCGATGCCACCAGGGCCCGTCAGCGTGACCAACCGCACCTCGGGTGACTCGAGCAGCGACGACAGCTCGGCGATGTCGTCCTCGCGGCCGAGCAAGGAGGTCGACGGCGTCGGCCATGAACGACGCGGCGAGCGGGATCTCGGCGGCCGCCGGCGCCGCCGCGGGCGCGGCGGACGGGACCGGCGTCGCGAACCGCTCGCTGAGCAGCAGCGCCAAGTCGTCGCGCACGAGCCGGCCCAGCTCGCGCGTGCTGCGGAAGGTTCGGTAGGAGTCGGCGCCCTCCGACTGGAGATCGGCGATCATCGCCGCCAACCGAGGCTCCTGTTCCGGCGCCGGCGACTTCAGGTACAGCAACCGGGGCATCCCTTCGGACAGCCGCAACTCGTCCTCCAGCCCCGAGATGTCCATCCCGGGCCCGATCCACCCGTAGCGCTGCCAGTACAGGCCGACGAACACGTCCGACTGCGCCAGGTAGGCCCGGTAGAGCTCGCGCGGCGGATGCGGTCGGGCCCCGAGCTCGAACATCACCGGCGTCAACCGGAGCGCCGAGATCGCCCGGGCCACCGCAGCCCGCTCCGGAGCGAGCTCGGCCAGCGTCGAGCTGACGAAGACTCGCAGCCGTTGATCGGGTGTCCGGATCGGCATGGCACCCTCGTGATCAGTCGTCATCATCCGTCCTCGCCAGCAGTCACCCGGAGTCCGGGCGCTCGACCTCGTCCGTCGCCGCGCGGACACGGATCGTCTATCACGCGCCGTCGCCGACTGCCTTGCGCGGGGTGCGCGACGGTTCGGGTGCGGTGCTGCGCCGGCTGAGCGGCATGGACAGCTACGCCGAGGGGGATCGACGGATTCGAACCTCCGTAGCTCGTAGGAACCGAGCAGGCAGCGTGAGCGGTGTGAAGGGAAGCGGACTTGCCGCTCGCGAAGGAACACCGAGCGCTCCAGCATCGCGACGTTGTGCGTGCGGTCGGTCTCGAGCTCGCCGGCAAGCTGCTGGTACAGGATATGGAGCTTGCGGTGAGAGCGCTCGTGGGCTGCTTCGACGTTGCGGAGCACACGGGCGAAGACCGGCTCCGCGAACGGGTTGTTGAAGTAGAGCACGCAGTCGCGCTCCGGCAGCGCGAACATGGCGGCGTCGGCGCAGACCGAGCGGACGTTCTGGCAGCGCCGTGCCGGGCTCTGGTACTTGCGGATGTTGCGCTCTGCGATTTCGTGCAGTGTCGGAGAGAACTCCACGCCGACGACCTCGCCGAACGGATAGTGCGAGGCAACGAGCAGGACGCGGCCCTTTCCTGAGCCGAAGTCGACGAAACTGAAGCGGCCGAGATCCTCCCCGATGTTGGAGAGCAGTGTGTCGACGAGCAGACCCGGTGATGGCACGTAGCGGAACCCGAGGGCGCGGTTCTCGCTGTCGATGACCAGCTCGCGCAGCGCGATGCTTCCCTCGCTGCTGACGCCGAACCGGCTCTCGCGGCGGCGGTCGGCTGCCGCCATCCAGCGGCCCCGGACGGCCAGCGCGCAGAGGCGGCCGGCGTGCGCCACCCCTCGCTCCCGGACAGACCGGACGAACGTTCGCAGGTCGCGCAGCGGTCCGAGCAGGGGCGTCATTCCACGCGCTCGAGCCAGATCTCCCGCCAGTAGGGGTAGTCGGCGCGCGGGCAGCACCGGTGGTACTCGCCGCGGCAGGTCACGCCGTCCAGGACGATGCAGGGACGCGTGAGCCGCAGCAGCTTGCCGGTCCGTTCGTCGATGAGTCCGCTCGACCCGCCGCAGCACCCTGGCCTCCCGGCCGCAGTACCACAGCATCTCGGGGTCGAACGACAGCCCCCGGTTGCTGTTCTTGACGTCGAGCGTGCTGACGATCTCCTGCTTGCTCTTGATCCGGACGGGCTCCCCGGGCTGCAGGTCGAGCGTGCCTTCGGGGGTCTTCTCCAGACTCCCAACGATGAAGGGGAGCCGCATGCCGTCCCGGATCCGTAGCGGCCTCGGCACGAACCTGCGGCTGAAATCCTGGTATTCGTTGAACAGGCCGATGGCGACGGCGCGGATCGTGGCGAGCAAGCTGGCGTTGCCTGAGCGGACGTCTTGCAGGTATTGCCTGGCGTCCCAGGCCGGGATGCGCTCTGGCGCGGCCCGCAGCAGCTCGGTGGCCTGACACGCGTACCGTTCCTCGCCGGGGGCGGCGGGGTCCGCGGCCGGCGCGTCGCCGCCGTCAGCATGGCCAGCGTGCAGCCGGGCGCCGGCGGCCGGGCCCGGGCTCGCCGGGCGGGATCCGCTTGAGCCACGCCTCCTTCCAGTAGATCAGGCAGCCGGCCTGGCAGCCGCCGTGCGCCTGGCCGTCGCAGCGCAGCGCCTCCAGGTGGACGGCGTTGGGCATGCGGTACATGCCCGTCGAGCCGATGGTGTCGCACAGCTTCACGGCCAGCTTGTCCACGCGGAACCGCCGGCCGCAGAACTGCAGCATCTCGGGCATGAACGGAAGCGACTCGAGCTCACCACGCCCATCGAGCGTGGCCAGGATCTCGGCCTCGCTGCGGACCTCGACGATCTCGCCGACACGCAGGCTGAGCATCTGGTCCCCTGGCGCCTCTTCTGTCTGCACGGCTGCCCCTTTGTCTGTTCGGCCGCGGAGAACTCCGGCCGACGGCTGGCTTCGCATCCTTCGCGGCGTGGCCGCCCGTGCCCGCGCGACCGCGCTCAGCACCAGGCCTGCGCAGACGAACAGCGGCATTCGCTCGGCGGCCGGCGCCGCGGCCAGGGGACGTGCTGCGAGGTCGGCCGGCAGCCGGGGCGGTCGCCCCATGTGAGTCTGATTCTGCCTGCCACCGATGGCTGATTGCCGGATCGATCACCAGTTCCCGCTAATTGTCCCACTACACCGGAATCCAGGCATCACGGTACACGGTGAGCGTGGGCCAGAACAGATCGTGGAGGAAGGATGAGCTCGGCGACCAAGGCGTGCAGGCGGCAGCACAGCTTGTTCCGCAGCGGGCCAGATCGGTGTGATGCTTGACCAGCAGCCGACACACCACGGTGTGATCCGACGCTCGTACCGGTGCCAGTGTCGGGGCACTGCCGGAGCCCCATGACGCTACGAGAACCCTCGCCACGCCAAGGACAACTCAATCAGGCGGTTCTGGCGCGCCGCTGACTACTCAGGTGACTTACAGGTTCGACGGTTGTGTCTTGTCCTTGAGTTCCCACCAGTCGCCTGCGAGGTGGGCGAAGTCTGCGAAGTTCTCTATCGGGTCATCGACGCAGTGGGCGATGTAGCGGGTGTCTTCTTCATGCCAGCCGGTGATCCAGAATTCAACGTCGCACGCCGCGGTCTTGCCGAGACGGCCGAGGTTGACGTCGTGCACCACGAAGCCGCCCGCGTGGGTGCCGTCAGGGACGTCGTCGCCATTGGCGACCTGTTGCGCGAGAGCGTCGAAGTCGGGGAGCGCAAGCGCAAATCGCAACGAGAAGAAGCCCTGCGTCCACATGAACATGATGGCCGCGAATGTCACCGCGGGGCCGGCCGCCCACAAGGCCCGACGCGCTGGCCCCCAGACGCCTGCTGCCAGTGGGAGGAATGCGAAAATCCACACCACGGACGCGAACCAGAGCACGATCACCGGATCGGGCGCATGACTCCCCGAGACGATCTCAGCCAGGCACAAACCGACGACCACGACCGTCGTCGCCAGCGGCAGCCACCGGCGCAAGCCCCGTGTGGCCGGTACATCGTCGTACTTGGCGGCCCACCGCGCCGTGAGGTAGCCCAGCCCGACCACGGCAGGGACGAGCACCACGATGCCCACCCAACCCGCGGTGACGTTCGCGACGATCGAGGCAACGACGCCCACCAGCGCGGTGGCCGGCAGTGCGGCGACGGCGACCATCGGCGTGAACGCGGCGGTGAGCGCCAACATACGCCGACGGTCGGGCGGGATGTCCCCGATGCCTCCGCCGGACGTGCTGGCCCGGTATTGCTCGATGTACCGCTCTACACCCGGCACGTACCGCACTGTATTGCACACCACTGGCTTGGTCGTCTGACGAGTCATGACTCACTGGGTGTCACGCGATGGCGCCGAACGCCCCTCACCCGGGCAGCAGATGTTCGCAGCACAGGCCCTGCCCGAATGGGACGCCGAATATCCCGGGTCACCGCGCCGAGCCGTTGCCTCGTAGGGTCTAACCGCCCCGGGCGTCCTGCATCTTCGCGAACAAGGCCTCGACTTCGTCGTACTCCTTGGACGGACTGAACATCACCAGTTCGGTGCCAGCCTCGGATTCGGGCGCATGTCCGGGTCGCATGTAGAAGGCGTCGCCGGCTTCGAGGACTTCCTCGTGGTCGTCATACCGAACAATCACCCGACCTTTGAGCACGTAGCCCCAATGCGGGCACGAACAGTTGCCGCCGGGCAACGCCTTGAGCACCGGGCCCAGATCGTGACTCTCACGAACCGACACGAAGTTGAACGTGTAGCCCTCCACCGCTTCGGATCGATCCTCGGCGACGCCGGAGTCGGAAACCTTCGATGCGCTCTCCTTGGACACCTTTGCCATCACCCAGCCTCCTTCCTCAATGCGCCGCCCCTCAATCAGACAGCGACCAGGCGCACATCTCTCGCGACCTCTCCGCCAACGTCGGCGTGACACCGAGCGAGAGCTCGAGGATGTGCTCCGTCGGCGCCAGCGCCTGACGTCAGTGTCGGGCCGTCACGCCGCATCCGTCGGTGGGTGGAAGGCGAGATTCCGACTGGGGGCGGTTGAGCGACGCGAGCGCGATTCGTACGGTCGAAGCATCCCAGAGCAAGCAACACAAGGAAAGGACGTGAGCAATGTCTGAGATCTCATTCCCACCGCCCGCACCACCACGGCAGCACGAGGCTCATGCCGCCGCTCAGCGGTGGGTCCGCAAGCTGCGCATCCTGTACACGGTCCTCGGCGTCTACGCCGCGCTCGAGCTTGATGTGGTTCGCCATCGACATGGCCGATGGCACCGAGAACATCTGGTTCTACTGGCCGATGCTGGGCACCGGCGTCGTCGTCGCCATCATCTCCATCGTCCTCGTCGGCGTCGGCGGACTGTTCGGAGTGGACTGGGAGCGCCGAAAAGTCGATCGGTATCTGCACGCGCATTCCACGCCCACGGTCGAGTAGGAAGCCACGCGGATACGCACGTGGGTGAATCGCCGAAGCGAAGCGAGGCGGCGAGCCCGACGAGGCCGTCCTCGTACACTTCTCCTGTGACGCTGTGGCGCCGCTGGCGCGCCGACCTTGCCCGACCGGAGGTCCCGACGGGTCGGGAGGCGCTCGGCTTCCTGGTCGGCACGGCGGTCGTGATCGTGGTCGCCGCCCAGTTGACCGACCCGGGCACCGCGCTCGACCTGATCGCGCTGGCACCGGCGGTCGGGGCGTTCGTGCTGCGCGGCCTCGTTCCGAGACTACCCGCCGAGGTGTTCGCCGTGATGGTCATCGTGTCGGTTGCGGTGGCCGTCGGGCGCGACGGGGCGCTGGAGGGAGCGTTCTTCCTGAGCGTGATGATGGTGTTCGACACGGCCTCCCATCTCGGGTCGTTGACCCGGGCGCTGGTCATCACGGGTGCCGCGGTGGCGCTGCCGTGGGTGGTGGCGGAGCAGCTCGTCCCGGAGTCCGGGATCACGTGGGAGCCGTGGGTGCTCGCCAACGTGTTCATCTTCACGCTGGGGCGGGCCGTGTACCGCCAGGGACGGTTGATCGAGCAGTTGGAGCAGGCCCGGCGTGCGCTCGCCGACCAGGAGGTGGCCGAGGAGCGGCGGCGCATCGCCCGCGAGTTGCACGACCTCGCCGGGCACACGCTGGCGGCGATGCTGCTGCACGTCACCGGTGCCCGCCACGTGCTGCGCAGGGATCCCGCCGAGGCCGAGCAGGCGTTGATCGACGCCGAGACGGTTGGCCGGGCGAGCCTCGACCAGATCCGGGCAACGGTCGCCTCGCTGCGCGCCGACGAACGGGGCACCGATCCTGCGCTGGCCGGTGTCGCCGACATCGCAACGCTTGTCGACGAGTACCGCCGGGCGGGTCTCGCCGTCGAGTCGACGGTCGACGAGGCGGCGGCCGCCCTGACCGGGCCGCTCGGTGTCGCCGTCCACCGTGTCGCACGGGAGGGACTGGCGAACGTGGCCCGGCACGCCCCTGGTAACAGTGTCGAGCTGCGCGTCGACTGGGTCGGAGACGGTGTGCGCTTGCTGGTTGTCGATCGGGGCCGTCCCGCGCCTCCGCCTGACCGTCAGGGGCTGCACTTCGGGCTCGTCGGTATGGCGGAGCGGACCCGCTCACTCGGGGGCCGGTTCGATGCAGGGCCGACGGCAGACGGGTGGCGGCTCGAGGCCTACTTCCCGAACGCGGTCGCTGATCAGTTCGTCTCGTCGTGATCGTCGATGACCAGCCGGTGGTGCCGGCCGGGACCGCAGTCCACCCAGGGGTGGAGATGCGGAATCGACCGTGGACCGAGGCGCCGGCGGGCCGCACACCTGCACGATCGCCAGCATGACGATCACGATGACAACCACCCACCGGGAGGCGCCGCCCGCCCCCGACGAACCGGTCGTGTCGGTCCACGGGCTCGTGAAGCGCTACGGGACGACCGAGGTCGTGCGCGGCGTCTCGTTCGCCGTCCATCGAGGCGAGCTGTTCGGACTCCTCGGCACCAACGGCGCCGGCAAGACGACCTCGGTGGAGATCCTCCAGGGTCTCCGCCGGGCCGACGGCGGCACGGTTCGGGTCCTCGGCCTCGACCCCGCGGTGGCAGGTGACCGGCTGCGGCGCCGCATCGGTGCACAACTGCAGAACGCCGCCCTGCCCGATCGGATGCGTGTCGGCGAGGCGCTGCGCCTGTTCGCTGCCCTCCACCCGACCCCCCGCCCGACCGCCGAGCTGATCGACGAGTGGCAGCTCGGACCGCTGCTGCGGCGAGCGTACGGTGCGCTCTCCGGCGGTGAGCGGCAACGGCTGTTCGTCGCTCTCGCCCTCGTCGGCCGGCCCGAGATCGTCTTCCTCGACGAGCTCACCCAGAACCTCGACCCGCTGGCCCGCCGCCACACGTGGGACGTCATCCGCCACGTCCGCGACGCAGGGACCACCGTCGTGCTGGTTACCCACGACGTCGAGGAGGCCGAGCGCCTGTGCGACCGCATCGTGGTGATGGACCGCGGGCGGGTGGTCGCCGACGGCACGCCGGCAGCGATCGTCCAGGAGCTCGGCGGCACGGCGACCGTGCGCTTCACCGACGCCGACCTCGACGCCCGCACGCTGCGAGGCCTGCCCGGCGTCGGCTCGGTCCGTCGCCACGGCCCGGAGATCCAAGTCGATGGCACCGGTCCGCTGCTCGCCCACGTCGGCGCCCACCTCGTTGCCCTCGGCCGCCCACCCCTCGACCTGCGCGTGCAACGCCCGACACTCGAAGACCGCTTCGTCGCCTTCACCAAGGAGTCAACGTCATGACCGCCCCACTGCACCGCCGCCACGCCCACCCGACTCGCTCGCCGCCGTCCGTCCGGCCGGCACCCTCCGCACCATCGCCCTGCTCACCCGCACCGAACTTCGACTGCTGCTCCGCGAGCCAGGAGTGCTCGTCGGGCTGATCGCCTTCCCCGCCGTGACCGTTCTCATCCTCGCCGGTGTGTTCGGCTCCACCCCCGACCCCGAGTTCGGCGGCGTCGTGCCGAGCGAGCACTACATCGTCGGCTACGTCGGCGTCGTGCTCGCCTCGATGGGCCTCGTCACACTCCCCGCCACCCTGGCCCAACACCGCGAACGAGGCGTGCTGCGTCGCTACCGCGCCTCCGGCGTCGGGCCCGGCACCCTCGTCGCGAGCCACATCCTCCTCGGCGCGATCCTCGGCACGGCAGCCAGCGCCGTCGTGATGGCGGTCGGCGCCGCCATCTACGGCGTCCCCGCCCCCGAGGACCCGGTCGCCGTCATCGCCTGGTTCGTCGCCGGGCTGGCCTGCTTCATCGCCATCGGCGGGGCCCTCGGGATGCTCATGCCCAGCAGCCGGGCCGCCAACGCCCTCGGCAACCTGGTGTTCGTTCCGATGTTCCTCCTCGGCGGCGGTGGGCCACCGCGAGACGTGATGACCGGCCCGATGCAAACCCTGTCCGACGTGCTCCCGCTCAGCCACATCGTCGGCGGGCTCCGCCTCTCCTGGCTCGGCGCCACCGACGACCCACATCTGCTGCTGTGGCCGGTGGTCGTCGCCGTCGTCGCCGTCGCCCTCGCCGTCCGTGCCTCCCGGCACCGAATCGGCAACGGCTGACGGTCCCGATCGGCGCCCGCGCCGCATACCGACGTCATCGGCGTTCAAGGCAAAGCAGAACCGCCCCGCCATCTGGCGGGGCGGTTCTGCCGTTCTCGTGCTCGCGTTGGCGCCCTCCGGCGACGATGTCATGCTGTGGCCGTGGCGGCGTTGCCGACCGGCGTTGTTTCGTTCGTGCTCACCGACGTGGTGGGCTCGACCGAGCTGTGGGAGAAAGCGCCCAACGCGATGGCGGCTGCCCTCGCTCGTCACGACCAGCTGGTGACCGAGGCGGTCATCGCCGAGGCAGGCGCCTTGCTCAAGCCGCGGGGTGAGGGCGATTCGACGTTCTCAGTGTTCACTCGAGCCAGCAACGCCGTGCGCGCCGCGCACCGACTGCAGGCGGCAATCCGCGCCGAGGCGTGGCCGCCCGAAGCGGTGATCCGAACCCGAATCGCTGTGCACACGGGAGAGGCAGTGGAACGCGACGGCGACTATCTCGGTCCGGCGGTGAACCGGGTCGCTCGGCTACGCGGTGTCGCCAACGGCGGAGAGATCATCGTCAGCGCAGCGACGGCGGCAATCGTCCGGGCGGCGCTACCAACGGGATGCGAGCTCGTCGACATCGGGGCCATGGAGCTCCGCGGACTGGATCATCCCGAGCCGGCGTTCGTGCTTGCGGCCCCGGATCTCGACCCGGTCGAGCGGACCCTTGCCGCGTCCCCGGACGGCCGATCGCCCGCCGCCGACGGTGTTGTGTCGCATCGAGAGGCCGGGCTGATCCGTGTTGCGATCGCCGACGATCAGGCTCTCGTCGTGATCCGTGTCGTGATCGTCGATGACCAGCCGGTGGTGCGGGCCGGGGTTGCTCGCATCCTCGGACCCGGCGATGGCTTCGAGGTGGTCGCCGAATGCGGGGACGGCGACGAGGTCGTTGCCGCGGTCGCCCTGCATCAGCCTGACGTCGTGTTGATGGACATCCGGATGCGCCGGGTCGACGGGATCACCGCGATCCGAGCGTTGTCGACGGCCGGCAACCCGCCGCCGGTGCTGGTGCTGACCACGTTCGATGACGACGATGTGCTGTGGGACTCGCTCGACGCCGGCGCCGCCGGCTTCGTGCTCAAGGACGCCTCGGCGGAGGACCTGATCGCCGCGGCGCGGGCCGTCGCCAACGGCGCTGCCTGGCTCGACCCCAAGGTGGCGCCGCGGGTGCTGAACGCGTTCCGGTCGAACGCGAGGCCGCGGATTGCCGAGGCGGCCAGGATCGACGCCTTAACCGACCGTGAACACGATGTCCTGCGCCACATGGCTCGCGGGGCGACGAACTCGGAGATCGCCGCCGCCCTGTTCGTCAGTGAAGCCACCGTGAAGAGCCACATCGGCTCGATCTTCTCCAAGCTCGCCGTACGCGACCGGGCGGCGGCGATCGTGTTCGCCTACGACCAGGGCATCGTCGACCCCAGGGCCGGCTGAGGGGTCGTCCGCCCCAGGACGCAGTTCTGTCCCTGCCGTCCTGCGCTGATCCGCGTCTGATCATCGACACGATGGGCTCCATCCCGCGGAGCGAGCCTCCCTGTCAAGTGTTCGTGTGTGGGTATTTGTGGAGGCGGTGGATGGGCCGGGTGACGTCTGCTCGTCGGTCGTCGAGACCGTAGGGGCGGCGGTTCGTGCTGGCCGCTTCGTGGTCGGCGACCTGTTCGTGCCTGACGACTCCGCCGACGCCATCACTCCGATCGCGGGATGTTCGACACGTCGAGCACCGTCCCGGACCAGCTGCGCCGGCTCGAAGACGCCGGGGCGGTCTCCATCAGTTCGTTCGCTGTGAGCCGCCCTGTTCGGGGAGTGCCGGCCGGTCCACGTGCATCTACTCGACCTGCATCGTGAGTTCGCGGTGGCGGACGGCGTCGCGCGCGTCGCGGAACAGGCGCACCTCGACGATCACGACGGCGGTGAGCACCACGGCCGGCACCGCGACCTGCCCGAGCGTGCTGAGGCCGGCGAAGCCGGGGATGCCGGCGAGGAGGATGAGCCCGGCGACCGCCCGCGGCACGTTGACCCCACCGACGTTGCGCAGCCGGAACAGTACGTGAGCGACGAGGTAGCAGACGATGCCGCCGTAGAGCGCGTAGCGGCCGGCGTCGACGTGGCCTTCGTCGCCGATCAGCAACACGAGCCCGAGGGCGACGAACACGATGCCGGCGACGAACAGGAAGTGGACGTAGGTGTAGGAGTCGCGGGCGAGCCTGGCCCGTGCGACCCCCGACGAGCGCCGCAGCACGTCCTCGCCGACCTTGGCGACGACGTCGAAGTACAGCCACCACAAGCACACGGCGATCGCCAACCCGCACACGAGGGCGAGCGCGTCGCGCCCGCTCAGCTCGGCGCTCGACGTCGCCGCCCCGACGGCGACGATCGACTCACCGATAGCGATGATGATCACGAGGCCGAAGCGCTCGGCGAAGTGGGACGCGCTGTGAAGGCGCCATCGAGAGGAACGCACGACGTAAACGCCGACTTGGTCGATCCCCACGGCGGCGAGCCACCACCAGCGCTGGGCGCCGCCGCCGATGATGGCGCCGACGTACAGCGGCACGAGCATCACCGCCGCCACCCCGAGCATCCCGAGGATCACACTGCGCAGCTGGGCGTCGTCGCCAGCCGCGATGAGGTAGACGATGAGGTGGGTGAGGCGGACGACGGTGTAGGCGACGACCAGCACGACCGCCGCGTTCCCCTCCGGCTCGAAGGCGTGCGGGATGCTCACGCCGACGAAGTACATGCCGCCCATCGCCACCACGATCGCCACCCGCAGCAGCCCTTCGTCGGCCTGCGCCTGGTTCCCGAGCCACGTGTAGGCGGCCCATCCGAACCACACGATGGCGAGCGTGATCAGGCCCTCGAGCACGGTGGTGCCGCCGACGTCATGCTCCATCAGGCCGGTGACGTTGGTGATCGCGTAGACGAAGACGAGGTCGAAGAACAGCTCGAGCGTCGTCACCCGATGGCTGTCGTCGGTCGGGCGCAGATGCGCCCGTAGCGAGTCCAGCATCGCAACCATCGCGCCAGTGTGGCCCGGGTCCGTCGCTAACGACCGACCGGATTCGGCGGGCTGGCGCGAGGACCACCGAGCGTCACCATCGCGGCCCGTGCTCGACGCCGTGGAGGCGGGACGCCGTCACGCTGGCGCTCATGGTGCTCGATGCTCCAATCGGGGCAGCGCTCACCGCTGGCGTATCCGAGAACAACGGAGAATGCCCCGAGGCCGACCATCCTCGAACGCCGGCTCGATGACGTTCGCGACCTGCCCGCAAACTCCGTGCCCGCTCCGGAGCCGGAGTGCGTGACATCTATCCGTCGGTATTTCCGCGTCGGCGGTGAGCCTGCTGCGAGTGCTGTCGGGCTCGACGACTATGGGCCGAGCAGCCCGGAGCTGCCGTGCGCGTTGCGGGGTACGTGTTGTCGGCCGACGCCGAAACGTCATGGAGTACAAGGCGGACCTGGACCGGCACGTGGCGCGATCGCGCCGGCGGCCGCCTTGCGCATCTCGACGCCCTCATCTGTTGTGCTGGTCCCGTTGCAGGGTCGTGATCTGGGCGATGAGGTCATACGGGATCGGTTTGGCCAGTGGGAACCGGGCCGTGCTAGCACCCGAACGGTACGGCGACAGCTGTGACTCGTAGGTCTCGTCGCCGTCGGGAATCGGATAGACGCTGACATGGCGCTTCCAGCCGGCGAAGTAGATGAGCGGCCGGTTGTCGAGCGTGATGGTGGGAATGTTGTAGCTGATCGTCTCGTCGGCACCGGGGACGACGCCGTGCATCGTGCGGCGGATCTCCTGGAGGACGTCCTGCACGTCTGGCGGGTAGGAGTTGATGTAGTCGTCGATGGTCGCGAAGGTGGTCGCCACAGCAGTAGGACTCGCGACCGTCGGGCGATTCATCGCGCCCCGCGGCAGCTCGGCGTGCCCCCACAGACGTCAGCTGCCCTGAACCTGCGGAGATCGGCGCGTCCGGGCCCCGGGGCCAGTCCCGCGACCTGCGGGACTCGACGGCCGGAAGGCCCGGCGCTACCGAATACCGTCAGAGCGTTCGGCGCGCGCCGTCTGGCGGATGATCGGTCCGAGCCGGCCGGAGGCGCCCATCTCGGGGATGCTCGGCCCCGATGCGACTCCACACCGATCGCCGACTCGGTGCGCCGTCCATCCGGGCGCGGAGAGTCTCATCGGGTCATCTGGGCGGGAATCGTCGCAGCTGTCGAGACGGATCCCGCCCAGATCATCGATTGCAACGATTCCCGCCCAGATCGGAGAGCGCGCCGGAATGCCGGTTCCGAGGGTCTTGGGCGCAACCAGTGTGTACGACGTTCGCACCCACTCCTCGAGCTCCCGCCACCCACGACGGTCGGGCTTCGAGCTCAGGGTGATGGCGATCCAGCCATGCTTGCCGAGTCCGTAGCCCGCCGGCTCGACTCGCGGTCGGTCGCGACAACGCTCGAGTCCAGCCATGTTTGACACCCGGGTCATTCGCTATCGCTGTCGACCGGTGCCTCGAGGCGGAGCAATCGGCCGTCCGGGTCGCGAACGGTGATGACCTGAGTCCCCCAGTGCGTGGGCGTGAATTCACGGACGAGTTCCGCCGGAGCCTTGGGCCGACACGCTGCCACGCTCGCGACGGCGAGATAGATGTCGGCGCCAAGCGGGTCGTCAAGGCTCTGCTCGGCGAGGTAGATCCGCGTGCCGTTTTCAGCGACGAGGACGCCGCTGCGGTGGTCCGTTTCGAACTCGAGCTTGAAGCCGAGCTCTTGCCAGAACGCGACGCTCCGTTTCCAGTTGTGCGTCTCCAGGTACACGAGTCCGATGCCTTGGGTACTCACTCTGCCTCCTTTGTCGGAGTCTTTGGTCTGGCGGCAGCGCCGTCGACCGTCACGACGCGTCTGCCGTTGCATCCGCTCGAACGATGCACGAGTCCTGTCGTCGTGTCGCGTTCGAGCAGCGGTTTGATGTCGAGGATTGGAGTGCCGTTGACGACCTCGAGTGGCCCGACTTGAATCCGAGTTCCGACGACGGCACGGATGCGGACGGGGTGCACGCCGATGGGGTTCGGCCGGTGCGGCGACCGAGTGCTGAAGACGCCGAGGATCGGTTTCGCCGGGTTGCCCTGGGGGTGCAGTTCGAGGATGTCGCGTCGAGCTCGGTCGAGCCAGGTGAGGATGAGGCACTCAGCGCCGAGGCGCAGGTCTCGAAGGGCAGATGCGAGATCGGCGTTGATGTGCAGCCACGCATCCGGCGCGCCTTCGGCTTGACAGGGTGCACGCGCCGGGTCGATGAGGGGCGATTCGACCCAGCCGATGGGCTGGAGTTGCAGTTCGCCGGAGGTCGCACTGACGGCACCGCCGGCTTCGGCGGAGGACGGTCCGTGGGCCTTGGCGGGCAGGAACCTCCATGCGACGAGCGCTCCGAGAGCGGCAACGGTCGCCGCGGTGGCCAAGCCGATGGACGCACCGTCGACGAAGCCTTGGCGGGCGGTTGCGACGATCTGGCTGGCTGTCGGTGCGTCGAGTCGTTCAGCGACCGACACGGCGCCGGCGAGGGAGGTTCGGGCTTGGTCGAGCTGATCGGTGGTGAGCAGCCCAGCGACGTCGGTCAGCGATGTCTGGTAGCTGCTCGACACAAGGCTCCCGACGACGGCGACGCCGACGGCGGCGGCGGTGAGGCGGGTGGTGTCGTTGACGGCCGAGGCGACACCGGCGCGGGTGGGTGGGACGGTGCTCATCAGCGATTCGACCGCAGGCGCCATGGTGGAGCCCATCCCGATGCCGGTGAGGGTGAGAGCGACGGCGAGCACGCCGTAGCCCGAGTCGGCGTCGATGGTGGCGCCTGCTGCGAGGCCGCTTGCCGTGATGACGAGGCCTGCGGTGACGACCGCCCTGGTTCCTGCCCGCGCCGCCACGCGGACAGAGATCTGCGAGAACACGAGGACCATTCCTGGTAGCGGCAGGAGGCGGACACCGGCACCGAAGGGGTCGTGGTCGAGAACCGACTGCAGGACCTGAGTCGACACGAACATGAGCCCGAACATGGCGAAGAACAGGGCCATGACGGCGACGACTGCCGCGCTGAAGCGGGGGTCTCGGAACAAGCCGAGGTCCAGCATCGGGTTGTTCGCTCGGCGTTCCCAACCCACGAACGCCGCGAACACGACGATGGCGAGCCCGAAGCAGGCGACGACCACGAGCTCGGCCCAGCCCCGCTCGGGGCCCTCGGTCACTGCATACAGAAGGGCGGCGAGACTGACAACCGACAGCCCGGCGCCGACCGGGTCGAGCCGACCGGTGGTGGGGGCGCGTGACTCGGGAATCGTGAATCGGCCGGCGACGAGCGCGCCGAGCACGAGCGGGAGGCTGATGGCGAACACCGAGCCCCAGTAGAAGTGGCGGAGCAGGACCCCGCCGACCAGCGGTCCGAGCCCGAGTCCGAGCGCGGCCACGCTCGCCCACACGGCGATCGCCTTGGCCCGCGCTGTCGGGCTGGTGAACACGTTGGTCACGATCGACAACGTCGCCGGCACCACCATGGCCCCGCCGACGCCCATCACGGCTCGCGCCGCGATCAACCCGCCCGACGAGGTCGCCACCGCCGATGCGGCCGAGGCCGCTCCGAACACGACGAGGCCGATGGCCAGGACGCGGCGGCGGCCGAATCGGTCGGCCAGCGCGCCTGCGGTCAGCAGGAGACCAGCGAAGACCAGTTCGTAGGCGTTGACGAACCATTGCAGCGCGCTGTTGCTGGCCCGCAGTTCGCGGGCCAGCGTCGGTAGGGCGACATTGAGGATGGTCACGTCGAGGGTGATCACCATGAGGCTGGCGCACACGGTGACGAGTGCCGCAACCTTGCGCCCAGTGGTCGTCTCCGATGTCTCGCGGTCGGACGCGGCGGCGAGGGGGGCGGGCGGAGCGGCCACCGTGTCCGTCATGTGTGCATCGTCCGACCGTAGAAGCGAGAAGTCAAAGAGATGTCATGTATCGTCAGCTATAACGAATCCTTCTGATAGATAGGTGGGGGTAATCGATGGAGCTGCGCCAGCTCGCCTACTTCGTCACCGTTGCCCACGAGGAGAGCTTCACCCGCGCCGCGGCGCGCCTCCATGTGGCTCAGCCGGGAGTCAGCCAGCAGATCCGGCGCCTGGAGGCCGAGCTCGGGACACCGCTCTTCGATCGCTCCGGCAGACGTCCACGACTCACCCCGGCAGGCAACGCGCTACTCCCGCATGCCCGCGACGCGCTGGCGGCCAGCGACGCGGGACGAGCCGCGCTCGCCGCGCTCAACGGGATCGTCAGTGGACGGCTGCAACTCGGAACCATCCCCGGCATCCCCAGCATCGACCTGCCCAGCCTGCTCGCCGCGTTCCACGCTGCACACCCCAGAGTGGACATCACCTTCGATGAGGGCCAGCCCTTGCCGCTCATCGAGAGTGTCCGACGCGATGACCACGACGCCGTGATCGTCGGCCTGTCCACACCGGATCCTCCAGACGGGCTGAGCGTCGAGGTCATCGACGTCGAGCCGCTCGTGCTTGTCACGTCGCCGGATCATCCGTTGGCCGCTGGACGAAGCGCGACTATCAAGCAACTTCGGAGCGAGACGTTCGTCACCTTGACAAGAGGCTCCGCTCTGCGCCGCCACGTCGAGCAAGCCTCCGACGCGGCCGGGTTCGCCGCCCGCATCGCTCTCGAGACCACCGACGTGCGCCTCCTCTGCCAACTCGTCGGCCACGGGCTCGGAGTGACGATCGTGCCCCGCTCGATCGCCGACCACGGCATCGGGCACGGAACGTCGCTCGCCATCGTCAAGATCGCGCCGCCGATCACCCGGCGACACACTGCTCTGGCCTGGCGCACCGACCGGGAGCAGCCACCGGCGGCGCAGGCCTTCCTGACCACCGCACGCCGCTGGGCCGCCCAGGGAGGACGGCTCGACTCGATCCGATAACGCGGTTCATCGAGCTCACCTGGATGACCAGGACACCAGGGACCGCTGGCGCGGAGACCGTGGTGATCGTCGAGTTGACTCCGCTCGGCAGCGGCACGCGCATCCGCCTCACGCACGCCGGCTTCCATGACCAGGCCGGCCTGGCGCAACACAACACGGCGTGGCCTCAGTTGCTTCCGCGAATCGACGCCCTACCCGCCGAGTGTGGCTGATGTCCGTCTGCGTGGGTCGAGGTATCGGGCGGCCTGCCACAGCCCCCACCCATCCGCGGCGTCATGCCGGCCCGAGCTCCAAGTGCGGCTCGTACATCGCGGCGGAGCCGCTTACCGCCGCCTCGATTGTCGCCGGCGTACTCGTCGCCGCGCCACATGACGGTATGCGGGTCACAGGCTCTTGTGCGGCCAGCGGCCAAACCAGCCGCCGGCCGGGCCTGGCACACCGGCGTCCTCATCGAGGATGTCGGCGCACTTCTCGACGCAGACCGAGCAGATGCACAACCCGTCGCGGCCGGCCACCATGTGGACCTCGCGGTTTGGGCGTCCGCAGAACGAACAGTCCACGAGCTGGTACCCATCAGGCACGGCGGAACGGCTTCGCCGACGCTGTCCGGGTGGTTGTCCGACACTCTCCATCGTCGGCGGTCAGGTCCGGCGCCGGGCCCGCTTGCCGCGGGCGATCTCGGTGCCGAGGGCGTCGAGGCGCTGCTCCCAGAACCGACGGAACGGGGCGAGCCAGGTGTCGACGCCGCGAAGCGGCGCGGCGTCGAGCCGGTAGTGGCGGCGGGCGCCGTCGGCACGCACACGGACGAAGCCGGAATCGCGGAGAACGCGCAGGTGCTGGGACACCGCCGGTTGGGAGATCCCGAACTCGCCGCGCACGATCCCGGTGATCGCGCCCGACGTCAGCTCATCCTCGACGAGCAGCTCCAGGATGCGGCGGCGCACGGGGTCGCCGAGGATGTCGAAGGCGTGCATCACCCGCCCGTGTAGAACGCAGTCGTGCGGGCGGCGGCCAGCTCGGCCTGTTCGGCTGGCGTGCCGTTGGCGATCGAGGCCCGACACCAGCCGTCGCTGCTGAGACGCATGAACTCCACCCCGGCCGGGTCGGTCGGGTCCGGGTTGACGTGGGCCCCCGTCGCCAGGTGCTCGGCGAGACCGAGCAGGGTGAGGTCCCACCCGATGCCGACCGCGCCGGGCCCGAACTCATCCCACTTGTCGGCGAAGTCGTCGGTGAAGGCGAGGTGCTCGAGCCGCAGCGACGTGTCGTCACCCGACTCGGCGAGGTGCACGTCGACCCAGCTGATCACTCCCTCGTACTCCCACGTAACGCCGAGGTGGCGGGGCGGGTCGCACGTTTCGATGGTGCCGCCGGCGTTGCCCTCGAGCTGGTAGCGCCCGCCGAGCCGAAGGTCGCCGGAGATCGGCAGCAACCATCGAGGAATGCGGTCCGGGTTGGTCAGCGCATCCCACAGATCGCCCGGCGGGGCCGGGTAGCTGCGTTCGGCGATAAGGACACGGGCGGGCCTGCCATCACGGGTGGTGTCACGGATCTCGCGGCGGATGGCGTCGACGGCTGTGGTGGGGTCCATGGCCCGAATCGTACCGACCTTGGCTTATATAAGTCAAGTCCGGTATAACAACGGTGAGATGGTGCATGAGCGTCACGACGGAGCCAAGACGGGCATGCCGGTCAGGCACGCCGGGCACTCCGCTGGATTCGGAGCGGCCCAGCTCGCTTTGTGAGCCGCGATTGGCGGGTCCGGTCTCGGGCTCCCGCCGCGAAGGCAGGCCTCTTGGGCCGCGTTCCAGTCGTCGGGAAGCACTATCGGGAAACCGAGCAACACGAAGCCGTCCTCGTCGACCTGCGGGTCGGGGAGACCCTCGAAGCCGTTGTCCCGCAGGCATTGGGTCCACTCGACCTCGGTCTCGAACGCGGCCTGCTCCTCGGCGGACAGCTCGGGGACCGTGGTGGTGGTGGTGGTGGTGGTGGTGGTGGTGGTGGTGATTGTGGTGGTGGCTTCGGCGCTGTCGTCGGAGCCACCGTCGTCGCTGCCTGCGGCGAATCGCCCGGCGAGGGTCGACGCGGCGAGGGTCGACGCGGCGAGCGTGGTGGGTGGTCGCTTGGTCACTTTGGTTCACACTGGTCGCAGTGGACGTCGTCGAGTGGTTCTCCGCTGATGAGCGCGTCGACCCAGTCGACGAGGGTGACGCCGTTGACCTCCAGCTCGTAGAACCTGTCGGTGTCGGTGATCCCGTGGTCGTCGCCGGGTGCGGTGTAGCTGTGCTGGACCACGCCGGCGGCCTCGATCGTCGCTTCGTTGGCGTCGATCACAGCGAGGAGCTGAGTTGGGTCCCACCCTCGTTCCTCCGCCCCGGCCGCCGCTTCTCGGTCGTAGGCGTAGTCGAAGCGGGCGAGCGTGATGTCGGGGTTGTGGAGGCCGGTTTGGATCCAGAACCGAGTGGGACCCCAGTCGCGGGCGGTGAGCTCTTGGTTGACCTCCCAGTCGGGCATGTTGTCGTGGGCGCCCCACAGTTCAGCGATCTGGGCGTTGAGGTCGGGGTCGTCGGGGATGTGGCCCGATTGGGCGCCGAACACGGTGACGTGAGCGTCGAGGAGCAGGTCGGCGACGAGGCCGCCGTAGATGGGGGCGGCGATCGAGCCGTTGCTTTTGCCGACGACGACGACCTGGGTGGCGTCGGGATAGTGCTCGGCGAGGTGGTTGAGCGTCGCTCTGCCGTCGACGAATCCTTTGTGCTCGACGGTCAGCTCCGGCGAGTACTCCCGGGTGACGTCGCCGAGGTAGGCGTCACCGGTGCACGACGGGACGTAGATGAAGCTGTAGTCGGCAAACGGGTTGTTCGCTCGGGCGAAGTCGAAGATCCCGCCCTCCGTTGCCGGATCTTCGCCGTAGATGCTCCAGTCATAGTTGGCTTCACCGCCGGCGGACAGGCCGGTGAACGCGCAGGTCGCGGCGTCGCCACAGGTGCCGCCGCCGTCGAGGAACAACACGACCTTGGTCGGGTCGGCCCGACGCTCCCAGAAGGCGAACTCGCTGCCGTCGGCACACTCACAGTCCCCGCCCGGCACGACCCGCTCCCAACCGGCGGCAGCGTCGCCGCCGGATGCTTCGGGCGGGGCGGCCTCGTCGAAGATGTACTGGCAGGCCTCTTGGGCCGTGTCCCATTCCTCGGTGGGCAGCAGCGGGAAACCGGACAAGATAAAGCCGTCCGCGTTGACCTGTGGGTCGGGGAGGCCGTTGATGCCGTTGTCCCGCAGGCATTGGGTCCACTCGAACTCGATCTCGAACGCGGCCTGCTCCTCCGCGGACAGTTCGGGCGCCGACGTGGTGGTGGTGGCGGCCGTTGTGGTCGTGGTGGTGGCGGCCGCGATCGTGGTCGTCGTGGAAGCGGCGTCGTCGGATCCGTCGCCGTCGCTGCAGGCGACGAGCAGCCCGGCGAGGGTGAACGCGGCGAGCGTGGCGGTGATTGGGCGCGCCCGGTTACGCAAGGGACGTTGTTGCATGGGGTGTCTCCGATCAACAGGGGTGTCGTCGTTATGCGATGGGTTGTCTGGCGATCACAGGTGGTTCGCGCCCGGCGAGGAGCCAGCCGCCGGCGGCGGCGGCCAGTGGGGTGCCGATGGCGATCGCGGCGAGGTGGGCGAGGGGGATCGGCGTGAGGTCGGCGACGTCGACGAATCCGGCCACCACGGCGGCGTAGGCGCCGGCGGTGCCGAGGGCGACGCCGAGGAGGGCGAGTCCGCTCGCGGTGGCGGCGGTGAGGGTGCGTCGGGTGTTGCTGGACGCGCCGGTCGCGGTGAGGGTGCGCACGTCGCCGGCGGCTTCGCTGCGGATCAGGCCGACGGTCATGGCGAGGATGCCGAGGGCGAGCAGCATGCCGACGGCGGTGGCCCCCGAGCGCAGCGTGCTCAACCCGGTCTGTTGGTCTCGTGCTTCGACGGTGAGGCCGGCGGCCGCGGCGACGTCGCGGACGGTGGCCAGCTGGTCGCTGGTCAGCGGCTCGCTGGTCTCGACCAGCCAATGACCGGATGGCGCTGCTTCCCAGCCTCGTCGCTGCAGACCGTCGGGGGTGATGAACGAACCGGGCAGCGACGAGTAGGTGGGGGTGAGGGCCTGGGTGTCGGTGACCATCTCCGGGGTGCCCGAGTTGAAGTCGTTGCCGTTGAATGCCAGGTCGCCGGTCTCCACGGTGAGGATCTCGGTGTCCGGGTCGATGCCGTCGAGGTCCACCCCGTAGCGGGCGAGCAGCGCCGGTGTGGCGACGTACAGGTCGGCGTCCAGCCAGCGTCTGCCCGGTTCGACGAGCTCGATCGGGACGCGCCCCGCGACACCGGGATCAGGTGCGAAGTCGGGGTTGACGGCCACGTCGAGGGCGGTGACGGTCGGGTCGTCGAGCGAGGCGACAGCTCGGTCGACTCCGGCTTGCAGGTTGGCGAGGGCGGCAGGCTCGGGCACGAGCGGCGGCTGCCCAGGCTCCTCGCCGGCCTGGCCGACCAGCAGCTGGCGGTCGGACAGGTTGCCGGCGTCGGCGGAGTGTTCGGCGGCGGCGGCGGTGACGACGACGGCGACGGGGACCCCGAGGGCGAGGCTGATCGCGGCCAGGGCGGCTCCGGAGCGGGCCTGGAAACGCCCGAGGTCACGCCACGCCAGCCGGCCGGCGATCGGCAGCCTGCTGGAGCCGCTGGCCAGCAGCCGTATCGCCAACGGGCTGACGAGCAGCACCCCGATCACGACGGCCAACGTGCCGGCGGCGACCAGCAGGGCGTTGTTCAACTTCAGGCTGGTGTCGCCGGTGTTGTCGACGACGTCGCCGGCGAGGGCCAGGACGGTGATGCCGCCGACGATGAAGGTGCCGGCGAGGGCGGCGGAGCGGTGGGCCGGCAAGGGTCGCGGTGGCCGGCCCGACAGGGCCAGGACGGGGGGGATGCGGGCCATCGTGCGGGCCGGCCACCAGGCGGCGCCGGCGGCGGTGACGACGGCGAGCAGCCCGCCGGCGGTGAGCAGCCACCACGGGACGTTGAAGGCGTCGACCCGGTACCCGGCGGCTTCTTCCACTCGTGGGCTGACGGCGATCCAACCGGCCACGCCGACGACGGTTCCGGCCACGGCGGCAACCGCCCCGGCGACGGCGCCGTTGGCCACCATCACCAGACGGATCTGTTTCTCGGTGGCCCCGACGGCGGCGAGCATGCCCAGCTGACGGAGGCGCCGCTGGGCGATGACGACGAAGCTGGCGGCGGCCACGAGCGAGACGAGGAACAGGGCCACCGTGGCCACGGTGAGCACGCTCACGGCGGCCACCACGTCTTCGGCGACATCCCCCCTCCTCGAGATCATCACGTGGTCGATGCCCTCGACGTCACCGGGAGGCCAGAACGACTCGACCTGCGCCTGAGATGCGTCGACGAGCATCGTCATCGACTCCGACGCGCCGAGCGCCGACGCGGGCAGGAGGGCGAACTCGTCGTCGAGGTCGCTCGGGTTCTCGACCACACCGACCACGGTGCGCTCGACGCCGTCGACGGCGAAAACGGCGCCGATGCCGGCGTCGAACGTGTCGGCGACCCCGTCGGTGACGGCGACCTCGGCGTCGGTCGCGGGGTAGCGGCCGTCGCGCAGGTCCAGCAGCGGCGAACCGTACGGGCCGTCGGGGTCCTGGGCCCGGTAGTCGAGCGGGTCGACCGAGCCGGGGACCGCCACCGCCCGGTGGCCGATGGCGTCGATCGAACCGAAGTGTTCCGCGCCGGCGGCGACCACGGGCTGCAGCGCTTCAGGAGCGGGGTCCTCGAGGACGAAGGAGTGGTTGGCGGTCCCGAACTCGGCGTTGCCGGTCACCGGGGCGAGGTTGTAGGCGGCGGTGGCGAACCCGATCGCCGCCGCGACCGCGACCGTGAGCAGGGCCAGCACCAACACCTGTTGGCGCCACTCGCGGCGGAACAGCCGCCAGGCCCAGCGCACCACGGCCCGGCGGGCGGCGAGACCTTCGTGGCCGGCCGTGGCGGCCCGCTCACTGCGAAGGTGACGGCTCATGGTTCGGCCACCGCGAGGAGGGACTCGGGGCCGGGCGGCGGCGCGGTCTGGTCGACCATCCGCCCGTCACGCAGGAACACCACCCGGTCGGCCCACGACGCCAGCTGGGCGTCATGGGTGACGATCACCCCGGCCACTCCGCGTTTGCACTCGGTGCGGATGAGCCGGATCACGCCTTCGCCGGTGACCGAGTCCAACGCCCCGGTGGGCTCGTCGGTGAGCAGCAGCCGGCGGTCACCGACCACGGCGCGGGCGATCGCCACCCGCTGACGCTCACCGCCAGACAGCTCGTCGGGGTAGCGCCCGGCCATCTCGGCCAGTCCGAGCTCCTCCAGTGCCGCGGCCGCCACCTTGTGGGCGGCGCGGGCTCCGGTGCCGTCCAGCTCCAGCGGCAGCGACACGTTCTCCGCCGCCGTCAACCCGCCCAGCAGGTTGAAGTCCTGGAACACGTAGCCGATCGAGCGGCGCCGCAACCGGGCCCGTTCGTTGCGCGACATGCTCGATACGTCCGCTCCACCTACGAACACGCCGCCGTCGGTGGCTTCCTCAAGGGTCCCGGCGATCGTCAACAGGGTGCTCTTGCCCGAACCGCTCGGCCCCATGATCGCCACCAGCTCACCCGCCTGAACCGCTAGATCGATGTCCCGCAACGCCTCCACCAAGGTCGGGCCCTGCCCGTAGGACTTGGACACCCGCCGCAGTTCGAGGACCGCGCTCATCGCCGTGCCCCCACCCGCCGACGCGGCCGCGGCCACGTCGGTGCGGCGGTCTCCTCGTCGATCGCCGGGAGCCGTTTGATCCGGGCCTCGGCGGAATCCAGCCACCGGACGAACGCATCGAGCCGGAACAGCTCGGCGTCAGCCACCAGCAACAGACCAACCTCGTGCTCGCCGGCGTCCTCCTTGAGCCGGGTGTAATAGTGCATCGTCTCCACCAGATGACGACGGTGCGCCTGCACCACGTCGAGAACGTCCACGCCCGGCAACCGGATCGCGATCAACACCTTGATCACCAGTTCGTCGCGGGGCGGAGCCGACGTGTCCGGCGGCGTCCGCAACCACACGCCCAGTTCGTCTCGTCCGGCAGCGGTGATCCGGAAGCCCTTCTGCGGGCCGTCCTCAGCGGCGTCGTCGGACTCGACGAGCCCGTCCCGCTCGAGACGTTGCAGGGTCGTGTACACCTGGCCCATGTTCAGCGGCCACACCTCACCGGTGCGCGCCTCGAACTCCTGACCCAGCTGCAACCCGTACTTCGGACCCTCGCTCAGCAGCGCCAACAACGCATGGCGCACGCTCACCGCCTCGTTCTCCTGCTTAGTATCATACTCGATATAATACAGCATAGATCGAATACTGCAACCGTAAACCGATGCCTCGTCGGTCACATCGGGGAAGTCCCTCGACGATCCCTGAAACCCCTCGACGCGAGCTCCCGACCGGGCCCCGCCACACGTTCCTGTCGTGCGAGCCAAACGAATCTCGTCGGACTACCACCCGTCACGTTGGAAAAAGGTTCGGGCGTCGAGCCCGACGCCGGCCCGACCTCGTGATCTCGCGCACGAAATCGGCCGGCGTCTCGTCAGCACCGGCGGCGTGGCCTCGGCTTGCCTCCGTTGCCGTTCGATTGCCGCGTGCGGTGGACGCGCTGACGCTCGCGCCAGCCACAGGGATCCTCAGCGTGCCATCGGCGTGTGCGGGAGCGTGTGGTGTCGTAGAAGAGCAGGTCGCACTCCGGGCGAGCGCAACGCCGCAACCGGTCGGGCTGGAGCGCGGTGAGCTCGTCGATCAGGCGTCGGGCCAGCGCCGCCGCCAACGACGCGTCGGTCCAGACCAGGTGCCGCTCCGACACGCCCTCGGTCACAACGAGCTCCACGTGCGCGGTGCTGTCGGCGGCGAGCGCGTTGATCGCAGCACAGTCGAGCGCCTCGCCGCCGAGCAACGCCTCGGCGGCGTGGACCGCCGCCCGTTGAAGTCGGCGCAGGTCGGCCAGATCGGCCGCCGCGAGCGGCTGGTCGACCACCTCGGCCAACTGCGCGGACGCAGCGGTGACGTCAGGCAGGATCGACTCGGCGTACGGGACGGCCACCGCCGACGGCCGCCGTGGCCGGCCCAGGTTGGCCAGCAGGAGCAGTAACTGGGGCCACGCCGTCAGTTCAGCCACCCCGCACGTGTCGCGAGGATGCGACGCCGAGGCTCGCCGACCAGGCTGTTCGCGGCGTCGGCGTTCGGATGCTCGGCGTAAAGCCGAAGCGACTCGTCGGCATGCTCCCGGCTCGCCCACTGGCTAACCACCAGCAAGTGCCCAGGATCGTCGACGTCAACCAGCAACTCGTGGCTCAGGTAGCCCTCGAAACACGGCATGTCCCGCCAGATCGCTTCGGTCGCGGCGCGCCCCTCCGCGGCCCGAGCCTCGGGGAACCTCGACTCCCAGATCGAGTAGATCGGCATCCTCTCCTCCTCTTGTCACGGTCTATTTGCAGAATAGACTGTGAGGTATGAGAACACAACAGGATTCGTGCCCGCCTGTCGTCGTTCCGGTGAGAACGGGACGCTCCGTGATCACACGCCTGTGGCGAGGATGGGCGCCGGCTGATCCCGCCCAGGAGTACGGAGAGCACGACCACGCCGAGGCCCTGTCCGTGCCGCGGGGCATGGCCGAGCTCGACCGCGCACGTCTGCCCCGGCGGACGACCGGCCATGAGACCGAATTCGTGACCCTGACGTTCGTCGACGGCCTCGACGCCGCCCGCGCCTTCGCCGGACCCGACTACGAGACACTGCTGCGCGACGAGATCGTCACCGGCATCGAGGATCGTTCGATCGACGGGTTCCGGCAGCGGCGGAATTAGCGAACATCCGATGGCCGCTGACCAACCCGTGTACCCGCGACGCCTCGTCCGTACGGCGCACGACGCGATGGTATGGGCTACGAGGCGGCGGCCTTCACCAGCGCGACGATCTTCTTCTCGACCGCAGGGGTCCACTCCGTGAGCGCGTACGACGTCGGCCACATCGGACCATCGTCGAGGTTCGCGGCCTCCTCGAACCCGAGCGTCGCATAGCGGGACTTGAACTTCCCGGCGTCCTTGAAGAAGACGACGACCTTGCCGTCCTCGTTCGCGTAGGCGGGCATGCCATACCAGGTCTTGGGCGACAGCTCAGCAGCCGTGGAGGTCACGGTGGCGTGCACCCGCTCGGCGAGGGCGCGGTCGTCCGGGGTCATCGCGCCGATGCTGTCGAGCGCGGCCTGGAGGGCATCGGCCTTCTTGGCCCCCTTCTTCCCCTCGGCGCGCAGCTCGGCGGCGCGCTGCTTCATCGCGGCGCGCTCCTCTGCGCTGAAACCGTAGGACTCGGTCTTGGTCTTCGCAGGCATGATCGGCACTTCCTCTCCGGGATCAGGACGGATGGCGTTGCTGGCAGACGCTACGGCAGCCCCCAGGGCATCACTTCTTGATTCCTGCTCAGTTCGAGCCCGATCCTGACCGAGCCGTGCTAGGGGCGGCGTGCCCCGACGAGCTTCCGAGGAGGGTCAGCGCTCCGACCTTGTCGGCCCCGGTGCTGCCGGCTGCGGCCGCGCCATGTCGACGGTGTTGGCGCGTACCGCCGCCCGCGATGTTCGCGGGGATAATGCCGGGCCAGTGCGTCGAGCCATGCGCGACCGATCAGCCCGGCGATGAGGACCAAGTGTCATCGGGTCATCTGGGCGGGAATCGTCGCAGCTGTCGAGACGGATCCCGCCCAGATCATCGATTGCACGATTCCCGCCCAGATCGGACAGCGCGCCGAAATCGGCTGCTTCCTGGAACACGATGTAGATCGATCCCTCCGGCGCGGCGACGATGGCTGTTCCCGGCTCCTCGTGGACGATGTTCCAACCGAGGAGCTGCGAGTAGAACGCAGCCAGGGCGCCCGGATCGGGCGCTTCGATCGCCGTTCCCCACCACATTCCCTCCGGTCGCGGCAGCACCCCACGAGTCTCGCGAAGTTGGCGACGGTGTGAGAACAACCATCAAGTCGTCGACGCCCTGCGGCCCAATCAGCGCAACTATGACGGACGCGCTGCGTTCACTCGCCGCGTCCTCCACCGCCGGGAGTCAGGCGCTACCTAACGTCACGGGCGCCGTTCGGTCGGCGACGCGCTCCGCCAGGCCTAGAACGGCAGAGCTGTTTGCGACGACGCGATGGTTGTGCCCGATGGCTTCTGCCTTGCTGGCCGGATGCGTCAAGCTCGGCGGGCGGTGACGATCCATGCCCGCGAGTCGAACCAAATGCCGTCGGCGCGAGTGTGGGCTTCGAGCGTGCGAACGAGCCGGTCGAGCGCGTGTTCTCTCGATGCGGGGTCGAGCTGTTGCAGCATCTTGCTCACGTCCGAGAAACCGCCAACCCAGTCAAGTGCCGCAGTCACGTCTGGGCCGTAGTACACGGGCTCGTGAACGTCGGTGAACGACAACTCGACGAATCCGGCGGCATCCAGGATCGTGGTGACGGCCGCCGGATCGCCCAGCGAGAACGGGCCCATCGCGTCTGTGGGAAACAGCAGCGATGCCTGTTCCGCGGCGAGCGCGTTGTCGATCGACAACGCCCACTCGTTCCGGTCGTGGTCTTGCCAGACCATCATGACGAGTCGTGCGCCGGGTCGCAAAGCCCTGGCAATGTTGCAGAAGGCGGAGGTCGGTTCGGCGAAGAACATCGTGCCGAATCGGCTGATCGCAACATCGAAATCCTCCTCTTCAAACGAGTGGACCTGGGCGTCCGCGACCGCGTGCGTGACGTTGAGGAGTCCTTCTCCGTACGCGAGTTCGCCGGCCCGCTCGATCGCCGGCGCGGAGGTATCGACCCCCAACACGCTGCCGACGACGGCCGTGTGCGCCGCATCACGCGTGGTCTGACCAGTCCCGCACCCGATGTCGATCACGCGGTCGTCGAGTCCGATGTCGTAGAGGCGCCGCAGCCTCGCATTGTGGACACGCAGCTCGGCGTCGTAGTCCACGGGCACGCCCGCCAGATTGGCCGCGATGGGCGCTCACTCGCCACCGCGGCGACACAGCGTTGCCACCGAGGACAGGTCGATGCGGTCCCACAGCGCTAAGAAATTGTCCATCTGGATGCCCTGCATGGCGCGCAGGAACTCTACGCGCCGTTGCTCGTCGGCGTGAAGGGAACCGAAGAAGTCCCCGCCGGCGGTACACACCGGCGAATGCGAGGTCCGCGGCGACGACCTCGCCGGGATCGCCGTGCACATCAGCGCCCGTCTCACTGATCTCGCCGCGCCCGGCGAGGTCCTCGTTACCAGCACCGTGCGCGACCTCATCGCCGGATCAGCAATCGAGTCGACGACCACGGCGCCCATAGACCCAAGGGGAAGTCCCCGGTACCTGGAACGTGCTCGCCGTCAAGGCCACCTCAATCAGCAGAGCAGCCAAACCATCCGGCTGACCACGTTCGAGACACATCACGACGCGGCCTAACGACGTCGTCGAACTCGTTGCCGAACGTACCGAACGGCATCTCGTTGCGAGCACAGCGATGCCCACGACCGCTCGACCCTCCTCTAAGTAGCCCGCTCCGCTCGCATGGCCTGCTTTGTGGATGCAAGCCACGCGCAAGCCACTGGTGTTGGCATTCACCTGTCACCGGCGCGATAAGTGCGCCTGCAGCGACGAGTTCGTACGTCCCCTCGACAGAACAGTGGATGAGCGCACGTACGGCAGCCGGAAGGAAGGGTCACTAAATGCCGTCAGGAGCGAAACCCAACAGGTCGGAGGGAACGTGAATACCGTTCAACGAATGGGCGTCCTCGCCACCATTGCCATCTCAACAACCCTCGTGGGACCGGCTCCTGTGACCGCGAAGGCGAACCAGATCGCGGGCATCGGAGTCTTCGACACGACGAACTGCCCTGGCCCTCCCGATGGCTACGACGACTTCGTCAGCTACCCGCCGATCATGCTGACCGGCAGCCTGGAAGGCTGCTGGTACACGAAGGTCGAATCCGCCAAGGACCACGGAGCACCCAGCGGCATCTACCTGGAGAGCGGTCAAGAAGTCTTTGTGGGCAGCCTCAACGGCGGCCCCACCGGGCTGTTTGCCACCTCCTACAAGTTCGAGTCCAAGTGGGATCCCGACGTTTCCACAGGCAGAGAAGTCCGAGGACAATGCCAGCATCCCATCATCGTGGGCAGTGGAACCGGAGGATTCGACGGCGCCACTGGGCGCCTCGACTTCAAGGACGTCGTTGCTGACGGCAGCTACCTCTACCGCGGTCACGTCAGCATTCCTTGACCCGAGCGCCTGTACCTCGCAGACAGAGAACGTTGATTGCGCGCTCCACGTTGCAGCCGGCGAAATCGCGGATGACGGTCCGATAGCTCCTGCTGATAATTAGCAGGGCATCGTCTCCGAGCGCGCCGGCTCACGGGGCGGTGCATGGATCGTTGGCCGTCCGCCGTCCTGCCTGCCGGGGCAATCTGAACTCGGTCAGTCCGGGCCGTCACCAGACCGAACGACAGCACCGAATCCCGGTAGACGCCAACGCCAACGTGCCGGCCCGACCCGCCCCGGGGCCGATGGAGGCTCTCGTGTGCCTCGGGTTCCGCGCGGTCAGCTGGGTTGTCGGGTCTGACGGCGAGTCATCGATGACGCGTTGGAGGTCGATGCGAGTCTCCCCCGTCGCGGACGAGCGCCGTGCGCTCGTCGTGTGTAGATGTGGAGATCGTCGTGGTAGCTGGGCCAGTGCGGTAGCGGGACGGTCTCGGAGCGGCGCCATCGTGCTTCGACGCTGCAGATGCACGGGGACGTCGTCGATCCGTGCTCACACTGGACGCAACTGGTGAGCTCCCCGAGCAGTGCGTGGAACACGTCGTCGCCGGTGCGGCCACCGGGGCCTTCACCGACGTAGACGAGGCATTCCCCCCCGGCGTCGTGGTAGCGCTCCACGGCCCTCGCGGCCCAGATCTCGTTCTTGGACGGCCACACAATCAGCAGGGTTCGCTCGGGGTGATGCGCAACGACGTCATGGTCACCGCGATGTACCGGATGCCACGCCCGGCTGCCGGCGAACCACCTGTTCTGCGCGGCGGGCGCCGGTGCGATGTCGAACGCGACGACATCGAGCCCCGCCTGTTGCAGCATGTATGCCCAGTAACCTGTGCCCGCTCCGAGCTCGACCACTCCCCGCGGCGAACATCGCGAGATCGCGCCGAGCGCTGCTTCGGAAGGAATGGCGAACCCGAATCTCGCGATCAATCGGCTGCGGGTGTCGCCGATGTCCGCGCCTGCTGCGATCGCCTCGTTGAACGCGTCGAGCAACGGATTCGTCGCCACGGACTGACTCGCCGAGACGCGTGGCCTGTCCTCTGGCAGGCCGTGGAGTCCCGACATGACGTGCAGCGTAGGCGTGCCACCGAGGGCGACAGCCGAGAATCACAGCTCGAACCGAGTCGGTGCTAGGTACTCGCGAGTGGCGGCCGCTGCTGCAGCCAGGCTGGGTGCCGGTCGCTCGGTCACGTTGGCCATCGCCGCACCGAATCGCGCCGCCGAACTACGCGCCAGAACGACGGGCCGCGCCATAGTCGAGGCCGCACCGAGCGGCACGTCGGCGTCGGCAAGGGAACGGTGAACCCCGCGTTGCCGAGCGTCCCGCCTGAGCAGCCCGGGTGCGGCAGGTCACGACTCCACAAGCGCAGCAGCGTGCTCCTCCACCCACTCGATCTCAAGCGCCAGCTCGTCGAGCACACCGCGACGAGCGATCTCCACCTCCCACTCAGAACCGTCGGCGACGAGCTTCCGCAACTGTTCCAGAAATTGCTGCATCCGCTCGATCCCCGCGCGCACGATGCCAATGTCAGGCTCGAGACCGTACGCGTCGAGCAGCAAGCGAAACCGGCGCGCCTTCTCGGCGACGCCGGTCGGGAGTCCGGCTGCTCGACACTTCTCGTCACGCCAAAACGGCACCCAACGCCACGCGATGAATCCGAGGTCCCAAGCGCGAGGCCCCGGCGCCGCGGTGTCCCAATCGATGAACGCCACCGGCACGCCCGCGCGAAAGACGGTGTTCCACGGGAAGAGTTCGTTGTGACAGACCGTCTCAACAGGCTGCCGAGCCTCGAGCAGCCACTCCCGGCCAGCCCACGGGAACGTCGCCGCGGCATCGTGATACGCACGGATGAGCGCGCCGAGATGCACGAGCACGTCGTCACGCCAGACATAGTCTGGGAGACGACCGTCGAAGCGGCCGCCTTGGCCGAGATGAAGCGTTCGGCTCGGCCGACCTCTCCCTCGATGTAGGTCAGAACCTCTCGCCCTTGGTCGTCAAAGCCCAGCGCACGCGGCGCGCCAGCAAATCCTTCACGCTCAACGTGCTGCAGCAGATCGAAGACGGCCGAAGACCACGAGTGACTCGACTACGCGCCGAACGGTCTGACCGACTCGAACGACTGTCGAGTGAGAACCGCCGCCGAGAGGGGTCTCTGACTCATTCATACGTCCGGCTGACTCCGCTTCTGCTCATCCGTATAACAGTGTGGCAAGCCGGGTGGCCTACTAAAAGACAAGTCATCTGACCACTCACCGAGCGTCTGGCGCTGGTTGGACTGGGTGCCCGCCGAACATGAAGCAGCCGCAAGTATCACACCGCGCCGAATAGCGCGGCTGTCATTATTTCGCTTGCCTCTTTTGAATGCGGCTTCCTTGTTGTCCGCACGAGTCATTCGCATCGGAGACCGCCACAGCAGAGCCGCAGGCGATCGTGATCCGTGACCCGTCGGGCACAGTAGGCGGACCGGAGCCCGCCCGAAAGGACCCGCCTCGTCAAGTTTTCTCAACGCTGGAAGGCGGCAAGGCCGGCTGGCGACATGGGGCGGTCAGGTCACGAGATGAATGCATGGCTGCCGTCACCACCAGCCCGCTGGTCGTCGCGAGAGCGTCGACCTTCCTCGCCGCTGGCGGCGGAGGCGGTGAGCGCGCCGCGGTCATGGACGCCGAGTTTGTGTACGAGCGCGGCCACGTGTGTGCGTACGGTGCCGTTGGAAACCACCAGACGTCGGGCGATCTCGCCGGTGCTGAATTCTTGGCGCAAGAGCACCAGAATTTCCCACTCCCGGTTGGTGAGTTCCGCGGTCCGTCCGTCGAAGCTCGTCACGACGATTCCTCGGCCTCCCGAACGAAGATGCTTAACGAGCGCGAGTGACACCGCGTGGGGAACCAGGGTGTCGCCCTCCAGGAGAACGTCGACGGCCTCGGCGATCTCGACGATCGGGCTGCGCGACGGCAAATAGCCGGACGCCCCGCACGCCAAGGCGAGGAGGACCTCGACATCGGGCTCGAGGGGGCCGAGAATTAGGACGTCGAGCTCGGGGCGCGATTTCGTCACCTCTGCCATCGCTCGGAGAGCGACGCCAGAGGGATATCCATCGAGAACGACCACGGGCGTCGCGGCGGCGCGGCCGGCGTCAAGCGCCCGCTCGAGCGGCCAGACCGCGGTGACGACGACGCGGCTGCGAGCGGTCACGGCACGCGAGAGCGCCGCGACCCGTGCGGTGTCGGCGCAACCCACCACGACATTCTGTGCGACCACTTAGTTCAGAGAGCGCCGGGACCGGGCGATGCGTTACGCATCGACGCCGGGGTGTCGCTCGTCGAGCGATCTCGGCTGGTAATTCTCAACGCCCCGCGGCGCCATGAACGATGATGAGAGGGATGGCGGACTGGGCTGGAGACGGTGCGTTCGAGGATGTGCTTGCTTCGGCGCGTGCGGGCGACGACTCGGCGTTCTCATCGCTGTGGCGGTGGCTGCACCCGCCGCTCCGACGCTGGCTCACCGTCGTCGTACCAGGCGGCACGGAAGACGTGGAGTCCGAGGTCTGGCTGTCGGTGATCCGTGGCCTCGCTTCGTTCGTGGGTGACGACCGCGACTTCCGTGGATGGGTGTTCACGATCGCCCGCCACCGATCAGTCGACTGGGGTCGTCACCGTGAGCGCCAGCCGCTCATCTCAGCCCTTGACGGCATCGATATCGCCGACCCGGCCACACTGAGCAGCGCATTGGTGGATCGGACCACTGCGGTCGAGGCCGCGCTTGGCCTGCTCCAGCGCCTCACCCCCGATCAGCGCGACGTAGTGGCCTTACGTGTGATCACCGGGATGTCGGTGCCGGAGACGGCCGCAGTCGTGCACAAGAGCGCCGGTGCGGTTCGCGTCCTTTGCCACCGGGGCCTTCGGGCCCTCGCCCAGCAGCTCGCCGCCGAACGGGTCACGGACGGTGTGACGGCGTGAGCGGTCGGTTCGCTGATGGGCCGGAGAGTATGGCGCAGGGACTCGACGCTGACCCGGGTGCCCTCGATGAACTACTCGCCGAGCAGCTCCTCGATCCCACCGAGATTGAATCGCTGCCGGAGAGCTACCGGCTGCTCGCGGACGTCCTCGCCGCGGCGCGGGCGCCGACCCTCGAGGGCGAGCTGGCCAGCGAACCTGGAGCCGTCAGCCTCTTCCGTCTGAACCGGCTGACCAATGAAGATCCCAGTACGCCGTCACGGAAACGCTGGATCCGCCAGCTCACGGCGCTGCTCACTGCTGGCAGTGTCGTCCTCGCGACCGCCGGCGCGACGGCCGCGGCAACCGGAAACCTCCCTGACGATGTCCAGAACTTGGCGTCGTCGTTGCTGGCCAAGATTGGTATCAGCGTTCCTCGCGGCCACCGGATCAGTGCACAGCCTCCGGCCCGACCGTCCGCGGTCGAATCGTCCACTCCTTCGGCCACGATCTCGGTCCCGCTGACAGATGACGGCGATCGGATCTCCAGTCTCACCGCGAATTTGTCGGCCGTTCGCGTCGAAACCGCCACGGCGCGTTCGTCCTCGCCGCCGGCCGATCCACCGTCGCCGTCGCCGGCGAAGGCCCGTCCATCGGCACCACGGCACGGTAATCCACCCTCCCTGCCCAAAACCGTTCCGCCCTCGCCACCGAAGGCTGACCCACCGGCACCAGCGGAAGAACCGCCGTTAGGGCCGAAGCCTGATCCACCGGCACCGGTTGAGGACGGGGCGCCGTCCCCGCCAGCTGCGGATCCACCCTCGCCGCCGCCGGTTGGGCCGCCATCACGGACGGGCGGGCCGCCGCTGTCCCCGCCGGGTGGGCCGCCGCCGTCTCCGCCAGCCGCGGATCCACCGTCGCCGGGTGGGCCGCCGCCGGGGTGGGCCGCCCGTGGATCCACCAGCCGCGGATCCACCGTCGCCGTCGCCGGGTGGGCCGCCGCGGATCCACCATCGTCGCCGCAGGGTGAGCGGCCGCCGTCGCCACCCGATGGGCCACCGTCATCGCCGCGGGGTGGGCGGCCGCCGTCGCCACCCGATGGGCCACCCTGACGGAAGGAGAGACGGCACGTCGGTCCGAACCGGCCGTGAGGGCGCGGCCCTCGATACTTGACGGGGCCAACTCACACGCCGTCGCCGTCGGTAGCTCTGGTCAGTGTGCTGCTGTTGGTGATGCACGCCAAACGCTTCGAGCCGCCGACGAGAAGGCCCGCGGACGCGGGCCTTCTCGTGGTGGCGGCGTCGGGCGGCGACGTTTCGTGCTCAGCCTTGGCCCACGGGCTGGAAGTAGTTCGCGGTCGCGTAGGCGGCGACGTTCAGGCCGAGCCGCTGACCCGCCACGTCCCCGCTGCGGTAGTGGAGGCCAGCCCAGATGCGTGCGTCGATGAGCTCGGCGAGCGGCTGGGTGAACGTGTCGAACGTCCGCACCTTCGGCTCGGTGGGAGCAAGGAGCGCGGACACGCTTGTGATCTGGAAGCCTCCTGAGGGCGAGTCGCCGAAGAACATGCGGAGGAAGGCGACGTGCGCGCCGTCCTGACAGTTGTGTCCCGAAGGCCACTCCGGATACGGCGCGGTGATGAGGGCCGTCCAGCCTGCTTCTGCGATCGTCGCAGGGTTGCCGTCCTCCGCCGCCCGGGGGATTGCGTTCCACGGCCGCCAGAAGTCGAAGTGGTACTTGTCGTTCCAGCAGTTGATCGATGCGTCAGCCGCGCTCAGGTTCTGCATTGCGAACAGCCTGGCAGCGTCGGCGGCGTCGAGATCGTTCCGTGTGACGAGCTGGCGGGCCACCTCGTTCCAGCTCCGGGTGGGGGCGCTTTGCCACCACTTGGCGAAGTACGTCTGATCGGCCGTCCGAGTCGAGCCCGTTGCCCTGCCGAGGCTCTTGACCTCGTTCAACTCCGCCGCGTAGGCGGCGCTGTCGAGTGCGGGCGGCGGAAGACTGCGGAACTGCGACGAGCTCTGGATCAGGAACGGCTCCACTCCGCCCACCCACGGGGTCGGGTCGAGCACCGGTAGCCCAGTCATCGGGTTGATGAGCGGCTGCCAGTGCCCGGCGGCGGAGTTCGGCACCCACTGAGATGGCCCGAACCGGCCGTCGTCCACTCGTGCCGCGAGCATGGCTGCGGCCGCTGCATGGCCTGCGTTGATGCCCTGCCTCTTGAACGGGCCGGCGTCTACCGCCCTGAGTGAAGCTGCGTACTCCGTGGCGAGGGTCGTCAACAAAGGTGCGCGGTCGAACGGCGGCCCCTGCGCGGTCGAGACGATGCTCGTCAACACGTCGTAAGCGGCCGTTGCGACCGCCGCGTCAATCGACGCCTTCGCACCAAAACGCCGCTTGAGTAGATAGGGCCGGTGCTGGCTTGGCCCGATCGCGTTCACGGCATCGTAAACGGCGCCCTGTACCATCCCCACGTTGATCTGGAGCGCGGGCGGAGCTCCGCCGTTCGGTCCGGGAATCGCGGCGAGTGTGTTGACGGCGACTTCGTTCCAGTGAGTCACTGCCGTCGCGTCTGCTCGAACGGGTCGTGCCGCTGACGTGCCGACGACGCCGAGTGCCCCTCCGAGCACACCGATGGCGAGCGTGGCCAACGACATCGATCGCTTGCGTGCCATGTGTCTCCCTCCCTCTGCCTTCCCGCCCCCAGGCTGGACTGACGGCATTGCTACCGCCGTAACCTCCCACCTTCTACGAAAGAATGCAAGGGGTTCTCTGTCGTCGCCCGGCCGGCGGTCGGCGAGTCGGACGCCACGTTCCTCCCGTCTCAACGTCACTCGGTGGCCCTGGGAAGCTGAGATAGGGACTGGCTCGAGACGTCCCGGATCAACGTCTCACGGGACGCGCGCCGGGACTTCGCCCAGCTTCAGAAGTGCGATCGTGTGACCCGAGAACTCTGAGATCGCGGTTCCATGTGGACGTCGGGTTCATCGCCTGGGGGATGGCTGTCCGGTGATGCTGGTAGCCGGCCGGTGGGCAGGTCGCGGTGGCCGCGAACAAGGCGACGACGATGGTGGCGGAGTGTCGGCCCCTGGTGACGAAGATCACTTCCTGGTGTTGACATCGGGCCGGAGAAGTCTGACGTTGCATCCGTCGTGACTTGTCGAGCCGGCGACGGTTTGACCCGTGCTGTTTGGGCTGGCCGTCGTGGGGTTGCGGAAGGGGCAGTTGGTGAGGAATCGACGCGGCGCTTGGAGTATTGCTGGCCTCGTCGTGCGCGGCCCTGTCATCACCCGGGGTCAGCACGGGCTTTTCTGTGGCGGGTTGATCGTGTGTCGATCGCAACCGCTCGGTGGGGGGACGCGGTGGGTGGTCCAGCGAGTGGCTGCGGCCCATGGGCAGTCAGCTAATGGGGTGAGGTCGCCACGATGACGATCCGATCGTGGCGTCGGCTGGGTGGGTGGACGGTCACGTCGACGGTTGTGGTGGCGATGTTGAGCCCGATGTTGCCGGGACGTGGCGACGGCTTTCCGATCTCTTCGTATCCGATGTTCTCGGCGTGGCGGGACGACACCTCTGTCAAGCTGGTGGTCGCGGTCGAGCGCTCGGTTGACGGTGGGCTCGACGTGTTGCCGACCAAGGCGACTGGGCATCACCATTTGACCCAGGCGGTGCGGGCGCTGAAGGTGGCGGTGCGCGACGGCGGTGACCGGCCGCAGCGCTTGTGTGAGGAGGTGGCGGCGTGGGTTGACCGCAGGGGCGATGGTCGCGCCGGGGAGGTCGGCATCGTCACGGTCGGCTACCAGGCGTTGGCCTATCTGCTCGACGGCGCGCGGGAGCCCACGATTCTCGCGGAGCACGCGTGGTGCAACGTCGAACCTTGAACGCCGGCCGGTTCGATCGGTGGTTGTTCGCCCCCCAGCGAGCAAAGCATCTGGCGCTCGTCCGCATCGCGGTGACCTGCTACGCGCTCGGATGGTTGCTGGTCACAAGCCGCGAACTGATCGACCTCGGGCGCCTCGATCCGGCGCGCTTCGATCCTGTCGGAGTCGTCGCCGTGGCGGGGATCTCGCCGGTGTCGACCACCGCCATCGTGGTGTGGGTCCTGACTACCGGCGCCTGCGGCGTCGCGTTCGCACTGGGCGGGCGCAGCCGTGTTAGCGGTCCGTTGTTCGCCGCCGGTCTGCTGTGGCTCACCACCTACCAGAACAGCTGGAGCACGCTGATCCACAGCGAGAATCTGCTGGTCATCCACGTGCTCGTCCTCGCCGTGTCGCCATGCGCCGACGCCCTCGCCATCGGCCGGCGGAACTCGTCGAACCCACCGTGGTCGCCCCGCTACGGGTGGCCGCTGCGAGCACTCGCGGTGGCGACGGTGCTCAGCTACGTCATGGCTGGAGTGACCAAACTGCGCCACGCCGGCGTCGGCTGGTTCGATCCGGACAACCTCCGCAACTGGGTCGCCTACGACCTCGTGCGCAAGGAACTGTTCGGCGATCCGTACCTGCCGCTGGCGCTCCCCCTGCTCAGACACGCCTGGCTGTTCGCTCCGCTCGCGGTCATTACCTTGTTGGTCGAGCTGGGCGCACCAGTCGCGCTCGCCAGTCGACGCGCCGCCATCACCTGGTCAGCCGCCGCATGGTTCTTTCATCTCAGCGTGCTCGCGTTCATGTCCGTCGCATTCCCCTACCAGCTGCTCGGCATCGCCTATCTGCCAGTCGTGCTCTCGGCCTCAAGCCGCGTGCCGGCCAACCGTGCGGAGCGGTCCAGCCGCAGTGGCGTGGTCGTTGGGCGAGCGCCAGGAGACCGACGCAGAGAACACGCGAGCGCGGTGTCCGGAACTCGCGGGGAGTAACACGCACGACGGGCATCTCCAATGCCGGCATGTGGCGGCGCGTTGCGCCGGGTTCTCAGCGGGTCGGGGCAGCAGCGTCGCGGTGCCCGTAGCGGAGCCATACGAGATCACCGTCGACGATGTCGCTGGAGATCAGCTCAAACGTGATGCTGGTGGTGGTAAGCGCCTGCTTCTCGCTCCAGCGCTGGGCGTCCGCCCCGACAATGACCGGGTGCACGAGCAGGCTCAGTTTGGCCTCGGATAAGCGCCGCCGCCGCGGCCGCGGAGCGCGCTACCGCCCCGGCTCGACCGGTCTCGCGGGCAGACGGGAGACCGGCGCTCAGGGCGCGTGCCGGCCGGAACCAGTAGGCCCGGTCGTCGACGTCGCGGGTACGGTGTTCCGCACGACGGCGAAGCTGCGTGTGCCCATGTATCTGCAGGCCTCGACCGACCTCGGCGGGCCGGCGCGGGCCGAGTGGCTGGCCGCGCTGCCGGACCGGGTCGCGGAGCTGACCGCGCGCTGGGGGCTGGACCTTGGCGAGCCGTTCGAGCCGGGCGGCAACTGCGCCTGGGTCGCGCCGGGAACCGCCCGCGGCGGACGCGAGGTCGTGCTCAAGGTGGCGTGGCAACACACCGAGGCGCTGCACGAGGCGGAGGGCCTCGCCGCGCTCGGTGGGCAGGGGGCGGTCGAGGTGTACGCGTTCGAGCACTTGCCGACACGGGCCGGGGACGGCGACACCGGCGACGCCGGCGACACCACCGCGATGCTGCTCGAGCGGTGCCGTCCGGGCACCGAGCTGCGCGGACGGCCCGAAGCCGAGCAGCACGTCGTCATCACCGATCTACTGCGGTCGGCCTGGGCCGTCAAATTGCCGTCCGACCACCCGTTCCGTCCGCTGTCGGTGATGGCCGACGACTGGGTCGGGCGCGCCGAAGCTCGGCTCGCCGCGGACCCGGCACGACTCGACGCGGGACTGGCCCGCGAGGGGCTGGCCCTGTTCCGCGAGCTGTCGCGCACCGGACCGAGCGAGGTGCTGCTGTTCACCGACCTGCACGCAGGCAACGTGCTTTCCGGCGAGCGCCGCCCGTGGCTGCTCATCGACCCCAAGCCGTACGTCGGCGACCCGCACTACGACGTCCTGCAGCACCTGCTGAACTGCAACCGTTCGCTGCAGGCCGACCCGATCGGGCTGCTGACCGAGGTCGCCGACCTGGCCGGCCTGGACGCCGGCCGGGTCCGGCAGTGGCTGTTCGCGCGGTGCGTCCAGGAGAGTCTGGGTGAGGGTCCGCCGTGGCCGGCGCTCGGTATCGTCCTGCACCGGCTGGGTGGTCCATAGGCGCGCGGCGACCGCCGCGGCTACTCAGCCACCTGCGGCGGCACAGCAGACCTCGAGCTCCATACCGTCGGGATCGCGAAGAACAGCGACCACTCATCGCCCAGCCGTTGGATCTCGCCGACCTCGTCTGCCCCGGCGGCGACCAGGCGCTCTTTCACCGTCTCGAGCGTGGCGCGCGAGTCGACGGCGAGCGCGTAATGGTCGATCGCACCCCGCCCACCCTGCCGTCGCCGGTCGCCGATGACCTCGTCGGCTGGGACCTCGAAGACGTTGAGCGCCGCTCCGCCACCGAGATCCAAGATCTTCATCCATGGGTGATCGTCACGTTTCGGCACCTCGAAGGTGACGACGGTCCCGAACGCCTGCTCGTAGAAGCGGACCGTCAGATCCATGTCGGTGGTGAGTGTCGCAACGTGGTTGAAACCGGTCGTTAGGGGCATCGCCAGCAACGTACTGCGGCCGATCGACTCTGGCAGCGGGCCGGATACCGTCGCCACGTGGCGCCGAAGTCCGTAGTCGTCATCGGCGGCGGCCTCATCGGGCTGACCAGTGCGCTGGCGTTGCACGAGCGCGGCGCGTCCGTCGCGCTCGTCGACCGCGCCGCGCTCGGGTCGGGGGCTGCACGGGGTAACGCCGGGTTCCTCTCGCCGACGCTGCTGTCACCGCTCCCTGGGCCGGGCATGCTGCGCACGGCCGCGAAGGCGCTGATCACTCGTAACGGCCCGCTGCGCATCCGTCCGCGCGCGGTCCCGTCGATGCTCCGATGGGGCATCGGCTTCCTCCGGGCGGCCAACGGGCCGCGCTTCCACGTGGGTCAGGCTGCGCTCGCCGCGCTCGGCACGGATCTCGACGATCGCCTGACGGAGCTCGCCGCGCTCGGAGTCGACGTCTCGCGCGGCAAGAACATCGTCGTCCCGTTCCACGACCTGGCGTTCGCCGAACGCTTCCACGCCGAGCTGCAACGCATGGGCTCGCTCGGCGTCGACGGTCCCGGGGAGCTGCTCGACGGCGAAGGCATCCGCACGGTGGTGCCGGCCCTCACGGACCACGTCCGGGCGGGCTTCGTCCTTCCCGGCAACCGCACCATCGACCCCCGACGATATGTCGACAGCCTCATCGCCGCGCTCCGGTCGCGGGACGTCCTGCTGCTCGACCATCGGCAGATCACCGGGTTCGACGTGACCGGCGACCGCGTGCGTGCCGTCCGTACGAGCGGCGGGAACCTCGAGGCCGACGAGTTCGTCCTCGCCGCCGGAGCGGGGATCCGATCCCTCGGCCGGATGCTCGGGCTGCGGCTCGAAGTGGTCGCCGGTCAGGGCTACAACGTCGCGCTCGCCATCGAGCCCGCGGCTCGAGCACCCGGTGATCGTGGAGGAGGCGCACGCCGTCGCCACCCCGCTCGCCGATCGCATCCGACTCGGCGGCACCGTGGAGTTTGCCGGTGATTCGCCGTCGTTCGACGCCCGGCGGGTCGACGCGATCCTGCGGTCGATGCAACCCTTCCTCGACCTCGATTGGGCGTCACGCCGGGACGCGTGGGCCGGCTCGCGCCCGATGAGCGCCGATGGGCTCCCGCTCATCGGACGCACACGCCGGTTCTCCAACGTGGTGATCGCCGGCGGCCACGGCATGTACGGACTGACCCTGGCCCCCGCGACGGCCCGCGCCGTGGCCGAGCTGATCGTCGATGGCGACCCGTCGACCGATCTGGCGGCGTTCGATCCGGATCGCTGATCGCGCCTACCGCCCGTCAGCGGGCAGCTCACGGCCCCAGAGATCGCTCAACACGAAGCCGGTCGGGTACGGGTCCGTTGGATCGACCGCGGCGGTCCTCGTGCCAAAGATCCAACCACGACCGGAGATGGTCGGCACGACCGCCGGTCGGTCGCCGACCGTCGTCGTGGCGGTGATCGAAACGAGGAACTCGCTGTCGATGAGCGAGTTGGCGACGAACGTCGACCCGACCGACGCCTGGCCGCGGGCCGCCATGCAGGCCAGTCGCGCCGAGGTCCCCGTGCCGCACGGCGAACGATCGACGCGGCCGCTGAGCACGGTCGCCCCGCGCAAGCGCCCGCCGGCCGGATCGTCGTCGCCGATCACCATGACGTAGGACAGGAAGTCGATCTCGGGGATCTCCGGGTGCCGCACGGGGATCTGCCGCTGGGCCGCCGCCATCACCAGCTCGGCCCGTTCCACCACGTCACGGGCACGGTCCCGGGTGAGCCGCACGCCGAGCTCGGCGCCTGCGACCAGCACGTAGAAGCAGCCGCCGTACGCAACGTCAACGGCGATCTGGCCGACGCCCGGCACGTCGAGCGAAACGTCCAAGGCTTCGACGAACGACGGAACCCCGGCGAACGTGACCCGCCCGCAACGGCCGTCACGGCACTCGGCTTCGGTGCGCACCAACCCGGCCGCCGTCTCGAGCGTCACGACGGTCGTCGGTTCCGTCATCGGGATGGTGCCGGTCTCGAGCAACGCCGTGACGACGCAGATCGTGTTCGAGCCGCTCATCGCGTGGGCCCGATCGGCTTGGAGAACGATGAAGCCCGCATCGGCGTCCGGGTCGGTCGACGGGAACACCAGGTTGGCGCTCGCCTGTGGTCGGCCGCGAGGCTCCAGCGTCAGCATTCGGCGCAGCGAGTCGTCAACGGCGTTCAGGTGGTGCAACTTCTCCCGCGCCGTGAGCCCGGGGACGTCGAAGACCGAGCCGAGATAGCACGTGCCCTGCTCGCCCTCGGCGTGCACCTCGACCGCGGCGTAGCTGCGGGCGAGGCGCATCAGCGCAGGACGCCGTCGAGGATCTCGACGAGCGTCGCCGCGTCGGCGTCGCTCAACGGCAGCAGCGGTTGACGAACCTCGCCACAGTCGATCCCCAGATGGCGCAGGCCGAGCTTGGTCTTCTGGTTGTACGACCCGGCCTCCATGTGCTGCACCCACGGCAGGATCTGCTCGAACTGCTTGCGGGCGCCGTCGAGGTCACCGCTGTTCGCCGCGCTGAGAATGTCGACGTGCTGCCGGGGCAGCACGTTCGCCGTACCCGCGAGCCACGACCGCACTCCCCAGAAGAAGTAGTCCGCCGCCTGGTCGTCGGAGCCGCACATGATCGTGATCCGACCGCCGTAGCGGTCACGCAGCGCCAGGAAGCGGGAGAAGTCGCCGCTCGACTCCTTGATCCCCACGATCAACGGGTGCTCGGCCACCAGGTCGAGGCAATCGAAGCCGATCTCGACGCCAGACCGAGCGGGGTAGTTGTAGAGGATCGTCGGCAGCCCGGAGGCTTCGGCGATCGCCACGAAGTGGGCCGCGAGCTCGTGGGCGCGGGGCAGCGACGTCGGCGGAGCGGCGAGCATCAGCGCGTCGTAGCCGATGTCGCGTGCGGTGCGAGCGAGCGCGATCGCCAGGCGGGTGGCACCCGAGTTGCACCCGGCGACGAGTTGGGCGCGCCCGGCGGCGAACCCGTGTGTGTGCCGCATCACGTCGATCCGCTCGGCATCGCTCAGGGCGTAGTACTCGCCGGTCGTACCGCACGACACGATGCCGCGCACGCCGGCGTCGAGGCCGCGCTCGACGACGGCGGCGAGGGTGGTCGGATCGACGTCCCCGTTCCGATCGAACGGCGTGACTACCGGGACATAGACACCTTCGAGGTCGAGGGCCATTGACCCGACGCTAACGCTGATTCTCACCCGGCGAGATCGACGGTACGCGGCGAATGTCTGACTAGAGTCAGAGGATGGACGAGGAGTTGGTGGGTTGCGTGCGACGGTTCAATCGGACCGTCACCCAACGCGTCGGTGCCCTCAACGACCACTACCTCGCTCGAGACCGACCGCTCGGGGAGTCGCGGCTGTTGTGGGAGATCGGCGAACACGGCTGCGAGGTACGGGTGTTGCGAGCCCGGCTCGATCTCGATTCGGGATACCTCAGTCGCCTTCTGCGCTCGTTGGAGGCCGGCGCCCTGATCGAGGTCGGCCCCAGCGAATACGACCGACGCGTCCGCACAGCACGGCTCACCAAGAAGGGCTCGGCCGAACGGGCAGTGCTCGACCGACGCAGCGACGCCCTTGCGTGGTCAATGCTCGAACGGCTCGACGACGCCCAGCGTCAGCGCCTCGTCGTGGCGATGGATGACGTCGACCGGCTGCTCACCGCGGCGCTGGTCCAGATTCACTCCGTCGATCCGGCTCATCCCGACGCCCAACGCTGCCTCGACGAGTACTTCGCCGAGCTTCACCGACGATTCGATGCGGGCTTCGATCCGGCGCGAAGCATCTCCGCCGAACTCGACGAGATGCGATCCCCGGCGGGCGCGTTCCTCGTCGCCAAGTCGCATGGCGACGCGATCGGTTGCGGCGCACTCAAGTTCCACGCCGACGCACCGACCGAGCTCAAGCGCATGTGGGTCGACCCACGAGCGCGCGGTCTCGGCGTCGGCCGCCGTCTGCTCGCTGAGCTCGAGCAGCGAGCCATCGACAGCGGCGGCCGGACGGTGCGGCTCGAAACGAACCAGGCCCTCACCGAAGCAATCGCGATGTACCGAGCAGCCGGCTACCGGGAAGTCGAGGCGTTCAACGACGAGCCATACGCCCACCACTGGTTCGAGAAGCGCATCGACTGAGCCCAGTTCGCAACCGCCCATCGAGGCGGCGTGCGCATCCAGACGGCCGGCATCTCGCGGAAGCGCCGGCTGCCCGACGGCGTCACCGTTGTCACCGATGTCGCAGGACTGGCGGCTCAGATCGAGCGCGGCACTAAGGCCGCGGGCTTGCGAGCGGCATTTGATTGCGAGTGTCCTCTGTGACCGACAATGGTCAGGTGGGTTCGCTTCGGCGTGATCTCGGGGACGGACTTCTGCTCCGATCGGCCGATCACGACGATGGCGCCGAACTGGTCGAGTTCAACGCAACGATGCACGCCGGCGATGGCTCGCCCGGTTCCACGCTGGGCGAGTGGACGCTCGATCTGTTCGAGACACCTCATCCGACGTTTCGGGTCGAGCGCGACGTGACGGTGGTGGAGGACACCGCCACGGGGCGGATCGTGTCGGCATTGTTCCTGATCCCCCAGGTGTGGTCGTACGCCGGTGTGCCGATCAAGGCCGGCCAACCAGAGCTGATCGCCACCCACCCCGACTACCGTCGCCGCGGCTTGGTTCGCGCCCAATTTGACGTGATCCACGACTGGAGTCGGGCCGCCGGGCAGCTGTTCCAGTTCATCGCCGGGATCGCCTGGTACTACCGCCAGTTCGGCTACGCCTACGCGGTCGATCTGCCACCCCGCCCGATCATGTGGCTCGGTGAGACACCGCCACCGTCGACGGAGTTCTCGCTACGGGCGGCGACACGCAACGACGTCGAGTTCCTCGCCGAGCTCGAAGCCGACGCCACGAGCGGCACGACGCTCGGCCCGTGGCGCGGCCCGGATGGATTCACACTGGAGTTGGCGAGACGCCCTGGCGGCCTGCTCGCCTGCGAGGTCCTGGTGATCGAGTCGACGACCGAACCGGTGCCCGTCGGCTACATCGCCTATCAACGTCGGCTCAACGACGGCCTGGTGTCATTGCGGGCTTTCGAACTGCGCCGCGGCACCAACTGGCTCGGTCCCACAGCTTCGGTCGTCGCCCATCTTCACCATTGGGTCCGTGATCATCCTGACGGGCCCGGGCGAGGTGTTCGCTTCGCCCTGCCAGCCGGACACCCGGCGGCCCGCTGTGCGTCGACCCGGCTCGGTTGGGCACCTCCCGGCTCGTACGGGTTGTACGTCCGAGTGCCTGATCTCATCGCTTTCCTGCGGGCCATCGCTCCCGCGCTCGAAGCGCGCTTGGCGGCCTCACCGGCGGTCGCCTGGACTGGTGCGCTTCGCATCGATCTGTACCAGGGCGGGCTCCGGCTCCGCTTCGATCAGGGACGGCTCGCAGAGGTCGAGCCGTGGAAGCCGCCGGCCGGCGGCACCGCAAGCGGCGCCGACGCCAGCATTCCGCGGGACGACTTCCTCCATCTGCTGTTCGGCAACCGCACCATTCACGAACTCGAGTCCACGACCGCGGACTGCCTCCTGGAGACCGACGCTGGCGCACTGCTGCTCGACGTACTCTTCCCGCCGATGCCGACAGTCGACGTGGGAGTTCGGCTGACCCAAGCGCCCCGATCCGACCACGCGGCGTCCCGATGGTTGAATACAGCGAGGAGGGCGCGCATGACGATCGACGCGAGGACCTCGTTCGCTTGGCTTGCAGGCGTGGGGTGGAACCCGTCGGTACCTCCGAACGGGTTTGCCAACCGGCGGGCGGCGGTCGAGGACACGTACAACGACAACCCGCTCGGGCTGGACACGCCGGTCGGCGAGGTCGAGATCGAGACGACCCCCGAACATCGCAACCTGATCTCGGGTGATCCTCGCTGTACGACCTGGACTCGGTCCTACGACGACCCTGGCGTGGTCGCTCTGCGGGAGCGGCTCCGCGAGCGCAACGGTCTACGAGGGCTCGAGATCGTGACGCCGGACGAGGTCACCCGCGCCGCGGAGCTGTTCCACCGCGACGGTTTCGTCGCCGTCCGAGACGCGATTCAAGCTGATCAGCTCGAGCGAATCCGGACGGCGGCGGCCGAGGTGATCGGGACGTTGGTGGCGGCCGATCCGGAAGGCGCCGTGGGTGGGGGAGCCGGCGGCCTTCCCCACCGTTACTCCTTCGGCGGTACATCGGCCTCGCGGCACATGTTCCACCGCCCCGAGTGGCGCGAACTGATCGACATGGCCACCACCACACCGATCCTCACCGAGATCTTCGGGTCCCCGAACTACATCGTCTACGGCGCTGGAGGCGATATCGTGTTGCCCGGCGCGATCGAGTACCAAGGCCTGCACTCCGACAACGTGTGGACCGAGCTCCACGACCCGAGCGGTGGCATCACGATGCGCGATCTCCCCGTGCCCGCCGTGCACATCAACTTCCCGCTCGTCGATCTCACCACTGAGAACGGACCGATCCGCCAGATCCCGGGCAGTCATCGTTCGCGGGCGCCGATCCCGCGCCTGGCCGACGAGCCGGAGTGGATGCGGCTCAGCACGGTCTGCCCATTGCCCGCGGGTTCGGCGATCTTCCGGGACGCCCGCTGCTGGCACGGTGGGACTCCGAACCTGTCGCGCGAGGTCCGGGCCATGCCGAACGTCGAGTACTTCGCGCCCTGGTTCCGCAGCGAGGCGTTGATCCGATCAATGTCGTACGACCATTGGCAGACGTTGTCGCCGCATGCCCAACGGATCTGCAGATATGTGGTGTGCGATCCGGGAGAGGCCGTGGTGGGAGAGGGGTTCACTCATCCACGTACCGCCGAGCGCGAGCGCCATCGCAGTGCCCAACTCGAGGCGATGGGCGAGCCCGCCGCGGCCACGTACCTCCGACGTACCTGAAGCCCACCCATCGCCCGTGACGACAGGTGAGCGTGGTTTGTTCCGCCGGACCGGGTCCATCCTCTCAACGAGGCGCGTGTCGCCGCATGAGAGCCCGATCGCAGCTCAGGCCCGAACGTGTTCGAGGCGATCCGCCGCCGGTGTCAACGCCTTCAATTCGGGCATCACCTCGGCGGCGAAGAGGCGCATGCTGCGCTCCGCGACCTCGGGGGGCATGCCGCCGTAGCGGAACACGCCGATGTAGCTGTCGGCGCCGACGAGGTCACAGAACGACTTCGTCTTGTCGAACACCTGCTCGGGCGTGCCGTACGGCTGCAGGCCGATGTAGAACTCGGTCATCTTCTCCAAGCCACCGGGCTCGTTCAGCCGGTCGTACATGAGGCCGTGGAACTCGTAGCCCGGCGTCGACTTGAGGTGCGGCTTGTCGAACTCGTAGTGCGCCATGACCGACTCCCAGTAGCCGCGCAGCCAGGCGCGAGCCTGCTCCTCGGCGCGGTCGGCGTTGTCGTCGACGAAGGTCCACCCGGCGACGATCGGCGGCGGCGGTTCCTCTCCGATCGCCTGCCGATAGGTGGACCGGTACAGTTCCGTCTCCTCCCTGACCATGCGCCACGGTTTCTGGGGAACGATCAGGACGCCGGTGCCGAGCTTGGCCATGATCTCGGCGGACTCGGGCGAGACGGTCGCCGAGTACGTACGACCCTTGAACGTGGCCAGCGGCGACGGGTGGAGCTCCACCCGCGGCTGGTCGACGTACTCGCCGTGGTACTCCATGACGCCGGTCTCGAGGGCGCCGAGGATGGCCTCGGCCGCTTCCTTGAACTGCTGCCGGGCCTTTCCCATCTCGACGCGGAACCCGTCGAACTCGACCTTGCCGGTACCCCGGCCGAGGCCGAGGATCAGCCGGCCGTTCGACATGTGGTCGAGCATCACGATCTGCTCGGCGGCCCGCACCGGGTCGTGCCATGGCAGCACCAGCACCATCGAGCCGAGCTTCACCGTGCTGGTACGTCCCGCCATGTACGTCAGGAACTGCAGCACATCGGGACACATCGTGTAGTCCGTGAAGTGGTGCTCGACGCTCCAGATCGATTCGAAGCCGAGCGGCTCCGCGAGATCGGCGAGACGGAGGTCCGCCGCCCACACCTCGCGGTCCGACAGCGATCCCCCGAAGCCTTGGAAGATGGCCGACATCCCGACGTGCATCCACACCCCCAAGAACATGCGCTCGCCTGACGTCCGACGATAAGCGGATCGCCCCTGCACGGGCAACGTGGACACGAACTGCAGTGGGGTTGCCCCGCCGAGCGGCTCGGCGGTCAGGCGGCGTCTCCGACGGGTGCCTGGACCCCGTCGCTCGCCGCGGCGTCGTGCAACCTCCGTGCAGGCGTCGATGAGGGCGGGAACGAACAAGTCCGGTGCCATGGTGCAGGCGGTATGGCCGCCATTCACGACGCGCAGGGTGGCGCCGGGGATCGCGGCCGCGAGAGCGAGTTGCCGTTGGTGCGGGACGACCTCGTCGTCGTACGTCGCGATGACGGTGGTCGGGACATTCGTGTCGGCGAGCCACGAGCGCGAGTCGAAGCGGCAGAGCTCCCGCCCGGCTTCGATGATCTGCTTCCAGTCGTGGCGGGCGACGTCCTCGAAGCCCCACCACGCAGCACCCCGCAGGTTCCGCCAGCCACGGCACACGGCCAAGGCGGCGAGCGTGATCGGTCGCATCGGGACCACGCCGGCGATGATCCTCCCACCGGTCGCAATGCCGAGGAGCATCCGTTCCCGCGCGGTGCCGTTGAAGGTCGCACTCGTGGCACACAGCACGAGCCCGCCGACCAGTCGCGGATGACGCTGCCAGAGCAGTTGGGCGATCGGGCCGCCCATCGAGTAGCCGACGGCGATGCATCGCTCGATGCCCAGCTCGCCGATCAGGGCGGCGACGTCATCGGCACAGTCCTCGAGTCGGAACGGTCCGTCGGCGCGCAGACCGCGCCCGTGCCCGCGGTGGTCGATGGCGATCACGCGGAAGCGGCCCGCGAGCGAGGCGAAACTCGGGGCCCAATTGAGCGCGGCAGTCGCCGTCCACCCGTGTAGCAGCACGACGACCGGCGCTCCGTCTGGTCCGGGTAGCTCGCGAACGAACGTGTGACCCCTTCCCGGCAGTTCGACCGCGCGTCCCGCCGGAAGCCTCGGCCACTCCCCGTCATCGTTCGTCCCGCTCATGACCCGCCCGTCTCCCCCCTCCAGCTCGCGGACGGGGACCTCCGCACCATCGCCGAACGCGCCTTCGGCCGTGCACGACCAAGCGACCAGGGGCGCCGTCGATCGAGTCCTGCTGTCCGACCCGTCGTCGATGAACGCTGAGGTGCCCGCCCCTTCCTCGATCCCCCGTGACTCCGCCAGTCATTCGTCCACGCCGAGGGTCCGCTTGCCTTCGAAATGTAAACAAGCGCGTATACATCGGTCAATGACGAACACGCGACAATCTGTGAACGATCACGGTCGAGATGGAGCGACGTGAGCGCGAGTTCCGGGAGCGGCGAGCGAAGGACTCACCTCACCGTTGAGCCCGAATCAACCCCACGTGCGCAGTCTGAGGACGCGAACCTCGTCGGCCGCCCGTCTCCGTTCCCTCTAGGGTGGCGACCTAGTAGCCCACCGCCACGCGACCGAGGTGGCGTGCCGTCGAGGGGTGAGGCTGCCGCCGCCGGCATGTGTCGGTTGATCCGATCGGGCGACCGGCTTCGAACAGTCGCTGTGGAGAGGACTTGCCTCATGGACGAACGGCATCAGGCCCCGTGGGCGGAGCGGGTTCTGGTCGAGCGCCTGTCCGGCGGCGACGAGACAGCCCTCGTCGATCTGTACGACCGCTATGCAGGTTTCGTCTATGGGCTCGCGGTGCGGACGCTCGTCGAGCGGCAGGCCGCGGAGGACATCACCCAGGAGGTGTTCGTGTCGCTGTGGGAACATCCGGATCGCATCGAGCCGGGACGCGGGACCCTGCGCGGCTTCCTCGGGACGCTCACCCACCGCCGGGCGGTTGACGCCGTCCGCCGGGAGGAGGCGCGCCGGCGCCGGGAGGCGCGGGTGGCACGGGAGGAGAGCGATGTGCCCGACGTTGCCGAGGCGGCGCTCCGGTCGGACACCACCGGCAAGGTTCGCACGGCCCTCGAGGGGTTGCCCGAAGCGCAGCGGCAGGCCCTGGAGCTGGCCTACTTTCACGGGCTACACGTACCGGCAGGTCGCCGACGTGTTGGGCATACCGGAGGGCACGGCCAAGTCGCGGCTGCGCCTGGCGTTGGCGCGCATCGCCGAGCACCTCGGTACCGAGATGAGCGAGCAGAGCGGAATGGGCATGAACGACGAATCCCCGAAGGCTCCGGTCTCACCGGACGATCTGGCCGCCTACGCGCTCGACGCCCACGACGCCGAGGACGCCGCCGCCATCGCCGCCCAACTCGATGCCAGTCCCGACTCCGTCCGCCGGGAGCAGGACCTGCGGTCAGCGGCCGGCGAGTTCGCCGCCGCGGTCGTCGACGAGGTCCCGCCCGCCCCCGCGCTGCGATCCCGCGTGCTCGCCGAGGCCCGCCGCCGCCGAGCGCCGGCCGTGGTGGTCGCCGGCTCCTCGCCGATCGATGTCCACCGCGTCGAGCTGGCGCGGGCGATCCTGCTGCTGCGCGACCTGACGGTCGACGATTGGACACGCCCGGTCGACCCGCCGGAGATCGACCGGCTGGACCGTCCACGACGTCGTGGTCCACCTCGTGGCCAACGAGTCGCTGCTGGCATTGCAGCTGGGCGTGCCGCTGCCCGGCATCCCCGAGACCGCCACGGACAACGAGGGCCGCACCGAGCAGGCTCGGGCCCGCCACGCGAGCCGCCCGCCGGCGGACGCGGTCGCCGAACTGGAGGCGGCGGCGGAGGCGACCGACACCGAGGTCGCCGCCCGCGGCGAGGCCCGCCTCGACGAGGCCATCGACTGGTGGGGCGGGCGGGCTGCGACGTGGGTGGCACTGCTGGTGCGGGCCTTCGAGACGTGGACCCACGCCGACGACATCCGCCGTGCCATCGGAGCCGGCATGGTGGTCCCACCGCCGGCGTCGCTGCTCACGATGGCCCACGCCGGGTGCGGCTTCGTGCCGAGCATGCTCGCCGCCCGCGGTGCGCACCACCCGGGCCGTATCGTCCGCTTCCGATTCACCGACCTCGGCGAGGCCGCCTGGGACGTCGACCTCGGAGCCGTCGGCGGGGTCCGTCCCGCCGGCGACGACGCCGTCGACGCCGAGCTGATCACCGAGGCCGCCGCTGTTCTGCCGCGGCATCAGCGCCCGGGTCGACCCCCGTCAGCTGACCTACGACGTCGTCGGCGACGAGCAACTGGCCGGCGACGTCGTCGACGCCCTCCCCGCCTTGGCGGTGCTCTGACCGCTCAATGCGTTTCCCGGCCACGCCACTTGCCGCCTGCGCAGCTGCTGGCCGCTCCTCGGCTGGCGCCTCGTCGCTCGTATCGTCGAACAACGCCGAGTTGAACCCTCCCGTGACGGGCGAGATCGGCGAGGACTGATCCGCCCGCCGCACCGGCTTCGAACATCGCCCACATGTCGGAGCAGGTCTGGCCCACCGGGCCGGGCCACGGAAGGAGCGACGGTGAGACGGATTGCGGCGATGGTCGGCGTGAGCCTGTTGATGGGTGTCCTCGGGATCACGACGCCTGATGTGTCCGCAGGCGGCGATGCCGTGTTCCGTCCCTACGGCGCGCCGGGCGGCCTGAAGGACGAGTTCGAGCAACTCGCCGCCGGACGCTCCGGACATCACCAAGCTGGTCACGATCGGCCGCACGGTGCAGGGCGAGGACATCGTCGCCCTCAAGGTGTCCCGGGACGCCCGCCGCACTCGTGACGGCCGACGGCCGGCGACCCTCTTCGTCGGCGCCCAGCACGGCAATGAGCGGATCACGCCGGAGATGGTGCGCCGCCTCGCCCGCCACGTCGATCGACGGCTACCGCACCGATCCCACGATCACCGAGCTGGTCGACACGACCGAGCTGTGGTTCGTCCCCGTCGCCAACCCCGACGGCTACGACTTCACGTTCACCCCCGGCAACCGGCTGTGGCGCAAGAACCTGCGCGACAACGACGGCGACGGCCGGATCACCGCCAACGACGGCGTCGACCTCAACCGCAACTACCCGACCAAGTGGGGCTACGACGACGAGGGCTCGTCACCGAACGGTGGCAGCCAGGCCTATCGAGGAACCGGTCCCGCCTCCGAGCCCGAGACCCAGGCCCTCGACCGCCTCATGGCACGGGTCGGCTTCGAGTTCCTCGTCAACTACCACTCGGCATCCGAGTCCGTGCTCTACGGCACGCAGCTGGCAGGTCGCCACGCCGACGCCCGACGACGCCCTGTACGAGGCGATGGCGGGCGACAGCGCCACCCCCGCCGTTCCCGGCTACGGGAGCGGTCTGTCGGCGGACCTGTACACCGGCAACGGCATCCTCGACGAGCACGCCCACCTCAGGTACGGCACGCTCGGCGTGCTCGTGGAGATGAGCACGTGCCAGACCGCCTCGGCGGCCGATCCCACCGATGCCTGGGAGCCGGCCGGCTGCGCCAATGCCTTCCTCTTCCCCGACGACGAGGCGCTCATCGAGGCCGAGTTCCGCAAGAACCTGCCGTTCGCCCTGGCCACCGCCCGGTCCGCCGCCGACCCGGCCGACCCGGTCGACCGTCACCGGACGGCAGGCGCCCGAGTTCGTGGTCGACAGCTTCGACGTGTCCTACGGCGACCCGCAGACGGTGGCCGTCGACCGCCCGGCGCGACCAGCACAACCAGCGCCTCGAGTACCGGGTGAACGGCGGCCGGACCCGGCGCGCCCACGTCGGCGAGTGGAAGGGCGGTGAGCGCTACGGCGACGAGCGTGACCGCTACTACGCCGAGCTCCGGGGGAAGGTGACGGGCACCCGGCCGGGCGACTCGGTGGAGGTGTGGTTCACCGCCCGCCGCGACGGTCGCCACGTCGAGAGCGAGCACTTCACCTACACGGTGGCCTCCGACACCGGGGCCGACGCCCTGATCGTCGCCAGCGAGGACTACACCGGCGTCAACCCCACGTACCCCGCCGGCACGGCCGGGCCGAAGTACGCCGACGAGTACGCCGCCGCCCTCGACGCCAACGGCATCAGCCACGCCACGTGGGACGTCGACGCCCAGGGTGTCCCGCATCCGCTCGGCGTGCTGAGCCACTTCGACGTCGTGGTGTGGGAGACCGGTGACGACCGGCTGGTGCAGGACCCGGAGGACGCGCTCACCGACACGTTCCTGTTCGGACCCGTGCCCGACATCGCCGTCGCCGAGCGGCAGCAGTACCTGACGATCGCGTTGCGCGACTACCTCAACGAGGGCGGCAAGCTCGTCCAGGCCGGGGAGAACACGCAGTACCACGGGCTGCTCGGGCGCTCGCTCGGCGGGATCTACTACGGGCTCGACGGTGCGCCGGATCAGGACTGCGTCATCACCAGCGACTTCCTGTCCGACTGCCTGCTGCTGTCCGACGACTTCGCCCAGTACTACCTCGGCGCCGCCGAACCGCGCCACGTTCGTCCGTCCGGCCGGCATCGACGGCCGCGGCCCGCTCGACGGCGTGACGGCCGAGCTCGGCGGGCCGGCCGTGGCCGACAACCCGCTCGACGAGGCCGGGGCGTTCTCGCTGACCAGCGACGTGCTGCCGGCCGAGGACTTCCCGCTGTTCGCCGGCGAGGCGACCAGCACCGTACCGCGGGGCGGCCACCGTCAATCCCTTCGGCCCGGTGGAAGGATCGCGCTACGCGGGCGCCCGCAAGGCGCCGGTGTCATACCAGCGGATCGGCCGCACGCTTCGACCTCACCGGCGTCCCGGCCACGGGAACGCCCACACTGCGGATGAAGCTGTCCTACAGCACGCTGCAGGCGTTCCACCACGTGATCGTGGAGGCGGCACCATCCGGCACCGACGAATGGACCACGCTGCGCGACCTCAACGGGCGAACGTCGCCGGCGCCGCCCGCCCCCTGCGCCGACGGCGCGCTGCTGTCGCTCCACCCGTTCCTGCGCCACTACCTGACGCTGGGCTCGCCCTGCCGCCCGACCGGCACCAGCGGCTCGTGGAACGCCTTCACCGGCGAGTCCGGCGGATGGATCGACACCGCATTCGACCTGTCCGCCTACGCCGGTCAGCAGGTCGACCTGAAGGTCAGCTACATCACAGACTCGCTCGACGCCGGCGTCGGCGGCGGCATCGGCGTGTTCGTCGACGACACCCGACTGACCGTCGGTGGCACGACCGTCGAGGCCGACGGGTTCGAGACCGACGGCGGCGCGTGGGCCGTCGAGGGCCCTCCCGCCGGCAGCCCACCGGGCGTCCACGGCAACTTCGCCATCACGACCGAGCTGATCCCAGTGGCCTCCTCGGTCACCACCGAGGACACGGCACTGCTCGGCTTCGGCATCGAATCCCTCGCCACTCCCGCCGAACAGGCCGACGTACTCGGCCGGGTCATGAAGCCCCTGCTCGGACGCTGACGGGCGAGGCCACCGACCGCGGCGTTCGCGCCGCGGCGCGAGGCTGCGTCGGTGCCGGAGTTGCCACGCGGCGAGGTCACGTTCTGCTTCACGGACATCGAGGGTTCGTCGGCGCTGAGCGCACGACTCGGCGAGGCGCAGTTCGCGGCCACGATCGAGCGCCACCGCGAGATCCTGCGTGAGGCGTGGCGGCCCTTTCGCGGCATCGAGGTGAACACGGAAGGCGATGGTTGCTTCGTCGTCTTCGTCGACGTCGACGCCGCGCTCGCCGCGTGCGTGCGGGCTCAGCAGCGTCTCGCCGACGAAGCTTGGCCGGCGGACGTGGAGGTTCGGGTGCGCATGGGAGTGCACACCGGTCAGGCCGTGCCGACTGTCGCCGGCGATTACATCTCGCTGGCGGTCAACCAGGCGGCGCGTGTCGCGGCGTGCGGCCATGGGGGCCAAGTGGTGGTCTCTGCGGCGGCGGCGGAGTCGGCGACCGCCTCGGCGCTGCGCCGGCTCGGACGATTCCGGCTGCGCGACTTCCCCGCACCGCTCGAGCTGTTCCAGCTGCTCGGGGAGGGTCTGGAGGACGAGTTTCCGCCGTTGCGTGGCGTGCACTCGCTGGATCTGGTCCGCGTCGCGATCGCCGACGACCAAGCCCTGGTACGTGGCGGGTTCGCCGTTCTGCTGAGCGCCGCCGACGACATCGAGGTCGTCGGCGAGGCCGCCGACGGGCGCGCCGCCGTGGATCTTGCGGTCCGGGAGCGTCCCGACGTCGTGCTGATGGACGTCCGCATGCCGGAGATGGACGGGGTCGAGGCGACGCGGCGAATCACCAGCGACGATCGCCTGTCCTCCACCCGGGTCGTGATCCTCACCACGTTCGACCTCGACGAGTACGTGTTCGATGCCGTGCGAGCCGGTGCGAGCGGGTTCCTGCTCAAGGACACGCTCCCCGGCGACCTGCTCAACGCGGTGCGGGTGGTCGCCCGCGGCGAAGCGCTGGTGGCGCCACGCGTCACGCGACGACTGATCGAGGAGTTCCTGCGCCGACCCGCGGCGCCGGGCACATCGTCGCGAGCGGAGCTCGCCCAGCTGACCCCACGCGAGACCGAGGTGCTCGCCGCCGTGGCTCGCGGTCTTTCCAACCAGGAGATCGCAACCACGCTCTTCATGTCCCACGCCACCGCCAAGACGCACGTGAGCCGGCTGCTCACCAAGCTCCACGCCCACGATCGCGCCCAACTCGTGATGCTGGCCTACGAGGCCGGTGTTGTTGCCCCAGGAGCCACCTAGGCACCTCGTCGGTCGGACGGCGCGCTGATCACATCGCGCCGGGCATCACCAGGCCGGTCTCGTAGGCGATCATGACCAGCTGGGCGCGGTCGCGGGCGTCGAGCTTCATCAGCAGGCGGCTCACGTGCGTCTTCACGGTGGCGTGGCTCACGTACAAACCGGCGGCGATCTCGGCGTTCGACTGGCCCTTGGCGACGAGCTCGAGCACCTCCCGCTCGCGCTCGGTGACTTGGGCGAGCGCGGCGCCAGCCGCGGTTACGGCCGGTTCGGGCCGACGGGCGAACTCCTCGATGAGGCGCCGGGTGATGCGCGGGGCGATCAACGCGTCGCCGGCGGCGACCACTCGCACGGCGGTGAGCAGGTCGGCCGGCAGCGTGTCCTTGAGCAGGAACCCGCTCGCCCCGGCCCGCAATGCCTCGTGCACGTACTCGTCGAGGTCGAAGGTAGTGAGGATCACGACCCGCGTCGACGCCAGCGACTCGTCGCTGGTGATGCGCCGAGTCGCCTCCAGGCCGTCCATGACCGGCATCCGGACGTCCATCAGCATCACGTCGGGGTGCTCGCTGGCGGCGAGCGCAACGGCCTCGGCGCCATTGCTCGCCTCGCCGACCACCTCGATGTCGGGCTCACCGGACAGCAGCATCGTGAAGCCGCTGCGAACGAGCACCTGATCGTCGGCGACCACCACCCTGATCGTCATTCGGCGTCACCGTACGGCAGCAGCGCCCTGACCCTGTAGCCGCCGCCCACAGCAGGTCCCACCGAGAGCTCGCCGCCCCACAGCTCGACCCGCTCGCGCATGCCGACCAGGCCCTGGCCCGAACCGTCCGCCGTTGGCGCACCGCCGGACCGGCTGCGCCGCCAGTCCACGGCCGTCGTCGACGATCTCGACAGCCAGTGCGCTGGGTAGGTGGCGGACTGTCACGTCGACACGCGTCGGCGTCCCCGCGTGCTTGATCACGTTGGTGAGCGCCTCCTGCACGACGCGATAGGCGGACAGCTCGATGCCGTGGTGGACGCTGTCGGCCGTCCCCTCGACGTGCAGCGTCACCGGCACACCGGTGGCCCGCACATCGTCGACGAGGCGAGGCACGTCGGCGATACCGGGAGCCGGCGCGTGCGATCGGACTCCGCCGTCATCACGCAGCACGCCGAGCAGCCGCCGCATCTCGGTGAGCGTCCCCCGTGAGGTGGCCGAGATCGCTTCGAGCGCGGCGCGGGCCTGCTCCGGCCGCTCGTCGAGCACGTGCTCACCCACCCCGGCCTGGACGGCGATGACCGACATCGAATGGGCGACGACATCGTGCAGTTCCTGCGCGATGCGCAGGCGCTCCTCGGCCAGCACCCTGGCGGCGCGCTGGCGCTCGGCCTCCGCGCGTTCGTCCGCCTCGCGCACTCTGGCGTCGCTCACGGCACGGCGATTGCGGAAGGCGACGCCCAGCGCCCACACGGCGGCGAAGTTGGCGAGGACGCCAAACGCGCCGACCGTGTCGAGCGTCGGGGCGTCTCCGAGCGCGAGCGCGAGGATCGTGACGCACAGCATCGCCAGCCCGGCGACCGCCTTCCGGAGCGGACACCACGCGCCCACCGAGAAGGTGAGGAGCAGCGTGGCCAGGGGGAGGGATCCCTCGGGCCATCCGACGAGCAGGTGCACCAGGACCCCGATCGCCGAGATCGTCAGCGCAATCAGTGGCCAGCGGCGGCGGATCGCGATCGGTGCGCAGACCACGACCGCCGTCACGACGAGGAGGGCAGTGGGCTCCCGGAACCCTTCGTCGTCGCTGATGTCCTGACCGAACGCGGTGGCGATGCCGACGAGGGCGAAGATCACGGCGAGCAGACCGTCGACGGCGAGCGGGTTGAACGCCCGCAGCCGGGCGAGTTGGCGCTCGAGCCAGTTCACCACTCGAACGTACCGAACCGCCCCGGACCGGCGCATCCGTCTGGCGAACGACTCGCGCGTCAACCCGGAGACGTACATCTCGCGGTCGGTGAAGAACCACCTGCGAGCCGACGACTCCACGGCCGAGAACGCGGATCGTTGGGGTGCCCATCACGCCCCCTCCCACAGGAGATTCCAACGTCATGACCACCACCTTCGACCCTCCGCTGATCGCCGCCACCGACTCGCCCGAGCAGGTGCCCGCCGCCGCCGCTCGCGTCTACGACGCCGTCAAGGTCTACGGGCGGGGCGAGAACGAGGTGCGCGCCCTCGACGGCGTGACCATCGAGTTCGCCTCCGCTCGCTTCACCGCGATCATGGGCCCCTCCGGCTCCGGCAAGTCGACGCTGCTGCACAGCGCCGCGGGGCTGGACCACCTGACGTCGGGCACCGTCCTCATCGGTCACACCGACCTGGCCAAGCTCAACGACCGCAAGCTCACGCGCCTGCGCCGTGACCGCATCGGCTTCATCTTCCAGTCGTTCAACCTCGTGCCGACGCTCACCGCGGCGGAGAACATCGCCCTCCCCGCTCGCCTCGCCGGCCGCAAGCCCGACCGCGCCTGGTTCGACCACGTCGTCGAGACCGTAGGGCTGAATCACCGGCTGAAGCACCGGCCTGCGGAGCTCTCCGGCGGTCAGCAGCAGCGCGTCGCCGTGGCCCGCGCCCTCGCCAGCCGGCCCGAGATCGTCTTCGCCGACGAGCCGACCGGCAACCTCGACAGTCGCGCCGGCGCCGAGATCCTCTCGTTCATGCGCACCGCAGTGCGCGAGTTCGGCCAGACGATCGTCATGGTCACCCACGACCCTGTCGCCGCGGCCTACGCCGATCGAGCCGTGTTCCTTGCCGACGGGCGGGTCGTCGACGAACTCGACGCCCCGACCGCCGACTCCGTCATCGACCGCATGCACACCCTCGGAGGCTGATCCGCCATGTTCAAGCTGACCATCAAAGAGCTCGCCGCCCACAAGCTGCGCCTGCTCACCACCGCCATCGCGGTGGTCCTCGGTGTCGCCTTCATGGCCGGCACCCTCGTCTTCACCGACACCATCGGTGCGTCCTTCGACTCCGCGCTGGCCGAGGCCAATCAAGGGGTCGACGCCTATGTCAGGTCCCCATCAGAGATCGACATCGGCTACGGCGAACCTGGTCCGCGTCTCGACGCCTCGCTCGCCCAGACCGTCGCGACGGTCGACGGCGTCGACGAGGTGGCGCTGCGCATCAACGGCTATGCCCAGCTCGTCGGTCCCGACGGTGAGCCCGTCGGCGACGTCGCCAACAGCCCCGCGTTCGGCACGAACTGGGTCGCGGTCGACGACCTCAATCCCTACGAGCTGGCGCGCGGTCGTGCGCCCTCCAGTGATGGCGAGATCGTCATCGACAAGGCGAGCGCCGACGAGGCCGGCTACCAGCCGGGTGACGTCGCGACGGTACTCACCAAGAGTGCGCCGCGGCAGTTCACGATCGCCGGCGTCGCCACCTTCGGCACTGCCGACTCGCCTGCCGGGGCGACGGCCGTGCTGTTCACCGACGCCGCCGCGACTGAGCTGCTGGCGTCGCCTGGCCGAGCCGACGCGATCGCGGTCACGGCTGATGCCGGTTGGTCGCAGGCGGATGTCGCCGCGGCCGTCCAGACCGCAGTGAGTGGTGGTGACGTGGAGGTCATCACCGGTGCCGCGCTGATCGCCGAGGACCAGGCGTCGATGGCCGAGCTCCTGGCCGGCATGGCCACGATCTTCGTGGTCTTTGCCCTCGTGGCCGTCTTGGTCGGTGCCTTCATCATCAACAATACGTTCGCCATCACGGTCGCCCAGCGAACCCGAGAGATGGCGATGCTCCGTGCCATTGGGGCGTCCGGGCGCCAAGTAAAGCGGTCAGTCCTCATCGAGGCGGCCGTGATCGGCGTCCTCGCGTCGGCAGCCGGCCTCGTCGCCGGCGTCGCCGTGGCCGCCGGGCTCCGGCAGTTGATGTCCGTGCTCGGCTTCGACATGCCCGACGGGCCGACCGTCATCGACCCGAATGCGATGATCATCTCGTTCGCCGTCGGGCTGAGCGTGACTGTTCTGTCGGCATGGCTGCCGGCCCGGCGGACCGCGAGGATCGCGCCGATCGCGGCGCTGCGCGACGTCAGCGTCGACCGCTCGGCCGGCTCGGCGCGCCGGGCTGTCACCGGTTCGGTACTCACCGCCCTCGGTGTGGCGGCGCTGTTCGGCGGACTACGCGGCGAGACCGCACTGGTCGGAGTCGGTGCGCTGGCGACGCTCGTTGGCGTGGCCGTCCTCGGCCCGGTGGTCGCCCGCCCTGTCGCCAAGGTGCTCGGAGGGCCACTCCGGCTGCGCGGGCTCAGCGGTGAGCTCGCCACCCGCAACGCGACCCGGAACCCGAAGCGGACCGCGCGCACGGCGGCATCGCTGATGATCGGAGTCGCCCTGGTCGGGTTCATGACCGTCTTCGCCGCTTCGGCGAAGACGTCGATGGCCGGCTCGTTGGAGACCGAGTTCACCGGCACCCACATCGTGCAGGCTGGCGGGTCGGACACCATGTCGGGCCTCAGCCCCGATCTGGCCGCCGAACTGCGGGCCACACCCGGTATCGACGTCGTCAGCCAGTCGCGGATGAGTCGCGCCGTCATCGACGGCTCGGCGACGGATGCGTTCTACGCCTTCGATGCCACCACAGTCGACGAGGTGTTCCTGCTCGGCGCGGTCGAGGGCGACCTCGACGCATTGGGCGCCGACGGCATCGCCGTGTCGGCCGAGCACGCGACCGAGCACGGCTGGACGATCGGTTCAACCGTGCCGGCGACGTTCCCGAGCGGCGGCACCACCTTCGTCGTGGAGGCCATCTACTCGAGCGGCACCGACTGGGTCGGCTCGACGTTCGTCGATCTCGACGCCCTGCGGGCGCTCGGGGGTGACGAGCTCGACCACCGCGTCTACGTGTCGGGCGACGAGACGGCGATCGCCGGTGTCGCGGCCGCCTACGCGTCGGCCGATGTGCTGGACAAGGCCGCCTTCCTGGACGTCGTCAGCACCGAGATCGACACGATGCTCGGCATGTTCTACGCCCTTCTGATGCTGGCCATCGTCATCGCCCTGCTCGGCATCGCCAACACCTTGGCCTTGTCGACCCTGGAGCGGACCCGGGAGCTCGGATTGCTGCGGGCGGTCGGCATGGGCCGGTCGCAGGTCCGCTCGACGGTTCGCTGGGAGGCGATCATCATCGCGGTGTTCGGCACGACCCTCGGGTTGACGGTTGGCACGTTCTTCGGCTGGGCGATCGTCAGGGCACTCGCGGACGAGGGCATCGACACGCTCACCGTGCCGGTCGGAAGCCTCGCTGTCGTCACCGTCATCGCCGCCCTCGCCGGTGCGATCGCCGCCGTGCTGCCGGCCCGTCGGGCCGCCAAGCTCGACGTTCTGGAGGCACTCGCTACGGAGTGACACTCAGCGATCCAGGCTGCGGCGTGCTCATCGCGGCGCGGGCCAGGTGCGCGACACCCGCGGCACGACCACCGAGATCGTCGCCCGCTTCAGCTGGGTGTCGGCGCCGGTGCGAGACGCCCAGGCGTCGAGCGAGCGCATCCATGCCGGCAACCCAGCCGGGAGGTCCTCGGCGGGGATCGGCGCGAGGTCGTCTTTGGTGATGGTCGCGCCGTAGGGCGCCGTCGGGGATGCCAGTTCCTCGTCGGGGGTGACGACCGGCTGCAGCGCGGTCAACGCCGCGTTCCACGAGTCGCAGAGCCGCTGCATCGCCTCCGCCTTGGTGATCGTGCCCGACCGGCTGGCCGACTCCGGGTAGGTGGGATGGATCACGTTGGCGTACGCCGCGCCGCAGGCGGCACCGGCGGGTGTCGCCTTCCATGCCTCGTAGGCGCGGTCGGCGAGCTGACCGAGGGTGAGGATCGCCTGCAACTCGTTGGAGCGGGCCAGGGTGTCGAGCCAGCGGTTGCGGTAGTCGATGATGCCCTCGTCGTCGATGTGTCGGGTGCCGCCGCCCTGGCCGTACACCGAGTAGAGGAAGGCGTTGACGAGCACGTAGCTGCGCGTGATCCCGAGCTTGGCGAGCATGCCCTGCATCCGCTGGCCGGCCTCGCCGACGAGGATGCGCCGGCAGATCGTCTCGTGGGTGGCGGGATCCTGGCCGATGACCAGCACGCGCGCCGACCCATCGAGCCGACCGCGATGGAAGATCGGCCCCCATTCGGTGCGGAACGAGTCAGGTGGGTAGACGTCCTCGCCGGGATAGTTGGCGACGAGCGACGCGTACGGACGCCGGTAACCGGCGTCGAACTTGACTCCCATGGCGGTGGACGGTACTCCGGCGCGGCGAGCACCGATCTGTCGTTTGGCGGCGGCCGGAAGGGGCCGATTGCAAACGACAGAACGGGGTGTGACGGGCGGTCAGCCGGGCTCGGCCGCGACGTCGTCGCCGCGTATCCCACCGACCGCGTCCAGCGCGGCGAACGCGATCACCGTCAGGGCGATCCCGTAGATCGCGCCCCCGATGCCGTAGAGCTCGAACCCGAGCAGCCCGACGACGATGGGGGCGGCCGGACCGAGACGGACCGTGCGCGGGTCGACCCATGGCCGCACGATCACCGCCTCGAAGGCCTGGAGCAGCAGCAGCACGAGCAGCACGACGAGACCGGTCCAGCGTCCCTCCAATCCGAAGGCGAGCAGCAACGCCGGCACGCCTCCGACGAGCACCCCGATCAGCGGCAGGATCGTGAACACCCCGACGGCGACTCCGAGGCTGAGCGCCGCCGGCAGGTCAAGCGCCCAGCACAGGGCGCCGACGATGACGCCGTTCACGAGGGAGTGGGCGAGGGCGATCAGGAGGTAGCGCCGGCCGCGCAACGCGCCGGCCGAGGCGACTGTCCGGATGTCGTCGCGGCGGTCCTCGTGGAACTGGGTCACGAAGGCGTCGAAGTAGCGCCGGCCGAAGTTCAGGAGGAACAGCATCAAGATGCCGGTGACGAGGTACGTCGGGGCGGTCCCGGCAAACCGGGACACGGCGCGCTCGCGGATCCGATCGTTCAGCTCGTCGACGAACGCTTGCACCCGGTCGGCGACGCCGATGTCCGCGGCCCAGTCGAACTGCTCCTCCAGCCCGGCGGCGGCTTCGGGCGCCGTCGTCTGGAGGTCGTCGAGCGAATCGAGCAGGTCGTTGGCGAGGCCGATCGTGACCCCGGCCACGATCGCGACGACGCCGAGCAACACGACGATCACGCTGATCCAGCGCGGCAGCACCCGGTCGACGACGTTCACGAGCGGGTCGATCGAGCAGGGCGACGATCGAGCACGCGACTACCCAGCCGACGATGCGATGGGCCTCCACGAACATGTTGCGGAGCACGAAGGCGGTGACCACCGCCCCCACGATCAGCGCCGCCGAGGCGGGGGTGAGCCCGACATGCCAGACCCGCACTCGCCGGGCGGAGGCCACGGCCGACGGGTCGGTGTCCCCCTGCGCCACAGGTCCACGGTAGCGAGGTCGCATGGGCTCACCGGGGTGACCGCACCGTGCGTGTCATCATCGTGGCGGTGAACGACGAGGGGTTGCCGCTGCGGATCGACCCCGAGGATGCCGTCGGCGCCCGCCTGCGCATCAGTCTCGACTGGCGCACGTTCGTCTATCTCGTCGTCGCGATCCTGGGCGCGCTCGCCCTGATCGCGGTGGTTCGCGGCACCGAGACGATGCTCACCCGCATCGGTGTCGGGTTGCTCATCGCGCTCGCCCTCGATCCGCTCACCAACGCGGTCCATCGCCGGCTCGGCATCCGCCGCGGTCTCGCCGTCGGGATCGTCGCCCTCGGCGTGTTCGGTCTGGCGGCTCTGCTGATCGCTGTGCTCGCCCCTCGCGCCGTCTCCGAGGCGAGCAAGTTCTCCGAGCAACTGCCGGAGACGATCAACGAGCTCGAGCAGCTCCCGCTCGTGGGCGGCTACCTCCGCGACAACGAGATCGCGGAGAAGGCGCAGCAATGGGTGCGCGAGCTGCCAGAGCAGTTCACCGACGAACGTGTCGCCGAGGTCGCCGGCACGCTCGTCAGCGGCGTGGCCAGCGTGGCCATCGTGGTCGTGGTGGCCATCGCCGTGCTCATCGACGGCGAGAGTCTGCTCGCCCGGATGCGCCGGTTGCTGACCCCGTCGCGGCGAGCGCAGGCGGACTACGTCGGCGGGGTCATCTACCGGACCCTTGGCCGTTACTTCGGCGGGTCGATCACGGTCGCGATCCTGATGGGCCTGTACGTCCTCGCGCTGGGGTTGCTGCTCGGGATCCCGCTCATTCCGCTGGCGGCGATCTGGGCGATGCTCACGGACCTGATCCCGCAGGTCGGCGGGTTCCTCGGCGGCTCGTTCCTGGTGCTGTTGGCCCTGACCGAAGGGGTGCCGACGGCGCTCATCGCGGCGGCGGCGTTCGTGCTCTACATGAACTTCGAGAACCACGTGATCCAGCCCGCCATCGTCGGGCGATCGGTGAACCTGACTGCGCCGACGACGATGGTCGCCGCGTTCGTCGGCGCGGCCGTCGCTGGCGTCCCCGGCGCGCTCGTCGCGACGCCGCTGGTCGGCGCGGCCAAGGCGATCTATCTGGAGGCCCGGGGCATGGAACGGCCCGAGCCGGACCGTCGTGTCGGTCGCCCGTTGCGTCACCTGCTCGATCGCCGCAAGCGCTGAGCCGGCCCCGAAGCTGGGGCGCGCGCGGCTCCGAGACGGGGAACGCCTCCCGATGGCACCGGGCGCCGACGCCGAGGGGAACCAGCACTGAGGGACTTGGTCGTCGTGGGCGGATCCCTCCGCCGCCGGGGTTCGGTGCGAGCCCGTGACACACTCGTGCCGTGCTGACGGATCGCGTCGCCATCGTGACGGGTGCGGGCCGCGGGATCGGCCGCGCCCACGCGATGGCGCTGGCCGCGAACGGCGCGAGGGTCGTGGTGAACGCCGGTGTCGCGGCTGACGGCACGTCGCCGTCGACGGCGCCTGCGGATGACGTGGTCGCGGAGGGCTGGCGCCGGGTGGTTGCGATCCCTCACGACGCCGGCACATCGCCTGCGCGCCTCGGCGGGATGGTGTCCGAGGCGCTGCCGCGTCTGTCCGAACCGGTGCCGGCGATGGTGCCCGAGCACCAGGCGGCGACGTGAAGTTCGGCATCTTCTTCGAGCTGTCCGTGCCCCGGCCGCTCGGCCGGCGCGACGAGCAGTCCGTGTACCGCAACGCGCTCGAGCAGGCCCGACTGGCGGACGAGCTCGGGTTCGACACGGTCTGGGCTGTGGAGCACCACTTCCTCGAGGAGTACTCGCACTGCTCGGCGCCGGAGCTTTTCCTCACCGCCGTGGCGATGCAGACCGCGCGGATCCGCGTCGGCCATGGGGCGGTGGTGTGTGTGCCGCAGATGAATCATCCGATCCGGGTGGCGGAGCGGGCGGCGGTCCTCGACATCCTCTCTGGCGGGCGGCTCGAGTTCGGCACGGCGCGGGCCTCGACGTGGACCGAGCTGGGCGGCTTCCTGGTCGATCCCGACACGACCAAGATCTCGTGGGACGAGTACGTGCATCTCCTGCCGCGTCTGTGGACTGAGGAGCGCGTCTCCCACGACGGCGCGACGGTCTCGATGCCCGAGCGGCCCGTGCTTCCCAAGCCGGTGCAGGTACCCCATCCACCGCTGTGGGTCACGGTCACGACGCCGGGCACGGAGCTCGACGCCGCCGACCGGGGCATCGGATCTCTCGGCGTGGCCGCGGCCAGCTTCCAAGAACAGGAGCGACGCACACGCGAGTACCGCAAGCGCATCGCGTTGTGCGATCCGGTGAGCTCGGTCGTCAACGACCAAGTGGCCACGATGAACTTTCTCTACTGCCACGCCGACGACGCCGTGGCGACATCGGTCGGCGCCCAGATGTTCAACCAGTTCATGCTGCTCAACGGCCATCTCCTGTGGACCCGCGAGGTGTTCCCGACCGCCGCCTACCAGTCGCTCGCCAATCTCGCTCCCGCTTCGGTGAGCCGCGACGTTGACAGCCCGTCGGAGCGGCGGCCCGTACCCGATGGCATCGCCATCGGCGACCCCGAGCGCATCGTCAAGGCGATCAAGGTGTGGGAGGAGATCGGCGTCGACGCCGTGAACTTCGTCCTCAACACCGCGGAGGTCGTGCCCCAGGACGACGTGCTGGCGTCGATGCGGCTGTTCGCCGCCGAGGTGATGCCGGCGTTCCGCGCGGGACCGCGCTGATGCTGCAGGGCACGGCCGACGTCGACGTCGTCGCCGCGAACGCGCCGTACGTCGCCACGCCCGCGCCCGAACCGCTGGCGGTACCGCGGGCCGAACTGCTCCAGGTCGCCTGGGAAGTGGCGGCGAGCGACCGCGACGCCTTGTTTCCTCCCGCTCTACACCCCGTGAACCCGCCGGTCGTGACGTTCTCGTTCCTCCGCGCCCGGGAGTGCACCCATGGCCCGTTCACGCTCGCCGAGACCCGCCTGCTGTGTCGGAGCGGGATTCGAACGCGGGGGTACCACGTCGGGGCGTTCGTCGACAACGCGGACGTCGCGAGGATCCTCTCGACCGGGTGGGGATACAGGGTCGCCGTGGCCGACGTGACGATGAGCCAGCGGTACGACGGAGTGACCGGCCGGGTCGCCGTCGACGGAGTAGTCGCCCTGCTCACGGGCCACGCTTCTCCCCGAGCACTCTCGCCGTCCGACGTCCAGTACACCTCGACGATGCACCCCGCCCGTCTCGACCGTGGCCTCCGGTTGTTGCAGGTCGAGCGCGATTACCAGTTCATCCGCGCCGAGCGCGGGGATCCGTTCGTGGCCGCGTTCGATCCGGCGACGTGGGGGGAGCCGCGGCTGCGGTTGTCGCATCCGCTGTCGGCGTCGTCCGCCGTGGCCGATGTCGCCTTCAAGCCGGTCCGGTTCGTCTGCCGCGCCGACGTGTGGGCGTTCGACGGCACCGAGCCCTCGCAGTGACCACCCGCTGACCCGCGATCTGGGCGGGATCCGTCGCGACAGTCGGAACGATCCCCGCCCAGAAGCCGGTCTACGACGAATCCCGCCCAGATTGTGGGCGCGCGCCGTGGCCCGGGCGGGCCCTGTCGCGCGCGTGGTAGGCATGACGCGGCACTGCTCCGAGCGAACAAGTTCTTCAACGCCTGGCCCGACACGATCGAGGACAACATGGCGCTGCTCGACCGTCTCGGCACGGAGGACACCTACAACCACTACCCGACGGGTTGGGCGGTTGCGTTCTCCACCCCGTACCGGATGTTCAAGCGCTACTCGTACCAAGGCGGCGTGTGCGACCCGCTCGTGATCCACTGGCCGGCCGGGATCGAGGCCAAGGGCGAGGTGCGTCACCAGTACCACCACTGCACCGACATCGTCCCGACCATCCTTGACTGCTGCGGGGTCGAGATGCCGGCCGTCGTCGACGGCTATGAGCAGAAGCCGCTTCCCGGCGTTTCGATGCGCTACTCGTTCGACTCCGCCGACGCCCCGACGCAGAAGGAGACCCAGTACTACGAGATGCTCGGCACCCGCGGGATCTGGCGTGAGGGATGGAAAGCTGTCACCGAGCACGGTCCCGTGCCGATCGGTCTCGGCAACTTCGAGAACGACCGGTGGCAGCTGTTTCACATCGACGAGGACCGCGCCGAGGCCCGCGACCTCGCCGACGAGAACCCGGAGAAGGTCCAGGAGCTCAAGGAGCTCTGGCTCGAAGAGGCCAAGAAGTACGACGTCCTCCCGCTCAACGACCTCTCGATACTGGAGTATCGGGCTCTCGAGTTCGAGATCGCCGTTCCCGAGAGCGGCCAGTACACGTACTACCCAGGGACCGCAGCGATCCCGCAGGCATCGTCCGCGAACACGATCAACGTCTCCTACAAGATCCTCGCCGAGGTGGAGTTCACCAGGGAATCGGAGGGGGTCATCGTCGCCCAGGGATCGCGGTTCGGTGGCTACACGCTGTTCGTCAAGGATGCCAAGCTCACGTACGTCTACAACTTCTTGGGCATCCCGCCGGAGCAGACGCTCGCCGTCGACGCCCCATCGCCGGGGACCCACATCGTCGGCGTCCAGTTCACCAAGGACCGAACTGGCGACAACCACGAGCCGATCGGAACGGTGAAGCTGCACGTCGACGATCAGGTCGTCGGGGAGACGGAGATCCGTACGATGGCCTCGCGCTACAGCCTCTGCGGTGAGGGCCTCTGCGTCGGGTACGACGGGGGCGACATCGTCAGCCGGCAGTACCCGCCCCGGTTCGAGTTCGGGGGTGGCCGGGTCGTCAAGGTCGTGTTCGACGTCGCCGACGACGCCTACATCGATGTCGAGAAACACCTGGCCGCCGCCATGGCCAGGGATTAGCGCCGTCAGGGCCGGATCATCGGCGCGTCGGCCCGATGGCGAGCCCGCAACTCGTCGTCCCAGCCGCCGTTGCAGTAGGTCGTGACGGCGCCGATGCGACCGTCGCGTACCTCGCAGAAGTGCATCCGTCGGGCCGTGATCGTCCCCTCCGCCGTCTGCGAGGTCTCGACGTGTTCGGTCACGAACCCACTGACGGCCGGAATGGTGCGGACGATGTCGACCGCGACCGGTCCTTCTGCGATCGACCGCAGCTGGGTGACGAAGACGTCGCCCGAACCTTCGAGCTGGAACCGCCACATCGGTGGCAGCAAGTCGAACAGGGTGTCCGGAGCGAAGAGGTCCTCGTCGCATTCGAAGTCGGAGAAGCACCGGTGGAAGGCGGCGCTCAGCCGGTCTGCGGTCGCCTGGTCGAGGATTGGCATGGAGACGCTCGTCGTCATGCCGTCGACGGTACGGATGCGCGGGCGACCGGGCATCGCCCGGACGTCCCATTCCCACCGCCCTGACCTGGGTCGAACGCCCTACGACTCAGACGAGATCGTTTTCGTAGGCGTACGCCGTCGCCGCGGCGCGGGTCCTGACGCCCAGCTTGGCGTAGATGTTCTCCAGGTGCCGGGCGACCGTGTGCTGGCTGATCAGCAGGTGGGCGGCGATCTCGCGGTTGGTCCGGCCGGCGGCGAGATGGGCGAGGACTTCCCGCTCGCGGTTCGACAGAAGGGAGGCGACGGTCTTTCGTGCTGGTGCCGGCGAGTCCGTAGTCAGCCCCGCGGACAACGCAGTCACCTGCTTCAGGTCGGGCCCCGCGCCGAGCTCGCTGAAGGTCGCTCTGGCGTTGTCGAACTCCAGGGCCGCAGCCGTGCAGTCGCCGAGCGCGGAGCAGGTCCGTCCGACGAGGATCGCCGCCCGTGCCGCTTCGTAAGGCATGCGCAACGACTGCCACGCCGACGCTGCCGCCCGCAGCTGGGGCAACGCGATGGCGGGATTGCCCTCGCTCACGAGCACGGTCCCGGTCGCGTGCGCGGCCATCGCGTCGAGTACTGCGGATGACGCGGCGTCGGCGAGCGTCCGCATCTCGTCGGCGGCCGCTCGGGCGGCCGAACGGTCGCCCGTGGAGCAGAGGATGTCGACGGCCGCCGCCAGCAGCGCCGGTCGTCCCGCCGGGTCGCGCACCTCGTACAGCGCGCGTTGGATGGCGGCCGCGGCGGCGGCGCCGTTGCCCCGCGCCAGCTGCAAGAGCGCCAACCCCGGCACGGGGTCGTAGCCGTGGCGGCTGGCCTGCCGGTAATCGAGCTCCGCCTGCTCGAACGCCCCGACCAAGCGGTGCAGCTCTCCCTCCTGGTAGTAGGCGAGTCCGAGCGCCGGGTGCGGCGGATCGGTCAGCCGGCGGCAGGCGGCCGCGGCGGTCGAGATGGCATCGGGCCAGTCGCCGGCAGCCTGCTGCAGCTGCGATCGGTGGACCAGGCACTGGCCGCGGTACGGCACGAGGTCCGGCTGGGCGTCGCACCACGCACCGAGGGCGTCGGTCCACTCCGCGGCCCGCCTGACATCGAAGAGCCTCATGCACTCGAGGATGACCGCGCAGTACACGATCCCCGTGACGATCGGCCCGACCTCGTCTCCCGTCACCGCCACCATGACGGCATCGAGCTGAGCGAGCCCACTGACGACATCACCCGTCGCGATCAGCGCCTGCCCGTGACCCAGCGTGCCGAGGGCGCGGAGGTCCGCATCGTCGAAGCGATCCCCGGCTTCGGCGGCGCGGGCGGCTAGATCTCGCGCTGCGGACGGGTCACCTTGTTCGAGCGCCCCGAGGAAGCGGGGCACGAGCACGTATCCGCTCGCCGGGCAGTCCTCCCCGACCTTCTGGATGAGGCGCTCGGTGCGAGTGAGCCACCCAGCGCCGTGCGCCGTCTGCCCTCGCAGCATGAGGATGAACGCGAGCCAGAAGGCGCACCGGGCCGCTTCGGCGGTGTCACCGGTCGCCGCGGCCGCGTGCTGCGCCGCCTCCCATGCCTTGGTGCTGTCGTCGTCCCGACCGACGAGATAGGCGCAGATCGCGAGCCGTTCGTGGTCCGCCGCATCCAACGGCCCTCCTTCGGCGGCCGCGGCCAAGGTGGAGAATGCCTCGGCCCAGTCCTGCCGAACGAACGCCGCCCGCGCCCGTTCGACCGAAGACGTCATGCGACCAGTCTGTCGGATCGGCCCGATCGTGCTCCTCGGAATCGTCGTCGGCAGTGGCGGGCCCACCCGCCCGGGCGATCAGGGGCGGGGCTGTACGGCGAGTGGCAGCCGACGCGCGACCAGCGCCGCCGACTGGAGGAGATCTTCCCGGACGGCGTCTGCGACTACCGGAGCGGCGACCGCTGAGTCAGGGTCGGCGACCGACGGGGGCAGGCTTGCGGTCCGCAAATCGGCGCCAGATGAACGTGACGATCACCGCGCCGATGATCGAACCGATGACGCCGCTCGGCTTGAAGGCGAGCCCGTCGCCGGCGATCAGGCTGGCGAGCAACCCGCCGACGAACGACCCGATCAGGCCGGCTCCGAGCGCCATCCCCCAATCGATGCCGCGGCCGCGGCGCCCGAGGATGAACTGCGCGACTGCTCCGACGAGCACGCCGAATCCGATGATGCCGAGGATTAACACGAGGCCGCACCGTACACGCGGCCGGTGGGTCAGTCGATGAAGCGGAACCGGGTCTGGCCGAACGGCTCGCCCTTGGCGAACCCGAACGACTTGACCGGCGCGACCTCGAACACCCAGGCCTCCCCGGCCTCGTGGTGGAAGGCGCCGTCCTTGACGTCGAAGTGCCAGTCAGGGCCGTACTTCGTCTCGTACGCCTCGGCGACGCGCCGCAACTCGCCATCGTCGGCCACCTTCGTCGCATCGCCCTCGACCACCGCGTCGAGACCGTTGTCGATGGCGTTGGCGCCGGTCGTGATCGCGCAGTGCGGGTTGTGGGTGATGTTCTTGGCCTTCTGCTCCGTCGGTCCGGTGCAGAAGTAGAGCGCACCGTCCTGCCACACCGCGATCAGCGGAGTCACGTGCGGCCGACCGTCGGCGCGCACGGTCGTCAGCCAGTAGATCTGGGCGCGCTCGAGCTCACCGCGGACCTCCTCCCACGGCGTCGCACTCGCGTCTTCGCTGCTGAACCGGGGATCGAGTTCGGTGACGGGCTCGTGGTTCGACATGCTGCTGTCCTCTCGTTCGGTCCACGCGAGGTAGACCCCGCCCCCTCGGCGAACTCATCGCCGGTCAGCCGGCCGGCGTGAGGGCGGCCTTGAGGGCCTCGAGGTCGGCCGAGCCGAACACGACCCGGTTGCGGGTGGCGATGTACAGGATGTCGAGGTCCACGCCGGCGTCGGCGATCTGTCGGGCGAGGTCGGCGAGCACACCAGGGCGGTCCTCGACGTCGACGACGACGACCTCCCGCTCTCGCGTCACGGCGAGGTTGGAGATGCCGAGGACGTGCTTCGCGGCGGCCGCGTGGGGGACGAGGATGTGCAGTTCGGCCTTCTCGCCGTCCCCGATGCAGGTCGCCGCCGAGATGTTGACGCCCGCATCGCTGATCGCCGTCGCGACTCGCGCCAGCGCTCCTGGTTCGTTGTCCACCTCGATCACCAGATCCATGGCCATGGGCCCATCCTGGCAGTTCGGCAGATGTAAGGCCTTTCGCTTGACGCGGGTTTGTTTGTCAACTATACAAACGAACCGGATGGCGACGCCGGAAGACGCCCGCCGGGCGAATCGCAGCTTGCTGCTGGGGACCTTGCACCGCGAGGGACCGCTGTCGCGCGCCGATCTCGCCAAGCGCACCGGACTCACGCGGGCGACCGTCTCGGCCGTGGTGCGCGATCTGATCGACGAGTCGGTCGTCGAGGAGCTCGGGATCCGGGCCGCCGGCGGAGTCGGCAAGCCGGCCACCCTCGTTGGCATCGACGCCGACGGGCGCCACGTGGTCTGCATCGACGTCTCCGAGCCGGCGGAGTTCGTCGGCGCGGTCGTCAACCTCGACGGCAAGGTCGTCGTGCGTCGGACCTACGACCGCAAGGGTCGCACCGGACGGGCCGCGGTCACCCTCGTCAAGCGCATCTGCCGGGAGCTCGTCCGCGACGCCGAGGGGCCGTTGCTCGGCGTCGGCATCGCCAGCCCGGGCATCGTCACGACCGAGGGCGTGATCGTCACCGCCGCCCACCTCGGCTGGACCGACGTGCCCCTCGCAGACGAGCTGTCGACCGAGCTCGACCTCCCCGTGCACGTGGTCAACGACGCCAACGCCGCCGCGCTGGCCGAGCTCACGTTCGGCGAGCCCACCGCGCCCCATCTCATCTGCGTCCGGGTCGACGAGGGCGTCGGTGTCGGGCTCGTGCTCGACGGTCGGCTGTTCACCGGTTCCTCGCACGCCGCGGGCGAGATCGGGCACGTCGTCGTCGACGATGGCGGGGCGGTGTGCGCCTGCGGCAAGCGCGGATGCCTGGAGACCGAGGTGTCCGAGCCGCTGCTCGACCGGCGCCTGGAGGAGGACGGTGCCGACGAAGCCGCGGTCCTCCGCGCCGCCGGCACCCATCTCGGCACGGCCCTGGCCACCGTCGTCGGCGCCCTCGACGTCACCGAGGTCGTGCTGTCGGGCCCGCCGACGGTGTCGACGGAGACGTTCCGCACGGCGACGGCCGAGGCGATCGCCTCGCGCACCCTGCCCGTGATCGGCGCCCGTCTCGTCGTGCGCCCGAGCACCCTCGGGTTCGACGACGTCATCGTCGGCGCCGCGGCGCGGGTGCTCGACCAGGAGTTGGGCATCCGATGACCAAAACCCTCGAACTGTCGTTTGGAATCGGCGCCTTGCGTGCCGGTCCCAAACGACAGAACGGCAGAGAAAACAAGGGAGAGAACAACGTGAACAAAACTCGACCAACGCGGTTGCTGGCCCTGCTGGCCACCGCCGGCCTGCTCGTCGCCGCCTGCGGTGACGACGATGACGACACCGCGGCGACGGACGCACCGAGCGGTACCGAAGCTCCGGACGGCACCGAGGCGCCGGCAACCACCGACGGCGCCGGCGGACCACCGCGGCGCCGAGCGAGACGACCGCGGCGCCGAGCGAGACCACCGCGCCGCCGCCGCCGACCAACCCACCGCCGGCGGAGATCGGCACGGGCACCGGCGAGGGCGGCACGATCCGGCTCTGGCTGAACGGTGAAGCCGACACGCCGGACGCGATGGTCGAGTACGCGGTGGCCGAGTTCAACAAGATCCATCCCGACGTCAAGGTGGTGCTCGAGCGCCAGCAGTGGACCGGCATCGTCGAGCGGCAGACGACGGCGCTGTCGGGCAGCGACGCGCCGGACCTCGTCGAGTTCGGCAACACCCAGGTCCAGGCCTTCGAGGCGGCCGGGCGCGCTCGTCGACCTCACGGACCGGTCGGCCGAGCTCGGTGGCGACGACTTCCTGCCAGAGCCTGGCTCGAGGCCGGCACGTACGACGGCAAGCTCTACGCCGCGCCGTACTACGCCGGGAGCGCGCATCATGATCTACCGCAAGGACCTCTTCGAGGCGTCCGGCATCGAGATCCCGACGACGCTCGACGAGATGGTCGCCGCGGGCGAGCAGCTGATGGCGGACAACGCCGACGTCCCGAACTTCTCGGGGATCTACCTGCCGGCGCGGAACTGGCACGCGGTGATGTCGTTCGTCTGGGAGCACGGCGGCGACATCGCCACCCAGGAAGGCGACCAGTGGGTCGGCACGCTCGACTCGCCGGAGTCGATCGCCGGGCTGGAGTCCTTCAAGGACGCCTTCGACCGGGCCAACTCGGCCCCGGCCGACGGCGACGACGCCAACGACTGGCTGGCGTTCTGCGCCGGCGAGGTCGGCATGATGCCGGCGCCGGGCTGGAAGCCGGGCCAGATCATCAACCCGGACGACGGCTGCCCGGAGATGGAGGCGAACATCGGCGTGTTCGCCATGCCGGGCACCGAGGCCGGGACGACCGCACCGGTGTTCCTCGGTGGCTCCAACATCGGCATCCCGGTCAACAGCGAGAACCCGGATCTGGCCTACGACCTGCTCAAGGTCCTGGTGTCGAGCGGCTTCCAGAAGCAGTTCGCCGAGGTCGGGCACGATCCCCGCGCTCAAGTCGGAGCTGGCGAGCGTGGCCGGCAGCGAAGCCGCAGAGGCCCAGGCCGAGGCGGCCGAGAACAGCCGGTTCGTGCCGACGAGCGAGAAGTGGGCCGGCGTCGAGGCGGCCAACGTCCTCCAGGACATGCTCACCGAGATCGCCCAGGGCGACGACATCGCCGAGGCCGCGGCGCAGGCCGACGCGGCGATCGAGGACACCCTCAACGGCTGAGCCCGACCCGCCTCACACGTAGTAAGCAACGCCGATGGCCGTCGTCACCACCGCCGCGACCGGGCTCGAGCCGACCCCGGTCACCGCGGCCAGGCGGCGGTCATCGGCGTTGCCCTACGCGCTCCTGCTCCCGTCGATCGTCGTCCTCGGGGCTGATGCTCGGCTACCCGCTCGTGCGGCTCGTCACGATGTCGCTGCAGGAGTACGGGCTGCCGCAGGTGTTCGGGCAACCGGCCGCGTGGGTCGGCTTCGCCAACTTCCGCGCCATCCTCGAGGACGACCTACTTCTGGACGGTCCTGTGGCGCACGCTGATCTTCTGCTTCGTCAACGTCGCGCTGACGATGGTGCTCGGCGTGCTCGTCGCCCTGCTGCTCGAGGCGCTCGGCAAGGGGATGCGGCTGGTCGTGTCGGCGTCGCTGATCATCGCCTGGGCGATGCCGGCGCTGACCGCCACGATCGTGTGGCAGTGGATGTTCGACACCGAGTACGGCCTCGTCAACTGGGCGCTCGACCGCCAGGGCGAGAGCTGGTGGGCCGACCAGCTCACGTTCTTCATGATCGCCACGATCATCGTCGTCTGGATGGGCATCCCGTTCATCGCCTTCACCGTCGTACGCCGGGCTCACCCAGATCCCGGTCGAGCATCGTCGAGGCGGCCCGGCTCGACGGCGCCCGCTTCCGCGACGTCTTCCGCTACGTCGTCGTTCCCGGCGGTGAAGCCGATCCTGCTCATCCTCACGTCGCTGTCGGTCATCTGGGACTTCCGGGTCTTCACCCAGATCTACGTGCTGCAGAAGGCGGGCGGGATCACCCGTGACACCAACCTGCTCGGCGTCTACGCCTACCGCATCTCGATCGGCGAGAACCGCTTCGACATCGGCGCCGCCGTCGCCGTCGTGATGGTGCTGATCACCGTGCGTCCTGACGGCGGTCTACCTGCGCGCGATGCTGCGCCAGGAGGAGCTGTGAGCACGCGCGAGCACGCGGCGGCTGGAAGCGGATCGCGATCAACGCCGCCGGCGCGGTCGTCGCCTTCGTCGCCCTGTTCCCCGTGTACTGGATGGTGCTCACGTCGTTCAAGCGCAACAGCGAGCTGCAGGACGCTGACCCATCGTTCCTGCCGACGCACCCGACGCTGAACAACTACCGCAAGGTGTTCGAGCGCGACTTCTTCTGGACGGCGATGCGCAACAGCCCGATGGTCACCGCGACCGTCGTCGTTCCTCGCCCTCGCCATCGCCTTCCTCGCCGCCGTCGCGCTGTCCCGGTTCCGCTTCCGCGGCCGCATGGCGTTCCTCGTCGCCGTCATCGCGATCCAGATGATCCCGGCCGAGGCGCTGATCATCTCGCTGTTCCAGGTGCTCGACGGCCGGGACCTGACCAACCGGATCATCGGCCTGTCGCTGACCTACCTGATCTTCGTCCTGCCGTTCACGATCTGGACCCTGCGCGGGTTCGTGGCGGGCGTCCCGCTCGAGCTCGAGGAGGCGGCCCGGGTCGACGGGGCCAGCCGCTTCGGTGCGTTCATGCGGGTGACCCTGCCGCTCGTCGCGCCCGGCTCGGTCGCGACCGGGCATCTTCGCCTTCATCCTGGCCTGGAACGAGTTCATCTTCGCCCTCGTGATCATGAACCGGCCCGAGACCCAGACGATGCCGGTGTGGCTGCAGGCGTTCAACGAGGGCGCCCGCGGCACCGACTGGGGCGGGGTCATGGCGGGTCGACGATCATGGCCCTGCCGGTCGTGATCTTCTTCCTCCTCGTCCAGCGCAAGGTGACCGCCGGCCTCACCGCGGGAGCCGTGAAGGGCTGAGCGATGGCGTCGAATCGTCGGTGTCGACGTCGGCGGCACCACGACCGCGCGGTGCTCTTCGACGGCGCGCTGATCGCCGGTCGCCACGCGCTCGGCGCCCACACCGCGCGGCGGCGACGCGATCACCGAGCTGGTCGCGACGCTCGTCGAGGCGCTCGCTCGCCGAGCAGCGCAGCGAGCCCGGATCGCGTCGCCGTCGGGATCCCGGGCCGCATCGACATCGCCCGGGGCATCGTCGAGCGCGGCGGTCAACCTCGGGCATCACCGAGCCGGTCGCGTTGCGGCGATCGGCTGCGCGACCGCGCTCGGCGTCCGCGTGCACCTCGAGAACGACGTCAACGGCGCGGCCCTCGGTGCCTACGCCCACTTCGGACTCGCCCCGCCGGCGTCGCTCGCCTATGTCAACGTCGGCACCGGCATCGCCGCCGGCTTCGTCCTCGGTGGGCGGCTCCTGCGCGGCGCCACCGGAGGGGCGGGGGAGATCGGCCACATCCCGATGCGTCCCGACGGACCACCCTGCCCGTGCGGTCAGGTCGGCTGCGCCGAGGCCGTCGGTTCGGGACGCGCGGTGGCGGCGGACGCCAGTCCCGAGGATGTCTTCGCCGCGGTCGCCTGGGCCGTGCAACTGTGCGTGATGACCCTCGACGTCGACGTCGTGGTCGTCGGCGGCGGGATGACGAGCACCGGACGAGCCGTTCCTGTTGGGCCTCAACGAGGCGCTGGCCAAGAGCGAGGCGGCCTCGCCGATGCTCGCGGCGACCGGCCTCGCTCGTCGCGTCCGCCTGGCGCCGCTCGACGTCCCCCTGGGCAGTCTCGGCGCCGTCCTCGCCGCACGCGACCGGGGATCGTGACGTGAGCGCGCAGCCGCTGGTGATCACCGGCGGCGCGGTCGTCACCCCGTCCGCGGTGATCGAACCCGGGCACGTCGTCGTCGACGGCGCGGCCGGATCGTCGCCGTCGGCGAGGCCGTGCTGGCGACGCGCCGGCCGACGCCGTCGTGATCGACGCCACCGGCTGCTGGGTGACGCCCGGGTTCATCGACGTGCAGATCAACGGCGGGCACGGCATCGACCTCACGACCGAGCCGGACCGGGCCGGCGAGCTCGGCGCGGTACCTCCCTCGCTACGGCGTGACCGTCGTTCGTGCCGACGATCATCACGTGCCGCGACGAGCAGCGGGCCGCCGCGCTGACGTGGTGGGCGGGCCGGGACGACGCGGCCGCCGCGGCGGCGCCGTCCCGCTCGGGCTGCACCTCGAGGGCCCGATGCTCGCCGCCGACCCGTCGCGGGGCCCATCCCGTCGACCTGCTCCGGCAACCCGACGCCGGCGCTGATCGACGGCTGGTCGCGGGCGTCCGGTGTCGCTGATCGCCACGCTGGCCCCGGAGCTGCCCGGCGCCCTCGAGCTGATCGGCGCGCTCGACCGAACGCGGCATCGTCGTGTCGATCGGGCACACCGACTGCACGGCGGCCCAGTTCGCCGCCGGGGTCGCCGCCGGGGCGCGCGTACGTCACCCACCTGTTCAACGCGATGCGACCGTTCGCCCACCGCGACCCCGGCCCGATCGGCGCCGCCCTCGCCGACGACTCGGTCGTGGCCGGCCTGATCTGCGACGGCATCCACGTCGACCCGGTCGCGGTGCGGATGGCGTGGCGGGCGCTCGGTCCCGATCGCTGCAACCTCGTCACCGACGCCGTGGCCGTGCTCGGTTCCGGCGCCGGCGACTCGCAGCTCGGGTCGGTCGAGGTGACCGTCGACGAACGGCGGTGTTCGCACCGCCGACGGCGTGCTCGCCGGCAGCGATCTCTCGCTCGACCGGGCCGTCCGCAACCTGGTCGCCTTCACCGGCTGCTCCGTGCCCGACGCCGTCGCACGGTGACCGCGACCCCGGCCCGGCTGCTCGGCCTCACCGATCGGGGGCGCTCTGGTCCCCGGGGCCCGCGCCGATGTCACCGTGCTCTCGGCCGAGCTTGCGGTCGTCGACCACCGTCGTCGGAGGCGAGGTGGCGTGGAGGTCGTGATCGCGCCGACCGCCGACGACGCGGCCGGGTCGTCGCCGACGTCGTCGTCCGGCTCGTCACCGAGCGGCCCGCCGCGGTGCTCGGGCTGGCGACCGGAAGCTCGCCGCTCGGCGCGTACCGCTTGCTGATCGAGGAGCACCGGGCGGGGAAGGTCTTCTTCGCGGCGTGCCACGCCGTCCTGCTCGACGAGTACGTCGGCCTGCCGCCCGATCACCCCGAGGCGTACCGGCCGTTCATCCGCCGAGAGTTCACCGACCACGTCGACCTGACGCCCGACCGGCTGCACGGCCCCGACGTCTGGGCCGACGACCTGCCGGCGGCGTGCGCGCCGCTACGACCGGCTGCTCGGCGGAGCTCGGCGGCGTCGACCTGCAGCTGCTCGGGATCGGCACCGATGGCCACGTCGGGTTCAACGAGCCCGGTTCGTCGCTGCGCTCGCGCACGCGGGTCAAGACGCTGACGACGGCGACGCGGGCCGACAACGCCCGGTTCTTCGCCTCGCCGGACGAGGTCCCCCGCCACGTCGTGACCCAGGGCCTCGGCGACGATCACCGACGCCCGCCACGTCGTGCTCGTCGCGACCGGGGCGGCCGAAGGCCGAGCCGATCGCCCGCGCCGTCGAGGGACCGCTGGCGGCGATGTGCCCGGCGTCGGTGCTGCAGCTCCACCCGCACGCCACCGTCGTGGTCGACGAGGCGGCCGCGTCCGGCTTGCAGCTCGCCGACTACTACCGCGAGGCCTACGCCGGCAAGCCGTCGTGGCAGCAGCTATGACTGCGCCGCTGCGTCTCGACGCGGTCTACGTGCCCGGCCGACGACGGGCCCGGGCGAATGCGGCTGCGCCTCGTCAACTCCGGGCGGGCGCCGCTCGCCGGGTTCCGGCTCGCGCTCACGTCCGTGGTGCAGTTGACCCCGGACCCGGGCGCGCCGACGCCGGCTCGTCACGCGGACGTCCGGCTACCACGAGCTCGCCCCGCCGGCCGGACTTCGAGCTCGCGCCCGGGCGACGTCTGGGACGTCGGTGCGCTGGTGTGCGGGCACCGGCCCGACCACGCCAACGACGGCCCGGCCAGCGCCTTCGTGATCCTCGCCGACGGCTCGACGCGGCCGGTCCACGGTCGGCGCGACCGCGGTCGCCGATCCGATCCGGGTCGGACGGTCGGCGCCGCCGCCGCTGCGCCTCGACGGAGGACGGCGATGTCGCCGCGTCGGCGTGGGCCGCCGCCGCGGCGTGCGAACGGCGCCTGTTCCCCGACGACGCCGCCGTTCTCGGCGACGACGGGGGCGGCCGTCGACGCGGCCGTCGACCAGACATGGCCGTCGGAGGCGTTCGTGATCGTCGGCCGCGGCGACCGGTTGGAGGTGACCGCCGGGTCGGCCGCGACGCTGCGGACGGCGTTCCTCGCCCTCGCCCGCGCGAGCGCGTCGGGGGCCAGAGCGACGAGCTACGCGCAGGTCCCGGTCCACGAGTGGCGCGGGCTGCACGTCGACCTCGCCCGCCAGTTCATCCCGGCGGTCGACGTCGAGTGGCTCATCGACGTGGCCGCATGGCGGCGGCTCAACCGGCTCCACCTCCACCTGACCGACGACGAGGCCTGGCGGGTGCCGATCGCCGCCTACCCGGCGCTCACCGACTCGGCGCGTGGCGCGGGCACGGGCTCGCCGATCCCCGCCCTCCTCGGATCGGGGGCGGATCCGTCCGGCGGCGCGTACACCGCCGGGGACATCGGCCGGTGGGTGCGACGAGCGGCCGAGCTCGGGATCGAGGTCGTCCCGGAGATCGACCTGCCCGGCCACTGCTTCGCCGCCCTGGCCGCGGTTCCCGATCTCCGCGATCCGGCGGACACCGTCCGGGGCCGTGAGCGTGCAGCACTTCGTCGACAATGTGCTCGTGCCCGGGCTGCCGTCCACCGCGCCCGTTCCTCGAGGCCGTGTTCGGTGAGCTCGCCGACCTGTTCCCCGGGCCGTGGCTGCACCTCGGCGGCGACGAGGTGCCCGCCGGCGCGTGGTCCGGTTCGCCGGCCGCCCAGCGCTACGCCGGCGAACGGGGGCTCGCCGGAACCGACGCCATCGCCGCCGCGTTCATCGCCGACGTGATCGCACTGGTGAGGACGGCGACGGGCCGCCAGGTGGGGGTGTGGCAAGAGGCCGCCGAGTGCGGGGCGCTGCGCCCTGACGACGGGTACGTCGTCGGCTGGAAGTCGAGCGCTGATTGCCGCCGTCTCGCCGCCGCCGGCTATCAGGTCGTCGCCGCGCCGGCGGAGGTGTACTACCTCGACATGGCGACCGACGGCGAATGGCGGTCGCCGGGCGCAAGCTGGGCCGGGAGAACGTCGGTGGCGGACATCGAGGCCTACGACGTGGCGGGCGGTTGGACCCCCACCGAGCGGGCCCATCTCCTTGGTATCCAGGCCTGCCTGTGGACCGAGCACGTCCACGACCACGCCACCCTCGTGGAGCTCCTCCTCCCCCGCCTCGACGCCATCGCCGCCTCCGCCTGGACCTCCGAATTCCGGTTCTGACGACAGCTGGGATCACTGAGTGATCCCAACTGTCATCAGAACCGGCGCGCGGTAGGGTCGAGGGATGCTCCCCACCGCGCAGTTCGGGCGGACCGGGCACGACTCGACCCGGGTCATCTTCGGCGCCGCCGGGCTCGGCGGAGCCAGTCAAGACACGGCGGACCGCGTCCTCGCCGAGGTCGAGGCGGCCGGCATCAACCACGTCGACACCGCGGCGTCGTACGGCGGGGCCGAGGATCGCCTGCAGCCGTGGCTGGCCAACCACCGCCACGAGGTCTTCCTCGCCACCAAGACCGGCGACCGCGAGGGCGACGCCGCGCGCGCGTCGCTCGAGCGATCGCTCGAGCGGATGGGGGTCGATCACGTCGACCTGATCCAGTTGCACAACCTCGTCGAACCGGACGAGTGGGAGGTCGCTCACGGTCCCGGCGGCGCGGTCGAGGCGCTCGCCCGCGCCCGTGACGAGGGCCTGACGCGGTTCATCGGCGTCACCGGCCACGGCCTCCGCATCGCCCACATGCACCGACGGTCCTTGGAGCAGTTCCCGTTCGACTCGGTGCTCCTGCCGATCAACTTCACCCTGCTCGGCGACGCCGCCTACCGGGCCGACGTCGAGGAGCTCATCGCGATCTGCGAACGCGACCGGGTCGCGGTGCAGACGATCAAAGCGATCGCCCGACGCCGCTGGAGGGATGACGCCGCCGATCCGCGCCACGCCTGGTACGAACCACTCGCCGACGAGGCGGCCATCGGCCGGGCCGTGCGGTACATCCTCAGCGATCCCCGCCTGTTCCTCATCACGTCGAGCGACTATCGCCACCTGTCCCGCGACCGTCGAAGCCGCCTCGGGTCCGCTCGACCGGCCGTCCGACGACGATCTCGCCGCCGACGTCGAGGCCTTCGAGATCGCACCGATCTTCGACGGCGAGACGCTCGAGCGCATCTGAGAACCGGCACGTCGCGGACTGGCCATCCGGTGCGATGACCGCGCCGTGCCGAACGGCCGCCGCCCGCCCCGCCTGACCGCAGTCCGGCGGGACGAGGAGCGGGTCACCCCGCTCGAACTGTTCTGACATCGTGTTCGTGCTGGCCATCACCCAATGCACCGCGCTCATGGCGGACGAGCCGACCTGGACGGGACTGGGGCGGGTCCTGGTCGTGCTCGCCGTGCTGTGGTGGTCGTGGGACCGCTATGCGGCGGACTTCTCGAGGATGTGGACGCCGCAGGCGGAGCCGAGGCCGATCACGTGGGCCAGGCCGACCGTGGCGCCCTCGATCTGGCGGTCGCCGGCCTCGCCGCGGAGGTGGTGGCACACCTCCCAGATGTTGGCGATGCCCGTGGCGGAGATCGGGTGCCCCTTGGACTGCAGCCCGCCCGACACGTTGACCGGCGTCGTGCCGTCCCGCCACGGCGCGCCGGACTCGAAGAAGTCCACCGCGCCGCCCTCCTCGCACAGCTTCAGGTTGTCGTAGTGCACGAGCTCGGCGGTGGCGAAGCAGTCGTGCAGCTCGACGAGGTCGAGATCGTCGGGACCGACGCCCGCCTGCTCGTACGCCTGCGTGGCGGCGTTGCGGGTGAGCGTGTTGACGTTGGGCAGGATCTGGCACGCCTGCTCCCACGGATCGGTGGTCAACACCGACGCCGACACCTTGACGGCGCGGCGCTGCTGCTCGCCCGAAAGGGTCTTGAGCTTGGCGCCGTTGACGACGACCGCGGCGGCCGCGCCGTCGCAGTTCGCCGAGCACATCGGTCGTGTGTTGGGGTAGGCGATCATGACGTCGTTCATGATCTCGTCGACGCGTGAACCTCTTCTGGTAGGCCGCGAGCGGGTTGAGCGTCGAATGGGCGTGGTTCTTCTCGCTGATCCGGGCGAACAGCTCGAAGCTCGTGCCGCCGTACCGGTGGCCGTACTCCATGCCGATCTGGGCGAAGACGCCGGGCATCGTGTCGGTGCCGATGCGACCGTCGGTCGGGGCCACGGCGCCGTATCGGCCGCGCGGCTCCCACTGCTTGCCGTCGGACTTCGCCCGGCCACCTCCGCCGAGCAGCCCGGCGCCGGCCAGCTTCTCGACGCCGACGGCCAGGCCGACGTCGACCTCGCCGGCCTTCACGGCCATGATCGCGGTGCGCAACGCCGTGGCCCCGGTCGCGCAGGCGTTGGCGACGTTGTACACGGGGATGCCGGTCTGGCCGACCTGCTTCTGCAGCTGCTGACCGAACCCGGCGGACGCGTTCATCAGGTTCCCCGCCGCCAGTACGCCGACGTCGCGCATCGACAGGCCGGCGTCGGCCAGCGCCGCCGTGCGTCGCCTCGGCGGCCAGGTCGACCGCGTCCTTGTCGGGGTGCTTGCCGAACTTGGTCATGTGGATCCCGAGGATCCAGATGTCGCTGCTCGCCTCACTCATGACTCTCTCCTCACGCTGCTGGTTCGAACCCGAAGCCCGACGGCCTCGATTCCGTTGTCGTCGGTGCCGAGCGAATAGGTGGCCAACCGCACCTTCATCCCCGTCGAGACGTGCTCGGGGTCCGGTTCGGTGTTGATGATGTTGGCCCGCACCGGAGTGCCGTCGCAGTCGATGACCGCAGCCACGAACGGGACCGGAATCCCGGGGGCGGCATGAGCGACGATCGTGAAGGTCTCGACCGTGCCGTCGGTTGCGACGGGCACCGTGCGGAAACTCGATTCGAAGCACGCCGCGCACGCGTTGCGCCGGTCGAAGTAGCGGGCGCCGCACGACGTGCACTCCTGCGCCATGAGGTGGGGCTGGTCGCCGAGCACGAGGTACTCGACGAGCGGGATCTGTTGCGTCATCGCCCGCAACCGTACGGGGAACCGACACGAGGTGACGCATCGAGGTCGTACCATCACCGCCCGTGACCGCGGGGCGCCTGTACCACCTCGGGTTCGGCCGCGACGACCTGCCCGACGGGACGACGATCGCCCTGCTCAGCGGCGACCCCGGTCGATCCGAGCTGATCGCGACCTCGCGCCTCTCCGGCGGAATCGAGCTGGCCCGGAACCGTGGCCTCGACACGTTCGTCGCCCGGCTGCCCGGTGGATCCCCAGTCGTGTGCGCGACCAGCGGGATGGGCGCCCCGTCGATGAGCATCGTCGTCAACGAGCTCGTGCAGGTCGGCATCCGCACGGTCATTCGCGTCGGCACCGCCGGCTCGATCCAGGAGCGCGTGCGCGTCGGTTCGGTCGTGATCGGTTCCGGCGCGGTTACGAATCAGGGTGCCGCCGATGACATCGCCCCGCCCGTGTTCCCGGCTGTTGCCGACCCGTTCCTCACCGTCGCCCTCGCCCATGCTGCGCGGCGGCTGGGAATCGACCACCACGTCGGCGTGATGGCGTCGACCGACACCTTCTTCGAGGGACAGGAGCGCGCCGACTCGTCGGCGAACCCGCATCTCCTGCGCCGGCTGCGGGGAACGATCGACGAGTATCACGACCTCGGCGTGCTCAACTTCGAGATGGAGGCGGGGACCCTCTTCAAGATGGGAGTCGTGTACGGGTTCGCCGCCGGCTGCGTCTGCGCGATCATCGCCCAGCGCACCGAGGACGAGCATCCCCGGCTCGACGAGAAGGACGCCGCGGTCGACCGCGCCATCGACGTCGCGATCGCCGCCGCCGATGCCTGGAGTCAGGGGGCGTAGCGGACGGTGGCGTCGCCGTTGTCGGTCTCGATGAGGAGGTGCCGCGGGCTGTCGGGGGAGGTGCGGATGTCGTCCAGCACGTCGCCGTTGTCCGTCGTGATGTCGAGGCGGTAGGCGTCCTCCGTCTCGGGCAGGACGACCTCGACGCTGCCGTTGTCCGACCGCGCCTCGACCGAAGTCGGGGGCTCGAGCAACTCGATGGCGAGCGAACCGTTGTCCGACTCGGCGACGACCGCCTCCGAGGTCAAGCGGCTCGCGGTGATCGAGCCGTTGTTGCTGCTGACCGTCAGGTTGCCCGTCACGTCGGCGACCTCGACCGATCCGTTGTCGGTGTCAAGGTGGACAGGGCCGGCGATCCCGCGCACGGTGAGCCGCCCGTTGTCCGTCTCGGCGCGGATCTCGATGTCTGCCGGCACTTCGATCGTGTACCGCACACTGCACCAGTCGGACCCGATCAGTGGGCATGAAGCGCGCAACTCGAGCACGCCGTCGACGAGCGTCTGCCGCTCCTCGGTCTCACGGAGGCCGTCACTGATCCTCGCCGTGACCATGATCTGCTCGCGCTCGGCGGCGCCCGTGATGGTCACGGGTCCGTTCGAGTTGTCGACGTCGAGCACGCGGACGTCAGCTGCCTCGTACGTGGTGACCTCCGTGCGCTCCTCGTGGGCCACGAGCGTGACCACGTTGAACCCGGCCCACCCGATTGATCCGATGGCGAGCACCCCGCCGGCGATCTTCCAGCCAAGACCACTCATCGTTCAGCTCCTCACCCATTGCAGGACCGCCAGCACACGGCGGTGGTCGTCTTCGGCCGGTGGCAGGTCGAGCTTGGCGAAGATGTTGCTGACGTGCTTCTCCACCGCCTTGTCGGTCACGACGAGCGAGCGGGCGATCGCCGGGTTCGTGCGTCCCTCGGCCATCAGCGACAGCACGTCGCGCTCCCGCGGCGTCAGCCGCTCGAGCGGGTCGCGCCGGCGCGAACGGGCGAGGAGCTGGGCCACCACTTCCGGGTCGAGCGCGGTCCCACCGTCGCCCACCCGTCGCACGGCGGCCAGGAACTCGTTGACGTCGGCGATCCGGTCCTTGAGCAGGTAGCCGATGCCCCGGGTCTCCCCGGCGAGGAGCTCCGTGGCGTAGCGCTCCTCGACGTACTGCGACAGGACGAGGATCCCGATCTGCGGCCAGCGGGCGCGGATCGCGATCGACGCCCGCAGCCCATCGTCGGTGTGGGTCGGCGGCATCCGTACGTCGACGATGGCGAGGTCGGGCTGATGACGCTCGGCGGCGATCATCAGCTCGTCCGCTGCGCCCACGGTGGCGACCACCTCCTCGCCGGCGTCGGCGAGGATCCGGGTCAGCCCGGCGCGGAGCAGCACCGAGTCCTCGGCGATCACGACCCGCATGGCAGCTCCACCGAGATGGTCGTCGGCCCGCCGGCCGGGCTGATCACATACATCGACCCGCCGAGGCCCGCCACCCGGTCGCGAAGGCCTTGGAGACCCGAGCCGCCAACCGGATCGGCACCGCCGATCCCGTCGTCGCGGACCTCGACCACGAGGCGGTCGCCGGCGCGGGCGATCGAGACGTGGGCCTTCGTCGCGTGGGCATGGCGGGCGACGTTCGTCAAGGCCTCGTTGACCACGAAGTAGGCCGCGCTCTCGACGGCCGGAGGTGGTCGCTTGGTCACCTGCACATCGAGCGACACCGGTACTGGCGAGCGGGCGACGACGGCGGACAGGGCGGCGTCGAGACCGCGGTCCTCGAGGATCACCGGATGGATCCCGCGCACGAGGTCGCGGATCTCGGCCAGCGCCGCCTTGGCCTCCTCGTGGGCGACGGCGACCATCTCCCGACCCTCCTCGGGCTCCTTATCCAACTTCTCCCGCGCCGCGCCGAGGTTGGCGGCGAGGGCGACCAGGCGCTGCTGGGCGCCGTCATGGAGGTCGCGCTCGATGCGCCGGCGCTCGGCCTCGGCCGAGTCGACGGCGGCCGTGCGGCCGGTCTCGGCTTTGGTCACCTCGGCGGCGAGCTTCGCTTCCTGGGTCGGGCCGAGCAGCGCGCGCGCCATCGTACGCTCGGCCGAGGAGATGCCCATCGTGATCCACGGCGCGATGTACACCAGACCGACGACGCCGACGGCCATGGCGAGCCACGCCGCGCCGTCCTGACCGATCTCGAAGAAGTAGAACTTCGCCGAGTCGCCGGGCAGGATCCCGACGTAGGCGGGCAGCGCGGCCAGGGCGAGCGAGCCACCCCAGGCCGCGGCGGCGAGGGCGTACCCGATCGTTCCGACCGGCAGCAGGGCGAAGAGGTAGCCGATCTCACGCCAGCGCGGCTTGGACCGGAGCCGCTCGGCGAGCCGCCCGAGCCACGTCGGTCGGGTGAGCGGCGGGATCGGATCGGCGATTCGCTCGGCGTCGAACGCGTTGGCGCGCGACCGCTCGATGCGGCCGAGCCCGCGGGCCACCATGAACGCGATCCAGGCCACCGGGACCCCGAGCAGGAAGGCGGGCATCAGCCCGATGCTCAGGGCCCCGAGGGTGATCATCAGCACGAACGTGATGATCCCCATCGGCAGCCCGAGGGCGATCCGGGCACCGTCCCGGAACAGCTGGCCTGGCCTCCACCAGGGGGCAAGGGGATTGGCCATGACGGTTCCAGTCTGCTCAATCCGTCGCGATTGCGTCGAGGATGTCGAGCCGGGCGGCGCGGCGGGCCGGCCGCACGGCGGCGACGATCCCGGCGACGGCGGCGAGGACGAGAACGATGCCGAGCGAGGCGACCGGGGCCTCGAACACGCCGAAGCCCTCCTCGGCGTTGATCGCGCGCATCAGGCCCCAGCCGAGAAACGTGCCCACGGCGAGCCCGCCGATCGTGCCGAAGACGGCCACGATCACGGACTCCCACCGCACGGTGGAACGCAGCTGGCGGCGGCTCTGGCCGACGGCGCGCAGCAACCCGAGCTCACGGGTGCGCTCGTGGATCGAGAGCGCCAGCGTGTTGCCGATCCCCATCACGGCGATCAGCACGGCGACGGCGAGCAACCCGTAGATCACGGCCAGCATCGAATCGATCTCGGACCCGACCGAGTCCTTGTACTGGTCGCGGGTCTGGGGATCGGGCGCCGAATGGCGCGCCGTCACGTCCGACACCGCGGCGTGGCCGGCGTCCTCGGAGACCCCGTCGGCGAGGTCGACGAAGACGACCGCGTCTCCGCCCTGACGGGCGTGCGGGGTCCAGTCCGCGGTGGACATCACGAGATCGCCGAACGACATCCGCTCGGTGAAGATCACGCCGACCTCGAGGTCGGTGGTGGAGCCGTCGACGAACGTCAACGGGATCGTGTCACCGATGGCGAGGTGGTGCTCCTCGGCGTAGTGCTCGCTGATCGCGATCCGTCCGGGGCCGAGGTCGCTGACCGAGCCCTCGACGACGCCCATGTCGAGCATCGCGTCGAGTCGGCCGAAGTCCGTCGCCGTCGGTTCGACGTCGTCGCCGTCGATGCTGGCGGCGGCGAACGCCATGCCGACCGCGTCGTCGACCTCGGGCCGCTCCGTGATCGCGTCAGCCAACCCGGGGCTCAAGGCCGCGCCGCTGAAGCCATCCTGTTCGACGATCAGGTCGCCGCCGAACCGGTTGTCGACGGTGTCGTCGATCGTCGCCTTGAGGGAGGAACCGAACGTGGTGAAGAGCGCCACCACGGCCGTGCCGACCATCAACGCCGAGGCGCTGGCCGCGATGCGCCGGGGGTTGCGCATCGCGTTGCGCCTGGCGATGCGCCCGCTGAACCGACCGAAGACCGCGGCGCCGCTGCCAAGGACGGCTGCCGCCGGCCGGGCTGCGACCGGGCCGAGGACGACCGCGCCGACCAGTACGGCGATCGCGCCGAGCCCGACTCGGCTGACGGCGCCATCGCCGCTCGACGGCGCCGGCGATGACGGAGGCGACGCCGGCGCCGGCGAGGAGGAACCCGACCGTCACGCGCGCCTTGGAGACCGCCGAGCGATCGACGGCAACGTCGCGGAGCGCGGCGAGTGGGGCCACTCGCGACGCCTTGAGCGCAGGGACGACGCTGGCGACCAGCGTCGTCAGGATCCCGACGATCGCGGCGGTGGCGATCGTTCCGCCGTCGATGACGAGCCCGGATCCCGTGAGCGCCAGGTCGGCGCCCGCGAACAGCTGCTTGAGCCCGGCGGCGAGGCCGATCCCGGCGCCGAAGCCGATCGCGGTGGCGACAGCGCCGACCACCAGCGCCTCCAGGGCGACGCCGACCACGACCTGGCGCCGTGAGGCGCCCGATCGCCCGCAACAGCGCGGATTCCCGCGTGCGCTGGGCGACGAGGATCGAGAAGGTGTTGTGGATGCTGAACGCGGCGACGACGATGGCGATGCCGGCGAAGGCGAGCAGGATCAGGTTGAACATCCCGAGGAAGTCGCTCTCGATGTCCGCTTCCTGTTCCGCGGTGAGCTCGCCTTGCGTCAGGGCCTCGATGCGGGCCGGCATCAGCTGCATGATCTCGTCACGCAGCGTCTCCTGGCTGACTCCGTCCTCCGCGGCGACGAGCACGGAAGAGATCGCGTCGGGCCGGCCGGCGAGCAGCTCCTGGGCGGCCGGGAGCGTGAACGCGGTGTACGTGATCGGGCCGAGGCTGTCGGCGTCGCCGAAGGTGGCGATCCCGACGACCGTGACCTCGACTGGTTCGGGCGTGAGGACCGTGGTGCGGTCCCCGACGGCGAGGTCGCCGTTCTGCGCCGTGGCGCGGTCGATCGACGACCTCGTCGGCGGCGGCGGGGGCACGACCTTCGGCCAGCCGGTAGGGGTTGAGCTCCGGGTCGTCGACCCAGTTGGCGGCGGTGGTGGGGGGCCCGTCGCCGCCGATGCGTTCGCCGTCTGAACCGAGGATCGTGGCGACGCCTTCGATCGAGGGGACCGCGCTTGGCGACGCCCTCCATGGTGGCGACCTGGTCGACAAGGCCGGCGTCGATCAGCCCGCGGACCGAGGTCTCGCCGCTGATCTCATCGGCGCTGCGCACGATGACGTCGGTGCCGGCGTTGGCCGTGGTGAAGGCCTGGCTGAAGTCGGCGCGCTGGGTGTCGCCGATGATGAGCGTGGCGGCGAGGAACGCGACGCCGAGGACGACGGCCGTGACCGTCCCGAACAGGCGCCGCTTGCGCGACCAGAGGCCGGTGAGGATGGTGGTCAACATCTCAGTTTCCGAACTGCTTGAGCCGATCGAGGATCCGATCGGGCGAGGGGTTGGACATCGAGTCGACGATCCGACCGTCGCCGAGGAACAGCACGCTGTCGGCGTGGCTGGCGGCAACGGCGTCGTGGGTGACCATGACGATGGTCTGGCCGAACCGGTCGACCGCGGATCGCATGAACGTGAGGATCTCGCCGCCGGTGTGGCTGTCGAGGTTGCCGGTCGGCTCGTCGGCGAAGATCAGCTGCGGCTTGGACGCGAGGGCGCGGGCGACGGCGACGCGCTGTTGCTGGCCGCCGGAGAGCTCGCTCGGTCGGTGCTTCAACCGGTCGCCGAGACCGACGGTCTCGACGACGGTGCGGACCCACTCCTTGTCCGGCTTGGTGCCGGCGAGGGACATCGGCAGGGTGATGTTCTCGCGGGCGTTGAGCGTCGGGAGCAGGTTGTACGCCTGGAACACGAAGCCGACGCGTTCGCGGCGCACGCGGTGAGCTCACGGTCCGAGAGTGAACCGAGCTCGACGTCGCCGATCAGGACCCGGCCCGAGGTGAGCGAGTCGAGCCCGGCGAGGCAGTGCATCAACGTGCTCTTGCCGGAACCGGAAGGGCCCATCACGGCGGTGAAGCGACCGGCGGGCACACCGACGGTCACGTCGTCGAGCGCGACGACCTCGGTGCTCCCGCGGCCGTACACCTTGGTGGCGTTCTCGGCGCGAGCGGCGAGGGCGACGGGTGCGGCCCATGTCGGGAGGGCTTCGTGGCCGGTCGGCGCCGGCTGGTCGAGGGTCGGGATCGCGATCGAGTTCATGGACTCGACGGTACGGATACGGCTCGCCGGCGGCGATGGAGCGGCCCGGCGTCTTGACCGTCGGGCAACCCCTACCTGTCCGTGGGGTGCCGGCCATCCGACGCGGCGCTCGCGACGAATTCCTTGTCGTGAACTTCGACATCGCCGACTACAAGCGGCGCGCCGACCGGTTGCGCTGGGACGACCTCGACTTCGCGTCGTTCGCCGATCAGCCCCTCGACGCCGACACGCTCCGCTGCGTCGAGTACATGCACGACGTCGAGCTGCACACGATCTGCTATCTCCGCGACCTGCTCGTGACCTCGGCCCACAACGACCCGGACGTCACGGCGTTCCTGAGCTGCTGGGCCTATGAGGAGATGTGGCACGGCGAGGCGCTGGCCGCGGTGCTGGAGGCCCACGGGCGTCCTGCGGGCGAGGCACGCGTCGGCCCGTTGCGGCGGCGCCTCGGTCTGCGTGACCGGGTGCGGCCGCTGCTTTCGGCCCTCGGATCCTGGACGGCCGGGGAGCGCATCGTCGCCCTGCACATGACGTGGGGCGCGGTGAACGAGTGGACGACGCAGGCCGGTTACGTCCGCCTCGCCCAGCGGGCGAAGCACCCGGTGCTGAGCGAGCTGACCCGGCGCATCGCCCGGCAGGAGGGCCGGCACATCGACTTCTACGTCGCCGAAGCCCGCCGTCGCCTGGCGGACAGCCCGGGCGCGCAGAAGGTTGTGCGCTGGGCCCTGCGCCACCTGTGGCGGCCCGTCGGGTCGGGGATCATGGAGCCCGCCGACACCGACTTCCTGATCGCCCACCTCTTCGGCGATGACGACGGTGTGGCGTTCACGGAGCGGATCGACCGGCGCATCGACCGGCTGCCCGGGCTCGAGGGCCTCGGCCTCGTGCGGGGCGCGGTCACCGCGCGAGCTGCGTGACGACCGGTTCGAGCTCGGCCTCGGCCACGGGGCGGTAGTCCCAGACGTCGCAGCCGAGGTTGATCTGGCGGCCTTCGACGCGCCAGCGGGTGTGGACGTGGCCATGGAGCAGCACGCCGCCGTCGTCGACCGGGCGGTGGTGGTCGAAGCGCTGCTCGTCCCGGCTGTCGCCGTGGTACGGGAAGTGGCAGGCCCGAACCGTGCGGCCGGCAACGTCGAGCGCGACGATCTCCGGGAGGATCTCGCTGAATCCGGCCTCCAGGTACCGGTCGACCCACGGCTCGGCCTTCGGACCGTGGCCCGGCCAGCACCGATCGTGGTTGCCGGGCACGAGGAGCTTCGTGCCGGCGAGCCGGCGGACGTGGCCGAGCGAGTCGGAGATCTGACCCATCGCCACGTCGCCGAGCACCCACACCTCGTCGTCGTCGGTGACCGTCGCGTTCCACCGGGCGACGAGGCCTTCGTTCATCGCGTCCACGTCGTCGAACGGCCGGTCGCAGTAGCGAATGATGTTGACGTGGCCGAAGTGGAGGTCGGCGGTGAAGAAACGAGCCATCCAGCCCGCCATTGTGCCGACCAGCGACCGCTTGACGCTTTCGTCACCTGAAATCGCCCGGAACGGCGTTCCTGGGTGACAAAGACGAGTTTCCGGTTTCGGCCCGAGCCGACACCCAGGGAGGATGTGCTCGTCATCGCTGGTGCCGCGGATACGTGGCGTCGCCGCATTCGAATCGGCCTACTCGCCCTCGACGGACGAGGATGGGTGAGCCATGAGGCGGCAGCGCGTCTTCATGGTTTCGATCGGGCCCGAGAAAGTGCGGTCGAGTTCACGGTGCCCCGAAGCTCGCGCAACCTCGCCTGCTCGGCGACCGTCCACGCGACAGAATCGGTGGGCCCGTTGGACGTGGTGACCGTCGACGAGTTTCGATGCTCTTCAGCGACCCGAACCATCATCGACCTCGCCCGCGCCCGAATCCCGAGTGTCCGACTGGAGGCGGCCATCGACAGCGCAGTGCGCCTCGGACTCTCGGCGCCGCTCGTGCTGGAACGCCGGCTCACCGAGATGCGCGGACCCGGCCGTTGGGGTGCGCGAGCACTCGATCGACTGCTGATCGATAGCGGAGGCGAGTCGCTGCTCGAGCGTCGCTTCCTTCAACTGATGCGAGAGGCAGGGCTGCCGAGGCCGGTGACGCAGGCCGTTCAGCGGCGCGACCGTCGACACGTCGCTCGTGTCGACTTCCTCTTCGAGCCCCTTTCGTTGATCGTGGAGGTCACCGGTCGGCTCGGCCACTCGACTCCGACCGAGCGCGACAGGGATGCTCAACGACGCAACGAGCTCACTGACCTCGGCTTCCGGGTGTACGAGTACACATGGACGCACATCACGGAGCGCCGCAATTGGGTCATCACGACCATGCGCCAGCGTCTCGTCACCGCCGGTTGGACAGCATCTCCCGCTTACGTCACCGGAGAACCCCCGAGCGGGCATCTCGGGGTGACGTAAGTGAGTCGATAGGCGCGAAGCCGGGGCACCGCGCTCCGATGGGCACCAGCCGCGCGCCGGCTAGCGGGCCGGGTGACGGAGCATCGCGTCGATGCGGGCGACGCGGGTGCGGGCGGGCGGATGCGATGCCGCCAGCCGGGCCCGCCAGCCGATCGGGCGCTGGCCGCCGCCGAGGCGGATCACGCGGCGGAGGGCCTGGGAGAGGTTCGGTCCGTATCCCATCCGCACCACCCGGCGGTCGGCCTGGAACTCGGAGCGGTGGCCGACCACGTTGCCGAACGCATCGGCCGCGTACAGCGCAGCGACGAACGGCAGCGAAAGGACGTTGAGGACCGCGGCGACCAGCTGACCGACGATCGTCCAGCCGGCGGACTGGGAGGCGAACGCGCGCGTCGCCGCCGTGGCCACGTTCTGCAGGAGGAACCCGATCCGGGCGAGCAGCACGACGGGCAGCGACAGCCAGTTGGCGATCGTCAATCCGACAGTGTGCATGCCGAGGTGGTGGCTCAGCTCGTGGGCGAGCACCCCGGCCAGCTCGGGGCGTGGGAGCTCGGCGAGGGCGAAGGACGTGACGACCACGAGGTGTCCGCCGCAGGCGAAGGCGTTGAGCTCGTCGGACGGCAGCACGCGCAGGATGTAGCGCTCCGGCGGCAGCCGGTTGGCGCGGGCGATGTCTCGCCACAACGGGGAGATCAACGCGACCTCCTCGTCGGTCGGCTTCCGGGCGCCGAACAGTGGCGTCAGCACGAGCGCTTGCACCGGCCTGACGAACAGGAGGACCGCCCCGGCCAGGTAGCCGACGACGAGCCACCAGAACGGGATGTCCCAACCGAGGCGCACGACGAGCCAGACGAGGAACAGGGCGAGTACGCAGAACGGCGCGATGACGAGGACAGGACCGATCGCGGCCACGGCCGACGACTCGATCTGGCGGCTCCGCCTTCGCTCGCCCATTGATGCGAGACTACGGAGGCCGTCAATCGGCGGTGCGAGAGCCTCTGCCCCCCGCCGCGATAGAACGTCACTCGATGAGCAACCAGATCCTCGCCGGCGCCGAGCCCTGGTCCCACACCGCCTCGTCCGCGGACGACTCGACGGTCGGGTTCCTGGCCCTCCACGGCTTCACCGGCAACCCGTCGTCGATGCGCGCCCTCGCCGAATCGGTGGCGGCCGCCGGGTTCCACGTCGAGCTGCCCCGCCTGCCCGGCCACGGCACGTCGGTCGAGGACATGCTCCCCACTCGCTGGACCGACTGGTCCGCCGAGGTCGAGGCGACCTACCAGCGCCTCGCCGAACGAGCCGAGCGGATCGTCGTCGGCGGGCTGAGCATGGGCGGCTCGCTCACGCTGTGGGCCGGGCTGCAGCACCCAGAGGTCGCCGGGCTCGTCTGCGTCAACCCGGCGACCACCCCGCAGACGCCGGAGGTCGTGGAGGTCCTGCAGGCCGCGCTCGCCGAAGGCACCGAGCTGATGCCGGGCATCGGCAGCGACATCGCCGATCCCGACGCGGTCGAGATCGCCTACGAGAGCACACCGCTGCGGGCCCTCATGTCGTTGCTCGACGACGGCTTGGCGCCGATGGCCGACCGCTACGGCCAGCTGAAGATGCCGCTGCTCCTCTACACCTCGCACCAGGACCACGTCGTCGAGCCGAGCCAGAGCGTCTACCTCGCCGAGCGCTACGGCGGGGAGGTCGACCACCGCTGGCTCGACCGCAGCTACCACGTGGCCACGCAGGACTACGACCGGGAGGCGATCTTCGCCGGGACGGTCGACTTCATTCGGCGGGTGACCGCGGCGTGATCGCCACGGTGGCTGCACCGGCCAGCATCCCGAGCCCGTCGAGCGGGACGCTCGAGCTCGGCCCGCTGTCGCTCAACGCCTACGGGCTGATGATCGCCCTCGGGGTGGTCGCCGCGATCTGGCTGCTGGGGCGGCGGTTCGAGGAGAAGGGGATCGGCACCCGCGAGGACGCCACCACGATCGGCCTGTGGGCGGTCGCCGCCGGCATCGTCGGTGCCCGCCTCTACCACGTGGCCACCGATTGGGAGCGCTTCGACGGCAACTACGGCGACATCGTCAAGATCTGGGAAGGCGGGCTCGGCATCCCCGGCGGGCTGCTCGCCGGGATCCCGGTCGGCATCTGGGTGGCCCACCGCCGGGGTCTGCCGATGGGCGAGGTCGCCAACAGCGCGGCCCCGGCGATCGCGCTCGCGCAGGCCATCGGCCGGTGGGGCAACTGGTTCAACCAGGAGCTCTTCGGCCGTCCCACCGACCTGCCGTGGGCGCTCGAGATCGACGACGACCACCTTCCTCCCCGGGTACGCGCCGGGCACCACGTTCCACCCGACGTTCCTCTACGAGTCGTTGTGGAACTTCGGCTCTGTGCGGAGTGCTGCTGTGGATCGACCACCGCTTCCGCCCCGCGCCGGGCCGGCTCATGGGGATGTACGTCGTCGGCTACGGCGATCGGGCGGTTCTGGGTCGAGTCGTTGCGGATCGACACCGCCGATCACGTCGCCGGGTTGCGCTGGAACCAGTGGGTCGCGCTCGCCGCGATCGTCGGCGGGCTCGTCTACCTGGTACTCACGAGGGGAGCCGCGCGCCCGTCGCCGAGTCGAACAGGTGCAGACGCCCCGGAACCGGAACCAGACTCACCTGATCTCCCGGCGAGCTCGAGCTGAGCCCCTCGGCCCTGGCGACGACCTGCGGCCCCACCCCCGGCCCGTCCGTCGCCGCCGGGTCGGTGCAGTAGAGGAACGACTCCGAGCCGAGCTCCTCGACGACCGCGATCGTCACGTCGAGGCCACTGGTGCCATCGCCGTTCGCCTGCACCAGCCAGGCCTCCGGGCGCACGCCGATCGTCACCGCGTCGGACGTGAGCGCGTAGCGCTGGGCGAGCGTCAACGGCACGGTCAAGGAGCCATGAATGGCCCCCCGCTCGCCGACCGTCGCCGGCAGCAGGTTCATCGCGGGTGATCCGATGAACCCGGCGACGAAGAGGTTCACGGGCACGGTGAAGAGGTCCTTGGGGGAGGCGACCTGCTGCAGGACCCCTTTGTCGAGCACGGCCACGCGGTCGCCCATCGTCATCGCCTCCACCTGGTCGTGGGTGACGTAGACGGTCGTCACCCCCAGCCGGCGTTGCAGGGCGGCGATCTGCGTGCGGGTCTGCACGCGCAGCTTGGCGTCGAGGTTGGACAGCGGCTCGTCCATGAGAAACACCTGGGGCTGGCGGACGATCGCCCGCCCCATCGCCACCCGCTGGCGCTGGCCGCCGGACAACTTGGCCGGCTTGCGGTCGAGGAACTCCTCGAGATCCAGGATCCTCGCGGCTTCACGGACCCGCTCGGCCCGCTCCGCCTTGGGCAGCCGCTTGACCTTCAGGTGGAAGCCGATGTTCTCCGCCGCGGTCATGTGTGGGTACAGCGCGTACGACTGGAACACCATCGCGATGTCACGGTCCTTCGCCGGCACCCGCGTCACGTCGCGATCGCCGATGCGGATCGTGCCCTCGTCGGCGGGCTCGAGGCCGGCGAGCATCCGCAAGGTCGTCGACTTGCCGCATCCTGACGGCCCGACCAGCACGAGGAACTCGCCGTCCTCGACCTCGAGATCGAGATGGTCCACCGCCGAGTGGTCCATGGCCGGGTACGTGCGGGTGGCGTCGTCGAACGTGACCGTGGCCATCGGCTGGGACAGTACCCCCGATAATCCCTCACCGGCGGGAGCCGGAGGAGGGCAAGACTCGGCTGGTGATCGAGATCCGCACGCCGGGCGACGAAGACTGGAAGGCGATCTCGCGTGCGGATTACCGGGCGTTCGGCCACACGCCTTCCGCCGAGGAGGAGAATCGGGAGCGGCCGCTCATCGACCTCGCCCGCTACCGCATGGCGGTCGACCGAGGGGCCGTCGTGGGCGTGGCCGGCTCCTTCGCCCTGCAGATGACGCTGCCGGGCGGCGCCGCCGTCCCGACGGGCGGCGTCACGTGGGTGTCGGTCGCCGTCACCCACCGGCGCCAAGGGCTGTTCGGGCGACTGATGGACGCGGTCCACGACGACATCGACGAGCGTGGTGAGCCGCTGGCCGCGTTGACGGCGAGCGAAGGTGGGCTCTACGAACGCTTCGGCTACGGCATCGCCTCGCAGCGACGGGTGGGCACGATCGACCGCCGGCGGGCGCGCTTCCAGGACCGATTCCGGCCCGACCCGGGAACGGTACGCCTCGTCGAGGCCGTCGACGCGATCGACGAGATCGCCAAGGTGTGGGATCGCTTCCGCACGACCCGCGCCGGAGAGATCGCCCGGTCGGAGGCGTGGCATCGGGTGGTGTTCGCCGAGCAGGGCATCGGGCAGATCCACGCCCTGCACGCCGACGGGTACGCAACGTGGAAGGTCGAGCCCAAGTGGAACCACGGCCACCCGGCGCACGAGCTCTGGCTGACGACGCTGGCCGCGGTGACGCCGGACGCCCATGCCGCCCTGTGGCACACGGTCTTGTCGGCCGACCTCGTCGGGCGGATCCGCACGTACGCGCTCCCGCTCGACGATCCGTTGCCGTTCCTCCTGACCGACCAGCGGGTGGTGCGCACGACGGACCTCAACGACTGCCTCTGGTGCAACGTGCGCGACGTCAAGGCGTGCTTCGGGGCGCGCACGTATGGCACCGACGAGGACATCGTCGTCGAGGTCGACGGGACCCGCTGGAGGATCGGGGCCGGCGGCGTGGCGCTGGTGCGCAGTCGTCCCGATCTCGTGACCGGCCAGGCCGGCCTCGGCGCGCTGTTACTGGGCGGGGTCGCCCCGACGACGCTCGCCGCGGGCCGCCGGCTGGAGCCCCGCTCCGGGGAGGCGCTGCGCCGCGCCGACGCCCTCTTCCTCACCCATCCGGCGCCCTACAGCCAGACCGGCTTCTGACCATCCGAGGTTTTCGAGGTACCCGAGGGTTTCCGGCCCGGATGGGGGGCCGCAAACCCTCCGGTGCATTGAAAACCTCGGATGCCTAACCTCATCTGCGTGTCCGATCGCATCACGACCGACAACGTCGTCCACATCGCACGTCTGGCGAGGCTGGATTTGAGCACTGCCGAGATCGAGCGGATGACCGCCCAGCTCGGCGCCATGCTCGACCACTTCGCCGACGTCGACGAGCTCGACCTGGCCGTGGTCGAACCGATGACCCAGCCCTACCCGCTGACCAACGTGTTCCGCGACGACGTCGTGGCCGACGGCCTCGACCGGGACGAGGTGCTCGCCGCGGCCCCCGATCCGTACGAGGGTCGGTTCCGCGTGCCCCCCATCATCGGGCTGGAGGGCTAGTGCCACCGACCGCGACCTCCATCGCCGCCGCGGTGCGGTCCGGCGAGCGCACGGCACGTGAGGTCGTCGATGAGCACCTCGCCGCAATCGACGCTCGGGAGGGCGAGCTGCACGCCTTCAACACCGTGCTTCGGGACGAGGCCCGCGCCGCCGCGGACGACATCGACGCCGCCGTGGCCGCCGGACGCGATCCCGGACCACTCGCCGGCGTGCCGGTAGCGCTGAAGGACAACATGTGCACGCGGGGCATCGTCACGACGTGCTCGTCGAAGATCCTCGACGGTTGGCGTCCGCCGTACGACGGCACCGTGGTGGAGCGGCTGCGGGCGGCCGGCGCGGTGCTGGTCGGCAAGACCAACCTCGACGAGTTCGCGATGGGGTCGAGCACCGAGAACTCGGCGTTCGGACCGACCCGCAACCCGCACGACCCGTCCCGCGTGCCGGGTGGGTCGAGTGGCGGGAGCGCCGCCGCGGTCGCGGCCGGGTTTGCCGCGCTCGGGTTCGGCAGCGACACGGGCGGTTCGATCCGCCAACCGGCGGCGCTGTGCGGCGTCGTCGGCGTGAAGACCACGTATGGGATCGTCAGCCGCTACGGGCTCGTCGCGTTCGCCAGCAGCCTCGACCAGATCGGGCCGTTCGCCCACACCGTCGCCGACGCCGCGCTGGCGATCGAGGTGATCGGAGGCCACGACCTCAACGACTCGACGTCGATCCCGTTGCCCGCCCCGGTCGTCACCCCGACGCTCGACGACGGCGTGGAGGGACTGCGCGTGGGGCGCATCACCGATCTGCCCGAAGGGGCCGACCCGGACGTGCTCGAGCAGGTCGAGGTCGCCTTCGACGCGCTCGCCGACGCCGGGGCGAAGGTCGTCGACGTCGAGGTCCCGGCGTTCACGTACGGCCTCACCGCCTACTACCTGATCGCGCCGGCCGAGGCGTCGAGCAATCTCGCTCGCTACGACGGCGTGCGCTACGGACTCAGGGTCGACGCGGCCGACACCAACGCGATGTACATGGCGACGCGCGAAGCGGGTTTCGGCGACGAGGTCAAGCGTCGCATCATGCTCGGCACGTACGCCTTGTCGGCCGGGTACTACGAGGCCTACTACGGCAAGGCGCTCAAGGTCCGCCGGCTGATCGCCGACGACTTCGCCCGCGCCTACCAGCACGCCGATGTCCTCCTGACCCCGACGTCGCCGTCGGTGGCGTTCGAGCTCGGCGCGAAGACCGAGAACCCGCTGGCGATGTACCTGTGTGACACGTACACGATCCCGTCCAACCTGTCGGGCCACCCGGGCATGAACGTGCCGTTCGGAACCGGCGCCGGCGGTCTTCCCGTCGGCGTCCAGGTGCTCGCCCCGCGCTCGGCGAGGCGACGATGTTTCGGGTGGCGAAGTCGTTGGAGGACGCCGCCCCATGAGTACGCGAGCAACCGACACGAGAGACGGCGAGCGCCGAAGCGCAGCGGCGGCGACGAGCTCGGTAGACGAGCTCGGTTACGAGCTCGTTGTTGGACTAGAGGTCCACGTCGAGCTGGCGACGCAGTCGAAGCTCTTCTCCGCCAGCGCCAACCGCTTCGGGGACGAGCCCAACACGAACATCGACCCAGTGACACTCGGCCTGCCGGGAGCGCTGCCCGTGCTCAACCGCGGTGCCGTCGAGCTGGCGATGCGCATCGGGCTGGCGCTCAACTGCCGCATCCAGCCGTGCGTGTTCCACCGCAAGAACTACTTCTATCCGGACATGCCGAAGGCGTACCAGATCAGTCAGTACGACGTGCCGCTCAACGTGGACGGCTGGCTCGACCTGCCCGACGGCACCCGCGTCGGCATCGAGCGGGCGCACCTCGAGGAGGACACCGGAAAGTCGCTCCACCTCGGCGGCGCGGGGGGTCGCATCCACGGGAGTGACGAGTCATTGATCGACTTCAACCGGGCCGGCGTTCCGCTCGTCGAGATCGTCAGCCGGCCCGACCTCCGCAGCAGCGAGCAGGCCCGCCAGTACGTCGACGAGCTCCGGGGCATCCTGATCGCCATCGGTGCATCCGACGCCAAGATGGAGGAAGGCTCGATGCGCGTCGACGCCAACGTCAGCGTGCACCGCCCCGACGAGCCCTTCGGCACCCGCTGCGAGATCAAGAACCTCAACTCGCTGCGCTCGCTGGGCCGGGCGATCGAGTACGAGGCGCGTCGCCAGGTCGAGCTGCTCGAGTCCGGCGAGGATGTCCGCCAGGAGACGCGCCACTGGGACGAAGGCGACAGCCGCACGCACACGTTGCGGACCAAGGAGGACGCCGACGACTACCGGTATTTCCTCGAGCCGGACCTGGTGCCGCTGGTGCCCGACGACGAGTGGATCGAGACGATCCGGGCCGCCCTGCCGCCCCTGCCGGCCGATCGCCGGATCCGTCTCGCCGAGGCCACCGGGACGGCGCCGGACAGCGAGGCGGTGACGGTGGTCGTCGGGCGCGGGCAGGACCGCTACGTCCACGACGTGATCGCCGCCGGCGGGGACGGCGGGCGCGCCCTCGTGCACGTCAAGGAGGCGTATGCCGAGCAGGGCGGCGCGCCCCGCACGCCCGCCGCCGACCTCGCCGCGCTGACCCGCCTGGAGCTCGCCGGTCAACTGACTGCCACGCAGGCCAAGCAGGTGCTCGCCGAGCTCGTCGCCAACGGGGGCGGCGACCCGGCGGCGATCGCCGCGGCCAAGGGGTTCGAGGCGATGGACACGGCCGCGCTCGCCGCGCTCGTCGACGACGCCATCGCCGCCAACGAGGCGGCGTGGGCGAAGTTCGTGGGCGGTGAGGACCGGGCGATCGGCGCCCTCGTCGGCGCGGTGATGAAGGCGTCCCGCGGCCAGGCCGACGGGCAGGCGGTGACCGCGTTGCTCCGCGCCCGCCGCGCGACCTGAAAGCTCGGCGCGCCGCGGGAGGGCGGCCAGTAGCTTGTGGTCTCACGATCTACGAGTTCAGTGACTGTGTTGTCGATCCCGAGCAGTTCGAACTCCGCCGGGGCGGCATCGTGGAGCACGTCGAACCGCAGGTCTTCGACGTGCTCGTCTACTTGATTCGCCATCGTCAACGGGTGGTGCCGAAGAGCGAACTGCTCGACAACGTGTGGGGCGACCGCTTCGTGAGCGAGTCGGCGCTGGCGAGCCGCCTGAAGTCGGCCCGCCGCGCGGTAGGCGACGACGGATCGTCGCAGCGGGTGATCCGCACCGTGTTCGGGCGCGGCTACCAGTTCGTCGCTCCGGTCGCCGAGCACGCCAACGCCGAGCCGCAGCCGAGCGAGAACCGCGGCGAAGAGCGGGAACTGCAGCAGGTGATCAGCTTCTGCACGGCATCCGACGGGGCGCGCATCGCCTACGCCGTGATGGGCGAGGGCCCGGTGCTCGTCAAAGCCGCCAACTGGATGACCCACCTCGACTACGACCTCGAGTCCTCGGTCTGGCGGCACTGGCTCGAAGGGCTCGCCTCCGGCCGCACGCTGGTCCGCTACGACGAGCGGGGCTGCGGGCTGTCCGACTGGAACGTCGAGCACTTCAACTTCGACGACTGGGTGGACGACCTGGAACTGGTCGTCGACGCCGAAGGGATCGACCGCTTCCCGCTCCTCGGGGTCTCTCAGGGCGCCGCCGTCGCGGTTACCTTCGCCGCCCGCCACCCCGAGCGCGTCGAGCGCCTCATCCTCGCCAGCGCGTACGGTCGGGGCCGGCTGGCGCGCGCCACGACCGAGGAGCAACGGCGCGAGGCCGCGCTCGACCTCGAAGTAGCACGGGTCGGCTGGGGACGCGACGACTCGTCGTTCCGCCAGATGTTCACGTCGCAGTTCCTGCCCGACGGCACGCGCGAGCAGTGGGAGGCGTTCAACGAGCTCCAGCGGCGCACGACGTCACCCGCCAACGCGGTGCGCTTCCTCGAGACGTTCTCCCGCATCGACGTCACCGGGGAGGCACCCCTCGTGCGCTGCCCGACGCTGATGCTGCACTCTCGTGACGACCGGCGCCAGCCGCTCTCGGCGGCGAAGGAGCTGGCCGCGTTGATCCCCGGCTGCCGGCTCGTTCCCCTGCCCAGCCGCAACCACATCATCACCGACTTCGAGCCGTCGTGGCCGATCTTCCTCCGCGAGCTCGACCGGTTCCTCGAGTCCTGATCAGCACGGGTCGGGTTGCGCCCCACGGACCAGGCGTCCGGGCGTCGCGCCCGTCGACTCGCCGTCGGATCGGATCTCGGCGCCGGCGACGAACGAGTGCCGATAGCCGTCGACGCGTTGCAGCAGCCGGCGGCCGCCGGCGGGCAGGTCGTGGTGGATCTCCGGGGCCCGTAGGGCGAGGCGGTCGAAGTCGATCACGTTGAGATCGGCCCGGTACCCGGCTGCTATCAGGCCGCGGTCCCGGAGACCTACCGTCTCGGCGGTGGCGCGGGTCTGCTTGTGGACGAGCAGCTCGACTGGCAGCCGGCCGGTCGGGCGGTCGCGCCCCCACCATTGCAGCAACGTGGTCGGGAAGCTCACGTCGCAGATCGTGCCGACGTGCGCGCCGCCGTCGGACAACCCGGAGACCGACGCCGGGTGGGCGAGTTGCCCGCCGACCGAGTCGAGCGTGCCGCCGGCGAAGTTCAGCGTCGGCATGTAGAGGAGGCCGCGCCCGTCGTTCTCGAGCATGAGGTCGTAGGCGACGTCGGCTGCGGTCCGCCCATCGCGAGCCGCAACTGCGGCCACCGAGCCGGCGGGATCGGGCTCGTAGTCCGGCGGATCACCGAGCGGGAACATCAGCTCGAACTTGCCGATGAGACGCGAGCCGATCAGGGAGCCCTCACGATCGACGGCCATGTGGTCGATGAGGGCGCGGCGGACCTCGTCGCGCCGCAACCGCACCGCCCGCTCGCCAGCGGGAAGGTTGCGGAGCTCCGCCCACGCCGGCGCCAGCATGAACGGGTTGAGCGTGGCCTCGAAGCCGAGCAACAGCCCGACGGCCCGTGATCCGACCTGGCCCCGCATCGTCACGCCCTCAGCGGTGGCCTCGGCCATTCGGTCGAGGAGCACCTTCCAGTCGTCGGGACGCACAGGGCTCTGGGCGACCGAGATCGAGATCGGGCGGCCCGACCGGGCGGCCATCAGGCGCAGCACCTCGAACTCGCGGTCGAAATCGATGAAGTCGCTGACGACCTGGAGCACACCTGCGTTGATCGACCCCAACGCCTCGGCGATGCCGATCAGCTCGTCCGCCTCGGCGGTGAGCGTCGGCGTGAGCTCCCCGCGGCTGCTGCGGTGGTTGAGTGTGCGCGACGTGGTGAAGCCCAAGGCGCCGGCAGCGACGGCTTCGCGCGCCAGGTCGGCCATCGCCGCGATGTCGTCCGGGGTGGCCGGCTCGCGCTTGGCGCCCCGCTCGCCCATCACGTGCAGCCGCAGCGCGCCGTGCGGGACCTGCGCCCCGAGGTCGAGGTCGCGGGGCCGCGCGGCGAGCGCGTCGAGGTACTCGGGGAACGTCTCCCAGTTCCAGTTGAGCCCCTCGTGCAGGGCGGAGCCGGGAATGTCCTCGACGCCCTCCATCAGCTCGATCAGCCGCTCGTGGTCGGCCGGGCGCACTGGGGCGAACCCGACGCCGCAGTTGCCCATCACGACCGTCGTCACCCCGTGCCAGCTCGAGGGGGCGAGTTGGTCGTCCCACGTGGCTTGGCCGTCGTAGTGGGTGTGGATGTCGACGAAACCGGGCGTCACGAGAGCGCCGTCGGCGTCGATCTCCCTGCGCCCCGACTCGCCGACCCGGCCGACGGCGGCGATCAGCCCGCCGTCGACGGCGACGTCGGCCGTGCGAGCCGGCGAGCCGGAGCCGTCGACGACGCGTCCGGCGCGGATGACCAGATCGTGAGCCATGGCACGACGGTACTCACGTCCGTCGACCGGACGGTCTATCGAGCTCAGATGTACTGCTGGGCGAGCTCCATCGCGGCCTCGATCGGGATCACGAAGCCGATGTTGGACGCCTGGACGCCCCCGCCGCTCGACGCCACCGCGGTGTTGACGCCGATCACCTCGCCCGCCGCGTTCACCAACGGCCCGCCCGAGTTGCCCGAACTGATCGCGGCGTCGGTCTGGATGAGGTTGGTCAGACGGCTCGAGGGGGTGTCGATCGAGCGATCGATCGCCGAGACGATGCCCTGGGTCACGGTCGGTCCGCCCTCGAGGGCGAGCGCGTTGCCGATCGCGACGACTTGGTCGCCGACGGCGACATCGGCCGAGGAGCCGAGGTCGGCAGGGACGACCCCGGACGGATCGTCGAGCTGGAGCACGGCGACATCGCGGGAGGCGTTGCCCCCGACGACGGTCGCCGAGCGCTCCTCGCCGTTCACGGCGACGGACACCTCGGTCGCGCCCTCGACGACGTGAGCGTTGGTGAGGATGTGGCCCGCCTCGTCGATCACGATGCCGGTGCCGGCCCCTTCGCCCTCGACCTGGAACGGGCCCTGCTGCTGGACGACGTGGGTCGAGATCGAAACGGTCGACGGCTCGACGGCGGCGACGACGGCGGCAACGTCGATCCCGCCCGTCGACGGGTTCATCCCGGTGGCCACGGCCGGCGTCGACGGCGCGGCTCCGGTCGGGTCGTCGCCCGCCTGTCCGGCGACGTACCCGCCGGCCGCTCCGGCGGCGACGGCGGCCAGCGTCAACGCGGCCGCCGTCACCAACCGGTTGCGCCGGGGAGCCGGCGGTTGCTCCTCGGGGGACATCGGCGCGGGGGGCGACGCCGACGGGGGCGACCCGGGCAGGTGAGGTGACCCGGGCGCCGACCAGGGACTGGCGGGGGGCATGGGGGCGTGGGAGTGGTGGGAGGTGTGAGCGGCGGGCCGGCCGGCCGGGCGTCGCTCCACGAAGACTCGAACATGACGTCACCCTGGTGCGTCCACGTCAGACCGCGCCGCGAGGAAGGTGAGAACCAGTCAAGAATCCTGGTCGCACTACCCTCGCTCTCATGAGCTCGGAGCACCCCGTCGACGTCAAACCGCGGTCGCGGGAGGTCACCGACGGATTCCAGCGGGCCGGCGCCAGGGCGATGCTGCGCGCCGTCGGGATGACCGACGACGACTGGGAGAAGCCGCAGATCGGCATCGCCAACTCGTGGAACGAGGTCACGCCCTGCAACATGACGCTGCGGGTGCTGGCCGAGCACGTCAAGGCGGGCGTGCGAGAGGCCGGGGGCTTTCCGATGGAGTTCGGCACGATCACGGTGTCGGACGCGATCTCGATGGGCCACGAGGGGATGCGCGCCTCGCTCGTGAGCCGGGAGATCAGCTGCGACTCCGTCGAGGCTGTGGTCCACGCCGAGCGTCTCGACGGCTTCGTCGGCATGGCCGGGTGCGACAAGAGCATGCCGGCGATGCTGATGGCCGCCGCCCGCCTCGACGTAGCGAGTGTGCTCGTCTACAACGGCTCGATCCTGCCCGGAGAGGTGGAACGGAGAGCCGATCGACGTCGTGAGTGTGCTCGAGGCCGTCGGAGCCTGCGCCGCGGGGAAGATCACCGAGGAGCAGCTCGGCGAGATCGAGCGCCACGCCTGTCCGGGCGAAGGTGCGTGCGGGGGGATGTTCACCGCCAACACGATGAGCTCGATCGGCGAGGCCTTGGGCCTGAGCCTGCCCGGGATCGGCGTCGCCGGCCGCCGTCGACCCTCGCCGCCACGACGACGCCCGGGCTGCCGGCGAGGCGGTCGTCCGGATGCTCGAGCTCGGCATCACCTCGCGGATGATCCTCACCAAGCCGGCGTTCGAGAACGCGATCGCGCGTGACGTCGGCGCTCGGCGGCTCGACGAACGCCGTCCTCCACCTCCTGGCCATCGCCAACGAGGCCGGTGTGGCGCTCGAGCTCGACGACTTCAACAAGATCGCGGCCCGGGTCCCGCACGTCGCTGACATGCGACCCGGCGGCAAGTTCCACATGATCGACCTCGACGGCGTCGGCGGCGTGCCCGTCGTGCTGAAGCTGCTCCTCGACGCCGGACTGCTGCACGGCGACACGATCACCGTCACCGGACGGACGATGGCGGAGAACCTGGCCGAGATCGCGCCGCCCGCGCCCGATGGGGTCGTCGTCCACCCGCTCGAGGCTCCGATCCATCCCGAGGGCGGCATCAACATCCTCACCGGCTCGCTGGCGCCGAAGGGATCGGTCGTCAAGGTGGCCGGACTGACGGGGGACCAGCTCACGTTCGAGGGGACGGCGCGAGTCTTCGACGGGGAGGAAGGGGCGATGGCGGCGATCCTGGCCGGCGATGTCGTGCCGGGCACGGTGCTCGTGATCCGATACGAGGGCCCGAAAGGCGGTCCGGGGATGCGCGAGATGCTCGCCGTGACCGGCGCGCTCGAAGGGGGCCGGGCGCGGCGCCGACTGCGCGCTCGTCACCGACGGCCGGTTCTCCGGCGGCACGTGGGGATTCTGTGTCGGCCACGTCGCCCCCGAAGCCGTCGACGGCGGCCCGATCGCGTTCGCCCGCGACGGCGACCGGATCCGCATCGACGTGCCGACGAAGTCGATCGAGCTCCTCGTCGAGCCGGCCGAGCTGCGCGCCCGCACCGATGGCTGGCAGCCCAACCCGCCGCGCTACACGAGCGGGGTGCTCGCCAAGTACGCCCGGCTCGTGCAGGGCGCCGAGACCGGCGCGATCACGAACCCGGTGTGATTTATTTCGTTCTGTCGTTTGGAATCGACCCGAACGGGCCGGAACTGAACGACAGAACGGGGGTGATGCTCAGTACCGGCGGTCGTTGTCGCGCCGCGGCGCGCCTCGAGGGGCACGTGGCCGCGCCTCGTTGACGGTGATCGAGCGGCCGTTGAAATCGGCTCCGGTCAGCTCGTCGATCGCCTTGCGAGCGTCCTCATCGCTCATCTCGACGAAGCCGAAGCCGCGTGAGCGCCCGGTCTCGCGGTCCGTGATGACCTGGGCGGAGGTGACGGCTCCCACACGGCCGAACAGCGCGGCAAGCTCGTCAGAAGTGGTGGAGAAGGGCAGGTTGCCCACATACAGGTTGATGACAGTTCCTCCGTCTAGCGTCCCGCCTTCGACGGCGGCGAGGCCGATGGTAACCCGCGCCGCCGGCACGCGAATACCCACAATGCCCGCCACCCCACGATGAGCGCGCCGAGCACGAGCGTCGTGACGATCACGAACGAGGCCGCGGTGCCTCGATCCCACAGGGTGCGCCGCAGCACGAGCCCGATCACGACCGTCGTCAGCCAGACCTCGACGCCAGCGCGGAGCGCGAACGGCTGGCGGCGGACTCCGGGATTCACGATCCACCCGACCGCGAGGCCGACGAGGAACGGGGCCGCGATGGTCAGCACGGCCGCCGCTCCGGAGCGCTCGTCGTGGGCGTTCCGGCCGACCGTCGCGAACAGCACGACGGCGGCAATGTCGGCCGCGATCGCGCCCGCCCATCGGGTCGGTCCCACGCCTCGCCTACTCCGCGGCGAGGAAGCCGCCGAGGGCGCCCTTGTAGAAGACGAGCGGCGTGTGCGGGTCGTCGTCGTGGCTGAGGTCGACGACGCGACCGACGACGAAGTAGTGGTCACCGAGCACGAGGGAGTGTTCGACGGTGCAGTCGATCCAGGCGCCGACTCCCTCGATGATCGGGCAGCCGGTGGGCGAGTGCGTCCACGTGACGTGATCGAAGCGGTCGTCGCCGACTCCGCTCTTGGCGAAGCGCCAGCAGAGCTCGGCCTGCTCGTCGCGCAGGACGTTCACGCAGAACTTGTGGGCGGGGGCCATCGCCTCCCAGGTGTCGCTGGCGATCTGGGGCAGGAACCCGACGAGGGGCGGATCCAGCGAGACCGACGTGAACGACCCGATCGTGAACCCGGCCGGCTCGTCGCCCGCCCACCCGGTGACGATCGTGACGCCGGTCGGGAAGTGGCCGAGCACCTTACGGAACTGATTGGAGTCGAACGGAGGTTGCGCGCTCCTCATCGGCTTCGATGGTACGCACGATGAACGAGCGGATCGCCGCGGAGAAGCGTCGGGTGCGGGCGGAGATGCGCGTGATCCGCGCCCAGATCGCCGCCGATCCCGCCGACCGTGCCGCCCGCTCCGCCCGCATCTGGGCGCGGATCGTCTCACTTCCGTTGACCGCACCGTGTGATGTTGTTCGACTCGCTGCCGGGCGAGCCCGACACCAGCGGCTGGATCGAGTGGTGTCGCGCCCGACGGACACGAGGTGTTCGTTCCCGAGGTCGACGGGCTCGACTTGCGGGTGATGCCCGGCGACGTCGATCCCGCCACGTTGGACGCCGTCATCGTGCCGGGGCTCGCCTTCACGCCCGATGGCCGCCGCCTCGGCCAGGGAGGCGGCCACTTCGACCGCTTCCTCGCTGCGGCTGCGACCGGACTGCGTGACGATCGGCGTCGGCTACGCCGAGCAACTCGTCGCCGATCTGCCGGTCGAGGCGCACGATGTCCACGTCGCACCACGTCGTGCGTGACTGACCGAGTACACCGCCATCTGGGCGGGATCTGTCTCAGCTGTCGCGACGGATCCCGCCCAGATCGAGGTTTGGGACGAATCCCGCCCAGATGGGGGATCAGGCGTAGTACTCGCGGCCGAGGTGGGTGATCTGGTCCTCGCCCATCATCCAGCGCAGCGTGTTCTTCAACTTGGTGTGCTGGATGAACAGGTCGTGCTCGGGATAGAGGCCGGGCGGGGTCTGCGGGCTCTTGTAGTAGAAGCTGAGCCACTCCTGGATGCCGCCCAACCCGGCGCGCTGGGCGAGGTCGGAGAACAGCACCAGATCGAGGGCGAGGGGCGCGGCGAGGATCGAGTCCCGGCAGAGGAAGTCGACCTTGATCTGCATCGGGTAGTCGAGCCACCCGAAGATGTCGATGTTGTCCCAGCCCTCCTTGTTGTCGCCACGCGGCGGGTAGTAGTTGATCCGCACCTTGTGGAAGATGTCGCCGTAGAGCTCGGGATGGCGATCCGGCGACAGGATGTGCTCGAGCACGCCGAGCTTGGACTCCTCCTTGGTCTTGAAGCTCTCCGGGTCGTCGAGCACCTCGCCGTCGCGGTTGCCGAGGATGTTCGTCGAGTACCAGCCGGACAGGCCGAGCATCCGGGTGCGCAGCATCGGCGCGAGCACCGTCTTGATGAGCGTCTGGCCGGTCTTGAAGTCCTTCCCGGAGATCGGCAGGTTCCGGTCGACGGCGAGCTGGCGGAGCACCGGCGTGTCGACGCACAGGTTCGGCGCCCCGTTGGCGAACGGCACGCCCTCGAGCAGGGCGGCGTAGGCGTACAGCATCGAGGGCGCGATCGCCGGATCGTTGGCGTCGATCGCGGCCTCGAACGCGTCGAGGTCCATGTGCGCCGGGCCCGGCTCGAGGAACACCTCCGTGGACGCGCACCAGATCATCACGACCCGGTCGACCTGCTTGTCCTCCCGGAAGCGGTTGATGTCCTCGCGGATCGCGCCGAGCATCGAGCGCTTGTCGACCGAGGGGAGGACGTTCTCGGCGTCGATGTTCTTGACGTACGCCCGGTCGAAGGCGGCGGGCATCGGTCGCACGTCGCGAAGGGCATCGGAGATCTGCTCGACGTGCCGGCCGGCCTCGAGCACGCCGGCCCGTTGGGCGGCGACGTAGGCGTCGTCCGGGAACGGGTCCCATGCGCCGAACACGATGTCGTCGAGGGCCGCGAGGGGCACGAAGTCGCGGATCAGAGGGCTGCGGTCGTCGGTGCGCTTCCCGAGGCGGATGGTATCGAGCAGGGCCAGCGAGCCGATCGGCTGGGCCAATCCGCGCTTGACCAACTCCACTCCGGCGATGAGCGTCGAGGCGACTGCGCCGAGGCCGACGGTGAGCACGCCGAGGCGGCCGTCGGCCGGCTCCACGGTCGGGGATGGCGGCGTGGTCACCGGTCCACCGTGTTGCTGATGCGAGCGAGCGGGGGCCTCGGCCTTGGGTGCGAGTGAGTGAGCGTCAGCGAGCGAGCGGTCAGACGCTGCGCAGGCAGTAAGTGGCGTGGCCGGGGAACGCAATGACGGCCTGCGTGGCCGGGGAACGCAGTAGTAGGGGTCACCGGTCCACCGTGTTGCTCATGCGAGCGAGCGAGCGCCAGCGAGTGAGCGGCCGAAACCGGCCTGCGTGGCCGGGGAACGCAGTGGGGTCACGGCTCGACACTAGGGCGTGACGAAGCCCCAGAAATTCGGCGCGGAGCAGGTATCCACGGCCTAGAGTGACGCTCTGGTTACCGATGGGTAACCAGAGCGGGCACGGACGGGACGGACGTCGTAACGACGGCGGGCAGTAGCGGGCGGACAATGAAAACGACAATCAACGCGGGCGGGGATGTCGTGCGCTCGATGCGCACCCTCATTGGCAAGGCGCACAGCGACGGAGCGGGCGACGACGGAGCGGCAACGGAGCCGGTCCGGTCGTCGCCGGCTTCCGCCTCCAAGCGGTCACCGAAGGGCGCAGGCGGTTCACGGATCAGCAGCGGCTGCAGTGGCTCTTGCGGGTGGGCGACGCCGGAGCGATCTTCGTCGGCTTCGCGGTGATGGTCATGACCAGCGGGAACCACAAGATGGGCCTGGAGCGGTCGGCCTTCACGGTGTTCACTGCCACCTGCGTCGGGCTGTGGGCGGTCAGGTTCGAGGGCCTGTGGAACGAGCGCATCCAGGCCATGCGGACCATCGAGATCTCCAAGCTCACCCGCGCGACCGCGATCATGACCGTCGGGATGCTCGTCGTCGACCGGCTCTCCCGGGCCTGGATCCGCGTCGAGCAGATCGCCGTCGCCGTCGTCCTGTCCTGGGTGTTCCTCCTCGGTTGGCGTTCGTTCTACCGCGCCTGGCTCGCCTACGGCAGGCGGCGGGATCGGTACACCCAGCGCCTCGTGATCGTCGGCACCGATCGCCGTGCGATCGAACTCGCCAAGCTGTCCTCGATCCACCCGGAAGCCGGCATGCGGCTGCGGGGCGTGATCGGGTCGCGCGCCGAAGCGGCCGCCGCCGGGCTCGCCGATCTCTGGCTCGGCGACTTCCGCGACGCCGACGACGTGCTCGCCGCCACGCCGGTCGACGTCGTCGTGGTCTGCTCGAGCGACATCAGCCCGCTGCTGCTCAACTCACTCCTCCGGGACCGGGAGGGCGACGGCCCCCAGCTCTACTTCCATCCCGGCCTGTCCGGTATCGACGCCCGGCGGGTGAAGGCGTCCCCGATCGCCCACGAGCCGCTCCTCTACGTCGAGTCCGCCTCGCTTTCCCGCGCCGATCGAGGACTCAAGCGGGCGTTCGACATCGCGGTCGCTTCCACCCTGCTGCTCCTCGGCAGCCCGGTCTTCCTCACCATCGCGCTGCTCGTCAAGTTCAGCGACCAGGGCCCGATCTTCTTCCGCCAGGAGCGGGTCGGCCGGGGCGGCAGCACGTTCGAGATGCTCAAGTTCCGCAGCATGGTCGTCGACGCCGAAGCGCGCTTGGCGGAGCTCGAGGACGACAATCAGCGCACGGGCCCGCTGTTCAAGCTCGACGTCGACCCACGAGTCACCCGCATCGGGCGCCTCCTGCGGGCCAGCAGCCTCGACGAGCTGCCGCAGCTGATCAATGTCATGAAGGGCGAGATGAGCCTCGTCGGACCCCGGCCGGCGCTGCCGGCGGAGGTCGCCGAGTTCCCGATCGAGCTGCGCGAGCGGCACCGGGTGCGTCCTGGCATCACCGGCCTGTGGCAGGTCGAGGCCCGCGACAACCCGTCGTTCGACGCCTACCAGCGCCTCGACCTGTTCTACGTCGAGAACTGGTCGCTGGCCCTCGACATGGTGATCATGCTCGGGACCGCCGAGCAGCTCCTCCTCCGCCCGGTGTTCAACCGCTCCACCGGCGAGATGGCGGCGTCCGAGCCGGCCACCGGCGCGGCCGTCGCCTGACGACCGCGATCGGAGTTGTCGGGGCGGCGCCCCGTCTGGCAGACTCTGCGGCGATGCGTCACGCCCACGTGAACCTCGTACTCATCCTGTAGCACACCGGCCCCACCCGCCGCGTGTGCCCTTCGACCTCCCAGCCGGGAGGTCGATTGCTTTTTCCGCTCGAGCACCGACCGACCGAAGGAACCGCCATGGCACCCCCGACAACCACTGAGCTCACCGGAGCGCAGGCGCTCATCAAGAGCCTCGAGCAGGAGTCGGTGGAGGTCGTCTTCGGCCTGCCCGGAGGCTGCATCCTGCCCGCGTACGACCCGCTGCTCGAGTCGACGATCCGGCACATCCTCGTCCGTCACGAGCAGGGCGCCGGGCACATGGCGGAGGGCTACGCCCACGTCACCGGCCGGCCGGGTGTGGCGATGGTGACGTCGGGTCCGGCGGCGACGAATCTCGTGACTCCGCTGATGGACGCCTACATGGACTCGATCCCGATGGTGGCGATCACGGGACAGGTCCCGACCCACGCCATCGGCAGCGACGCCTTCCAGGAGTGCGACACCGTCGGGATCACCCGGTCGGCGACCAAGCACAACGAGCTGGTGATGACACCCGAGGACGTGCCGCTCGCCGTCCGTCAGGCGTTCCACCTGGCGACCACCGGCCGCCCCGGGCCCGTCCTCGTCGACGTCCCGAAGGACGTGTTGCAGAAGACGATGCAGTGGTACTGGCCCACCGACGACGAAGTCGTGTCGTCGCTGCCCGGCTACCGGCCGACCACCAAGGGCCATCCGCGGATGATCAAGGAGGCGGCCCGGCTGATCCTCGAGGCCGAGCGGCCGGTGCTGTACGTCGGCGGTGGGGTGCTCAAGGCGCGGGCCGCCGACGCCGTCCGTGAGCTCGCCGAGCTCACCGGCATCCACGTCGTCACCACGCTGATGGCGCGCGGCGCGTTCCCCGACGACCACCCGCTCGCCCTCGGCATGCCCGGCATGCACGGCACCGCCGCGGCCGTCACGGCGATGCAGCGCAGTGACCTGTTGATCGCCCTCGGCGCCCGCTTCGACGACCGCATCACCGGCAAGGTCGACAGCTTCGCCCCCGACGCCAAGGTCATCCACGTCGACATCGACCCCGCCGAGCAGGGCAAGGTGCGCCGGCCCGACGTCCCGATCGTCGGCGACTGCCGCTACGTCACGACCGAGATCGTGCGGGCGATCAAGGACCTGCTCGCCGGCGGGGCGCCCAGAGCCGACACGTCGGCCTGGCGCAGCCGGATCTCCGGCTGGCGCGAGCAGTTCCCGCTCGTCTACGAGCCGAGCGAGCCCGGGCACGCCCTCAAGCCGCAGTTCTGCCTCGAGAAGCTGCGCGACGCCGCGCCCGAAGGGACGATCCTGACTTCCGGCGTCGGCCAGCACCAGATGTGGGCGTCGCAGTACTGGAGGTTCACCGAGCCGTACACGTGGGTCAACTCCGGCGGGCTGGGCACGATGGGGTTCTCGATCCCCGCCGCGATCGGCGCCAAGGTCGGTCGCCCCGACCGCACGGTGTGGGCGATCGACGGCGACGGCTGCTTCCAGATGACCGCCCAGGAGCTGGTGACCGCCACCGTCGAGCGGATCCCGATCAAGGTCGGCCTGATGAACAACAGCTACCTCGGCATGGTCCGCCAGTGGCAGGAGATGTTCTACGACGAGCGCTACAGCGAGGTCTACCTGTCTCCAGACACCCCGGACTACGTCCGGTGGGCCGAGGCGATGGGCTGCACCGGCATCCGCGTCGAGGCGCCGGAGGAGGTCGAGCCGGCGATCGAGAAGGCCAACTCGATCAACGACCGTCCGGTGGTCGTCGAGTTCCGCGTCGACACCGCCGAGAAGGTGTTCCCGATGGTGCCCGCCGGACAGAGCAACGACGACATCGTGCTCCCAGGCGAGCAGCAGGACCGCAGGGGTGCGCTCCGATGAGCGAGATCAATCACCACATCCTGTCGGTGCTGGTGCAGAACCGGCCTGGAGTGCTCGCCCGCGTGTCGAGCATGTTCGCCCGGCGGGGCTTCAACATCTTCTCGCTCGCCGTCGCCCCGGCCGAGAACGAAGGGATGAGCCGGCTCACGATCGTCGTCGACGTCGAGTCGGCGCCGCTCGAGCAGATCACCAAGCAGCTGTTCAAGCTCGTCGAGGTGATCAAGATCTCCGAGCTCGACCCGCGCCACTCCGTCGAGCGGGAGTTGCTGCTGGCGACGGTGCGGGCCGCATCCGACCAGCGCGGCCAGATCCTCGAGCTGGCGACGATCTTCGAGGCCAAGATCCTCGCCGTGGGTGTCGACGCGCTGACGATGAGCCTCGAGGGCCACCCCGACAAGCTCGACGACTTCGAGGCGTTGCTCGACGGCTATGGCATCGTGGAGCTCCAGCGCACCGGACGGCGTCGCGCTCCCCAAGCTCGATCGCCAGGCGCGGCTGCGTCCCGTCCGAGGAAAGGCTGGATGATGACTGCCAACGTGTACTACTCCGACGACGCCGACCCGTCGCTCGTCCGTGGCAAGCGGGTCGCGGTGGTCGGCTACGGGTCGCAAGGACACGGCCACGCGCTCAACCTCAAGGACTCCGGCGTCGAGGTGATCGTCGGCCTGCGCGAGGGATCGTCGTCGGTCGAGAAGGCCGAGGCGCAGGGCCTCACGGTGCTGCCGATCGGGGATGCCGCGGCCGCCGCCGACGTCGTCATGCTCCTCGCGCCCGACACCGAGCAGAAGGCGATCTACGACGAGCACATCGCCGAGCACATGACGCCCGGCAAGGCGCTCGCTTTCGCCCACGGGTTCAACGTCCGGTTCGGCCGCATCGCCCCGCCCGAAGGGGTCGATGTGATCATGGTCGCCCCGAAGGGCCCCGGGCACCTGGTCCGGCGGACGTACGTCGAGGGGGGTGGCGTGCCCGCCCTCATCGCCGTCGCCCAGGACGCCACCGGCAAGGCGAAGGATCTCGCCCTCTCGTACGCCGACGCCATCGGCGGCACCCGCGCCGGCGTCATCGAGACGACGTTCCCGGAGGAGACCGAGACCGACCTGTTCGGCGAGCAGGTCGTGTTGTGCGGCGGGCTCACCGCGCTCGTGCAGGCCGGCTTCGAGACGCTCGTCGACGCCGGTTACGCGCCCGAGATGGCGTACTTCGAGTGCCTCCACGAGGTGAAGCTGATCGTCGACCTGATGTACGAGGAGGGGATCGCCGGGATGCGCTACTCGATCTCCGACACCGCCGAGTACGGCGACCTCACCCGCGGCCCGCGCATCGTGACCGACGCGACGAGGGCCGAGATGCGCACGATCCTCGACGAGATCCAGTCCGGCCGCTTCGCCGACGAGTGGATCGCCGAGAGCGAGGCCGGCCGGCCGAACTTCGAGCGGCTGCGCCAGGAGGGCAAGGAGCACCCGATCGAGCAGGTCGGAGCCCGGTTGCGCTCGATGATGCCCTGGATCTCGGCCGGCCGCACCAAGGTGGCCGACGCGTCCGGCGGCTGATCCATCCGAGGTTTTCGATTCTCCGGAGTCCTGGGATCCGCTCAGCCGACTCCCGAGTGTCGTCAGAACCGTCTTCTCGCTCGTCGCGGAGGAACTCTTCGAAGCGGGTGGCGAGGTCGTCCGCCGCGGTGAGGGTCTCCTCGGCCTGGCGGTCGTAGTCGGACTCGAGCATCGAGACGTAGGCGCGCAAGCGATCGTCCTCGGCGACGGCCTCGTCGTGGAGCGACGACCACCGCTCGATCTGATCGTGCAGGTCGGCGGTCAGCGTCAGGCCCAGGACGTGGCTGAGATGGCGGAGCAGGGCGCTGACGGCCAGCGGGTGCTCGGCATGGGTCAGGTAATGGGGGATGCCCACGCGCAGCGAGATCGTCGGCACGTCGACCCGCTCGAGCTCGGCGTGGAGCACGCCGATCAACCCGGTGATCCCCTGGTACGTCGGCGCCGAGAGCCCGAGCTTGCGGGCCAGGCCGAGCGACGCCGTGCTGCCGACGACGAGCGGCATGCGCGTGTGCGGCACCGGATCCGCGGTCGAGCCGAGAGTGACCACCGCCTCGCAGCCGAACCGGTCGACGACGCGCAGCGCGCACGCGGCGAACGTGGACCAGGCGAGGTGGGGCTCGACTCCGCTGAGCACGACCAGGTCGTGAGCCCCGCCGGTCCGCACGACGCGGAACGCGTTCGTCGGCCACGTGATCGCCAGCACGTCGCCACCGTCGATCTCGATCGTGGGCCGCTCCTGGGTGAAGTCGTAGAACGGATCCGGGTCGATCTCGCCGATCGTGACCGCCGCCTCGGTGAGGTGCTCGAGCGCCGTCGTGGCGGCGCCGGCGGCATCGAACCAGCCGGCGAGCGCGACGACCAGCACCGGGCTGGTGAGCGGGCCGAGGTCGCTTCCTTCGGCGTCGAGGTCGCCGAGGGTCAGGACGTCGTCGACACCCGGCACCGCCGCGCTCACGGCGCCAATACCTCGCCGTGCTGCTCGACGAGACGGTCGATGCAGGCAGTGAGCGCCTCGACGTCGGCGGGGTCGACGGCCGGGAACATGCCGATGCGGAGCTGGTTGCGGCCGAGCTTGCGGTAGCTGTCGGTGTCGACGATCCCGTTGGCCCGCAGGGCGGCGTTGAGCTTGGTGGCGTCGAGGGCGTCATCGAGATCGATCGTGCCGACGACGGCGGAGCGCTTGGCGGGATCGGCGACGAACGGCGTCGCCCACGGCCGGTTCTCGGCCCACGCGTAGAGGTGGTCGGACGAGGTGCGGCACCGCTTCACACACCAGTCGAGCCCGCCGCTGTCGAGCATCCAACGCAGCTGGGCCTCGAGGAGCACCAGCGTGGCGACGGCCGGAGTGTTGTAGGTCTGGTCGAGGCGGCTGTTGGTGAGGGCGATGCCGAGATCGAGCGACGCCGGCCGCCAGCGGCCGCCGGCCGTGATCCGGTCGATGCGCTCGACCGCCGCCGGCGAGCAGGCGGCGATCCACAGTCCGCCGTCGGAGGCGAAGCACTTCTGCGGGGCGAAGTAGTACACGTCGACCTGCGCCGGGTCCCAGGGCAGACCACCGGCGCCCGAGGTGGCGTCGACGGCGACGATGGCGTCGTCGGCGCCGGCTGGTCGGACGAGATCCATCGCCACGCCGGTGGAGGTCTCGTTGTGGGTGAGGGCGAGGAGGTCGACGGTGGCGTCCACGACCGGCTCGGGATGATCGCCCGGGTCGCAGGCGACGACGAGGGGCTCCTCGAGGTGCGGCGCCCGCCCGCTGGCTTCGGCGAACTTGGCCGAGAACTCGCCGAACACGAGGTGCTCGCTGCGCCGCTCGATCAGGCCGAACGTGGCGACGTCCCAGAACACCGTCGTGCCCCCGTTGCCGAGCACGATCTCCCAGCCCGCCGGGAGGCCGAACAGGTCGGTCAGCCCGGACCGGATCGAGCCGACCAGCCGCTTCACGGGCTGCTGGCGGTGGGACGTCCCGAGAACGGTCCTGCCGGCGGCGAGCAGGTCCTCGAGCTGCTCGGGGCGCACCTTGGACGGGCCGCAGCCGAAGCGTCCGTCGGCGGGCAGGAGCTCGGCTGGTAGCCGCAACTGCGCGGGGGTGTCGGCGGTCACTGTGAAAGCATGTCACCGGTTTCTCGCAATTCCCCGAAGGAGGCCCGCCCGTGTCACCTCAGTCCGAACCGCGCGTCTCCGCTCGTCTCGCCGCGATCACCGAATCCGCCACCCTCGCCGTCGACGCCAAGGCCAAGGCCCTGCAGGCCGAAGGCGAGGCGGTGATCGGGTTCGGGGCCGGTGAGCCGGACTTCGCGACCCCCGATCACATCGTCGAAGCCGCCATCGCCGCGTGCCGGGACCCACGGAACCACCGCTACACGCCTGCGGGCGGGCTGCCCGAGCTGCGTGAGGCGATCGCCGTGAAGACCAAGCGCGACAGCGGCTTCGACTGCGCCGCGGCCCAGGTGCTCGTCACCAACGGCGGCAAGCACGCCGTGTACACGGCCTTTGCCGCCCTCTGCGACCCGGGCGACGAGGTGATCCTGCCCGCTCCGTACTGGACCACCTATCCGGAGGCGATCGCTCTCGCCGGCGGCGTGCCCAAGGTGGTCGAGACGACCGAGGAGACCGGCTTCCAGGTGACCGTCGAGCAGCTCGACGCGGCGTGGACCCCGCGGACCAAGGTGCTGCTCTTCGTCAGCCCGGACAACCCGTCGGGTGCCGTGTACCCGCCCGAGCAGGTCGCCGCGATCGGGCGCTGGGCCGTCGAGCGCGGGGTGTGGGTCATCACCGACGAGATCTACGAGCACCTCACGTACGGCCCCCACGAGTTCGCCTCGATGCCGACGCTCGTGCCCGACCTCGCCGACCAGTGCGTGGTCGTCAACGGCGTCGCCAAGACCTATGCGATGACCGGATGGCGGGTCGGATGGATGATCGCCCCGCCGGACGTCGCCAAGGCGGCCGTGAACTTCCAGAGCCACGCGACGTCGAACGTCGCCAACGTGTCCCAGCGCGCCGCCCTGGCCGCGGTCAGCGGCGACCTCGAGGCGGTGGCGATGATGCGCGCCGCGTTCGAACGGCGGGGCCGCACGATGCACTCGATGCTCTCGGCCATCCCGGGTGTCACGTGCATCGAGCCGCAGGGCGCGTTCTACTGCTTCCCCCGCGTCGACGGGTTGTTCGGGCGGGACCTCGCCGGTCGCACGTGCCACTCCAGCCTCGAGCTCGCCGATCACGTCCTGTCGGCGGCCAAGGTGGCGTTCGTCCCCGGCGAGGCGTTCGGCGCCCCCGGCTACGCCCGCTTCTCCTTCGCCCTCGCCGACGACGACCTCGAGGAAGGGATCCGGCGCTTCGCCGCCCTGGTCTCCTGACCATCCGAGGTTTTCCGCGCACTCGAGGGTTTCGTGCCCCCCAGCCGGGCTGGAAAACCTCCGGTGCCGTGCGTCAGGTCCACCAGAGGTGGTGGTGGGCCGCGAGCCCAGTGACGACCACGAGCACGGCGCACTCGGCGAGCTGCTCGATCGCGCCGAGGACGTCGCCGGTGATCCCACCGATCGCCCGCCAGGCGAAGTACGCGACGAGTGCCGCGGCCCCGGCCGCGGCGGCGGCGAGGGGGCCGACCCACCAGCCGGTGGCGAGCGCGGCGATGCCGATGGCGATCAGGCCGGCGGCCGCGGCCGGACGAGTGGTGACGCGAGCGGGCGTAGCCGGCGCCGAGCCCGTCGGCCTTGGCCAGCGGCGCGATTCCCATCGTGACCACGGCGCTGCCGCGCCCGAGCGCGTGCGCCGCGACCAGCCCGGCGAACGCCGCCGCCGGGGCCAGCGAGGCGACGGCCACGACGCGCACGACGATCGATCCGCACAGTGCGGCCACGCCGTAGCTGCCGTGGCGCGGGTCGGCAAGTATCTCCAGGCGCTGCTCACGGGTCCAGCCGCCGGCGAGCGCGTCGGCCGTGTCGGCGAGCCCATCCTCGTGGAAGGCACCGGTGATGGCGATCCCGAACAGCACGGCGACAGCCGCGGCGACCGGTACCGGCACGACCTCGCCGAGCCCGGCGGCAACCGCACCGACAGCGGCCCCGATCAGCCCGCCGACGACCGGGAACCACACCACGGCCGCCGCCAAGTCAGGGGCGGCGCGGGTCGGTATCGGGACGCGGGTGAGGAACTGCGCCGCACCGACGAAGCCACCGGTTCTGTCGTTCACGATCGGCCCGATCCGGCCGACTCCAAACGACAGAACGGGGGTTCAGGCCTCACCGAACCACTCGGCGAACGTCGGGACCTCGGTGATGCCGGCGCACGCCATCGCCACGAGCGGCACGGCGGCCATCGCCCCGCTGCCCTCACCGAGCCGCATGTCGAGGTCGAGCAGCGGCCGCTTGCCGAGCAGGTCGAGCAGGCGGCGGTGGCCGGACTCGGCCGAGCAGTGGCCGACGACGCAGTGAGTCGAGGGCCGTCGGCTCGACCATCGCCAGCGGCAGGACGGAGGCGGTGACCACGTAGCCGTCGAGCACGACCGGCAGCCGTCGATGGCGGGCGGCGACGGCGGCGGCGGCGATCGCCACCAGCTCGGCGCCCCCGACCTCACGGAGTACTTCGATCGGGTCGGTCAAGTCCGAGATGCGGCGCACCGCCTGCTCCACCGCGGCCCGCTTACGGGCGAGCCCGGCGTCGTCCACACCGGTGCCTCGGCCAACCCAGGCCGCCGGCTCGTCACGGACGAGCGCGGCCGCAACCGCGGACGCGGCGGTGGTGTTGCCGATGCCCATCTCGCCGAGCACGAGCAGGTCGCTGTCGAGCTCGTCGACCGTCCGCGCACGCGATCGTCGACGACCTCGCTCGAATCGCTCCGGTGTGAGCGCCGCCTCGACCCGGATGTCGCCGGTGGGCCGACCGACCCCGACGTCGACGGCGCGTACCGTCGCCCCGGCGTGGCGGGCGAACGCGCTCGATCGTCGAACGTCCTCGGCTGAACGCCTCGAACATCGCCGCGGTGACCGTCGTCGGGTAGGCGCTCACCTCGCTCGGCCTCGGCGACGCCGTGGTCGGCGGCGAAGATCAGCCCGACCGGCCGCTCGACTGCGGGGCCGATCGGTGCGCTGCCAGCCGGCGACCCACTCGGCCAGTTCGTCGAAGCGAGCCAGCGCGCCGCGCGGGCCGCAGGATCTGGGCGGCCCGTTCGCGGACCGCGGCCACGGCCGTGGGGTCGGGCTCGGGGAGGTCGGCGTAGCAGCTCGTGCAGCCGCGCTCATCCGAGCACCGCCCACGGATCGTCGAGGCGCACGGCTCGTCCGGCCACGACGAGCAGCGTCGTGTCGGCCGCGGCGGCCACGATCTGGTTCACCCGGCCGAGCAGGTCCCGGTACCGCCGCCCGAGCTCGCCCTCGGGGTGGACCCCGGAGCCGACCTCGTTGCTCACGACGACGGCCGGCCCACCGCGGTCGAGGAGCGCACCGACGAATGCCGGCGGCCGCGTCCGTCACCTCCGGTTCGCCGTCGCCGCGCAGCATCAGGTTGGAGACCCACAGGGTCAGGCAGTCGACGACGACGAGTGCGCCGTCGTCCACCTTGTCGACCGCCGCGCCGAGCTCGACGGGCTCCTCGATCGTCGGCCAGTCGGGCCGGGACGCCCGGTGCCGGGCGATGCGGGCGGCGAGGTCGTCGTCGAGCGCCGGGCAGGTGGCGACGAACACCACCGGGCCGGAGTGGCGCCGTCCGATCTCCACGGCCAACGCGCTCTTGCCGCTGCGAGCCCCGCCGAGCAGGAGGGTGATCGACATCAGTAGTCGATGCCGCGCAGGGCGCGGATGCCCCGGTCGTAGGCGTGCTTGACCGAGCGCATCTCGGTCACGGTGTCGGCCACGTCGACCAGCTCGGCCGGGGCGTCGCGGCCGGTGATCGACGACGTTCACGTGCTCCGGTCGGTCGCGGATCGCCTCGGCGACCTCGGCGGTGTCGAGCCACCCCCAGTTGCACAGGTACGTCAGCTCGTCGAGCACGACGAGGTGATGCTCGCCGGCGGCGAGCAGGTCGGCGGCCTGCTTCCAGCCGGCCTGGGCGAGGGCCTTGTCGTGTTCGAGATCGGCGGAGTCCCACGTGAAGCCGTCGCCGACGGCGAACCAGTCGACGCCGAGTTGACGACCGAGCTTCTCCTCGCCGACGTGCCACTTGCCGCTCTTGACGAACTGCACCACGGCGACGTTCCAGCCGCGGGCGAGGCCGCGCACCATCACGCCGAAGGCGGCCGAGCTCTTGCCCTTGCCGTCGCCGGTGTTGAGCACGACGACCGACGGTGCCCGCCGCAGGTCGTCCGGACGCGGGTCCTCCGTCGGCAGGTCGGCCGGGCTCGCGTCCACGCTGGCGGAGTGTACGGAGCAGCCGCTACGGTGTCGCCCGTCGTAGGACCCAGCGAAGTCCGGTGAGATCCCGGCACTGACCCGCAACGGTGAAGCCGCCCCGAGCGGACGAGTCCGGTCGCCTGGCCCTACGGGCGACAACCAGACCCTCGAGGCAAGGGCGGTTCGCGGGCTGCTCGCACCGGGCGACACGCGGCGACTTCTTGTCCTCCATCTCAGCTTGGAGGAATTCACGTGGCACCGAAGATGCTGGCCGGCGTCGTCGCCGGCTCTCCTGGTCGCGCGGCGGCCTTGCCGGTTGCGGCGACGATGACGACGCGACCGACGCGACGGACCCTGCCGGTGCCGGCGTCGACAACCGCCGCGACGAGCGTGGCCGCGGCGACCACAGACGGGCCAGCCGACCACTGCCGCCGCGCCAGCGACCAGCGCCGCCGCGCCGGCGACGACGGCTGCCGCCGACGTGCCCGAGCGCATCGTCTCGCTCTCGCCGACGCACACCGAGATCCTGTTCGCCATCGGTGCCGGCGACCAGGTCGTCGCCGTCGACAACTTCTCGACGTACCCGCCCGAGACCGCCGCGGTGGTGACCGACCTGTCGGCATTCGAACCCAACGTCGAGGCGGTCGCCGGCTACGAGCCCGATCTGGTCGTCACCGAGGGCACCAACCCCGACTTCCTCGCCCAGCTCGACTCGCTCGGCCTCACCCACTGGGAGGGGCCGGCACCGGTCGGCTTCAGCGACGTCTACGCCCAGATCGAGCAGCTCGGGGCGACTGACCGGCCACGTCGGCGAGGCCGCCGAGCTGGTCGCGCCAGATGCAGGCCGACATCGACGAGATCATCGCCGGGATGCCGCCGCTGGACGGAGCCGTTGAGCGTCTACCACGAGCTCGACAACACCTACTTCAGCGTCACTTCGGACACGTTCATCGGGCAGGTCTACAACCGGCTCGGGCTGCGCAACATCGCCGACGAGGCCGAGGGCACCGGCGGGACCTACCCGCAGCTCAACGCCGAGTTCATCATCTCCACGAATCCCGACCTGATCTTCCTCGCCGACACCAAGTGCTGCGGGGAGAGCGCCGAGACGGTGGCCGCCCGGCCGGGATGGGCGTCGATCGCCGCGGTCGCCAACGGCGGCGTCGTCGAGATGGACGACGACATCGCGTCGCGTTGGGGGCCGCGGCTCGTCGACTACATGCGGGCGGTGCCGACGCCGTACGCCCGGTCGTCAGCCGGGCGGCCGTCGGCTGCGGTGGATCGACGCCGCGCAGTCCGCCGTGAGCCGCGCGACGGCCGTTCGCCGGTCGCGGCGCGGCGCGATCGCTGGTGGCTGCTGGCGTCGGCGGCGATCCTGCTCGGCGCGTTCGTGCTCGGGGCGATGGTCGGGCCGGCCGGCCCGGACTGGTGGCGGGTGCCGCTCGCCGTGCTCGACCACCTACCGCTCGTCGCCGTCGACAGTGGTGTCAGCGACGCCGAGTGGAACGTGATCTGGCAGATCCGGATGCCCCGGGTCGTGCTGGCCGGTGTCGTCGGGGCGATGCTCTCGCTCGCCGGGGCGAGTTATCAGGGCGTGTTCCGCAACCCGCTCGTCGACCCCTACCTGCTCGGGGCCGCGGCCGGGGCCGGGCTCGGGGCGACGATCGTGTTCACCGTCGCCCGCTCGGCGACGGCCGGCTGGCCGGTCGATCCCGCGCCCGACGGTCGCCTTCGTGGCCGCCCTGGCGACGGTGCTCGTGACCTACACCGTCGGCGCCGCCTTCGGCGGCACCCGGTCAGCGGTCACACTCGTGCTCGCCGGGGTGGCGGTGACGTCGCTCGTCACGGCGGTGCAGACGTTCATCCTCCAACGCCACTCCGAGGTCGTGCGGCAGGTGTACAACTGGATCCTCGGCTCGCTGTCGACCGCGCCGTTGGTCCGACGTGCGGATGGTCGCTGCCGTACGTCGCCGCGGCCACGGTGGTGCTGCTGCTGCACCGCCGGCACCTCGACCTGCTCCGTGTCGGCGACGACGAGGCTTCCTCGCTCGGCGCACCCGTCGCCCGGGTGCGGCTCATCGTGGTGATCGCGGCCACGCTCGGCACCGCCGCGGTCGTGGCGGTGAGCGGCCTGATCGGCTTCGTCGGGATCGTCGTGCCGCACCTGATCCGGTTGACTCGCCGGTTCGAGCTACTACCGGGTGCTGCCGCTGTCGGTCCTGCTCGGCGCGGCGTTCCTGATCCTCGCCGACATCCCGGCGCGGGTGCTCACCGATCCGGCCGAGACGCCCGATCGGCGTGGTGACCGCGTTCATCGGTGCCCCGTTCTTCCTCATCGTGCTGCGTGCCCGGCAGGGAGCGAGATGAGCGAGCTCGAGCTGCGCGACGTCGGAGTCGCATACGGCCGCGCCGTCGCCGTGGCGTCGTTCTCCACCACGGTCGAGTCCGGGGAGTGGCTCGGGCTCATCGGCCCGAACGGCGCCGGCAAGTCGTCGTTGCTGCGGGCGGTCGTCGGTCTCGTCGGGTGCACGGGAGAGATCCGCGTCGACGGCGAGCTGGTGGCGTCCCGCTCGCAGCGTCGGCGGACGCAGCTGATCGCCTACGTGCCGCAGGAGCCGCTGATTCCCGACGACATGACCGGTGCCGAGTACGTGCTGCTCGGCCGGTCACCGTACGTGGGCTACTTCGCCAGCCCCACTCGCCACGACCGGGAGATGGTGGCGGGCGTGCTCGAACGGCTCGACCTCGGGTCGTTCGCCCTCCGCCGGCTCGGCACGCTGAGCGGCGGCGAACGCCAGCGGCTCGTGATCGCCAGAGCGCTCGCCCAGGAGGCGCCGATCCTTCTCCTCGACGAACCGACGAGCGCCCTCGACATCGGTCATCAACAGCAGGCACTCGAGCTCGTCGCCAGGCTGCGCCGGGAGCACGGGCTGACCGTTGTGTCGGCGATGCACGACCTCACGCTGGCCGGGCTCTACAGCGACCGGCTCGCCCTGCTCTACGAGGGCCGGTGCGTGGCCACGGGCACGGCTCAGGAGGTGTTGCAGGCGGCGACGCTCGCCGAGTTCTACGGCGTCCAGGTGACCGTCCGCCACGAGACCGACGGCACCGTCGTCGTCATCCCGCGCCGCGAGCGGTGTGAGCGCCGAACGAGCCCGAATGTGATCAGGAGGAGGGCTCGAACCAGGTGTCGCCCTCGAGGATCCGGTCGGCCTCCGCCGGCCCCCACGTCCCGCGGAAGTAGGGGTGGATGGGGCCGGGCTCGTCGAGCGCGGGCTGCACCACCCGCCACGTGCGCTCGACGACGTCCTCGCGAGCGAAGCGCCGCGGCGAGCCCTCGATGGCGTCCTTGAGCAGGCGCTCGTAGGCGTCCTGCCGTTCGCCCAGCGCGGCGGCGAAGTCGACGCTGACGTCGACCTGCTGGCTGTCCATGTGAGGCCCCGGTGTCTTGGCCTGGAGGGTGAACGTGACCCCGTCGCGCTGGCCGAGTCGGAGGCGGATGAGGTTGCGTTCGGGAACGGCGCCGCCCGCCTCGTCGAACAGGAGCTGCGGCGGCTCCCGCAACTCGATCACGGCCTCGGTCACCGACTGGGCGAGGCCCTTGCCGACGCGCACGTACCACGGCACACCGGCCCAGCGCCACGAGTCGATCTCCAGTCGGGCCGCGACGAACGTCTCGGTGGTCGACTGCGGGTCGACGCCGGGCTCCTCGCGGTATCCGACGTACTGACCGCGCACCATCCGCATCGGGTCGACCGGCTCCATCGCCGCGAGCACCTTGGACTTCTCGTCCTGGAGGAACGAGGCGTCGGGGTCGACTGGCGGCTCCATCGCCAGCAGCGAGACGACCTGGAGCAGGTGGTTCTGCATCGACGTCGCGGATCGCGCCGACCGAGTCGTAGAAGCTGCCCCGGCCCTCGACGCCGATCGACTCCGCCATCGTGACCTGCACGCTGCGGACGTAGCGGCGGTTCCAGATCGGCTCGAGCATCATGTTCGAGAAGCGGAAGACGAGCAGGTCCTCGACCGCCTCCTTGCCCAGGTAGTGGTCGATGCGGAAGATGCGCTCCTCGGGGAAGATGCTGTGCAGCGTCTCGTTGAGCTCGATGGCCGACTGCAGGTCGCGGCCGAACGGCTTCTCGACCACGATGCGTCCGCGTTCGTGCAGCCCGACCGACGCCAGCGCCTCGGCCACCGTCGGGAACATCTCCGGCGGGATCGCCATGTAGTAGACGGCGACCTTCGACCCGTGGGAGTCGAGCGTCTCCGCGAGCGTCTCCCAGGTCGCCGGGGCGGCGTAGTCGCCCTGGACGAGATCCATCTGCGCGGCGAGCTTGTCGATCACCGCATCGTCCGGTGATTCGACGTGTTCGACGATCGACTCCCGCGCGTGCGACCGGAAGTCCTCGTCGGTCCAGTCGCTGCGGGCCACGCCGACGACCGGCACGGTCAGCTCGCCGCGGCGGACGAGGTGGTAGAGGGCCGGGAACAGCTTGCGCTGGGCCAGGTCGCCGGTCGCGCCGAAGAGGACGAGCGCATCGGCCGGCGGCTGATCGAGTGCGTCCTGGTCCCCATTGGACTCATCGGCTGCTCTCGCTCCTCTCGACGTGACCGCCGAAGCCGGCCCGCATCGCCGACAGCACCTTGTCGGCGACATCCGACCGGCCTCGTGAGCTGAACCGCTGGAACAGCGCGTTCGACAGTACCGGCACGGGTACGCCCTCGTCGATCGCCGCGCTGATCGTCCAACGGCCTTCGCCTGAGTCGCTCACCCGGCCCGCGAACGCCTCCAGCTCGGGGTCCGCGGCGAGGGCCTCGGCGGTCAGGTCGAGCAGCCAGCTGGCCACGACCGAGCCCGCGCCGCCACACCTCGGTGATCGCGGCCAGGTCGAAGTCGTAGCGGTAGTACTCGGGGTGGGTGAGCGGCGCCGTCTCGGCGTCGGCGGCATGGGCCTCGGTCCCGATGTCGGCCTTGGCGAGCACGTTGAGGCCCTCGGCGTAGGCGGCCATGAGCCCGTACTCGATGCCGTTGTGGACCATCTTCACGAAGTGCCCGGCCCCGGCGGGCCCGCAGTGGAGCCATCCCCGCTCGGCGGTCCTCGGCTCACCCGCCGCGGCCCGGGTCGGCGTCCGTTCGGCCGCGTCGACTCCGGGGGCGAGGGCGTCGAAGATCGGCGCCAGCCGCGCCACCGCCTCGTCCGGGCCGCCGATCATCAGGCAGTAGCCCCGTTCGAGCCCGTGCGTGCCGCCGCTGGTGCCGACGTCGACGTAGTCGATGCCGTGCTCGCGACGGCCAACAGGGCGGCGCGTTCGATGTCGTCGCGGTACCACGAGTTGCCGCCGTCGATGATCGTGTCGCCGCGCTCGAGCAGGGTGACGAGCCCGGCGATGGTCGAGTCGACGAAGGCCGCCGGGACCATGATCCACACGTGGCGGGGCGGAGCGAGCTTGGCGACCAGGTCGTTGAGCGTCGGCGCGCCGGCGACACCTTCGTCGGCGAGGTCCTCCACCGCCGCCGCGTCGACGTCGTACCCCACACATTCGTGGCCGGCGCGTTCCAGGCGGCGCACCATGTTGGCGCCCATGCGCCCGAGGCCGATCATCCCCAACTGCATGCCGGACAGCCTGGCACGGCTCGACGCCGCCCGCCCGCGGCGAGCGGGCCGCCGTCGCACCTCGGTACGGTGACGCGCGATGGACGCGCGGCAGCTCGACCGGGACGTCGCCGGCGCGGCGGCCGCGCACCAGGGTCTGCTGTCGATGCTCGACGACTGCCTGGATGCCGGCACGCTCGACGGTGCGGCACCCAGCCGGCTGCCCGAGTGGACCGTCGGGCACGTGCTCACCCACCTCGCCCGCAACGCCGACAGCATCGTCCGCGTCCTCGCGGCCGCGGAACGGGGCGCGACCATCGACCGCTACGAGGGCGGGCTGGCCCGCCGAACGGCGAGATCGAGGACGGCGCCGGGCGCCCGGCCGCCGATCTGGTGCCGGACGTCCGGACCACGATCTGGCAGCTGGAGCAGACCTGGTCGACGCAGCACGCGCTGGGACGGCCGCAGCCGCGAGGCGCCCGGTCGCGAGATCCCGGTCACCGACCTGCCGTTCATGCGCTGGCGCGAGGTCGAGGTGCATCGCGCCGATCTCGGCCTCGGCTACGAACCGGCCGATTGGCCGGCCGAGTACGTGCGCCAGGATCTGCGCTGGATGGAGATGCGGTGGAACGCCCGCCGCCCGATGGGGATGACGGGCCTGCCGCAGGCGGCGCTGGACGCGCCGCCACACGAGCGGCTGGCGTGGCTCCTCGGCCGGACGTCGATCGGCGATCTCGAACCGGCCGGCGTGTTCTGACCCGTTCTCACGTCGCAGGTCGGCGTAGATGTCCTGCTGGGCGGACTTGATCGCGTCGGACAGGACCGTGCTGTCGATGTCGACGCGCCCGCGCCACGTGTTCTCCTCCATGCGGTCCTGCACGGCCCGGCGGTCGGCATCGTCGAGCCGCTCGAACTCGTCCCACGACACCAGCCCCCCGTCGTCCGCCAGCGCCGCGTCCGGCAGGTCGGGCGTGATCACCCCGGCCGCGTAGAGCTCGCGGTACCACAGGTACGTCAGCCGTCGGATCGCCGCGTCCGCGTACTCCTCGAACTCCCGCTCGGCGCCGGCCTCGTGCGTCGCCCAGCGGCGCTTCAGGTCGTCGGCGACACGGTCGAGGCCGTCGTCGAGCACCGGCACCGGGAGCACGGCCGCGGCGACGCCCGCGCCGACGACGCTCGATCCGAGGTCGACCCAGCGCTCGATCGCCTGGTCCCGGTCGCGGCCCATCGGCCTCGGCCCGGTGGCCCGCCCGCTCGACGAGGTAGCCCTCGAGGAGACCGATCTGCCTGATCACGCCGTCGAGGTAGGCGTCCGGAGCAGTGTCCTCGAGGCGGATCGTCGCCGCGGCAGCCGACGGCCGCGTAGCCCTGCTCGTAGCGATCGAGCGCAGCCCGCATCGTGGCCAGGGCGTCGTCGGTGTCGACGGCGAGGTCGGTCACGGCGGCGAGCGCGTCGGTGTCGAACAGCGCCGCCTCGACCTCGACGTCGGGGCCGAAGGCGTCGAGGTGGCGTCGCATCGTCGCTGGTGCTTCGAGCGCCTCGGGCACGAGCACCTCCTTGTGCACTGCGAACATGTGGCGGCCGAGGATCATCGCCGCCGACGCCGACACCTGCCGGCGCCGGATCGTCGAGCAGGTCGCCGCGAGCTCCAACGTGGTTGACGAACGCCGACGCGACGAGGGCGGCGTCCTTCAGCACGGTGGTCGGTGCGTCAGGTACGACGTCTGGTCCGGCGGCGGCCGATTCGGCGGCCGCGGCCAACCGGGCGAGCCCGTCGAGGTCGAATCGGCGCTCGGCGAGCAGGTAGCGGGCGACGTCCGGATCGGTGAAGACCGCCCGCGCCGCCTCGCTGTCGCGCGCCAACGCCTCCATCAACGCGTACATCGGGTCGGCGGCGCGTTGCATCGGCGAGCTGCCGGTCTCGTCCGCGTCGTCGCCGAACGTCGCCGCGAGCCGGGAGGACCAGGTCACGTACGGCCAGGGCAGGTGCTCGGGGTCGGGGTCGTCGGCCGCCGCCGCCCGCTCGTGTTCCACGACGGTCTTGGTGGCCGCAACGAGGAAGTCGCCGCCGTAGTCGACAGTCGTCGAGCACGAACGAGAGCGTCTCCGCCGGGTTCACGCGCATGTCGGCGTAGCCGGCGACGATGCCGTCGATCAGCGCCTTCGTGAACCCGGCCGGCACGCCCTGCCCGTGCGACGCCCGTGCCAGCTTGTCCCGCACGACCGTGGCCAGTCCGCGGGCCGTGTCCGGCGTCGCGGTACGGGTCGGCCATGCCGAGCTCCAAGAAGAGCTGGGCGGTGCCCGCCCCGCCCAGCTCGGTGAAGAACGTGCGCATGGCGACGAGGTCGCCGGCGTTGGTGACGAGCGCCCACGAGAGCGCCGTCAGGTCGTCGGGCTCGCGACTCGAGAGGATCTCCCGCGCCAGATCGGCCAGCTCCTCGCCGAGGTCCGCTGCCCTGCCACGTCAGCATCGCCTCGCTGCCGATGATGCGGTCGATCAGCGGCATCCAGATCTGTTCGAGGTGCTCGCGCGTGACGCGCGCCGCGAGCACGGCCTCCCACGCGGCGGGGTCGTCGCTGGTGAGCCAGCGGAGCGACTCGATCGCGGCGATCGTGTGCGCGCGGAGCACCGCCAGGCGCGCCGGGTCGTAGCCGACCTCGGGCACGTCAGCTGCCCGGAGCCAGGCTGCGGGCGGCGGCGACGGCATCGAGCGCGTCGGCCTGGTGCTCGTACCACGACGCCTGCTGGTTCAGCTCGGCCATCGGCGTGGAGCAGCCGGGCCTGGTCGTCGCTCAACGTCGTTCGGCAGGCCTCGGCGCCCGGGCTCGCCCAGGTGTCGTCCGCGGCGCCGTCGTGGAGCCGGAGCACCGGCGACTGCTCCAGCTGTCCGGCGAGCCGGCGCAGCTCGGCGGCTCGCCGGCGGTACTCGTCGGCCGTCGGATCGTGTGGCAACTCGGAACCTCCTCACCCGCCCTGGGTGTGGCGAAGAGGCGGAAACGGAACTGGTCGTGTCGCTAATGCGGGTGGAGCAGGATCACGTGGTGCGGCAGCGCCGTCGTCTCGTCGACGAAGCCCGGCTCGACGACCTCGAACCCGTGCCGGACGTAGAAGCCGAGGGCGCTGTCTCTCGCTCGGGCCCACACCACCGCGTTCGGTGCCGTGGCGCGGGCCCGGGCGATTCCCGCGTCGAGAAGCGCGTCGCCAGCGCCGCGCCCGCGCACGGCCGGTGCGGTGGCCATCGCCCGCAGCTGCACCCCGGCGGTACCGTCGTGGCCGGGCGGCGATCGTCGCAGCCACGTCGACACCGCGACCAGCTGGCCGTCTCGATCCCGGACGCCGAGGTGGAACGTCGACGGCTCGTCGTCACCGTCGAGGACGAGCTCGCGGCTGGGTGTGTCGTTGCGCAGCACGGCCGCCCGCAACGGGTGCGTCTCCGCGGGGGTGAGCTCGACGATCGAGAACCCGTCGCCGCGGAGCTCGTTCGATCGTCACCACGCGGTCGGCGAGCGTGGACGCCTCGTCCCGGTCGTGGGTGACGAGGAGCGTGGTCGTCGCCGCCTGGCGAAGGATGCGCCCGAGCTCGCGGGCGAGCCGATCGTGCAGCTCGCGGTCGAGCCCGGTGAGCGGTTCGTCGAGGAGCAGGGCACGGGGCGCGGGGGCGAGCGAGCGGGCCAGGGCCACGCGCTTCGCCTCCCCGCCGCTGAGGTCGGTGACGTGGCGGTGGCCGAAGCCGGCGTAGGCCGACCAGCTCGAGCATCTCGTCGATCCGCCGCTCGCGCTCCGGGAGCGGCCGACCCTGCATCTTCAACCCGAAGCCGATGTTCGCCGCGACGTCGCGGTGCGGGAAGAGCTGTTCGTCCTGGAACACCATCCCGATGCCGCGGCGATGGGTGGGCACGCGGGAGATGTCTCGCCCGTCGAGATGCACCGAGCCCGACGCGGGCACGACGAGGCCGGCGATGACGCGCAGCAGCGTCGACTTGCCGCTGCCCGAGGGGCCGAGCAGGGCGACGACCTCGGCGTCGTCCGACGGCCAGCGAAACGTCGCGGAGGACGGTCGTGCCGTCGAACGCGACCGTGACGTCACGAACTTCGAGCACGGCCGGGTACGGGGCTCCGGCGAGGGCGGTCGCCGAGGTCGAGGAGGAGCACGATCGCGATCGTGGCGACGGCGAGGATCGTCGCCAGCACGTAGGCCTGTGCCTGCAGCGCCGCGCCGGTGCGTCCGAGCAGACGCTCGATCGCGATCGGCATCGTCTCCGAGCCGCTGCGGGTGAGGAAGCTCGTCGCGCCGAACTCGCCGAGCGAGATCGCCGCGGCCAGGCCCGCGGCGACCACGACCGGCCGCCGGAGGTGGGGCACGGTGATCTCTCGCCACGCCCGTGGCGGCGACGCGCCGAGGGTGGCCGCGGCCTCGTGCAGCCGCGGGTCGATCCCGCGCAGCACCGGCAGGGTCGCCCGGACGACGAAGGGGACGGCGACGAGGGCGTGGCCGATGGGCACGATCCACCAGGATGCCCTCCAATCGACGGGCGCCTCGTCGAACGTGATCAGGATCCCGAAGCCGATCGTGACCGCCGAGGTGGCGATCGGCAGCATCAGCCCGGTGTCGAGCAGCCGCCCGCCCCGACGCCAGGCGACGATGGCGAGCGCGGCGAGGGCGCCGAGCACCACGGCGAGCACCGTGGCGACGGCCGCGATCCGCAGCGACGTGAGCAGGGCGTCGCGGGGGTCGACGCCGACGCTGATCCCGGGCCGGATCTCGGTCCGGCCGAGGTGCCGCCACGCAGTCAGGCTGTAGCCGGACCGGACGCGCAGCGATCGCTCGACGAGCGCGGCCAGCGGCGCGACGACGACGATCCGCGGTGGCGACGGCGGTGACCGCGACCAGCCGGCGTTCGGCGCCCGGCCGTGGCGTCCGGCGGCGGGCGAGCGGGCGCAGGGCGAGGGCCCGACTGTGGCGTCGCTGCTGCCACGCCGACCAGCCCACGACGAGCGGCGACGACGGCGAGTTGGCCGACGGCGAGCGTGGCGGCGGCGCCGAGATCGCCGAGCTGGGTCGCCCGCCGCCAGATCTCGACCTCGATCGTCGACGTCCCGGCGTCGCCGACGACGCGGATCACGCCGAACGAGGTGAACGTGAAGACGAAGACGATCGACGCCGCGGCGAGGATCGCCGGGCGCAGCAGCGGGCAGGGTGATCTCGCCGCGCCACCCGCCACGGGGACGCGCCGAGCGTCGCCGCCGCGGCCTCCAGGTCGCCGGGGAGGTGCTCCCAGACCGCGCCGACGGTGCGCACGACGACGGCGAGGTTGAACGCGACGTGGGCGGCGAGGATCGCCCAGACGCCCCGCTCGATCGGCGCCGGGAGCAGGGCGAGCATCGCCGCCCCCATCACGACGGTCGGCAGCACGAACACCGCGGTGAGCAGCCCGGACAGCAGCCGCCGGCCCGGGAAGCGGTAGCGGGCCATCACGTAGGCGGGCAGGAGCCCGGCGGCGATGGTGAGAACGGTGCTGACGGCGGCCTGCCAGAGGGTGAACCAGGCGATCTCCCACGTCGCCGCGCCGATCGTCTCGCGCCGACAGCCCACGCGCGAGCAGAGTGACGAACGGCCAGACGTAGAAGAAGATCAGGAACGCGACCGGCGCGGCGGCGAGAGCGAGCACCAACCACCGTGGCACCGCGTTCTGGGCGGGATCCGTCGCGACAGGTGGAACGGATCCCGCCCAGATCCCGTGCTGGGACGAATCCCGCCCAGATGGAGGAGTCAGCGCAGGACGAGGTCGGTCCACTGGTCGATCCAGGACTCCCGGTTGGCGGCGATCGTGTCCGGGTCGAGCGTCGCCGGGCTCTCCGGGAGCACGGCGTACTCGGTGAACTCGGGCGGCAGCGGGACGTCGCCGTTGGCCGGGTACACGAACAGGTTGAGCGGGAGCTCGGCCTGGAAGCGCTCGGAGATCAGGAAGTCGACGAGCTGCTCGGCCTCGTCCGGCGCGTCCGTGCCGCGCAGGACACCGGCGAACTCGACCTGGCGGAAGCACGTCGAGTCGACCACCGCCGTCGGGGCCTCGGTGACGGGCGGGTCGGCGAACAGGACCTCGGCCGGCGGGCTGGTCCCGTAGCTCACGACGAGCGGCTTCGGCCCACCGCCCGCCCAGGTGAAGCGCTCGTAGTACGCCTCCTCCCAGCCGGCGACGACCTCGACCCCGTTGTCGGCCAGCCGCGACCAGTAGTCGCGCCAGCCGTCCTCACCGAACTCGGCGACGGTGGCCATCAGGAACGCCAGCCCGGGGGACGACGTCGCCGGGTTCTCGACGACGAGCAGGTCGCGGTACTGCGGATCGGCGAGCGCTTCCAGGTCAGCCGGCGGATCCAACTCGTGCTCCTCGAACCAGGCGATGTCGTAGTTGATGCACACGTCGCCGAAGTCGACCGGCGTGGCCTCGTCGTCGGGGACGAGCGCCCGCAGCTCGTCGGGAACCGAGTCGAGGCCGTCGGCCGCGTACGGTTCGAAGACCTCCCCCTCGACGACACGCGACAGGAACGTGTTGTCGACGCCGAACATCACGTCGCCCTCGGGGTTGCCGGCGGTGAGCACGGCCTTGGACACCATCGTCCCGGCATCGCCGGCGATGACCAGCTCGACGTCGACCCCGGTGTCCTCCGTGAAGGCGGCCAGTGCCGCGTTCAGCGGGGTGTCCTCGGTCGGGAACGAGTCGTAGGCGACGAGCGTGATCGAATCGGCTCCTTCGCCCTGTCCGTCGTCGCCGCACGCGACGAACGAGACGGCGAGGACGGCGACGATGGCGGCGGTGCGGCGGGTGTTCACGTGGGGTCTCCGGGGATGACGACGGTGACGATTCCGGTGGTGACCGACACGGAGACGGGACGGGCCGCAGCCTCGTTGCTGACCCCGAGGCCGACGAGCGGCTCGAGGTCGTGGTCGACGAGCGGCCAGCGGGCCCCTTCGACCGTGACGCCGCGGCACGGGCCGTGCATCGCGAGCACCGAGAACGTCGTCCCCCGCTCCACGTCGAGCTCGACCTTGCCCGGCCCGTGGACGACGTGCAGCCGGTCGCCGCCCCACCAGCCTTCGAGCGCGCCGACGCCGGCGAGGCTCGGGGCGCCGAGCGCGCCGAAGGTGGTGACGAGGTGATCGAGACGCTCGGCGACGGCCTGCCCGGCGAGCAGCACGATGCGTTCCGGCCGCCGCGACGCGGCCAGGGCGAGCGCGAGCTCGGTGTCCGTCTCGCCCTTGTCAGCTGTCGTGTCGCACGACCTCGGCGTGCTCCGTCGCCCAGGCCAGCCCGGCCGGCGAGACCGAGTCGAGGTCGCCGATCAGGACCGCCGGCGCCAGTCCGGCCGCCAAGGCGTGATCGAGTCCGCCGTCGGCGGCGATGAGCATCGCTCCCGCCGGCATCGCGTCGACGGCGCGACGATCGAGGGGGGCGGCTCCGGTGATCACCACGACCGTCTCGGTCACACTGGATTCCTCCGCCGGCATTACCCGGGTCAGGTTCTCGGGTCGGCGGCGGCGGCCACCCTCTCAGCCCACCGAACCAGTGAGCTCCCCGTGTTGGTCGGCAGCCACCCTACCGGACCGACGCTGCGACACGAACGTGAACGCGGCGAGGCCGATGAGCACGAGGATCATGCCGGGCACCTGCCCCCAGCGGATCTCCTCGCCGAGGAGGACGTAGCTCCAGGCGACGGCGAGGGCCGGCTGCGACACCTGCAGCATCCCGATCGTGCCGACGTCGACGTCGCGCTGGGCGGCCACGATCAGGCCGTGGGCGAGCATGCCGGTGAGCACCGACAGCAACACGATGGCGACCCAGGCCTTGGCTTCGACCGGCCACAGCTCGTCGCCGTCGAGGAGCAGGGCGAGCGGCGCCGCGGTGAGCAGTCCGATGGGCATCACGGTCGACATGAAGTCGACGACGTCGACGGTGGCCCGCGCCCGCCGCGACGTCAGGAGGTAGCCGACCCAGGTGCAGACAACGACGAGGATGAGGAGGTCGCCTCCGAGCGTCGCGCCGCCCTGGTCGCCCCCGAAGCGCGATCACGATGGCGAGACCGACGATCGAGAGTGAGCCCCAGGCGAGGGCGCGCACGGTTCGGCTGCTCGCCGAAGAAGAACGCACCCGCGGGCACGAGCAGCAGCGGGGTGAGGGCGGCGATGAACTCGGCGTGGGCGATGCTCGTGTGGTTGATCGCGGTGAAGAAGATGGTGATGTTCAAGCCGAAGAACAATCCGGCGGGAAGCACCCGGCGCCACGTGGTGGCCGACGGCATCGGGCGACCGGTCATCACACGCCGGCCGGCGATCACGAGCCACCACAGCGCCACCGCGCCGATCATCCGCCAGAACGCGACCACCGAGCCGGGCGCGTCCGCCCACTTGACGATCGACGAGCTGCTGGAGAAGGCGAGGACGGCCCCGAGCACGCAGGCGATGCCGACGACGGCCCGGTCCGGCGCCCGGGTCGGGCGTGCCCGACCTCACGAACTCGAGACGGCCGGGCGATAGACGTCCGGCTCGATGTACACGACGCGGGCGATCGGGACGGCGTCCCGCAGAGCGGTCTCGACCCCGTTGATCGCCTCCGCCAGCTGGTCGACGGTGAGGTCGGGCGTCGAACTCGAGCTTCGCCGCGACGAGCAGCTCGTCCGGCCCGAGGTGCTGGGTCTTGAGGTGGATCAGCCGGCGCACGGACGGCGCCTCCCGGAGAATCGTCGCGATCCGCTCCGCGTCCTTCGTCGACGCCGACTCGCCGATGAGCAGTCCCTTCATCTCGATGGCGAGCAGGATCGCGATGACGACGAGGAGGGCGCCGATGGCGATCGACCCCAGCGCGTCCCAACGGGGCTCGTCGGTGAAGTGGGCGAGCAGAACGCCGCCGAGGGCGAAGAAGAGACCGATCTCGGCGCCGGTGTCCTCGAGCAGCACGACGGGGAGCTCCGGCTCCTTCGCCGTCCGGATCCACGACCACCACGAGACGCCGGGAGGCCGGCGGTGGCTCGCCTCGCGGTACGCCGTCCGCAGCGAGATGGACTCGAGCACGATCGCGAACAGGAGGATGCCGATCGCCACCCACAGGCTCTCGACCTCGTGCGGATCGCGCAGCTTGGAGATGCCCTCGTACAGCGCGAACAGGCCACCTACCGAGAAGAGCACGACGGCGACGACGAACGCCCAGAAGTAGCGCTCCCGCCCGTACCCGAACGGGATGCTCGACGTCCGCGGCCTTGCGGGCGCGATGCCCTCCGAGCAGCAGCAGCGCCTGGTTGCCGGTGTCGGCGAGCGAGTGGACGGCCTCGGCGAGCAGTCCGGCCGAGCTGGTGATGACGAAGCCGACGAACTTGGCGATGGCGATCCCGAGGTTGGCCAGCAGGGCGGCGATGATCGCTTTGCGGCTGCCATCGGTCACCGGGCAAGGTTGGCATATGAGCGTGCTGGACGGTCGGGTCGCACTGGTCAGCGGCGGCAGCCGGGGGATCGGCCGGGGGATCGCCGAGCGATTGGCGTCGGAAGGCGCCGCGGTGGCGGTCAACTACCGCCGCGACAAGGACGCCGCCGCCGAGACGGTCGCCGCGATCGAAGCCGCCGGCGGCATGGCGCGCGCGTATCCGGCGTCGGTCGACGACCCCGACGCCGACGCGGCGATGGTCGAGGCGGTGCTCGACGACTTCGGCTTCGTCGATCTGCTCGTCGCCAACGCCGGCATCGCGTCGCGGGGCAACCCGGTCGCCGACACCGACCCGGGCGAGGTCGAGCGGTTGCTGGCGACCCACGCCGTGAGCGCGCACCACCTGGCCCGGCTCGTGCTGCCCTCGATGCGCCAGCGGACTCGCGGCGACATCGTGATGATCTCCTCGGTCGCCACCAGTCACATGGCCGCCAACGGGGCGCCGTACAACATGGCCAAGGCGGCCCTCGAGGCGCTCGCCTTCACCCTCGCCAAGGAGGAGCGCGCCAACGGGATCCACGTCAACGTCGTCGCTCCCGGCCTCGTCGAGACGGACATGGGCGTCCGCCTCGCCCGGGCGGTGACGGGCGACCGCTCGCTGGAGGACCTGCGCTCGCTCGACGCCGGGTCGCCGTTCGGTCGGGTCTGCCAACCCGCCGACGTCGCCGAGGTCGTGCTGTGGCTCTGCAGCGAGCAGGCCGGCTACGTGACCGGCCAGCGGATCGAGGTCGACGGCGGCGGTACCAGGTGACAACCGCCGCTTCTTGCAGCTAGATGCGCGCGCCATGGCGCCGCGATCAGCTGCAAGTTCGGCGAGGAGCGGCTCGGCGGTAGCCTGATGGCATGAGTCCGCTGGAAGGTCTTGTCAGTTCGCCGGTGGCGACCGGCAGCGAGCCGATCATCGAGATCACCCCCGCCGCGGTGGCCAAACTGCGTGAGCTGCGCGACGCTGAGCCCGACGCCGACAAGCTCGGGCTGCGCCTCGAGATCGCCTCGAGCCCCGGCGAGGACTTCCGCTACGACCTGAGCTTCGACGAGTTCCTGACCGCCGCGTTCACCGACGAGGTGCGGACCCACGACGGTCTGAAGGTGATCATCCCGTCGCGCGATCACGAGCTGCTGCAGGGCGCGGTCCTCGACCACACCGACTCGCAGGGGCTGGTGATCCGCAACCCCAACCGCCCGGCGCCGCCGGTGGTGGAAGGTCTCGTCTCCGACGACGAGCTGTCGGCGACGATCGAGGCGATGGTCGCCGACGAGGTCAACCCGGCCCTGGCCGTGCACGGCGGCTTCGTCACCTATGTCGGCCACGACGGGGAAGGCACCGCCTACCTCACGATGGGTGGCGGCTGCCACGGTTGTTCGATGAGCCGACTGACGATGCTCGACGGCGTGCAGACGATGCTCTCGGAGGCGATCGAAGGCGTCGAGCGGGTCAAGGACCTCACCGACCACACCACCGGCGAGAACCCCTACTACAGCTAGGGCCAGAGCGCCTCGACCACCTCGGCCGCGCCGACCGCGGCCACCATCCGCCGGACCACCTCGTCCAGCACGCGCGCCGTCGACACAGCCGGCGAGTCGACGGTCGGGTCCACCTCGATGTGGACCACTGTGGCCTCGAGCTGGTCGTCGTGGATCAGTTGGGCGGCCAGACCGTCTCCGATCGCGGACGATCGGCGCGTCGCTGGCCGCGGCGACCTCGGCCAGCACCGTCGACAGGGTGCTCGGCGCGAGCAGCGAGGCGAACGCCCACACCATCCTGGACGCGCAAAGGGTGCGGACGGCGCCGAACCCGAGCAGCTTGCCCGGCGGACAGACCGTCCAGGTGACGTCCAGGCCTCACCGCTTTCCAGGCCGACGAGTCCCACCCCGCACCCGCCCGTGTGGTCCGCCCACGCCTTGGCGACGGCGAGCCGGAACCCGCACGGGTCGATGCGCAGGCCGGGCGCGCGCTCGGCCCGCCACGGATCGACGGGCACACCATCGTCGGTGTGGAGCGGGATCACGTCGAGGATGGTCGTCCCTCCCGAGCTCAGGCGGAGGCCGATGGCGCCGGTGGTGTGGGCCATCGCCGCGGCCCGCCGCAGGGTGCAGAGCTGGTCGTCGCCGAGGACGGTGGGGTGCGGCCGGAACATCGTCATACTCCTTGTTAGGTAACCCTAACAAGGAGTGCCGGTCAAGGCGGGGCTAGCTTGCCGGCATGGCCGGGATCCTGAGCTATGGCGTGTACCTGCCCTATTGGCGGCTCCAACGGGCGGCGATCGCCGAGGCTCTCGGAAGCGGCAAGGGCGCGGGGACCCGCCGAGTGGCCAGCTACGACGAGGACACCACCTCGATGGGTGTCGAGGCGGCGCGCGTCGCGCTGCGGCGGGCGCCCGAGGGCGCCTCGCCGGCCGACATCGTGTTCGCGACCACCGCTCCGGCGTACGCCGACAAGACCAACGCCACCGCGATCCACGCCGCCCTCGCCCTGCCCTCCCACGTCGGGGCGTACGACCTCGTCGGTGCGGTGCGCTCCAACGTCGCCGCGTGCACGCTCGCCGACCGCACCGGAGGGCTCGCCGTGCTGGCGGACATCCGGGCCGGGCTGCCTGGCGGCGCCGACGAAGCCGGCGGGGGCGACGCCGCGGTCGCGCTGCTCTTCGGCGACGGCCCGGCCGCGCTGACCGAGACGATCGGCGGGGCCAGCGCCACGGGCGAGTTCCTCGACCGGTGGCGGCTACCGGGCGAGCCGTCGTCACGGCAGTGGGAGGAGCGCTTCGGCGAGCACGCCTACGCGCCGCTCGTCGAGGAGGCCGTGACGGCCGCGCTGAAGGCGGCGGGGATCGGCGCCGGCGAGGTCGACCATGCGATCGTGACCGGCCTGCATCAGCGGGCCGTCAACGCGGCCCGGCGCCATGCCGGGTTCCGGCCCGAGGCGATCGTCGACGACCTGGCGGCCTCCATCGGCAACACCGGCGCGGCCCACGCCGGGCTGCTGCTGGCCGACGTGCTCGACCGCGCCGAGCCCGGACAGACGATCGCGCTGGTCCAGCTCGCCGACGGCGTCGACGTGTGGGTCCTGCGCACGACCGAGGCGCTCGCCGAGTACCGGCGGGCGTCGACGGTCCGCGACCTGATGGAGGCCGGGCGCGACGACCTGTCGTACGCCCAGTTCCTCACGTGGCGCGGGTTCCTGCCGCGGAGCCACCGCGCCGGCCGGAGCCCGACGCCCCGGCGGCACCGCCGAGCCTGCGCACGGAGCAGTGGAAGTACGGGTTCATCGGCAGCCGCGACGAGACCGGGTTCGTCCACCTCCCGCCGGCCCGGGTGAGCATGGGCACCGGCGCGGTCGACCACATGGAGCCGGTGCGGATGGCCGACGTCCCGGCCACCATCGCCACGTTCACGGTGGATCGCCTGGCGTACAGCATGAGCCCGCCGGTGGTCGCGGCGGTCATCGACTTCGACGGCGGTGGCCGTTTCCAGTGCGAGCTCACCGACGTCGACCCGGCGACCGTCGCCATCGGCGATCGGGTCGAGATGACGTTCCGTCGTCTGTTCACGAGCGGCGGCGTGCACAATTACTTCTGGAAAGCCCGTCCGCTGGCGCGGAACGGCGAGGAGGATTGACATGGCATCACACGGGATCCGCGACCGGGTCGCCATCGTCGGCATGGGCTGCACGACGTTCGGCGAGCACTGGGACCGCTCGACCGACGACCTGCTCGTCGACGCCTCGCGGCGACGCCCTCAAGTCGGCCGGCGTCACCCTCGACGACGTCGACGCGTTCTGGTTCGGCACGATGGCGTCCGGCGTGTCCGGGCTCACGCTCAGCCGGCCGCTGAAGATCGACTACAAGCCGGTCAGCCGGCTCGAGAACATGTGCGCGACGGGTTCGGAGGCGTTCCGCAACGCCTGCTACGCCGTCGCTTCCGGCGCCTACGACGTGGCGATGGCGATCGGCGTCGAGAAGCTCAAGGACTCCGGTTTCTCCGGCCTCGTCGGCAGCCCGCCCCCCGACGACGGCACCCGGCTCAGCGTCACGGCGCCGGCCTCGTTCAGCTTCCTCGCCCCGGCGTACGCCAAGAAGTACGGCGTCGACCCCGACGAGATGAAGGACGTGCTCACCCGCATCGCGTGGAAGAACCACCGCAACGGGGCGCTCAACCCGCGTGCCGCAGTTCCGCAAGGAGGTGCCCAAGGAGACGATCGCCTGCAGCCCGCTGATCGCCGGACCGCTCGGCATCTTCGACTGCTCGGGCGTCAGCGACGGATCGGCGGCGGCGATCATCGTGCGCGCCGAGGACGCCCATCGCTACACCGACCACCCGCTGTACGTGAAGGCGCTGTCGTTCGTGTCCGGCCCGGCCGCCGGGCCGATCGACCCGAGCTACGACTACACCAGCTTCCGGGAGGTCGTCCGCTCCGCCGAGGACGCCTACGCCCAGGCCGGCATCGCCGACCCCCGCGCCGAGTTGGCGATGGCCGAGGTGCACGACTGCTTCACGCCCACCGAGCTGGTGCTGATGGAGGACCTCGGGTTCGCCGAGCGCGGGTTCGCGTGGAAGGAGGTGCTCGCCGGCACGTTCGACCTCGACGGTGAGCTGCCGGTCAACCCTGACGGCGGGTTGAAGTCGTTCGGCCACCCGATCGGCGCCTCGGGCCTGCGGATGCTGTTCGAGTGCTGGACCGCAGCTGCGCGGCGAGGCCGGCGAGCGGCAGATCGCCAGCGTCGACCGCCGGCAAGCGCAAGGCGCCTCACCCACAACCTCGGCGGCGCTCCCGGCGCCTGCGTGAGCTTCGTCTCCGTGGTCGGCGACGAGCCCGACGCCTGAATCACCCGAGGTTCTCGCCGCCAGGGATCCGCGCCCCGTCCGGGCCGGAAACGCCTCCGGGATCAGAAAACCTCGGGTGGCTAGCGGCGTGAGCCGCCGCAGCACCTCGGCGTGCAGCACGCCGTTGGTGCTGATCGCCGTGCCGCGGTCGATGGCCCGGCACCCCATGGCGGTCGGTGAGCGTGCCGCCGGCCTCCTCGACCAGCAGGCGCACGGCGGCGATGTCGTAGGGCGCCACCCCGACGGCGTCGATGGCGACGTCGAGCGCGCCCTCGGCGACGAGGGCGTGCTGCCAGAAGTCGCCGAAGCCCGCTGACCCGGCGGGCCTCCCCGGCCAGGTCGACCAGCGCGGGCGTCAGGCCGAGCTCGTCCCACCCGGAGCTGAACGTGCACGCTCACCTGGGCGTCGGTCAGCTGGTCGACCGACGAGACGCTGGCAACGACGCCCGTCGACGAACGTGCCGGCGTCCCGCGCCGCCCACCATCGGGCGCCGAGCGCCGGGGCCGAGACCGCGGCGACGACGACGTCCGATCCATCGCGCTCGGCGTGGGCGAGGGCGATGAGCGTCGCCCACACCGGGATGCCCGCGCACGAACCCCGAGGTCCCGTCGATCGGGTCGACGATCCACTGCCACGGCGATCCCTCGCCGGAGCGACCGAACTCCTCGCCGAACAGCCCGTGGTCGGGACGCGCGACGGCGAGCCGCTCGGCGATCGCCGCCTCGGCGGCGCGGTCCACCGCCGTGACCTCGGTACCGTCGGACTTCCGCTCGACGGCGAAGCGGCGGGCGGAAGGCGGGCAGCGTGATCGCGTCGGCGGCGTCGGCGAGCTCGAGCGCGAGCTCGAGGTCGGCGGACCAGTCCGAGGTCAGGTCACGCCCTGCCGGGTCAGCAGCGTTCGCGGATCGTGCGGGCGATCCCGTCGGCGTCGAGGCCGAGTTGCCCGAGGATGTGGTCGGGGCTCGCCGCGTGCGGGATGAACCGGGCCGGTATGCCCAAGACGTGGCACGGGACGGCGGGCGCCAGCGCACCGATCCGGTCGGCGATCGTCATCCCGATCCCGCCCTCGCGCACGCCGTCCTCGGCGGTGACCACGGCCCGGTGGGCGGCGGCGTCGGCGAGCATCTCGTCGTCGAGGGGAGCGCAGCTGCGCACGTCCCACACCGTGACCTCGATCCCTTCGCCGGCGAGTGTCTCGGCCGCCTTCTCGGCGGCGGCGAGCAGCTTGCCGATGGCGAGCACGCACACGCTCTCGCCGGCGGCGCCGGCGGCCCGCCGGACCGGCCGGGCCCTGAGCCCGGCCCCGACGTCGTGCTCGCCGACCTGGCGCGCCTGACCGCGGGGGTAGCGGATCGCGACCGGCCCGTCGTCGGCGAGCTCCGTCGCGTCGTGCAGCATCTGCTGCAGCTCCTGCCCGCTCGACGGGGCGAGCACGCGCATGCCCGGCACCCGGGAGAGCATCGCGAGGTCGTACACGCCGTGATGGCTGGGCCCGTCGGGGCCCGTGATCCCGGCCCGGTCGAGGCAGAAGATCACCGGCAGCCGGTGCAGGGCGACGTCGTACACCACCTGGTCCCACGCCCGGTTGAGGAACGTCGAGTAGAGCGCGACGACCGGCCGCAGGCCGCCCATCGCCATCCCGGCCGCGCCCGTGACGGCGTGCTGCTCGGCGATGCCGACGTCGAAGAAGCGGTCGGGGAAGCGGGCCTCGAACGGCAGCAGGCCGGTCGGTCCCGGCATCGCCGCGGTGATCGCGACGATCCTGGCGTCGGCCTCGGCCTCCTTGATGATCGCCTCGGCGAACGCCTGCGTGTATCCCGTCGGCACCGCCTTCGGGCGGCCCGGTCACCGGGTCGAACACCGGAGCGTCGTGGAGATGCTTCTCGTCGTCGTCCTCGGCCGGCGGGTAGCCGCGGCCCTTCTGGGTGAGGACGTGGACGACGATCGGTCCCTCGGCGGACAGCTCCACCGCGTTGTGCATGGCGTGCTCGAGCTCGGCGATGTCGTGCCCGTCGACCGGCCCGACGTAGCGCACGCCGAGGGCCTCGAAGAACGACGGCGGCTGGAGGACCTCGCGCACCGCCGCCTTGATCGCCTCGACCGCCTTCTCGGCCGGAGTCCCCACCACCGGCACGTCACGGAGGAAGCCCTCGAGCCGCCGCTGGCGCCGCACGTACGTCGGGTTGAGGCGGATGCTGGTGAGGCGCGTGGGCCATCCACCCGCCGACGCGCTCGATGAGCCGCGGGTTCGGCTCCGGCTCGGGCGCCTCGACGGGCCGCGGGGCGGTGAGGCTCGACACCGTCGGTGCGTAGCTGCGCCCGTTGTCGTTGAGGACGATGATCACGCGGCGGCCGCTGTGGCCGAGGTTGTTGATCGCCTCGTACGCCATGCCCGCCGGTCATCGAGCCGTCGCCGATCACGGCGACGATGTGCCGGTGCGGGTCGGTGCCGGCGTCGCGGGCGACGGCCAGCCCGTAGGCGTAGGACAGCACGGTCGAGGCGTGGCTGTTCTCGATGTAGTCGTGCGTCGCTCTCGTCGCGGCAGGGGTATCCGGACAGCCCGCCGGCCTGGCGCAGCTGGGCGAAGCCGTCGCGGCGTCCGGTCACGAGCTTGTGCACGTACGCCTGATGGCCGGTGTCCCACAGGATCGCGTCGGTCGGCGACTCGAACACCCGGTGCAGGGCGAGCGTCAGCTCGACGGCCCCGAGGTTCGATCCGAGGTGACCGCTGTTCTCGGCGACCGCCAACACGATGAAGTCCCGGATCTCACCGGCCAGCTCCTCCAGCTCCTCGAACGACAGGGCCCGCAGGTCGGCTGGCTCGTTGATCTCTTCGAGCCACATGGTGCACCGACGCTATCCGGTTTCGGCCTTGGTGCGATGGGATCGCGGTCAGGCCGCGACGATCGACGACGTGGCCTCCACGGCGCGGGCGTGCTTGACGTCGAGGCGGTTCTGGTTCCAACGGTGCAGGCCCCAGCCGATGAGCGTCCCGACGCCGAAGATGACGAGCCCGGCGATCCCGTCGATCCAGTAGTGGTTGCCGGTGACGATGATGCAGAACATCGTGGCCAGCGGATAGAGGAACACCGCGACCCGTTGCCATCGGCGGCGCAGCAGCGGCCACATCGCGACCGCGCACCACATCGCCCAACCGATGTGCAGGCTGGGCATCGCCGCGTACTGGTTGGAGATGTCGGCGACGGCGTCGGAGTCGAACGACCACGGGCCGCCGTAGTCCTTGAGCGTGTCGACGAACCCGAACCCTCCGCCGTCGGGCCGCAGGTCGCTCTCGATGCACGCCCCGCCGTAGTCCGCGCACGGCTCGTCGAGCAGGCGGGGCGGCATCAGGGGGAACAGGGCGAAGCCGGCGATCGCCAGCACCGACATCGCGACGATGCTGTTGCGCCACTGCGGGAACACCGCCGGGCGCTTCCGGAACAGCAGCACGAACACGAGCACCGTGACGAAGAAGTGGGCCACGCCGTAGTACGTGTTCCAGAACTGGATGAACGTCTCCCGGCTGAGGAACAGCTCCTGCAGCGACTCCTCGTGGAACAGCCCGATGTTGCGCTCGAAGCGGATCACCCGCTCGGCGTTGTTGAAGGCGTGTTCGGGCACGCCGTCGGCGGCGATCCGGTTGGAGCCGAACTGGTTGCGGGTCCACGAGTAGATCACGTAGCCGACCGCGATGATGAGCGCCTCTTTCCACCAGAACACGCGGTGCGTCCGCTCGGGAAGCACGGGTGGCGGCGCGACCTGCATAGGACGCTCAGGTTATTTGTCGTTACCGTCTGATGACGTGGACGTTCGGCAACTGGAGGGGTCGTGAATTCGACGATCGACGGGCATGCCGGGGAGCAGGCGGTGGCGGCGCTGAGGGGGTTCGGCGTCGACGTGATCTTCACGTTGAACGGCGGGCACATCTGGCCGCTGTACGAGGCGGCCCGCAACCAGGGGGTGCGGGTGGTCGACACCCGTCACGAGCAGTCGGCCACGTTCGCCGCCGAGGCGTACGCCAAGCTCACCCGCCGGCCGGGCGTGGCCGCACTGACGGCCGGCCCCGGGGTCACCAACGGCGTGTCGGCGGTGACGTCGGCGTGGTTCAACGGCTCACCGGTCGTCGTGCTCGGCGGACGGGCGCCGCAGGGGCGCTGGGGGGCGGGCTCGTTGCAGGAGCTCGACCACGTCCCGATCCTGGCGTCGATCACCAAGCAGGCGACCACGCTCACCGACCCGTCCAAGGCCGGCGCCGTGGTGCACGGCGCGGCGGCGCTGGCGGTCGAACCGCACCGCGGGCCGGTGTTCGTCGACTTCCCGCTCGACGTCTTCGGGCCGGCGTCCGGCGAGGTGCCCGCCGTCGACGCGCCGATGGGACGAGGGGTCGAGCCCGACCCTGATGCGGTGAGCTCGCCTGGCGGCCGCGATCGGGGCCGCCGAGCGCCCGGCGTTCATCGTCGGCAGCGACGTCTACTGGGCCGGCGCGTGGACGGCGCTCGCGGCCGCGGTCGAGCACCTGCGGGTGCCGGTGTTCACCAACGGGCTCGGCCGGGGCACCCTGCCCGCCGACCACGAGCTGGCGTTCCTCCGCACGCGCGGCCTGCTGAGGCAGCAGGCCGACCTGGTCGTCGTCGTCGGCACGCCGCTCGACTTCCGCCTCGGCTTCGGGCGGTTCGGCTCGGCGCAGATCGCCCACGTCGTCGACGCCGAGTCGCAGCGGGCGGCGCACGTCGACGCGATCACCGTGGCCGGCGATCTCGACGCCGTCCTGCGCGCGCTGGCCGAGGCCAGGCGCCCCCGGCGCCGGCCACGAGCCGTGGATCGAGGAGCTGCGCGCCGCCGAGGATGCTGCCCGCGCAGGCCGAGCTCCCGCTGCTCGCCGCCGGCGCCGACCCGATCAAGCCGACCCGCGTGTACGGGGAGCTGCGCCGGCGGCTGGAGCGCGACGCCGTCGTGATCTGCGACGGGGGCGACTTCGCGTCGTACGCCGGCAAGTACGTCGAGGTGTTCGAGCCCGGGTGCTGGCTGGACACCGGGCCCTACGGATGTCTCGGGAACGGGATGGGCTACGCCATCGCCGCCCGGGTGGCCCGGCCGGACGCGCAGGTGGTGGCCCTGCTCGGCGACGGGGCGGCCGGGTTCAGCCTGATGGACGCCGACTCGTTGGTGCGTCACGGGCTACCGGTCGTGATGGTCGTCGGCAACAACGGGATGTGGGGACTCGAGAAGCACCCGATGCAGGCGATCTACGGCTGGGACGTGGCGTGCGATCTCCAGCCGGGGTGCCGCTACGACGAGGTGGTGCGGGCGCTCGGCGGGGCCGGCGAGACCGTCACCGACCCCGACGATGTCGGGCCGGCGCTCGACCGCGCCTTCGCCTCCGGCGTCGCCCTACCTCGTCAACGTCGTGACCGACCCCGCCGACGTCTATCCCCGCTCCTCGAACCTCGGCTGACCGCATCCGAGGTTTTCGCGTCACCCGAGGGTTTCCGGCCCGGGGGCCGGTCAGGAAACCCTCGGTTGATCACGTCGGCGATCTCCTCGCAGGCGTCCGCGCAGCGCGTCGGATTCCAGCACGCGGAACGGAACGCCGAGCGAGACGACGTGGAACGCGAGCAGCCCGACGTCGTCGGCGCCGGTGGTGAGGATCGTCGTGTGCTCGTCGACCGGCTCGAGGCGGCCGACCGTCGGCGGCACCAGCGCGGCGACCTCATCGACCGGGGCGGCGAGCTCGACGCGCGCCTGATGGCGGTACGGCGCGGTCGTGATCGCGTTCTGGACGAAGGCGACCGGATCCGGCGGATCGACGATCTCGACCCGGTGTCCGGTCGCCTGCACGTCGCTCATCCGGTCGATGCGGAGCGTGCGCCACGCGGCACGGTCACGGTCCCACGCGACGAGGTACCACCGGCGCGCCGTCGTCACGACCCGGTAGCGGATCGAGCGTGCGCTCCGACTCCCGTCCCTCGCTGTCGCGGTACCGCACCCGCAGCCGCTCGCCGTCGCGGCAGGCGCGGGTGAGCGTCACCAGCACGTCGGGTGGGACGGGCGCGGGCGCGGCGCCGAGGCGGGTGGTCATCGCGGCGATCGTGCGCGACCTGCCGGCGCACCGCTGACGGGAGGAGCTGCTCGAGCTTGCCGAGCGCCCTGATCGCGGCCGTCGCCGCCCCCGGCGATCGACTCCGTGGCCGTCGAGCGCAGGCACACGGCGACGGCGACCGCCTCCTCGCGGTCGAGCATCAGCGGCGGCATCGCCGCCCCACCGGCGCCGAGCCGGTAGCCGCCGGCGACGCCGGTGTCGGCCTCGATCGGGTAGCCGAGTTGCCGGAGCCGGTCGACGTCCCGGCGCACGGTCCGCACGGTGACGCCGAGCTCGTCCGACAGCTCCGGCCCGGACCACTGCGGCCGCGCCTGGAGGAGGGAGAGCACCCCGAGCAGTCGGGCAGCCGTCGCGGACACGGCATGATTGTCGCGCCAATGCGGACCGAAACGGTCCTCGTTCGCGCCTACCGTCGCCAGGCATGGACATCGATTGGACCCACGAGCTCGTCGAGCAGTTCGACTGGCACTGGACCCACCACCTCCGGCCGCGGCTGGATGGCCTCACCGACGACGAATACCTGTGGGAGCCGGTCCCGGGGGCGTGGAGCGTGCGGCCCCGGGCCGAGGCGACCACCCCCCAGGCCGCCGGTGCCGGTGACACGGTGATCGACTACGAGTACCCGGAACCGTCGCCGCCGCCGGTCACCACGATCGCCTGGCGGATGGGGCACATCTCGATCGGGATCTTCGGGATGCGGGCGGCCAACCACTTCGGCGACGGCGGGGTCGGCTACGAGTCGACCGACTGGCCGCTCGACCGCGGCCGGTGGCCTCGCCCTGCTCGAGCGCTCGTACCGCGCCTGGCTCGACGGGATCAAGGCCCTCGACCTCGACGCGCTCGGCCGCCCGGTCGGGCCGCACGAGGGGCCCTTCGCCGAGTACCCGTTCGCCACGCTGATCCTGCACATCAACCGGGAGGCGATCCACCACGGCGCCGAGATCTGCCTCCTCCGCGACCTGTACGCCCACCAGACCGGAGGAATCCGATGACCACGCCGTTCCAGATCTGCATCGACGCCGACGACCCGCACCGGCTCAACCGGTTCTGGGCGGCGGCGATGGGCTACGAGATCGAGGACCACCACGACCAGGTGAAGCAGGTGCTGGATGCCGGCTACGCCAGCGCCGACGACACGATCGAGATCGACGGCCGCCTGGCGTGGCGCACCGCCGCGGCGAGCCGGGATCCCGCCGGCGTCGCTCCCCGGCTGCTGTTCCAGCAGGTGCCGGAGCCCAAGACGGTGAAGAACCGGGTCCATCTCGACCTGCGCGTCGGCGAGGACCGCCGGGAGGCCGAGGTCGAGCGGCTGACGTCGCTCGGCGCGTCCCGGCTCTGGGACGGCCAGCAGGGCCGCACCGCTGGGTCACGATGGCCGACCCCGAGGGCAACGAGTTCTGCGTCGCCTGAACCCCGCTGCACTATGCGGCGCTATGCGCCCTTGTGCAGCGCGCTACGCGCCGCACTTGGCCATGAACAGGCTCGAGGTCGACCACGACCCGCACGAGGCGGCCCACGGCGATCAGCCCGCGCTCGTCCGACGCCGACACGGTGAACGTGATCCGCCGGCCCTCGATCTTCTCCACCATCGCCTCGGCGACGACGGTGGCGCCGACCGGCGACGGCTGGAGGTGGTCGATGCGCACCTTCATCCCGACCGTCGTCGTCCCCGCGGCGAGGTCGGGAGCGATCGCCCGCACGCTCGCCTCCTCGCACAGCGCGATCAGCCGCGGGGTGCCGAGCACGTCGACGCTCCCCGACCGCAGGGCGCGCGCCGTGTCGGCCTCCCCCACAACCATCCGCGCCTCACCCCGCAAGCCCGTCGCCATCGTCACGGCTCGCCACGCTAACGCCGCTGCCCACCGGCAACGGCACGGCCGGGGATCGGTCGAAGGGCGACCGGTAGCCTCCACTCCGTGATCGACCATGACGTCCTCGAACGGGTGCTCTCGACGGCGATGCGGTCCGGCGGCGAGTTCGCCGAGATCTACGCCGAGGACAAACGCTCGACGTCCGCCGGGCTCGACGACGGGCGGGTCGAACAGGTCACCAGCGGGCGGGACCGGGGCGCCGGCATCCGGGTCGTGGCCGGGGAGACGACCGGGTTCGCCCACACGAGCGACCTGAGCGAGGCCGGCCTGCGGACCGCCGCCGAGGCGGCCGCGGCGGCCGCCCGGCAGGGCGGGGCGGCGACGCGCACGGTCCCGCTGACCCGCAGGCATCGCACGATCGCCCCAACGACGTCGCCCAGTACCCCGAAGACGGTCGCCAAGACCGACAAGGTCGAGCTGCTCCGCCGGGTCGACGACGCCGCGCGCTCGGCCGGAGCGTCGATCGTGCAGGTGTCGGCCGGGTACGGCGACAGCCGCAAGCGGGTGCTCGTCGCCAACAGCGACGGCCTCCTCGCCGACGACGAGATCGTCCGCTGCCTGCTGCGCGTCAGCGCCGTCGCCGACGGGGACACCGGAATGCAGACCGGCTACCAGTCGATGGGCCACACCATCGGCTTCGAGGTCTTCTCCGACGTCGACGTCGAGGACCTCGCTCGCGACGCCGCCCGGCAGGCGATCACCAAGCTCGACGCCCGTCCGGCGCCGTCGGGCACGATGCCGGTCGTCATCAAGCAGGGCACCGGTGGGGTGCTGTTCCACGAGGCCTGCGGCCACGGCCTCGAGGCCGACCTCGTCGGCAAGGGCGCGAGCGTGTACCGCGGCAAGCGGGGTGAGCTCGTCGCGTCGCCGCTCGTGACCGTCGTCGACGACGGCACGATGGCCCGCGAATGGGGGACGCTCACCATCGACGACGAGGGGCACAAGACGCAGCGCAACGTGCTCATCGAGAACGGCGTGCTCAGCGACTACATGTGGGACTTCCTGCGGGCGCGCAAGGAGGCTCGGGCGCCGAGCGGTAACGGCCGGCGGCAGAGCTACATGCACCTCCCGATGGTGCGGATGACGAACACGTTCGTGCTCGAAGGGGACGAAGACCCGGACGAGATCGTGCGGGCGACCGAACGCGGCGTGTACGTCGCCAAGCTCGGGGGCGGACAGGTGAACACGGCGAGCGGGGACTTCGTGTTCGGCATGGTCGAGGCCTACCTCATCGAGAACGGCGAGATCACCGAGCCCCTGCGCGAGGGCAACCTCATCGGCAACGGGCCGCAGGCGCTCCGCGACATCGACCTGCTCGGCAACGACTTCGCGATGGGCGGACCAGGGACGTGCGGCAAGGACGGCCAGGGCGTCCCCGTGGGCACCGGGCCAGCCGACCCTGCGCGTCAAGGCGCTCACGATCGGCGGCACTGCGGCATGAGCGAGCGCAGCGACGGCGCCGACGAGCTGCAGGCGCTCGCCGACAAGGTGGTCGCCCAGGCCGGGCCTGGCGAGCAGATCGAGGCGTTCGTGTCGCGGGGCGGCGACACCGAGGTCCGCGTCTACGAGGGTGAGGTCGAGCACTTCGTGTCGGCGCAGAGCGAGGGGATCGGGGTCCGCGTCATCCGCGACGGCCGCACGGGCTTCGCCTACGCCGGCACCCTCGACCCCGGAGCGGTCGACGAAGTCCTCGCCGAGGCCCGGGACAACGTCGCGTTCGGCACGGTCGACGAGTGGGCGGGCCTGGCCGAGCCCGACGGCTTCGAGCGCACGCCCCAACTCCTGTGGAACGAGACGCTGGCGAGCTTCCCCACCGAGCGCAAGATCGAGCTGGCCAAGGAGCTCGAACGGCTGACCCTCGCCGCCGACGCGCGCGTCCGCGTCGACGACTCCAACTATGCCGACGCGTGGGCCGAGGCCGCGGTCGCGACGACCACCGGGATCAGGGAGGCGCAGGCGCGAGAACGGCTGCTACGTCAGCGTCAGCAGCCTCGCCGACGACGGCGACGAGACCCAGACCGGGTTCGGGTTCAGCGTCGGCCGCGAGCCCGCCGAGTTCGACCTCGACCGGGCGGCCGCGGACGCCGCCGACCGCGCGACCCGACTGCTCGGTGCGTCGAAGCCGCCGACCCGGCGCCTCACGGTGGTGCTCGATCCGTTCGTCACCGCCCAGTTCCTCGGCGTGATCTCGGCGACGGTCGACGGCGAGAGCGTGGTGAAGGGCCGCAGCCTCTTCCGCGACCGGCTCGGGGAGCAGGTCGCCGCGGACATCGTCACGCTGGTCGACGACCCGACCAACCCGCAGGCGTACACCGCGACCGAGCTCGACGGAGAGGGCCTGGCGGCCCGCCGCAACGTGCTCATCGACGGCGGCACCCTGCGCCAGTTCGTGCACTCCAGCTACTCCGCCCGGCGGGCGGGCACCGCGTCCACCGGGAACGCGATCCGTGGCGGCTTCGCCGGCACGCCCGGCGTCGGTTGCCTCGCCCTGCAGCTCCAGCCGGGCACCCGGAGCCAGGCGGAGCTGGTCGCCGACATCGACGACGGCCTGCTCGTGCAGAGCGTGGTCGGGCTCCATTCGGGCGTGAACCCGGTCAGTGGCGACTTCTCCACCGGCGCCTCGGGGATGCTGATCTCCAACGGCGAGGTCGGCGCGCCGGTGCGCGAGCTCACGATCGCGTCGACGTTGCAGCGCATGCTCCTCGACGTCGTCGAGGTCGGCGGCGACGTCGACTGGCTGCCGATGCGCGCCGCCGGCGTCAGCCTCGTCATCCGCGACGTGACCATGTCCGGGGCGTAGAACAGCCCCTCGTGCCGATCTCGCACGCCATCGTGCTCGGCCTCGTGCAGGGGCTGTCCGAGTTCCTGCCGATCTCGTCGAGCGGCCATCTCCTGCTCGTGCCGTGGCTGTTCGGCTGGAACGACTTCGACTCCGAGTCGACGGAGAAGGCGTTCGACGTGGCCCTCCACGTCGGAACGCTGATCGCCGCCGATCGTCTACTTCCGCCACGACCTCGTCGTCTACGTGCGTGAGGGCGCGCGTGTCGTGTTCCACCGCCGGGCTCCGGTCACGCGGGACGGACGGCTGGCGTGGCTGCTCCTGCTGTCGACCGTGCCCGCGGCTGCCGTCGGTGCGGTGTTCGAGGACCAGATCGATGAAGGACTCGGGACCCCGGCGATCATCGCCGTCTCCTTGATCCTGGGCGGACTGCTGCTGGAGTGGGCCGACCGGACCTCCGGCACTCGGGTCATCGAGGAGTTCTCCGTCCGGGACGCGGTGGTCGTCGGCGCCGCCCAGGCGCTCGCGCTCAACCCCGGCACGTCGCGCTCGGGGATCACGATGACCGCGGCCCGCTTCAGCCACTTCGATCGCGATGCGGCCGTTCGCGTGAGCTTCCTGATGATGATTCCGGTGACGGCCGGGGCCGTGTTGTGGAAGGGGGTCGGCTTGGCCGGCGACGGGATCCCCGAAGGTCTGGCCGTGCCGATGGTCGTCGGCATCATCACGTCCGCCATCTCGGGCTGGATCGCCGTCTGGGGCCTGTTGCGGCTGGTCCGCACGCACAGCTTCACGCCGTTCGTCGTCTACCGCGTCGTCGTCGGCGTCGCCGTGCTCGTGATCCTCGCGACGGGCTGGCGGTGAGTCTCACGGCTCCAGCATGAGCGTGAGCTCGCCGGTGACCGCCGCGTGGGCGACCTGCGCGGCGACGTCCGCAGGCACCGCCACCAACACGCCGTCGGCGAGTCAGGCGACGACCACGCCGTCGTCGGCGAGGACGACCCCACCGCTCGCCGCCGTCACCTCGTCACCGACGGCGGCGCCGGACGGGACGAGCTCGGCCGACCGGCACCGCGCGCCAACCATCCGGGATCAGCGCCTGCGGGCCGTCCGTGGCCGCCACGTCGTGGGCCATGACGATCTCGCCGGCGGCGATGCGCTGGCGGGCGGTGGCCGTCGACGGCAGCTCGGACACGGCGCCGGCGGGCACCATCGGCTCGGGCCGCGTCCTGACCTCGACGTGGTCGGTGAGGAGCTGACCGGGTACGACGTCGACCGCGGCCACGACGACGGGTTGGGTGGTGCCCCACGAGCGCCGGGCGGCCTCGACGCCGGCGGCGGCGTCGGCCACCACGAGACCGGCGGTGGTCGGCCAGCACCAGCACGGCGAGCCAGTAGAGCCAGGGGCGGCGGGCAAGGACGTGGCGGGCACGAGCCACGGGGTTCATCGAGTTCCTCCGGATCGACGGGCGATCGGGGGCGTCGGCGGCAGTCAACCTATCGGCGCGGCCGCCGACGCGCGATCAGGGGAGCTGGGGGACGGCGGCGACGAGCAGCTCGCGAACCTTGGCCACGTTGCGCTGCATCGTCGCGAACACCGCTTCCATCGTCACCGCCGCCCCGCCGTCGACCCCGGCGTCCCGATCGGTGACGAGGGCGACCGCGGCGTAGGGAATACCGGCCTCGGCGGCGAGCACCGCCTCCGGGTAGCCGGTCATGTTGACGACGTGCCAGCCCATCGACCGGAACCACAGGCTCTCGGCCCGGGTCGAGAACCGCGGGCCGTTGATCACCACCATCGTGCCGCCGTCGTGGATCGGCACGCCGATCGACTGCCCCGCGGCGAGGAGCACGGACCGCACGCCGGCGTCGTACGGATCGGCGAAGGACTGGTGGTGGACCCCTGCGCCCTGGTGCTCGTCGCCGCCGACGTCGTGGAACGTGTCGCGGCGCCCCCACGTCCGGTCGACGAGTTGGTCGACGACGACGAAGTCACCGGGCGCGAGATCCGGTTGCAGCGCGCCGGCCGAGCACGGCGCGACGATCGAGCGCACGCCGAGCGAGGCCAGCGCCCACACGTTGGCGCGGAACGGGACCCGGTGGGCGGCGAACCGGTGCCCGCGGCCGTGGCGGGGCAGGAAGGCCACCCGCCGTCCGTTGATCGTGGCGACCGTGAGCGGCCCGGCCGGCGGGCCGTACGGCGTGTCGACCTCGACCTCGGCGATGCCGTCGACGCCGGCCGCCTCGAGGTCGTAGAACCCGGAACCCCCGAACACCCCGACGTCGGCGAGGAGGTCGCCTATCGGGATCAGCACGAGCGCCTCAGTCTCGGCCGGAGCCCGCCGCCGTCGTGGAAGTGTCCTTGCCGGACTTGGACGCCGGCGAGGACCCGCTCGACGTCGACTCCTTGGGCTTCGACTCCTTCGACGTGGACTCCTTGGACGTCGACTCCTTGGACGTCGACGGCGTCTCGTCCTTCTTCTCCCGCGTCGCCGACTTGCCCCGGCTGTCGGTCCTGTAGAACCCACCGCCCTTGAACGTGACGCCAACCGGCGTGAACACCTTGCGCACCGGCATGACCTCGCCGGTGGTCGGGTGCGTCGCCTCGGTCAGGGCGGGGTCGTCGAAGGACTGCTGTACCTCGATCGTCTCGCCGGTGTCGACGAACCTGTAGACGTACGTGGGCATCGAAGAAGAAAAGCTATCGGCGCCGCCCGAGCGATACGGTCGGGCCCATGCAGGTTCGCAGCGCCGTGATCCCGGCCGCCGGCATGGGCACCCGGTTCCTCCCTGCCTCCAAGGCGGTGCCGAAGGAGCTCATGCCGATCGGCGACACTCCCGCCCTCCAGCTCGTCATCGACGAGGCCCTGGGTGCGGGCATCGATCACATCGTCGTGGTGAGCAGCAAGGGCAAACCCGCCATCGAGGCCTACTTCGAGCCGTCCCCCGAGGTCGTCGACACGTTGGAGGCGAGCGGGCGCAAGGAGCTCGCCGACCGCATCCGCGGCATCGGCGCCGACTGGCGGGTCACCGTCGTCTACCAGGACGACCCGAAGGGCCTCGGTCACGCCGTCGGGTGTGCGCGGGAGGCGGTCGGTCGATCAGCCCTTCGCCGTGTTGCTCCCCGACGAGCTGATGGGGGACTCCTCCCTGCTCGCCCACATGAACGGGATCTGCGTCAGTACCGGCGGCAGCGTCGTCGGGCTGAAGGAGGTGCCCGCAGAGGAGGTCAGTTCCTACGGCGTGATCGACCCGGCGAGCCGAGGTCGATCCCGACGGCGTCGTCGCCATCCGCGACATGGTCGAGAAGCCGCCCGCCGGCGAGGCGCCGAGCAACCTGATCATCATCGGTCGCTACGTGCTGACGCCGGACGTCTTCGACGAGATCGCCGAGTTTGAAGCCCGGACGGGGCGGCGAGATCCAGCTCACCGACGCCCTCCGGGCGCAGGCGGCCCGGGCGCCGTTCCACGGGGTCGTGAGCCAGCTCGCCCGCTACGACACGGGCAACCCGCTCGGGTTCCTCACCGCGGCGATCGAGCTGAGCCTGCGCCACCCGGCGATGGGCGACGAGCTGCGCGAGTTCCTCGGCGGCCTGAAGGTGTGACCCAGTGATCGATCTCGAGGACGCCCAGCGGCTCGTCCTGGAGGCGTGCCCGCCGCTGGCGCCGGTGACGGTCGCCTCGCCGGAGGCCCTGGGCCGGGTGCTCGCCGCCGACATCGTCGCCGCCGAGGACGTCCCGCCGTTCGCCAACTCGGCGGTCGACGGCTACGCCGTGCGTGCCGCCGACCTGGCTGCCGTGCCCGTGGAGTTGGCGGTCGTCGGCGAGGTGGCTGCCGGGGCGGAGCCGTTCCCGCGGCCGCTCGCGGCAGGGGAGGCGGTACGGATCATGACCGGGGCGCCGCTGCCGGACGGCGCCGAAGCGGTGGCCATGGTCGAGGACAGCACGCTCGTCGACGGCGGCCGGGTCCGGCTGTCGCGTCCCCTCGAACGGGGCGCTTCCGTCCGGGGCATCGGAGACGACGTCCGTGCCGGCGACACCGTGTTCACCTCCGGCACGCTCGTCTCGCCGGCCGTCGCCGGGGTGCTCGCCAGCATCAACGCCCGTGACGTCACCGTTCACCCGGCGGCGAGGGTCGCGGTGCTCTCGACAGGGGACGAACTGGTCACCGACGGATCGCCGTTGCGGCCCGGACAGATCCGGGAGAGCAACGCGGTCATGCTCGCCCCGCTCCTCGCCGAGGCCGGGTGCATCGTCGACCACCGGGGCACGGTGCCCGACGACGAGGCGCGCGCTGGAGGCGGAGCTCCGCGACGCCGCCCGATCCTGCGACGCCATCGTCACCAGCGGGGGCGTCAGCATGGGGGAGTACGACGTCGTCAAGGCGGTGCTCGGCCGCATCGCCGAGATGAGATGGATGCAGATCGCGATCAAGCCGGCCAAGCCGTTCGCCTTCGGCACGGTCGCCGGCACGCCGATCTTCGGGCTGCCCGGCAACCCGGTGAGCTCGCTGATCAGCTTCGAGCTCCTCGCCCGGCCCGCGCTGCGCCGGATGATGGGCCACCGCCGCCTCGCCCGGCCCAGCCTGGTCGGCGTGGCCGACGGTGAGCTGGCCCGCCGGCCCGACGGCAAGGTCCACTTCATGCGGGTCACCGGCGCGTTCGCCGACGACGGCCGCTACCACGTGCGTCCGGTGTCGGTGCAGGGCAGCCACCAGCTCGCGGCGACGGCGCTCGCCGACGCCCTCGCCGTCGTGCCCGACGGCTCCGGCCTCCCGGCGGGCAGCGACGTGGCCGTGCTGATGCTCAACGGCTGATCATCCCGTATCGTGTGGACGTGGCCATCGCGCGACCTCGTCGACCCCTTCGGGCGGGTGGTGCGCGACCTGCGCATCTCGGTGACGGATCGCTGCAACTTCCGGTGCACGTACTGCATGCCGGAGGAGGGCATGCAGTGGTTGCCCCGTGCCGACGTCCTGTCGTTCGAGGAGATCGAACGGATCGCCCGGCTGATGGTCGAGCGGTACGGCATCGACTCGATCCGGCTCACCGGTGGCGAGCCGACCGTGCGGGCCCACCTTCCCGTCCTCGTCGCCAAGCTCGCCGCGCTGCGGCACCCGGCGCCGTCCGGTGGATCTGGCGCTGACCACCAACGGGGCGACGCTGCGCCTGATCGCCGACGACCTGCGCGCGGCGGGGCTCGACCGGATCAACATCAGCCTCGACACGCTCGATCGCCAGCGCTTCGTCGAGATGACCCGTCGCGACGAGCTCGACCGCGTGCTCGACGGCATCGCCGCGGCCATCGAGACCGGCTTCCGCCCGGTCAAGCTCAACACCGTCGTGCAGCGCGGCGTCAACGACGACGAGCTCGTCGCCTTGGCCACGTTCGGGCGCGAGCGGGGGGTCGAGGTGCGGTTCATCGAGTTCATGCCGCTCGACGCCTCGGGAGGGTGGACGAACCAGTCCGTCGTCGGCCAGGACGAGATCGTCGCCCGCATCGCCGAGGTGTACCCGCTCGAGCAGATGCCGGCACGCGGCGCGGCGCCGGCCGACCGGTGGCGCTACCTCGACGGAAGAGGCACCGTCGGGGTGATCCCGAGCGTGACCAAGCCGTTCTGCGGTGACTGCGATCGGGTCCGCCTCACGGCCGACGGCCAGTTCCGCACCTGCTTGTTCTCGACCGACGAGTTCGATCTCCGCCTGGCGATGCGGGCCGGCGAGAGCGACGACCAGCTCGCGGCGCGGATCGAGCGGGCGGTCGGCACCAAGTGGGCCGGTCACCACATCAACCAGGTGGATTTCGTCCGACCCAAGCGCTCGATGAGCCAGATCGGCGGCTGAATCGCCACCGCTTTCGCGCCGGCTCGATCCGGAGCGCGAGACTGGGTGACCTATGAGCGAGCGCAGCGAGCTCCAGCATTACGGTGCGACCTCGGCGCGGAGCGCCGAATCGCTCAGCGGGAGGCCGACGAAGGAGGGCGACCGATGAGCGATCTGTCGTTCACCCATCTCGATCCGCTCGGGCGGGCGCGCATGGTGGATGTGACGCCGAAGGAGCCGACGCACCGGCGGGCGGTCGCCCGGTGCAGGGTGATGATGCGGCCGGAGACGACGGCCGCGATCGCCAACCGGGAGATCAAGAAGGGCGACGTGCTGTCGGTCGCCCGGGTCGCCGGCATCCAGGCCGCCAAGCGCACGGCCGACATGATCCCGCTGTGCCATCCGCTGCTCGTGGGCGCGGTGTCGGTGAACTTCGAGATCGGTGACGACTTCGTCGCGGTGGAGGTCCACGTCGACACCGTCGACCGCACCGGCGTCGAGATGGAGGCGTTGCACGCCTGCGCCACCGCTGCGCTGACCATCTACGACATGTGCAAGTCGGCCGATCGGGGCATGGTCATCGGCGATCTGGCGCTGTGGGAGAAGACGGGCGGACGGTCCGGCACCTACCGCCGCGAGACGGCGTCCCACGACGGACTTGTGCCCGCTGACACACCGGTCGTTGCCTCACCCCCGGAGAATGTCGTAGAATCGTAAAGAACGTCCTCCGCACCGGGGTGGGCGGACACGTTTCTGACATCTACCGAGGCTATTCACACATGGGTCAACTTGTTCTGCTCGTCGTAGCAGCGGCATGGGCGGCAGTCCTCATCCCCCCGTTACTTCGATCAAGACTCGAGAACCGTCCGAACTCCTCGGTCACCGATTTCCGCAACCAACTCTCCAGCCTGCAGCGGGCGATGCCGTCGCGAGGGGGGATGCGGTCGATGTCCCGCCCGCTCGCCCCGTCGCCGCTTACCAGGCCGGCCGCAGCCGGGCGCCCGGTGCTGCGCTCCGGCGTCCGCACACACGGGCCGGCCCGGCATCCGAGCCACCATCCGAGCCGTCCCGGTCGCACCGAACCGCAGCGGATGCACGAGGCGTCGTTGCGGACCCGCAGCCACGCTGATCGCCACCGCGCCCGGAGCCACCGAGCGGTCGGTGCCGAGGCGCGTCCGCACCTGTCGGCCCGGGAGGCGACGAAACGCCGGCGGGCGAACGTATTGTTCGTCCTGGTGCTCGTCGCCGGATGCGCGCTGTTCCTGGCCGCGACGACCAAGGCCGAGGCGATGCTCTACACCTTCGTGCTCGCCTTCATGAGCCTCTGCGGCTACGTGTACCTGCTCGGGCAGGTGCGTCAGCGCGAGCGGCTGTCGCCGCCCGCACCGGTGCTCCGGCCCGTCCCCGCGCCCAGACGCGAACCACAGCCGCAGCGCCAGCCCCAGCGCTGGACCCCGGCGACGCACGCCGTCTGACGTCCGAGCGCCGCCACGGCCTCACGTCCTTCGGGCTGCGCGTCGCTACACTCGGAGCGGCCGCGGGGCTGTAGCTCAGTTGGTAGAGCGCAACAATCGCACTGTTGAGGCCAGGGGTTCGATTCCCCTCAGCTCCACAAAACTCCCTGCTCGATCGGTCTGTCGTCTCGCCCGGATGAGCCGCCAGTGCGGTCATGGCACATCGATCGCACAGTCCGCCCGTCGCACGGGTACCGGGACTTGGCCATAACCGGTGGTGGTGCGGCGGAATCGGGAACCGTTCATCGGTGTGCACCGGGGCTTCGCGCTCGAGTTCCGCGATCCGCATGGGACTGCACCAGAACGATGCTCCGGCATCGGTGGGCGATCGCCCAGCACCTGTTTGGCACGATCTCCCCCGTCACCAGTAGGACGCCTACCAGCCGACGCCAAGGACCGGGACGGCCAGCGGGGTTTCCGTGCACGGCGATCCGGTCGGTCGCCGGATGTCGGCAGGATCGGTTATCGACGGGTGAAGGTGAGGTGGGTGACGCCGCTCGGGGACGAGACCGCCTCGATGTCGTAGCGCTCCTCGACGCCCTCGATGCCGTCCCACAGGCGGACGCCGCGGCCGAGCAGGATCGGCACCTGCACGACGTGGAGCGTGTCGATGAGGTTGGCGGCGAGGAAGTCGCGGACGACCGTCGGGCCACCGCCGATGCGCACGTCGAGGTCGCCGGCTGCCTCCCGGGCGAGGTCGAGCGCCTCCTGCGGGCGGGCGTCGACGAAGTGGAACACGGTGCCGCCCTCCATCTCGATCGACGGGCGCGGGTGGTGCGTGAGCACGAACACCGGCGTGTGGAACGGTGGGTTCGGGCCCCACCAGCCGCGCCACTCGTCGTCGGTGTCGACATCGGTCCACGGGCCGGTCTGCGCGCCGAACTTGCCCCGGCCCATGATCTCGGCTCCGATGCCGAGGCTGTGGCGGTCGGCGAACGAGTTGTCGACACCCGAGGTGCCACCGGTCTCGCCGACCATCGAGCGCCAGAATCGGGTGGCGAACATCCACTCGTGCAGGCGCTCCCCGGCGTGACCGAACGGGGCGTCGAACGTGATGCCGTCGCCGGTCCCGAACCCATCCAGGGAGATCGAGAAGCTGTGGACACGGACCTGGGACATGGCCGCCTCCTGAGCCGTAGGTGATTGCGAAGTGCAACTGCTCGCGGCTAACCTAACGAAGGCAATAGCAGATTGCAAGCGCTTTCGTGAAGGAGCACATGCACATCACCCCACGCTCGGGATGCCCGATCAACACCGCCGTCGAGGTGCTCGGCGACCCGTGGGCGACGCTCGTGCTGCGCGACATCATGTTCGGCAACCGCCGCCACTTCCGCGAGCTGATCGCCGGCTCCGAGGAGGGCATCGCCACCAACATCCTCGCCAGCCGCCTCAGGCAGCTCGTGGCCGCCGGGCTGCTCATCCGCGACGACGCCCGCCGTGGGCAGCGGGCGGCATACTCGCTCACCGAGGCAGGCATCCAAGTGCTCCCGGTCATGGTCGCGCTCGGCAACTGGGGCCTTGCCTACCGCCACGGCGAGCACCGCCTACGGGTCCGCGCCGAACTGCTTCGCGACGGGGGCCCCGAGCTGGTAGCGGCAGTGATGGACGAACTCCGCGAGCTCCACCTCGGCATCCCGCGCCCCGACCCAGACGCACCGCGTGCAGGCGATCAGCTGCACGCCGCCTACGAGGCCGCGCTGCGCGACCACAGGAGCCGCGAAGCCCTCCAGAGCTGATCGGCTCGTCGGTCAGGGTTCGGCGGCGGACAGCTGACCTGGCTTGAACGAACATGCTCACTTCGGACGTTTCATAGCGTTGCGATCTCGGGACTGGATATGTTCGCGGCGCCCCATGAGTCGGGGAGGACGATGGGGATGCACCGGTGTACGACGTACCGAGCGGACCTTGCGGACTGCGCGCGACCCGATGCGGTTCTACTCCCTCCCATTCATCCGATGAGGAGGACTTGACGTGAGCAACATGAGGCGCACGAAGCGGCTCGTTGCCTTTGCTGCCGGTCTGTCGCTCGTAGCCGTCGCTGTCGCCTGCGGCGACGACGACGACGACGACGGCGGAGGCGCGGCGGACACAACGGCGCCAGCGACCGCACCTGACACAGAGCCAGCTTCGACACCGCCGGCCACCGAGCCGGCGACGACTCCGCCGGGAAGCGAACCGCCGCCGACAAGCGGCGAAACCGGTGGAACCCCACCGTCCGGCGAGGCGGCGATGACCATCACGATCGACATCAACCCCGATGCGGTGTGGGAGGACGGATCGCCGATCACCTGGGAGGACTTCGAGTGCACGTGGCAGGCCGCGCTGAACACGCCGGGCTCGCTCGTCACGGGCGGGCCCGACAAGATCATCTCGGTCGGACCCGGCGAGAGCGACAAGCAGGTGGTCGTCAGCCTCGGCGAGGTCTACGCGCCCTACAAGCAGCTCTTCAGCGGGCCGGTCGGTTCGATCATCAAGAAGGCTTCGGTCGCCGACTGCAATGACATCTCGGGCGACTTCCAGACTGAGCTGCCGATATCCGGCCGGCCGTATCGCATCGACACCTGGAGCGAGAGCCAGCTGATCCTCGTACCCAACGAGAACTACTGGGGCGACGACAAGCCGCTCACCGACCAGGTCGTGATGGCGCCCTACGAGGACCAGGAGACCGAGATCGCCGCGTTGCTGTCCGGCGAGGTGGACTTCATCTACCCGCAGTTCACCGACACACTGGCGGCCTCCTTCGAAGGCCAGGCCGGCATCGAACCCGGCATCGTGCTCGGCACCGACTACGAAGGCTTCTACTTCCAGTCTCACGAGGGTCCGTTCGCCGACCCGATCTTCCGCCAGGCGTTCGCCATGTCGATCGACCGCGAGGCCGTGCTGCGCCAGATCTACGAGCCGATCTACGAGGCGGCCGGTGTCCCGCTCGAGATGAACAACTGCGGGCCGATCGTGCCCGGTCCGTACTGCAACGACTCGTGGGCCGACAACCCTTACGACCCACAGGCTGCTGAGCAGCTGCTCACCGACAACGGCTGGGAGCGCAACGGCGAGGGGTTCTGGGCCAAGGACGGCCAGGCGCCCGAGCTCCGCTGGATGATCAACGCCGGCAACCTGCGCCGGGAGAACGCCCAGGCGTTCCTCATCCCGCTGCTCGCCGACGCCGGCTTCAACGTCATCACTGACAACGGCTCAGCAGAGGAAGTGTTCCAGCAGCGGCTGCCGGGTCTCGACTACGACTTGGCGATGTACATCTCCACCGTCGCCCCGGACCCACAGTTCCTCACGGCAGGCTTCACCTGCGCGCAGGTCCCCTCGGAGGAGCACGACTTCCAGGGTGGGAACGTCACCGGGTGGTGCAACGAGGAGGCGTCGGCCGCCTTCGAGGAGGCCGACGTGACGATCGACGAGGCAGCCCGGGCCGAGCTCATCCACGAGGGCCTCGACGTGATGTCCGACGACTGGGCGATGCTGCCGCTCGTGCAGTACCCGCGGTCGGGCTTCTGGCACACCGAGAAGGTCACTGGTCCGCTCGACCAGGATCTGGCGAACTTCATGGCGTTCCAGAACGTCCACGAGTGGGAGGACGTCGACGGCGACGGCCGTGTCGTCGTCGGTGCCGAGCAGTGGCCGGGCTGCCTCAACCCGATGACTGAGTGTGTCAGCTCGTCCTGGTACGCCTGGACGACGGAGTTCAAGGTGCTACCAGGCGTGTGGGACACGACGTCGGAGGGCACGTTCGAGCCGACGAACCTCGTGATGGGTGAGCCAGTCGTAACGACCCAGTGACCGCGACGACGAGGGCACTCGTGACACACAGGGGCCGGCCGGACCGGCCGACCGCGACGACGGCCTGTAAAGGCACCCCGAACGGGGCGCAGCTCCCCGCCAGTCGCCCCCCCGCTGGGTTTGAACGAATTTGCTCCCTTGCCGAACCCGTTCTCCCGCGCCGGTCTGCCGCTGCGACCATACGGGGGATGCGTTGGCCCCTCGGGCTCGACCCTGATCACCTCCCCGGCCAGGAGGTCGAAGTCGTGCTCTGGTCGCGTGACGGCATGGGTGTCCACGCGTACCACGGGCAGTACGAGCAGTTTCCGTGGTCGGCCCCTAGCCGCCCCACCAGCGCATGGGGGATCACGCTGGCCAAGCGCGGGGCGTACGGCCGGCGGGCGAGCGGAGTGGAGCAGGTCGTCGACGTCAATACCGGGTTCTTCCGCCGCCCCCGCGAGGAGGTCGCCGTGCGCATGTTCAAGGAGGGGTCCGACGAGCTGACGATGATCGAGATCGATCCGGTCGCGCTCGACGTCGTCCCCGCGCTCACCGAGGCGAGCGGGCCGCTGCGGGTGGCGCCGTCGGTCGACCTCGCCCACCGACTGCTGTTGCGGGCGATCGATGACGGCGAGGACGACCTCGCCGTGCAGTCGGCGCTCGTTGAGCTGCTCCACGCGGGGGTCGCCGACGGCGGGCTCGCCGGGCGCGGGTACGCGCGCCGGTCGACCGAGCCTGCGCGCCGACGGCTCGTGCGCGAGACGTGCGAGCTGCTCCACACCGCGGACCACCGCATGGGCCTGATTGAGCTGGCGCGCGCCGTCGGGTCGTCGCCGTTCCACCTGTCCCGCGTGTTCCGCGAGATCACCGAGATGACCTTTTCGCAGTACCGGTTGCGGCTGCGTGTCCACCACGCCCTCGACCGGATCGCCGAAGGCGACGAGGACCTGGCGAGCGTCGCCGAGGCCGCCGGCTTCGCTGACCACAGCCACATGACCCGGACCGTGGTCACCCACTTCGGCCAGGCTCCGTCGGCGCTGCGCAAGCTCCTGCGCGAGGGCTCGACGCGATCGGCGTGAGATCCCCCACCTGGGCGGGATCCTCTCAACCGGTGTTCTGGGCGGGAATCGTCTGCGGAAAACTGACCCGGGACGCGACCGCCCGGTAATCGCGACTCTCGACCGGGCCAGGGCTACGTCGGGACACCGGCGGACTGTCGGGCAAGGCCAAGCGGATCGCCCACAACCCTCGTGTCACCGTGGCGCCGTCGACATTTCGCGGACGCATCACCGGTGCCGAGGTCGCGGCGGTCGCCCGCTTGCTGTCGGGCGCCGAGGGCGACCACGCCCGCCGCCTCCTGCGCCGAAAGCATCCGATCATGCACGGGGTGCTCGTCCGTTCGGCCATCGACTTCGACGGTACGAGACCCAAGCCTACGAACTTCGACCCGCCGCTTGTGAGCGACACAGACAGCTCAGCGTTGTATGGCTGACCTGGACGTGCACGACGTGAGGAGTACCGATCGCTCCAGAACGACGCGACCGAACGACGCCGTCGACCGCAACGACCGCGATGAAGAACGGACATGTGCGCGAACGACCGGGGCTCACAGACTCGGCATCGGCGGGTGGCTCTTGCGGCGACGGGTCACAATCGGAACTCGCGATGGGTTAAGGAGGGTTGGTGACCGAGAACAGCAGAGGCATCGATCAACGCCTCGATCGAACTTCGGAACTGTCGTCCATCTGGGTGACCGTCGCACTCGTGGTGCTGGCAGCGCCGAACCTTGCTGCCGGTGTCTGGGGTTTGGTCGCACCCGAGCACTGGTTCGACAACTTCCCGGGCTGGGCGCCGCGACTGGTGGCGGCCTTCCCTCCGTTCAACGAGCATCTTGTCTCAGACGCGGCAGGTGGCTTGTTCGCGGCGGGGGTTGCTGCCGCGATCGCGTTGTGGTGGCGACGTCGAGAGGTTGTCATCGTGGCGATGGTGGCCTTTCTCGCCTTCGCCTTGCCGCACGCCGTGTTCCATCTCGCCCATCCCGCGGATGCGCTGTCGGACAACGAGGACCTCACAAACACGGTGACGTTGTGGGTTGCGGTTGCGATCGCGGTCGCGATCATGCTGGTGGCGTTGCGTAGCGACCACCCGTCCGACCGTGCACCCGGTAACAGACAGGACGCGGGCGACCAGCACCCGATCTGAGGTGCGCGCACCTGGTTCCAACTTTGCGCTGATGCCTTCGCTGTTTCTCCGATCGTCACCCGGTTCGGCGGTGTCGAGACACTCAGAACGACGCGCCCGAACGACGACGTTCACGCCGACCCGGCGGACGCAGAACAGCATTTCCTCGCGGTTCGTCGTGCCGTACCGCGGTCGCGGCTGGTGCTGTGGTTCATGTCACCGGTTTGCCGCTGCACGCGCTCGCGCGGCGGTCGAGCCCGATGAGGGAGCAGGTTGTGGCGAATCGTCCCGTTTGGGGCGATCATGAACCTTGTGGACGCCGACTTGGAGGCTGGCAAGGTGTGTCGCTACGCGGCGGCGCTATCGGAGCATCCGGACCCGGCGCAGGCGGCGGCGGAGGTCACCGCCGAGGTACTCGAGCGACTGGGACCGATGCCGGAGCTGGCGGTGTTGTTCGTAACGCCCCCGCATCGGAGCGCCTTGGGTGACATCGCCGACGTGGTCCGTGAGGTGCTGCGGCCGGTCACCGTGTTGGGGGCGGCGGCGGTGGCGGTGCTCGGCGCCAGGCGCGAAGTCGAACAGACGCCTGGTGTTGCACTGTTCGCCGGCCGGCTTGGGTCACCCGCGGTCCCCGTGCGCCTCGTCGCCGAGCGAGCGGGCGACGGGTGGCAAATCGTTGGATTTCCGGTCGACATGGCCGGTGCCCGGTCGATGCTGCTGGTCGCCGACCCGTTCACGTTCCCCGTCGACGCGCTGCTCGAGCAGCTGCGGAAGGATCGATCGGGCCTGGCGGTGGTGGGTGGCTTGGCGTCGGCGGCAAACCAACCGGGTGGCAACCGGATGCTGGTCGACGGCTTGTCGTGCACCGACGGGGCGATCGGGGCCCTGCTCACCGAGGACGTTTCGCCGCAAGCCGTCGTGTCACAGGGCTGCCGTCCGATCGGCCGCCCCTACATCGTCACCCGTGCCGATGGCCACATGATCCATGAGCTCGCCGGTCGACCGGCCCTCGAGCGCCTGGTCGCCACCCTCGAGCATCTGCCACCGGCCGACCGCCACCTCGCCCAGCATGGTCTGCATTGTGGTGTCGTCATCGACGAAACGAAAGTTGAGTTCGAACGGGGTGATTTCCTCATCCGCGGTGTGCTCGGCGTCGATCGCGCCACCGGCGCGGTGGCGGTGGGCGACACCATGCCAGTGGGTTCGACCGTGCAGTTCCAGGTGCGCGACGCCGCCAGCGCCGACGAGGACCTCCACGCCGTACTGTCCGGACGTGCCGCCAGCGGTGCCCTCGTGTTCACCTGCAACGGACGCGGCCGCCAGCTCTTCGACACACCCGACCACGACGCCACCGTGGTCGCTGATCTGCTTGGCACCTCGGCGCTGGCCGGGATGTTCTGCGCCGGCGAGCTCGGTCCCGTCGGCGGCCGCAACGCCGTGCATGGCTTCACCGCCTCGATCGCCGCTTTCACGTAGGCACGCATAACACCACCAACGGCTGCACAGCCCGAACCACGCGCCTCCACCTCATCCCCATTACGTCGCGACGACCGGTCCGTCAGGCACCGAATCGCGCGACCGAACGACGTCACCAAACGGCTGCGTCGCGACCGAACGAACGGCACACCGGCGTTGCTGCTCTGGTTCGATGGTTCAGCAGGAATCAGTCGAGGGCGTGTCGAACTTGGGCCGCGACGGCGGTGATGTCGTCGATCTTGGCTCGCGGGTGGCCGGGTTGGCGGCTGCGGGAATACGCGGCGTCGACGAGACGGTGAGCCACCTGGTCGGGACGGACCACATCGCCGTGGAGCAGCCGGCGCAGCTCGGAGAACGTGAGATTGTCGGTGACACCGTCGGATACGGCCACCAGCACGTCGCCATCTTCCGCCGGAACCTCCCAAAGGTGTGGCGTGGCGAGCGATTCGCCAAGGGCGCGGTCCATGACGTGGCGCTGCTCGAAGTAGGTGTATTCGAGCACCCCGGTCGGCACGACGGCCTCGCTGAGGCGGAGCTGTAGATCCCAGTCCGAGCCGAAGATGGAGTCATCCAGCGTGCACTGGTGGAGTTCGCCGGCCGCCGTGTACCGGTACACACGGCTGTCCCCGAGGTTGCAGATCAGGGCTGTCGTCGTGCCGCCGGTGTTGTTGCACACCTTGACCACCGAAGCCGTGGTCAAGCCGTCCTCGAGGGTCGCCGCGATCAGCGTGCCGGCGCCGCGTACGGCCAGGGGGAGGAACGCGCGCTCGACGGCGCAGTCGTGGCCCCGACCGTGCTGCTCGTAGGCGGCGCGGATCGCCTCAGCGGCCAGCCCGGCAGCCTGCGCCGCCTGCGCTGTGGCGCCCAGTCCGTCGAAGACGCCGAACAGTTGGTGCCCCACGTCGACGAGGTAGGCATCCTCGTTCACCGACCCCTTGGCGCGACTGCGGTACCCGATCTCAACGCACAGCGGGCCAGCCTCGTCTCGACCTTCCGTCTGACCCCCCGATCCCTCGGTTGATCTTTCAGCCTCGTTGTACCTGCTCCAGCTCCGAGAGCGCTACCAGCGCTCACGTTCGGCGTCAAGACCGCGAATCGCTGCCTCCAGAGGGCAAAGTCCCAGCAACACTCGAACACAGACCAGAACGGACGCCGCGAGACCTCACTAGCTCAGCCCGGCGGTACCGAATGACGCGCCCGAACGACGCGCCCAGACCAGTTCCGGACCGCACCTATCCGCACGTCGGCAGCGCCTCGCCCGGAAACGCGGCGTCGCCGGTGGGTTCGAGACCGGGAAGGGGATTCGGGGTGACAGAGTGGGGCGGTGGCGAGTGGTCCGCCCAGCGGCTTCGGGTCGGTGACGCCCCGCATGTTCGTCGCTGACCCACAGGCGCTGGTCGACTTCTTGCGCGTCGTGTTCGACGCTTCCGGTGAGGTTCATGCCGATCGGCCGGCCGAGATCCAGATCGGTGACTCGCTGGTGATGGTGAGTTCGGCTACAGCCCGCGAACCCTTCCCTGCGTTCCTCTACGTCTATGTGGACGACGTCGACGGAACGTACCGGCGCGCACTTGAGGCGGGAGCGATCAGCCTGGAAGAGCCACTCGACACCCCGTACGGCGATCGTCGAGCGATGCTGGGAGACCGCTTCGGCAACGTTTACCAGATCGCGCACCGTGTCCAGCAAAGGGGGTAGCCGCGGGGATCCTCGGCACGATGGTGCCCATTACGGGCACGCCTCGGCATACAGAACGCGCGTTCTGGCGGGACCACGCGAGACGGCAGCCATGTCACAGCTGAGCCCGCCGCCGCGGCTTGATCGCTGCCGCCGACGCCGATGGCCGGTCGACCTGCTCGCCGGGACGGTCGTCAGTCGTTCAGGTACTCACCCGTCTCGATGCACGGGTCGGATGTCGTTCCGTAGACGCCAATTTCGACGTGCTCGCCAGGCACGCCGAGGTGGACCAGCACGTGCAGCGGATGTCGGCGGTCCTCCGCCCCTTCGGCGAACGGAAGGATGACCCATTTCTCCCCGCCGTCCTGGGCGAGCAGCACACAGACGCCGTTTCCCACCAGCATCGAGTGGACGTGGCTGGCCGACGCCGGCGCAGCCAGACCGAACAGAGCCGCCACGCTGAGGCCGGTGGCGATGACTGTCTTCCTCATCTCATCCTCCCGCACTATCCGCCTTCGGTGCCCGTGGAAACGAGACTAATTGCGGGCTCGAAGCCGTTTCAACCCCCGAGATTTCCGTCCCGATCGCGACCGTGCTGTCGAGGTCGACGATCTTGATCACGGCACTTGGGAGATCGGCTCAACCCGCGGCAACCACCAGCTGAATCACGCCATCCACATGATCGCCGTGACGCAAGTCCGCCACAAACACCCGGACGCTCCTGGCGGTGACCCGTCGCTGGTCTGTGCCGCCGGGTTGATCGACCCGCGCCTCGCGGGCATCGTGGTTTCGTCGACCAATGGACATGACAATCCCGCCACCTGATCTGCATCGTTCGCCGCCGCTCACATTGCGGCGGATCCGGGAGCGCCACCCCTGGCTGGTGGTCGCGGCTGGCGCGCTCGCGGTCCTGCTCGGGGTGTTAGCTGCCGTGGACCGCGGTCGGCTGTTGGTGTGGGACCGCCCGATCACCGACGCGGTCATCGAGCTTCGATCGCCCACCGTGGACCGGGTGGCGTTATGGGTGTCCCGGCTGGGCTCGACGCCGGTGGTGCTCGCCGCGGGCGCATTGGGCGTCGCCTTGGCCGCCCGGCGCTGTCGCACCGTCGCCCTGGTGATGTTCGTGGTGGTGGCGGCCCGTCCGCCGTTCGAGTGGCTCGTCAAGGAGATCGTCGCCCGCCCCCGCCCGGCCGGTGCCCGGCTCGTCCCGGGGACGGGCTACTCCTACCCCGCCGGCCATGTTCTGGCCGCCGCCGCGACCTGGGGCTTCGTGCCCGCCATCGCCGGTCTCTACGTCAAACGCCATTGGGTCTGGTGGACGCTCACCGGCATGACGTGCGGCGTGCTGGCGCTGGTCGCCTGGTGCCGGGTGTGGCTGGGGGTCCACTGGACCTCCGATGTCGTCGGGAGCCTGGCCATCGCGTTGGTGGTCCTGTCAGCGGCCGAGGCGGCGATCGATGGACATCACCGGCGGCCCGATGGCTAGTCGTCACGCGTTGCTGTTCGAACCCGGTGCCGGCACGTGCGACTTGCTCAACGCGACCGTGGCGAAGGGGTCGTGAGTGAGCGATCGCGACGCCACATTCACTACCGCGTCTACGTCGTTGCCTGACACCTGGCAGCGCGGACCAGAGGCTCCGCAAGCGGGATTTGTGGCCCAAGCCGACACGGGCCGTTCCCGAGCGCCGTCCGGTGGTCTCGGCGCGGATTCCGGAGCGCGCGTTATCCCTCGGCACCGGTAGGCGGCGCGGTTGACAAGGCCTCCACCACTTCGGCAGTTGTTGCCCGGTACGACATGAGCGAATAGTCGAGGCTGGCCAGTGAGCGTTGGGCAGCCTCCGGTTCGACCACGCCGCAGGCGTCCTCGACGACAACGGGAAGGAAACCGAGATCGGCGGCATGCCGCGCCGTGGGCTCGATCCCGATCTCGAGAACGGCACCCACGAGGATGAGCGTGGTCACGCCGCGGTCGCGCAGGACGACCTCCAGCGGCGTGCCGACGAACGCCGACATAGCCAGCTTGTCGAGCACTGGCTCCCCAGCCGCCGGCTTGAGCTCGTCGACTAGCTGGGAGTGACTGGCGTCGGGCGGGAAGGAGGACTGCACGTGGTCGGCTCGGTCGACCCGCTGCCACGCCATCGCCGTCCGCAACGCTCCGACGCCCATGTGCGACGGCGGAACCGACACGTGCCGGACATAGACAACCGGGACGCCGGCACCGCGAGCGGCGTCGATCACGCTGAGGATCTTGGTCAGCACAACGTCGCGGTCGCGGACGTGGGCCAGGATGCCCACCTGAGCGTCGTAGACCAGCACCGCGGCGCGAACGGGCTGGCACATCTCGGCGACGGAGTCCGGCACCGCCATCCCAAACGCATGCTGCATGTCGGGATCGTGCCACATCGACTCGACCGGAACGCCCGGGCGCGCCATCGCCCGCTCGTCACGAGACGGCGGGGATTACCGAGCGGGGGACTCGGGCCCGTTCCCGCGCGCCCGGCGCAGCACGGTGGGTGGAATGATGGGCGGTCGGTGTTGAGCGTCAGCGATGGCGCGGGCTGGGCGTGAGGCGTGGACGCAGAGGGGTGTCACAAGAATGGTCGCAGCGTGCACTGAAGGGATGGATGGAAACTGAGCGCTCCGCCGATCACCTGCGACGTTCCGCTGCTGAGCCCGACGCCTTCGGCGGCTTCTACGACGCCCACTTCGAGGGACTTCTCAGGTACCTGACTCGGCGGACCTGCGACGCGGAGGCCGGGCTCGACCTGACCGCGGAGAGCTTCGCTCAGGCGTTCCTCAGCCGCCGGCGATTTCGCGGGACGACCGATGCCGAGGCGGCCGGTTGGCTCTACCGAATCGCCAAGCGTCAGCTCGCCCGGTATTTCAAGAGGGGCAGATCAGAGCGCGAGGCGTGTGAGCGGCTCGGGCTCGAACGGCCCGGCCTCGATCGAGAGACCGCGTGGCAGATCGAGCGGCTCGCTGAGCTGGACGATCTTCGAGCCACGCTAGGCGCCGAGGTCAGCGAGCTCTCACCCGCTCATCGCGATGCGCTTCGGCTCCGGATCGTCGAGGAGCTGCCCTATCCGGAGGTCGCGCGCCGGCTCGCGATATCCGAGGCGGCGGCGCGCGCCCGCGTCTCGCGGGCGTTGCGGGCGTTGGCCGAGCCCCTACAGCACCTGAATCAAGATCGACATCGATTCGCCGAGGAGACGCTGACATGACCAACGAACGAGCCGAACGGCAATTCCCGGCGGTCGAGCAGCTTCGCGATGATCTCCGCGCCAACCTGCTGCGTGCCGTCCGCGCCCACCCCGGGATCCGATCCCGTCTCTCCCGACGCCAGCGCGTTGGGGCGCTGGCCGCGATTGCGGTGGTGGCCGTTCCGGGAGGAATGGCGGTGGCCGGAGTGTTCGACTCACCCGACGTCGAGTACGAGTGTCCGAGCGCAGAGCCGCCCCGAGGTGCTGAGGTTCGTGCAGGTGTTCCGGTCGACAGCGTCGCGCCCGTCGTGGAGGAGTCGCGCCGAACGGCGCCCGTTAGCCCCTGCGAATGACCAGCGCAGCTTTCACCATCACGTTGGCGGTGCGAGGTTGTTCTTGACCGCGCCGACTAGAAATGGTGCCGGAGAACGCGCGCTGCTGTGAGGTCCGCGACGTGCAGGATCAGGCTTTCGAAGGCGTCGACCTGCATCGCGTCCATGAGGACCGTGTGATCGCGGCGACGCTGTCGAGCCTTGCCAGCTTGTCGGGGTTAGTGATGCCGTAGATGTGGGCGATCCGACCATTCTCGACGACGAGGCTCAGCGCGGCGGCGACCTGACCGCCGATGTCGATCCGGGCGGCTGGTGAGCCGTTGAGCCATACGGCCTGGATCTCAAAGTCCACTGGGCGGACACCGCCGATCAGCAAGCCGGCCACGCGTTGCGCACCCTGGATCGGACGGCGAACAGCGGGGGCCAAGCCGCCTCCGTCGCCGACGGCGATGACGTCGGGGGCGAGGATGTCGAGGAGTCCTTGCAGGTCGCCGTGTCGGATGGCGGCGAGGAACCGGTGCACTGCCTCTTGCTGCTCGGTCGGGCTGACTGGCATCCGCGGGCGCCGAGCCGCGACGTGATCGTGCGCTCGGTGGGCGATCTGGCGGACGGCGGCGGGTGACTTGCCGACCGCCTCCGCGATGTCCTCGTAGGGGATGTCGAAGACCTCGCGGAGCACGAAGACCGCGCGCTCTGCCGGGGCGAGGGTCTCGAGGACGGTGAGCATCGCGATCGAGATGCTTTCGGCGAGCTCGACGTCGGCGGCGACGTCAGGGCTCGTCAGGAGTGGTTCCGGTAGCCATTCGCCGACGTAGGTCTCGCGCCGTCGTGCCAGGGTTCGCAGTCGGTTCAGCGCCTGGCGGGTGACGATGCGGACCAGGTAGGCCCGCGGGTCGCGTACCCCCGCGTGGTCGACGTCGGTCCACCGCAGCCACGTCTCCTGGACGACGTCTTCCGCATCGGCGGCGGAGCCGAGCATTTCGTAGGCGACGGTGAACAGCAGGCTGCGGTGGAGCGCGAACGCGTCCTCGCCGATGTCACTCATGTCGACGTCGCCAACCCGGCCGACGGTCGAGCCAGCGGCAGCGCGCACACCTTGGAGAACTCTTGGGACTCGATCCCCAACGCCGTATTACATCTCGCGGCCATGTTCGCCGCCGCCACGATGGCCGTGAGCTCGACCATCGCCGGCGCCCCGAGCTGCTCCAGCAGCCGGGCGGACAGCTCGTCGGTCACCTGCGGGGGTGTCTCCGTCATCGCCTCGGCGTACCCCATCATGTCGCGCTCGAGCGAGCTGAACACCGGCGACTCCCGCCACCGGGGCACCTCGCTGGCCTTGGCCTCGTCGAGTCCCTGGTTGTGGGCCTGGAAGTAGGCGAAGTCGAGACACGCCGAACAGCCGACCATCGCGACGGCGGCCATGTGGGCGAAGGTCTTCAGGTCGGCGTCGAGCTGGTCCCACTTCTCGGCCTTGCGGCCGAACCCCATCATGGCGGTCAGGACCGGTCGGTTGTGCCACATCACCCCGACCCCGTCGGGCACGTCCCCGAGCAGCTTTCGGCTGAACCGCTTCACCGCGTACCCGACCGGACCGGTGATCGGGGCCTGGGGAATCCGGGGCGTGCTGACCATGGTGATGCTCCTGTCGGTCGTGGTGGCCATACGACACCGGCCGCACCGCGTATGTGACAGCCACGACCACAAATGGCAGGCGGCGCCGTCTTCAAGATCTCATTCGCCCGGCGCAGCTCCTTGTTCTCCCGTTCCAGCTCGGCGATCCGTGATCGCTCCGCTCGCGACGGCCCCGGCCGGGCGTCGCCATCGGCCTCTTGCTCCAGCACCCACCGGCGCAGCGTCTCGCGGTGCAATCCGAGCTCCGCCCCGCCGACGACGCCGCCCGCGATCAAGCCAGCTGACGCCGGGGTCGCAGCTTTGGCAGAGCGCTCGGCACGGATGGCTGGCGCCGGGTGTGGCGTTCGGTCATGGGGCAGGATGAACCCGATGGAGCCGATGGTGGTGCTGCTCGAGCAAGGGATGCTCCTCGAATCCGCACGCGGACCGATACCAAACGTTGCCGAGCTGGTCGCTGGTGAACCGATCCGCGGAAGCTGGTGGAGTCACCCGTCGAGCCACGCCATCTTCGAAGTCTTGAACGTCCTCGCTGACTCCCCCGATGTCGTCCGCACGAGGCTGGTGAACGGGAAGGTGACGCTCATCCACCGACGTCTGTGGCCAGCACTGGTCTGCCTCGCCGATCGTTTGCCTGTCGAGCGCTTGGCCGCGATCCACGAGGAGCACACGGCGTCGGGTGCCCACCGGAAACGAGAGCAACCCTTCCCGGAGTGGGTACCGGAGGACGTAGAGCTCGCCGCGAAGCATCTCTCCGAAGACGAGGCTGTGAGCCAACTCCCGATCTCGGTTGCTGCAATCCTGACTGGGTCGGAGCCGAGCCCCGACCATCCCTGACTCACGCCGCCACGAGACCGCACCGATCGGCATGTCGATCGCGTGGGCGCGGCGGGGTGATCGGGCCGGTTGGTGGCGAGATGGCGACGGCCGCTTAGTTCCTGAACGGGTGTGCCTCCCGGCCATGACCGGTCGCCGGCCTCGCCTCGTCAGGAATATTCAGCATCTGGTCACGAGTTGGCCCGGACATGACGGCCACACCATTCGATCCGCAGACGCTGCTCGTCGAGAGCCGCCTCGGCGTCCTCGCCACCATCAAGTCGGACGGCCGCCCGCAGCTCTCTCCTGTCATGCCGTTCTACGACCGCGGGGCCGGTGTCATCTACGTGTCGATGAGCGCCGGGAGTGCCAAGACGGCGAACCTCCGTCGGGACTCACGAGCAACACTGGAGGTGACCAGCCCAGACGGCAGGGCGTGGGCCACCGCCGAGGGCACGGCCACACTCACCGGGCCGGGAGGCGACCCCTACGGTTTCGAGGTCCAGGCTTTGGTGGACTACTACCGCATTGCCGCTGGCGAGCACCCAGACTGGGATGAGTACCGATCAGTCATGGTGTCCGATCGAAGAGTGCTGATGGCAATGACCGTCGACAACGTGTACGGCGCCAAGATCGGGTGACCCGCGCTTGTTCGCTCGCCAACAGCGAGAACGGGCGGCCAGACCCAACGGCGGCCGACGGAATCGTCACCATTTGCGTGCGGCCGGTGCTCAAACGCTGGCCTGGGTCCCAGCCCCGCACACAGTCGTGCCGTGGCGCCTACCGCCGACGGGCCTGCGGCTGGAGCGGCGGGCGGTGCTGGCCCGCGACGTCGACGGCAACCCCCGGCTCTGGATCCAACGCCGCCGGGTGCCACTGCTCGGCCCGCCGACGAACGGCCTCGCCTTCGACCGCAGCGACCCCATGTGAGCTGCGGCGCTCGTCGTGACGGGTGCCGCGATGTGAACCGATGAGACGCTGGGGGAGCGGCGCATGCCGCCCGTAAAACTGTGGCGACTCGACCGACGACCCACGACCGCCCTGCGTCACTGGCCCTCGACGTGTGGCTCGACGACGACCTTCAGCCCGCCGCGGGCGGCGGCGACGGCGAAGGCCTCGTCCACCCGCTCGAGCGGGAATCGATGCGTGACGATCGAGGCGGCGTCAATCAGGCCGTGCTGGACCAGCCGTGTCGCGCGGGGATATGCGTCGTTCATGCGCCGGGCCAACACCAGGGTGAGGCCCTTGCGACGGGCGAGGGAGGCGCGAAAACTGGTCCGATCGGTGTCCGGGATGCCGACGAGCACGACGCGTGCACCCGGCCGCGCGGCGGCCATCGCCAGCTCCAGGGAGCGGTCGGTGCCGCCGAGCTCGAAGGCTGCGTCGACCCCAATTTCACCGGTCGCGTCGCGAAGCACTGCTTGATCCTGCGCATCGCCGGGTTCTAGGGCGACGTCGGCGCCGAATCGTAAGGCCGCCTCCCGACGATGCGGCAAGGGCTCGATCGCGACGACCTTGTCAGCGCCGGCATGCTTGGCTGCCTGGAGGAGTAGGAGTCCGATCGGTCCGCATCCGACGACCGCGACGCTCGAACCGATTCGCAGGTGAGCAAGATCGAGGGCGTGCAGGGCGACCCCAAGCGGTTCGAGCATCGCCCCCTCCACCGCGCTCAGCTCCGCAGGGAGCGGGTGGAGCGCCGATCCTGGCCACGCAAGGTACTCCAGGAGTGCCCCATCCTGACCGGAATGTCCGGCGAAGACGATGTTCGGACACAGGTTGCGGTCACCTCGGCGGCAGGTGGCACATCGCCCACAGGCGATCGCCGGATCAACGGCGACCCGCACTCCGTCGCGCGGTCCTCCATCGATCACACCGGCGAACTCATGTCCCGGCACGAGCGGGCGTTCAAGCCTGGCGTCGCCGATTCCGGCTGTGGAGAACCAGTGCAGGTCCGACCCACAGAGGCCGACGGCGGTGATCCGCAGAAGCTCCTCTCCCGAAGCCGCCGTCGGGATCGGCTCGGTCGTGCAACGGATGTCGCGGACACCATGTAGGCGAGCGACATGCATCGACATCGGTCGCCGAGTGTTCGTCATCCGTTGATGACTTCCACCCAGATTTGACGCATCACTCGTGATCTTCCAAACGCGAGGTGACCATCCAGACAATGTAGAGCGGCCCTTGACGTACGTCGCGGGTGCTGCCAATGTGGCGAAAGTTCGTCTAGGCGAACGTTCGCCAGCTGGGGGTTGGCCCGTGTACGTCTCGCTCAAGGATGTGGCTACACAGGTTGGGGTCGGCTTCCAGACTGCGAGCAAAGTCCTCAATGGGCGGCGCAGGGGGTGTGGTGTCGATAACGACCCGCGAGCGCATTCTCGCCGCGGCGAGCGAGATGGGGTACCTGCCCGAGATCGGGCACGAACGGATCGGCGTCATCACTGGCCCCCGCGGCGCTGGCCGCGCTGGCCGAAGAGCACCGCACGGTCACCCCCGTCGCCGAAGGACGGACGAGAACTGGAGGATGAGTGATGAGTGATCCCTCGAGCCCCAAGGAGCTCATGCGCGCGATCATCAGCCGCCGCCGCTTCCTTGCCGGCGCGGGCGCCGCCTTCGGGGGCATGGCCCTGTCAAGTTGCACGTCGGTCGGCGCCGGCGTCACGGGCGGCGAATTGGACGAGCAGACGGTCGCCTACTGGAATCTCTTCGGCGGCGGTGACGGCGTACGAATGCAGGAGATGCAGGAAGTCTTCCGGCAGGAGAACCCCGACCTTGACCTCTCCGCCGTGACGCTGGCGTGGGGGCCGCCCTACTACACCAAGCTGTCGCTGGCGACCCTGGGAGACAAGCCGCCGGACGTCGCCGTCTCCCACCTGACCCGCATGAAGACCCTCGTCGACGCCGACCTCCTCGAGGAGCTCACACCGGACGTGCTCGCGGAGTGGAACCTGCAGCCGGAGAACTTCACCGCGACAACGTGGGATGAAGGGCTGGTCGACGGCAAGGCCTACGCCATTCCGCTCGACACCCATCCGTTCGTGCTCTTCTACAACACTGATCTGTGCGAGGCGGCCGGTCTCCTGCAGGATGGCGTGCTTGCTCCCCTGGAGGGAGAGGACGCCTTTCTGGATGCGCTCGATCGGGCGAAATCGGCCGGCGCCGCGAACGCCCTGGTGTGTTCGGTCACCGCCGACCCGGCGACGAACTGGCGCAACTTCCAGTCGCTCTACTCGCAGCTCGGCGGCGAGGTCCTCGCCGACAACGGCTCGAGGGTCGTGCTCGACGACGAGAAGGCGACGCAGGCGCTCGAGTACCTGCGCGGTCTCGTTGACCAGGAGCTGCTGGCGCCCGACCTCGACTATGGCGGCTCGATCGCACTGTTTTCCAGTGGGGAGTCGGCGTTCTACGTCCAGGGCGAGTGGGAGATCTCCACGTTCCTCACCGCCGAGACGCCGTTCTCGATGACGCTGTACCCCAACGTGTTCGGGGGCAGCAACTACACGGTCCAGGCCGACTCGCATGTGCTCGTGCTCCCCAGGCAGCCGGACGGAGGCGGAGCGATGCGGTGGGAGCGCTCCGGGCGCTTCATCACGTCGATGCTCGAGCAGAGCCTCACGTGGGCCATGGGCGGGCACGTGCCGTCGTACCTTCCAGTCCGCGACAGCGCCGAGTACCAGGAGCTCTCTCCGCAATCGGCCTATGCCGAGGCCGCAGACGCGGCCGTTTACGATCCGCCCGGCTGGTACTCCGGTTCCGGATCCGACTTCGAAACCGCCATGGGGGAGTCCGTCGCCGGTGTGATCAACGGCCAGCTCTCAGTCGACCAGTCCCTCAACCAGATGCACGACAAGTTGGATGTGCTGGCCGAAACCAGACCACCAGTCTGATCCGAGCCACCGCATTCCCTCGCAGGAGGTGCTCCCGTGACGACCGAAACGTTGACAGCACAAGCGCCGAGAACCGTTCAACAGACTCACCGCGAGCGCGACGACACCAAGTCGTCGCTCGTCTTTCTCGCCCCCTTCGTCGTGCTCTACCTGCTCTTCATCATCGGACCAGCGATCTTTGGCGTGGTGATGAGCTTCTTCAACACCAGCCTCGTCCAGCCCGGACTCGGTGAGTTCCTCGGTCTCGACAACTACAGGGAGGCGCTCGGGAGCTCGGACTTCTGGTCCTCCATGTGGCACACAGTCTGGTTCACGATCCTGACCACGCCGCCGCTTGTTGTGCTGGCCTTTGTTCTCGCGCTGTTGGCCGAACGGGCCGTACGGGGACGATGGTTCATCCGGCTTGCGTTCTTCGCGCCCTACATCCTGCCCTCGGCAACCGTCGCGCTGATCTGGGTATGGATCTACACACCTGGAATCGGGCTTCTCACCGACGCCCTCGACCGCATCGGCATCACGGCACCCAACTTCTTGGGCGATCCCAACTGGGCGATGTACTCGCTGGCGATCACCACGGTGTGGTGGACGCTCGGCTTCAACTTCGTGCTCTACCTCGCCGGCCTGTCAGAGATCCCCCGGCAGCTCTATGAGGCGGCCGCGATCGACGGGGCCGGCCCGTGGCAGCAGATCCGAAGGATCACGATCCCGATGCTCGGGCGGACGACGACACTCGTGGCCGTCCTTCAGGTCATCGCGTCGCTCAAGGTCTTCGACCAGATGTATCTCATGACCCAGGGTGGCCCCAACTTCAGCACCCGTCCGATCCTCGAATACATCTACGACATCGGCTTCAGCGGCTACCGGACCGGGTATGCGGCGGCCGCGTCAACGCTCTTCTTCGTCTTCGTGCTCATTGTGTCCGCCGGCTGGTTCGCCATCGTCCGGCGCCAGGAAAAGGGAGTCTGAGCATGACGACTCTCGTGGATACCCGCGGCTCCGAGACTCCGCGGACCATCACGGTCGGCTCGATCAGCGCCCGGACCAAGCTCTTCAACCGGGTGTGCGTCGGAGTCACCATTGCCCTGGGTGTGCTCTGGCTCATTCCCTTGCTCTGGGCCATCGACACCTCCCTGAAGCCCAACGAGGAGACGACCATCGTCCCGGTGACGTGGTCCATCGAGAACCCGACGCTCGAAGCCTTCCGCGTGGTGTTCGAGCAAGGTGACATGTGGAACTGGTACGCCTCCAGCCTCATCATCGCGACGGCGTCGGCTCTGCTGACGGTGATCACGGCGAGTCTCGCGGCGTACGGGCTGTCTCGCCTGCGGTTCCGTTTCAAGAACCTCGTCTTCTGGTTCATCCTGGCCGGCATCATGATCCCGGGTCAGGTCCTCATCGTGCCGTGGTTCAAAGAGTTCAACGCACTGGGTCTGCTCAACACGTATTGGGCCGTGATCCTGCCGCAGGTTCCCACAGCCATCGCGGTCTTCGTGTTCAAGCAATTCTTCGACGGACTGCCACGGGACCTCGATGAGGCGGCCCGAGTGGACGGCGCCGGCTGGTTCAGGATCTACCGGACGATCGTGTTGCCGTTGGCCAGACCACCGCTCGCGGCCGTCGCGATCTTCACCTTCGTGTGGTCGTGGAACAGCCTGCTCTGGCCCCTCTTGGCGCTCACCAACCCTGACCTCATGACAGTCCCGGTCGGGTTGGCGACGGTGCAGGGCTCGTACGGCATCAGGTACGCCGACATCATGGCCTCCGCAATTCTCGGCGCGCTGCCGCTCATGCTGGTGTTCCTCCTCTTCCAGCGCAAGATCGTCGAGGGCATCGCCGGAACCGGACTCAAGGGCTGACCGACCGTCCGCATCGTCAAATCGAAAGGCCGCAGCTCTCGTGCACCAGGCATCGTTCGCAATCGACCCCGCCTTCCGCATCGGTGAGGTCGACCCCAGGATCTATGGGTCGTTCGTCGAGCACCTGGGTCGCTGCGTCTACACCGGCATCTACGAGCCCGACCACGAGACCGCCGACGAGGCGGGCTTTCGAGGTGACGTTGCGTCCCTCGTCAAGGAGCTCGGTGTACCGATGCTGCGCTACCCCGGCGGCAACTTCGTCTCGAACTACGACTGGGAGGACGGCATCGGTCCCGTTGACCAGCGCCCCACGAGACTCGACCTCGCGTGGCGCACGGTGGAGCCGAACCGCGTCGGTACGGACGAGTTCGTGGCGTGGTCGAGACGTGTGGGCAGCGAGCCGATGATCGCCGTGAACCTTGGCACCCGGGGAGTGTCCGAAGCCCGCAACCTGGTCGAGTACTGCAATCACCCCTCGGGCACCCACTGGTCGGACCTCCGCCGCAGCAACGGTGCGAAGTCACCGCACGACGTAAAGGTGTGGTGCCTCGGCAACGAGCTGGACGGGCCGTGGCAGATCGGGCACAAGACCGCGGCGGAGTACGGACGGCTCGCCAACGAGGCCGGCAAGGCCATGCGCCGAGTCGATCCGTCCATCGAGCTTGTTGCCTGCGGCAGCTCCAACAGTCGGATGCCGACCTTCGGGCGGTGGGAGCAAACGGTGCTCGAGGAGTCGTACGACGTCGTCGACTACGTCTCGCTGCACAGCTACTACGAGCAGCGGGGCAAGGACCGCGACAGCTTTCTCGCGGCCGCCGTCGACATGGATCGCTTCATCGAGTCCGTGGTGGCGACGTGTGATCACGTACGCGCCATCGGGCGACACAAGAAGCGGATCAATCTCTCGTTCGACGAGTGGAACGTCTGGTACATCTCAAGGTTCGAGGGCGAGAACAACCTCGAGTGGGCCGACACGCCACGCCTCATCGAGGACACGTACAGCGTCGTTGACGCAGTCGTCGTCGGGAACCTGCTCATCTCTCTGCTCAAGCATGCCGACCGGGTCAAGCTCGCCTGCCTCGCCCAACTCGTCAACGTCATCGGCGCAATCCGGTCCGAGCCGGGCGGTCCGGCGTGGCGACAGACGATCTTCCATCCCTTCGCGCTCACCTCGCAGTACGGGCGGGGATCGGTCCTGCGGGTCGAGCCCCGCTGTCCGAGCCACGAGACGAAGTCGCAGGGCGAGGTGCCGGTGCTCGACGCCACGGCCGTGTGGGACGAGGTGAGCGGCGAGGTTCGGGTCTTCACGGTCAACCGGGTCCAGCACGAGCCAATCGCGCTCGATATCGACCTGCGGGCCTTCCCGGAGCTCACCATCGCTGAGCACGAGGCCGTATGCGACGACGACCCGGACGCGGTGAACACCGCCAACGAACCGCACCGCGTCGGGCCGCGCCGACTCGATGACAGTGCGGTCGACGGTGGTCGACTCCAAGTCCGGCTGCCGGCCCTGTCCTGGAACATGCTGCGGCTGCGGGGCGCAACCTGACCCCTGACTCTTCTTGATGCCCCCAGCCGACGTCACTCTCTCGTGGTGACGCTAACGACGAAACAGAACGACGCGCCACCAGCCGTGACCGATGGTCTGTGCCGAGGGGCACCTCCGCGTTGCTGCGGTGGCGGTGGTTCAGCCGGCTGTCAAGTAGTTGTGTACGTCGAAGTACTGGATTTCGGGCTGGCTCTGGATGCCGGCCTCCTGAGTGATTGGTCCGATCTTCTCCTCGGCGAACTTCTCGAAGTCCTCTTGGTTCTCCCAGACGTCCGTCGCCCTGATCCCGTCCGAGGTCTTCGTCACCCAGTGGAACAAGGCTGGTCCCGCACCTCGGGGCTCGAAACCCATTCGCTTGATCACGTCGTCGTACTGCTCGAGCGTCATGCCTTTGAAGTCGACCTGCACTCCCACAGCCACCTTGCCGCGAGTCTTTAGCTGCATGCGCAGCAGGTCCTGCGCATCCTCGGAGAGGACCTGGTACTCCACCTTGGCGCCACCGCCGGCGGCCTCGTCGATGAGCTTGGTGATGACTTGGCTGTTGGCCTGGTCGGCGAGCACGAAGACGACCGCCCCATAGGTTTCGATCGCCTCACCGGCTTGCTTGATGAGGTCGTCGGAGATCCCCCGGTCGTGGGCCTTGCCCACGAGCGCCCCAATTCCCGCGCCCACCGCCACCGCCGGCACCAGCGGTGCTGCAACGATCCCGACGAGCAGACCGAGCCCGCCGCCCTTGACGGCGCCCTTGCCGGCGGTCGCATCGGCGGTCTGCTGGATCTTCACCTTCCCCTTGTCGGTCTTGTAGACCATCGCCACATCCTCGACGTTGATCTCGCCCGTCTCGGTCGCTGTATCGACGCGATCCAACACGCGCAGACCATCGTCACGGGAGGTGACGTTGATCATGACGACGTTCAAGTTTCCCATTGTTCCCTCCTTTTTGAAGGAACCTCCGACTGTAGTGCGTGCCGGTTGGCGCCATGCCGAGACGCTCACCTGCTCCATCCGGCGACGCGATCGCAGCCGCGGCGGATCGTTTGAGCCCGGATGGACTCCGTGTTCTGCACCAATTCGATTTGCACGCCGAGCCGGGCGGCGATCCTCACCGGTACCTACAACCATGTCAACGGCGTGACGACGCTGGACACCCTGATGGACGACTCGCTGTGGACGTTCCCGCAGGCTTTGCAGGCCGCTGGCTATCACACTGCTCTGTTCGGCAAGTGGCATCTCGGTCACGGCCCCGGCCACGACCCGCAAGGGTTCGACGTATGGGCGGTGTTGCCGGGGCAGGGCCACTACCACAACCCAGTGATGCTCGAGCGCCGGCGCGACGGGTCGTCACCGACCGCCGTCGAACGGTGGGGGTACGTCACCGACGTCATCACCGACGACTGTCTTCGCTTCCTCGACGAGCGCGACGCTGATCGACCGTTCGCGTTGTTCTGCCATCACAAGGCGCCGCACCGCCACTGGGAGCCTGACGCGGCACACGCCTGGATGTACGAGGACGTGTCGATTCCCGAACCGGCCACCTTTCGTGACGACCTCACGACCAGGTCGGAGGTCGTGCGAGCGGTGCGCATGCGGATGATGGACCTCGACCCGTGGCGGGATCTGAAGTCGTTCCCGCCGGATGGGATGACTGAGGACGAGGAGGTCAGCTGGCGCTATCAGCGCTACATCAAGGACTACCTGCGCGTCGTCTCCTCGATCGATGACAACGTCGGCCGGCTGCTCGACCGTCTCGACGCCGACGGTCTCGCCGAGAACACGATCGTCGTGTACACCTCGGACCAAGGCTTCTTTCTCGGTGATCACGGGTGGTTCGACAAGCGGCTGATGTACGAGGCGTCGATCGCGATGCCGTTTCTCATCCGCTACCCGCGCCTCGTCAGCGCCGGCTCGACGAACGACGACATCGTGGTCAACGTCGACTTCGCGCCGACGTTCCTCGACCTCGCCGACGTGGAGGTGCCCGCCCACGTGCAGGGGCGCTCGTTTGCGTCGCTGCTGGGAGGAGCCACTCCACCGGATTGGCCCACGTCCATGTACTACCGCTATTGGATGCACCGAGACTCCGTCCATCGGGCACCGGCCCACTACGGAGTACGCACACGCACCCACAAGCTGATCGCCTACTACAACGATCCGCTCGGACTGCCCGGATGCCGCGGCCCGGTCGACCCGCCGGCGTGGGAGCTCTACGACCTCAGCAAGGACCCGCACGAGACACGGAATCTCATCGATGACGTGTCCTGCCGAGCGGTCCGAGACGCCCTGGTGGCCGAGTTGGCGCACCTCCAGCAACACCTCGGCGACTCCCCCCACCCCGCCGTCGCCGGCGGCCCGCCCTGACCTTCCGACGGAGAGGTCGATCAGGCATTCAGCAGGCCGGCCCGCGCAAGCACAGCACCGACGAACACCAAGCGAGAGATCGACGCGGCCCGGCCGCGACCACGACAGGGTGAGTACCGAACAGCGCGCCGGCGTCCGAGCCGACGAGACCTCCACCGATCGGCAGCGACGGGTTAGCGGATCGGGCAGCGGTGCGGGTGGGTCTACGCCAGTCCGAGCTCTCGCATGCGAGTCCTGACGAGCAGCCTCACCAAGCGTTTGGACAGCGGCGTATCGATGGCGAATTTCAGTGAGCCCTTCGACGTCTCATAGCCGGCGACGGCGTCGCCGAGTTCTGCGAGTACCAACCCGCTGTGCGGTAAGTAACTCAGGTGCCCTTTGAACGCCGCGAAGCCAGCCACGGTCTTGCCCTGCACCTTGAATGCCGGCATCCCGTACGAGAGGCCCTGCTCGGCGTCGGGCACGACCTCCAGGATCGACTTCCGCAGGGCCTGCAGCGTGCTCCGTTTCGGCTCGTCCAGCGCCTCCACGTAGCGGTCGATCTCCTCACGTGGCATCGGCTCGAGTCTTTCACTGCCTCGGCCGGCGGCGAAACCATCGCGAGAGCCCACAACTCCACCGAACCTCGCTCCCGAACAACGGGCGATCGCCAGTCGAAGGCCGCACCCGATCGGCGTCTCGATCGCGGCACGCTCGGCCCGAACCGATCACGCCGTCGGTCCGGCCGTGGAGGTAGAGCAACGGTTGTGGCGGGATCTCGGTGGTCTTGGCCTGCCCGTTGTCAAGGGCCAGGTCGGACCTATCCCGCTGCTGAGCACGGCGCGGTCGTAGCCGAGTGCAGCGGCGAGGTTTGCGGGGCCGCGCCGAGCGGGCTTGGCGCGGGCCAGATCGTCGCCACCGTCAAAGTCAGGTGACTAGTCCGCCCACGGCATGTCGACGAACGCCATGTCATCGGCCCCGACCACGGCGTCAGCCAGCGGGTGCGATCTCTCGCTGTCTGAGTCTCACCTACCTACCTCTCGGCGATGACCGCCTCTCGGACCCGGCGCCCAATTCGAACTGTGGCCTGACGCCGCCCACCAACCCTTCCAAGAAGAGCCCCGCGAGGTTCAATGCACGGCTCGAGACCTTCTGGACGAGTCTCGATCGCTGAGCTGATCGCTGATGCCGCTCCGCCGAACCCTGAGAACCCCGCCATCGCGGGCTCGCGCCCCTGTCGCCGCCAGGGGGTTGGTCACCGCGCACCGGACTCGCGCACCGAACGACGTCGGTTGCGCGGCGGGGCCGCGCCAGAACGGCATGTCGTCGTATGCGGGGCTCAGCTGAGTGCGGTGTAGCCACGTTCGATGGCGTGGACGAGGGCGTCGGGTGGGTATGGCCACCGGTCACCGCCTTCGCTGAGTGCCTCCTCGGCGGTGATTCCGCCGGAGTGGAGCTCACGGATGAGTTGCGCCACGATGGCGATGCCGTGCGCCTGCTCGACGGCTTCGGTCATCGTCATCACGTCGCCGTGCCCGGGTACGAAGGTCGAGGCGCCGACGCCGATCAGGGCGTCAACGGTTGTCGTCCACGCCAACGGATAGCAGTCGTCGCCGTAGGCGGGCGGTCCGGACTGCTCGAGAAGATCCCCTGCAAACACGACGTCGCCGTCGAGGACCGCAACGACGAGGTCGTTGCCGGTGTGGCCCCGCCCGAAGTGCGTCAGCTTCACCCCCCGGTCGCCGAGGTCGAGCAGGTGGTCATCGACAACCAGGCAATCGGGTGGGGTCAGCGACACCCGGTCGTACTCGTCGCCGGCGTCGTCACCGTAGAAGTCCCGCAACGTCGCTCTCAGTTCGGCTTCGTTGTCGAGCAACATGGCCGGAAGATCAGCGTGTCCCCACAGCTCGACGTCGACCGACACGTCGACGGCCTCAGCCCGGGCGATCTTCCCGCGGGCCCGCTCGACGAACCGTTGGTTACCGAACACGTGGTCGAAGTGCCAGTGACTGTTGACAACCCATCGGACCGGTCGACCGAACCAGCGCAATTCGTCGAGCAACTCGTCGGCCTGGCGCAGATCCGCCCGGGTGTCCACAACGAGCAGCGCGTCGCTGCCCCGGACGACGCCGATGTTCAAGTCGAAGGTGCGGTAACGGCGCCGGAAGCACCCATCACCGACCTCGTCCCAAACCACACACGAGAGTCTCGCATCGGCACGATGCCCGCCACCTGGTCACAGAGGCGACAGACTCCACTTCCGAGGTACCCAGCACACCCGCACTGAACGCTCAAGACCGAACGGTGTCCCGCGGCAGGGCCGGTACGCGTTTCCCTGCTCCGCCGCAATAGCCTGGTACAGCCGGTCGACGAGGAGAGCGTCGGCCGGCTCTCACCGTTCCGGCCTTTCAGCAGGTGCTCACGAGGCGGAGCCGATGTCTCCGGCGCCCAGCGAGCGTTGTGGGGTCCCTACCCGAGTTGCTGTGGTGAGCGATCACTGCGCCGTGCTGGGCTGGATGTTCTTGTTGTTGTGGAACACGTTCTCGGGGTCGTATTTGGCTTTCACCTCGGCGAGCCGCGGGTAGGCGTCGTCGCCGTAGGCCTCGCGGACGCGGCTGGCGTCGTCGTCGGCGTCGAGGAAGTTGACGTAGACGCCGGCGCGGTGGGGTTCGAGGGCTTCGAGGAACCCCCGGGCCCAAGCGGTCTCTGCGTCGGCGTGCTCGCCGGACTCGTCGGGGAGCCAAACGGCGTCGATGCTCATGTTGTGGCCGACGTCGCGACTGGCGTAAGCGGTGGCGTCGTGGGGGACTCGGGCGACAGCGCCACCCATACGAAAAATCGCCGCGTACGAACGAGGCGAACTGGCGGCATACGCGTGATCGGCGACCGCGTCGATGACGTCGTCGGACAAGTCGGTGAGGTTCGTGGCCTTCCAGTAGTAGTGCCAGCCATGGCGGACGGTGTCGTCGATGCCGCTTTGGTGGTCGACGTACAGGGTGGGTCCGACCAGGTCGGCGAGCGGGGTCCCGAATTGGCGCAGCGCACGGACGGCACGCTCACCGTCTTCGACGGGTCCGGCGTAGCAGCTGGCCACGGCGATTGCCGGCCGGAAGTGGAGGTCCTCGTCGACAGCCGGCGACGGCGGGATCGTGCCGAGCCGGACGATGCTGCCGAGTTCGTCAGGGGCGTCGGTGACGAACTCGCGGTAGAAGCGCAGGACATCGGTGGTGTCCTCGGCCGCCCAGAACACCGGTCCGGCGATGACGGTGGGGCCGACGGGGTGCAGCGCGAACCGGAACGAGCTGACGATGCCGAAGTTCCCGCCGCCGCCTCGCAGGGCCCAGAACAGGTCGGGGTGATCGCTGGCCGATGCCCCCACGATCTCGCCCTCGGCGGTGACCACTTCGGCCTGGACGAGGTTGTCGACGGTGAGCCCGTGCTTGCGCATGAGCCAGCCGATGCCGCCGCCCAGGCTGACGCCGCCGACACCGGTGTGGCTCACGATGCCGCCCGTGGTAGCCAGGCCGTGCGCCTGTGTCCCGTGGTCGACGTCTCCCCACAGGGCACCGCCCTGGACGAGGGTCGTGCGCTCAACGGGATCGACCGACACGGCGCGCATCGCCGACAGGTCGATCACGATTGCGTCGTCGCACACCGCGGTGCCGGCGACGTTGTGACCCCCGCCGCGAACGGCGATCTCGAGGTCGCGGTCACGGGCGAACCGCACTGCTGCGGCCGCGTCGGCGGTGCCGCTGCAGCGGGCAATCAGCCGAGGTCGTCGGTCGACGGTGCCGTTCCATACGGCGCGGGCGTCGTCGTAGTCGTGGTGGTCGGGGACGATCACATCACCCCGGAACCCGGGAATCTGCATCGTGGTTCGTGCTGCCATCGTTCCTCCTCTCGTGGATGGGCTCATCGCAACATCGACGTGCACCGAGAAGAAGTCAGCGATCTGGATTTCGAAGTAAGGAATCTGGACTTCACAATGGTCGTCTGGCGCGGGACACTGCGCGGATGAGGACCTACGGCCAGTACTGCCCGATCGCCCGTGGCGCGGAGATCTTCGCTGAGCGTTGGACACCGGTGATCATCCGCAACCTGCATCTGGGCTGTGAGACCTTCGGCGAGATCCTCGACGGTGCCCCCGGGCTCTCCCGCACCCTGCTCACGCAGCGGCTCTCGCAGCTCGAACGCTTCGGAATCGTCGAGTCGGCACCGAAGGCGCACGGGCGCGGTCACCGATACCAGCTCACGAGCTCGGGCCACGATCTGTTCAGAGTCTGTGAGACGCTCGGCGAGTGGGGAGCTCGTTGGCTCGAGATCGCCCCTGAGAACCTCGATCCATTCGTGGCGCTGTGGTCGATGTGCAACGCGCTCCGCCGGGACCGACTCCCCGAACATCGCGTGGTCATCCGGTTGGACTTCACCGGCTTTCGGCCCCACGAGCGGTACTGGCTGCTCCTCGAGCACGGCGAGGTCGAGATCTGCAAGACGTATTCAGGCCTGGACGAGGACCTCTACATCACCGCCGACGCCGAGGCCTTCGTGAAGTGGCATGCCGGGCAGCTGTCCTGGGCGGAGGCCACCCGCGACTCCCGGATCCAGCTCGACGGCCCATCCTGGCTCGTCCGAGCCTTTCCGACCTGGAACGGCCGCAGCATGTTCGCTCACATCCGGCCCGACGCTGCCGCCGCCACCGCGAATTGACCTACCGAGCCGCACACGCCACCAGCGCGACGCTCCGGCGTCCAGTCAGTGGGCGCCACCCCACGCCGCGGTCAGCATGGTCCACTGTTCAGCGCTCAGGTCGTGCTCGACGCGATCCATGCGCCGCTTGCGTCTGCGAGCGGCCCCTGCCTTGCGGCTGCCGTTGGCCGCCATCACGCCAGCGTCCGTGACCGCCGCCGTCTGATACTCCGGTAACCGGGGGCGTGTGTTCAGCGTTGGCCGATGGCAGTGGGCGAGGTTTCCGACGGCATCGGTGTATGGAGGGCGGACGATGGTGATCACGCGGTGCACGCCCAGGCGGGCGAGTCGGTCGTCGGTGGGCGAGCCCGACGTCGTGACGAGAAAGGTGTCGGGGTCTCGACCCGCGGCGACCCGCGCCTCGCGGGCGATGTCGAGCAGGCGCGGCAGGTTGGGGCCGGACGGCGCGTTGATGCCGTCGCCGAGACGGCCGGCCAGTTCGGCCATCTTCGGCCCGAAGCCGCCCACGATCACGGGTGGCGACGGCGAGGGTCGCAGGAAACCACCCGTACCCCCGGCCGTGCCCGACCACACCTGACGCAACGTGGCAATCGTCGACTCGACCGCTGCCCGCCGCGTGACGTCACCGTGGACCAGGCGCCCGAGCGCTGCCTGCTCTGCGGCGTAGGGCGTGCCAGCGCCGCCCCCGGCGCCGATTCCAAGTAGCAGCCGGCCGTCGCTGACTTCCTGCAACGTTGCCGCCATCACCGCCAGCGTGCCGGCGTCGCGGTTGGCGACGTTGAGAACGAGCGACCCAATCGCCAGCTGCGGCACCGCGGCGGCGAGCGCGCTGAGGACCGTCCAGCACTCCAGGACGTGCGAGGCGCGGTGCGCCGAACCGGCGAGGTGGTCATACAGCCACACGCCGTCGAAGCCCGCATCCTCGGCGACCACTGCGGCGGCGAGAAGGTCCTCCCATCGCCCACCGAACGGATCAAACAGCAGGTCTACCTGCATGCTGCCGACCGTACCGGCGGCGCACAGTTTTGCCGTGGCCAGGTTCCGAAGATGGTGGCGTCGAATTCCCGACCCGCGAGTTCGACAGCGAGATCTCGGTCCAGGAACCGGCGCGCTTGTGAGCGTCCTCGTAGCTGCGATCGCGGATGCGGCCGGCCAGATCCGCGAACGGCGCCGGCCAACACGGATCGGGATCGACCACTGCGATCGGCCTCGTGGCGATTATCCCCGCGTTTGGCGGTTGTCCATCCGCTAGGCATGCGGGCGGTGGCAGGTCCGGATGGTGCTGGCTCCCTGAGGGAGCGGCTGCGGAGATACGAGCCCACGGTCTCGGAGGCTGGTGATGTTCGGCGAGTCATCCGTTTGGTGGCCTCCGGTTCGGCGTGGGATCGCAGCACGCCCCTGCACGTCACGGCGTCCGCGCTCGTCGTGCACCCGCCGTCCGGGCGGGTGTTGCTTCGATGGCATGAGCGACAGCAGGCTTGGTTGCAGATCGGTGGGCATGCCGATCCCGGCGAGCGTGATCCACTGACCGTTGTCCTGCGCGAGGGTCAGGAGGAGACTGGATTGTCGGACCTCGAGCCCTGGCCGGATGCGGCGTTGCGGCACCTCGTCGTGGTGCCCGTGCCGGCGAACGACCGCGAACCGGCGCACGAGCACGCCGACCTGCGGTTCGTGCTGGCGACGCAGCGTCCTGATGAAGCCCGACCCGAACGTCCGACGGCGATGTTGCGATGGCTCTCGATCGACGATGCTCTCCATCTCACCTCCGAGGAGAACGTCCGCGAGACCGTCCGACGGGCCGGCCGCCTCCTCGGCGAGAACCACTGACAGCTGGCGATATCGGCGCATCTGATGCCGGTCCGGCGCGGCAACGTTCGGGAGCGCGCTCACTAGGCATCGAGGCCACCGTGGACCAGCACGTGTGGCCGGCCGGTACTGCGCGTCTCGCAGTAGAGCGACAGGCCGTTCTCCGGGGCGAGCTGGGGCACCCCGTCGTCGATCTATGCCGTGGACGCGACGACCGGTGCAGCGCGCAGCGCCTTCGGGATCCCGCTGTCCACGGGATCGATCGGCGTCGGATGGTCAAAGAAGCCGTCGACGCGTGCGATCAGACCTGAGCTCGGGTCGAGCGTGACCACGTCGAGACCCTCCATCATCGTTCGTCCATGACTGATCATGTCCCAGCGGTAGCGAAGGCGACCGTGGTGATGGTCGATCTCGGACGCGATCACGAACCGGTAGTCGGGTTTGCTCGAGCGAAGCCGTCGAACGGCTGCCTCGAGCTCGATGCTCCCAACGAAGGAGTCGCGTGGATCGTTCCACTCGACGTCCTTGGTCACGGCGGCGACCAGGTGCTGGCCGATCCGGTCGAGGTCGGACTCGTTCCATGCCGTCCAGTACGCCACCAACGCGTCTGACATCGCCACGTCCCACTCGCGTCGCCGGAATCTCATGCGCAACGATCGTAGGCCCGCGAACCGGAGCGAGCACCGGCCGTTCGACCGGGTCGTCAGCTGGCCACACGTGCCGAATGCCCGGCCGCATCGGTCGTGCACGATCTCACGGTTTCGGTGTGTGGTGCGAGGATTGGGCGGATGTCGGATCACGACTGGGGCACCGAGTTGCAGTTCGTGGCCCGTGCTCTCGCCGTCGGCAGCGGAGATGTGCTGGTCGACATCGGTGGCCGAGGAGGTCCAGGTCTGTGGGTCACCGCGACCACAGGGGCACGCTACGTGGGCGTCGACATCGCAACGTCGGCACTCGACGCTGTGGCGCGACGGGCCGAGTCGCTCGGGCTGAGTACGCGGGTTCGCACCATCGCCGGGAGCTTCGACTCGCTTCCTCTCGCCGATGGCGAGGCTGATGCGGTGATGAGTATCGACTCGCTTCTCTTCGCCCCTGACAAACCCGCCGCGGCCGCGGAGATGGCGCGCGTCCTGCGACCGGGTGGACGCCTCGTGGCCACGACGTGGGATTACCACGCACAGCCCGTTGGGCGACCGCCGCAGGTCTCTGACCATCGGCCGCTGCTAGCCGACGTCGGCCTACGGGTCGAGGTCTACGACGAGACCGCCGACTGGGACCAGCGCCAGCGGGCGATCGCCGAACGACTCTTGGACAGCGTCGATGAGCTCGCCAACGAGAGCGGCGAAGACTCCGCCGTGCTCCGGCAGGGGATCGAGGAGATGGCGGCCACCCAAGAGACGATGTCCCGGCGGGTGCTCCTCGTCGCCCGGCGGCACTGAGCACTCCGCTAGCTCGATCGCCGACGTCAAACCAGCGATGGAGAACGCCTGGAGGCTCCTTCCGACTGGTCTTGACCTACGCCGACTCTTCTCGCGCCGCGGGGAAGGCCTCCGCCGATTCCGACATCGTCGAGGCCCGATACGTCGACATCGTTCCTGAGATCCGCGTCGTCCAGGCAGTGGACTTCATTTCCGACGACGCTGCCTTCGCCGGCACGATGACCATGACCTGGGAGGTCACCGCTGTCGATGGAGGGACTCGCGTCGACATCACTGCCGACGACGTCCCAGATGGCATCTCCGCCGAGGACCACGCGAAAGGACTCGCTTCCTCCCTCGCGAATCTCGCCGAGCACGTCGAGCGGTAGGTCACTCACTACAGAGGCGCGGCCAAAGAACCGGTGTTCGAGGATGCGGGCTCACGTGGTAATCGAATGGTCACGGGCCGGCATCATCCGCTCGTCCTCACGACGTGGAACTCCACGCGATAAACGGGGGTGTCGTCGTGGACGGGGCCTGCGTGTGCAGTCCGCCTGCGGAGGCTCTCCAGATCCGGCTCTCCCGTTTGAGCAAGATCCTCGTCGGTGACCGAGGAGAACGGGACGAGGTCGATGTCGTCGATCTCAATCACGACGTCAGTGCTGCGGTAGATGCCGCCGACTTTGACCTTCGGTCTCGTCCAAAGCCGGTAGGAGACGGTGATGGTCCCGTCGGCGACCCGATCGCGAAGCTCCGGGCTGAACTGCACGCCGCGATTCTCTCGCGACGCCGGCTCGCATGCCGATCCCGTGCGAGCTACGCGGTCGAGGTCGAGTGGCTGGCCGCATGGTGGCGGTCATCACGCAGTTGAACTTGCCTTTGTCGCGGCCCTGTCGGCGCTTGCTCAGAGGCTTGCCCTCACCGAGGTCGGTGCTCGGTGTCCAGGCCGGGCGTGATCGTCACGATCCAACCGCCGTCGCCGCTGTCCGCGGTGTGCCACACGCCTGGCGGATTGATCAGCGCTTGGCCGGCGGAGATCTCGACGGCTCGCTCGCCGTCGTCAAACTCCTGCACGAAGCGGTGCGTGCCGCTGCAGGCGATCACCACTTCGGCGCCGAGCGGATGACGCTCCCACGATGTCCAAGCCCCCTCCATGTGGAACATCATCACCATGCGCCCGTCGGCACCGTCGGCCCTCGTCGCCCGGTCGTAGGCGGCGAGGCGGTCGTCGGACCAGTCGAAGTCCTCGACTGGGCTCGCCGTGCCACCGAGTCCGAGGTGGATCGGTTCCTTCGTGATGTCGACAGTCATGGCGACCATTCTCGTCCCGGAGGCCGGTCCCCGGATTGAACGAATGGGAGCGAAGATGCTTTGGTCGGGCTACCTGAGCCGTCCGACGACGCGCTCGAGGGCGGTGGTGAGCGTCGCGAGCTCGCCGGGTTCGACAGCCTCGAGGAAGGCGGTGCGCACGATGTCGATGTGGCCCGCGAAAACGCGCTGCCGCATTCGTTCCCCGTCGGGCGTGATGCGGGCGACGACGCCGCGCTCGTCGTCGGCGGAGCGCTCGCGGGTGATCCACCCGCGGGACTCGAGCTGGGCGACCTGGTAGCTGAGTCCGCTGCGCGAGACAATGAGTGCGTCGGCGAGTTGCGCCATGCGGATGCCGGAATCGCCCGCGATGGAGAGGTTCATCAGGATCTCGAACTGCACGTGCGTGAGGTCCGCCTGCTCGCGCAGGTTCCTCTCGACGGCGCGCTGCAGCAGGGTCGAACTCGCGATCAGCGCGGCGTAGGCGCGGAACTCCTCGTCCGAGATCCCGGCCGCCATGACGTGATTCTAGAGAACCTGGTCAGTTCGTTCGAACTCGCGCTATCCTGGATCTAGTTCAAATTCGAACGATATGGAGGACATCATGAGAATCGCCATCCTCGGAACCGGCCGCGTCGCCCGAACCCTCGCCGCCGGCCTCCTGCGCGCCGGCCACGACCTCGTGTTCGGCTCGCGCGACCCGGGAAACCGCACCGGGCTCCCCGCACCCGTCCTCACCTCGGCCGATGCCGTTGTCGGCGCCGACGTCGTGCTCAACGCGGTGCAGGGCGTCGACGCGATTCCCCTGCTCACGTCGATCGGCGCCGACAACCTCGACGGCACCGTGCTGTGGGACATCGCCAACGCAGCCAACCCCGACTTCTCGCTCGCGATTCCCGACGACAGCCTCGGGCGCCGCATCCAGGAGGCCTTTCCGGGCGTCAGGGTCGTCAAGGCGGGCAACCACGTCGCCGCGGTCGTCGTCGCCGACCCCAGCACGCTGCCGGCTCCGACGACACTGTTCCTCTCGGGCGACGACACGGATGCGAAGGAGGTCGTCTCGGCCCTGCTCATCGACCTCGGCTGGCCGCGCGAAAGCCTGTTCGACCTCGGCGGCATCGCCAACGCGTACGGGCAAGAGCACTACCTGGCGTTGTTCGGCACGCTGCTGCAAGAGCTCGGCACGCCCTACTTCAACATCACCATCGTCACGGCCGCGTAGCGGGATCAGGTCGCCCGCCGGCGTGGGGGCGAACTCGTCACCCTGGACGATTCAAAGACCGTTGACCAGGACACCGAATCCATTGGTCGCGGCGTGACGCATCCCGACGATCGCCTGGTACTCCGCAGCCTCGTACCATGTACACCCGCTCCCAACCCCCTGTGCTCCGACGTGTCGGTTCGTGGGCGCGATCGTTCCGAGGGACCTCGCGCCGACGTCGTTATGACGATCCGTCGTCGGTCCCGTTGACGTCGTGCTCCTCGGAGGCATCGTGACGCGCCCACTCGGGCGGCGCACCGGTCTCCAACTCGATGAGCCGAGCTTTGGCGTCACGCCAGGCTGCGTCGGCGGCGGCGACACCCGCTCCCGCCCGGCGGGCCGCGCGTGCGTCTCCGATCGTCTTCTCCAGGTCCCGGCGAGCGGCTTCCAGCGCCGCGGCGTGCGCCGCGGCGGCGTTCGCTTCGTCGCGAGCCTGCTGTCGCTCCCGCCGGGAGCGATCACGCTCTGCTCGCTCACGCTCCGCGGACTCCCGCAGGGTTGACGCGAACTGCTCGATCGGGTCCCGCGGTTCAGGCTTTGGTGACTTTGATCGTCGCCGGCTGGGCATCAATCGTCAGTCTGCTCAAACCCTCGCCCCCGACTCCAACCGCCAGGAACGCCTCGCGTGAGCCGACTGGGGAGCCGCCGCGTGGATGGGCGGACGGCCCGAACGATCTCGTGTCACTCCACCGAGCGCCCGAGAGGGAACGGTCGTCGTCTGGGAGACTTTCTGCAATGGCGGCGCGACCCGAGGTGCCGGAAGAGTGGGTGCGACGACTGCGGACTCTGCTCGTCGACGGCTTCCCTGAGTGCGCCGAGGAGGACGCCTGGGTCGGTGTGCGGTGGCGCGTGGGTCAGGCCACCATCGCCCACGTCTTCGGCGGCGAAGACGGGCGCTTCCGGATCACGTTTCGCGCTGAGTCTGACGAGGTGATGGCGTTCCAGCATCTCGGACACCCGTACTTCAAGGCGGGCTGGGGCGTCAATGTTGTCGGGCTCGTGCTCGACGACGACAGCGACTGGACGGAGTTGGCCGAGCTGCTGACCGACTCTTACTGCATCCAGGCGCCCGCGCGGCTGGCAAGCCAGGTGCGCAGGCCGACGTGACGCCGGGCAGAGCTGGCCGCGCCCTTATCGCCGCAACTCGTTGACGACGCGACGGTCATCGGCCACGGTGGACACATGGGAGTGAGTCACCCGTCACAGATCAATGCACGCTTCGCCGAGGGCGTCAACCGAGGCGACCTCGACGCTCTCGTTGCGTTGTTCGATGAGGATGCGCGGATCGTCGAGCGGGACGGCTCCATCGCCCACGGCGCTGCGGCCCATCGGGTCCACCTCGCGGGCCTACTGTCGTTGGGAGGAACGATGCGGTCCGAGAATCGGTCGACCGTGATCGTCGACGACATCGCGCTCGTGACCGCGGCGTGGACGATCACAGACGCCGCCAGCTCCGTGATCGCGGCGGCAACCAGCGCCGAGGTGCTCCGCCAGCGTGTTGACGGCACCTGGGCCTACATCGTCGATCATCCCTTCGCCGGACCCCCCAGCGTCGTTGACGCACCGCCATGACCAGGTGCCGAAATGGGGAAAGCGTCGAATCTGGGTCAGTCGTTGGATTCCGACCTGATGACCTTGTCCGCCTTGCGATTGATGCGGTCGAACTCGTCCTTCGTGAGGTTGCCGGCCTTGCGCTGTTTGCGGGATCGGCTCTTCGCGCTGATCGCATGGCCCTTGTCGGGCACGGGATAGTTCCCCGTCTCCTTCTTCGCCTTGCTCGAGCGCGCCTTCTCAGGCAGTCCGAACGCTTTGGCGGGGAGCTTCGTCCGCTGCTTCGGAGTGAGTTCGCTCATCTCGTCGTTCCTTCCTTACCGCCGCACTGCGGATGTGTCCTCTGTACAACCCCTCTACCCTCCGAGACCGACCATCAGACGACCGGTGACGGCTGGTCGCGCGCGCCGTAGCGCCCGAAGTGATGCCGCAGCGGAACGTCTCGGCGTCGAGTAGCTCGAGCTGGCCGAGTTCGAGGCCGTCAGGAAACAGCCGGCGGCCGCGCCTCTCCTCGAAGGGATAGACGAACAGCCGGCACCGAGTGTCAGGTGCCCGTACGCTTGCCGGCGATGGTTCGCCCGTTCCGGTTCGGACTGCAGGCGATGGAGCTGTCCGACGCCGCGGTGGTGCGTGCCGCGGCTGAACAGGCTGAACAGCTGGGCTACGTCCAGATCCTGTCCTTCGATCACGTGGGTGCCGTCGACCCGTTCGTGCCCCTGATGGTCGCCGCCGCGGCCGCACCCCGGTTGCACGTCGGTCCGCTCGTGCTCAACAACGAGCTGCACCACCCCGCGCTGCTGGCGCGCACCGCGGCGAGCGTCGATCGGCTCACCGATGGCCGCCTCGTCCTCGGCCTCGGCACCGGGTACATGAGTGCCGAGCACGACGCCATTGGAGCGGTCCTGCGCGAACCGGGACCCAGGGTCCGGCGCCTCGCCGAGTCGATCGCCGTCGTGCGCGCGCTCCTCGATGATGGATCATCGTCCTTCGACGGCGAGTTCCACCATCTGGCCATCGACGACCTCGGCATCCGGCCGGCGCAACCCCACGTGCCGTTCCTCATCGGAGGCCATGGCCGGACCGTCGTGAAGCTCGCGGCGAGTCACGCCGACATCTTCCAGTTCACCGGGCTCACCCACGGCCCCGGCGGCGCTCCGAACCCGGGCGGCTTCGCCCTGGCCGACATCCGTGTGCGCGCCCAGTGGTTGGAGGAGGATGCCGGAGACCGCGCCGATGACATCGAGCGCTCCGCGCTCGTTCAAGTGACGCGTGTCGGCGCCGACGCTGATCGGCAGATCCACGCGCTCGCCGAGCGGTTCGGGGTCAGCCCCGAGCTGATCAACGAGACCCCGTTCGCTCTCGTCGGCTCCGTCGAGCAGGTCATCGACAAGGTGGAACGGCTGCGCGCCGAGCTCGGGATCAGCCACCTCGTGGTCCGCGACGCCGCCGGTTTCGCCCCGGTCGTGGCCGCCCTGGCCGGACACTGAAGCCGATCGCACCGAGCCGAAGGCGGCGATCGGGCGGTGGACTAGCGTTCCGCGGAGCGCATGACGCTCCCGTCGTGTTGTTTGGGGGTGAGGAGCCGATGACCGAGACGCAAGGTGACAGGGTCGCCCGCGTCCTGCGCGAACCGTTCACGCCGGGAGCGGCCGGTGCCGTTGACTGGGAGGCGCTGCCTGAGGAGGTCGCCGTCGCGCCACCGGCGAATCACGGACACGACGAGCGAACGGTCGAGTTCCTCGCCGAGTGGCGCAACGCGTCGTACAACTGCTTCTCGTCGGGCCACAAGTTCTGCCGCGAGGTGTGCCCCGTCGTGCAGGTCAGCCGCAACGAGAGCTGGAGCCCGACGGCGTTCCACGCCAACGTCGTGGCCATGGAGCGGGGCCAGCTCGACATCGGCGACATGGCCGCTGACTACGTGAACTGCACACAATGCGGAGCATGCGAGCTGCGCTGCCCGAACACGTTGTTCACCGGCGACTTCTACCGCTTTCGGACTCGCACCGTCGATGTCGTCAAGGCCGTTCGCGCGCTGGCCGTCGACAGCGGCGTTCACCAGCCGGAGTGGCAACGGTGGAACGAGCTGACCGATCAACGGTCGCACGAGCCGGTACTCGGGGCTGCGCCGGTCGGGCAGGAGCGCGTCCGCGACTGGGCCGATGGGCTCGACATCCCGATCGGCGGTGAGTCCGTCCTGTTCGTCGACTGTGAGGCGGCGTTCTATCGCACCTCTGTGCCACGGGCGGTCGCTCAGATCCTCCAGTTGGCGGGCTACGAGTTCGGCCTGATGGCCGAGCAGTGGTGCTGTGGCGGCCCAGCCTCCGAGATGGGCTACGTCGAGCAGGCGCGCCGCTTCGCCGAGCACAACCTCGCCGACTGGCGCGCCGTCGGCGCGAGGCGGGTGCTCGTGCTCGACCCCCACGACTACATCAGCTTCACCGAGGACTACCCGCGGTACTTCGGCGACGACTTCGACGTCGAGGTCGTCCTCGTCGTCGAGTTGTTCGCCGAGATGATCCGCGACGGACGGCTCACGCCGAGCGTGGCGATCGATCGAGCCGTCACATACCACGACCCGTGCCGGCTGAACAAGCGCAAGGGGATCTGGGAGGAGCCTCGTGAGATCCTGCGGGCGATCTCCGGATTGTCATTCACGGACGTCGACCGGGTGACGCAGTGGTCCTACTGCTCGGGCGCTGGCGGAGGCCTGCCCATCGAGAAGCCCGAGCTCACCGCGCAGATCAGTGGCCGGCGCCTCGAGCAGGCCGCAGCGCTCGACGTCGACACCCTGGTGAGCGCGTGCCCGTGGTCGGAGCGCCCGTTGAGCACGGCGGGTGCGGCGGTCGACATCGACGTCGTCGACCTGCACGAGCTTCTCGCCGAGTCGCTCGGCATCGACGTCGGCGGCTCGCGGGGGGTCTCGTCATGACGATGGCCGCCGAGCGGCTGGACGAGCTGGTCGCGGCGCTGCACCGCGCCCTCCGTCCCGACCAGGTGCTGACGTCGAAGACCGATCGGTACAACCGGGCGCGCGTGCCGGCGCCGTTCCCCGTCCACCGCTGGGAAGAGCGGGTACCCGACGCCGTCACGTTGCCCGAGACCACCGAGGAGGTGGCCGCCGTCGTCCGCGTCGCCAACGAGCTCGAGGTGCCCATCGTGCCGCGGGACGGCGGGACGGGGTTGACGGACGGCGCCGTACCGCTGCGCCACGGCATCGTCGTCGACGTCAAGCGGATGAACCAGATCCACGAGATCGACCTCGACAACCGCACCTGCACCGTCGGCACCGGGATCAACATGCTCAAGCTCAACGAGGAGCTCGCCCGGCACGGTCTGATCTATCCCGACACCCCAGCCTCGTATCCCTGCTCGCTCGTCGGCGGGCGCATCGGCACCAGTGGGTGGTCGTTGATCGGCTCGCGCTACGGGCACAGCCGCGACCTCGTGCTCAGCTTCGACCACGTGCTCCCCACGGGCGAGGTGATGCACGTCGGCGACGGCATCGGCCACAAGATCTCCAAGAGCTCGAGCGGCTACCAGCTCAAGCACCTCTTCATGGGTCATCAGGGGACGCTCGGGATCGCGACGAGAGCGACGCTCAAGCTGTTCCCGAAACCAGAGGCGGAGCTCTCGCCGTTCTTCGCCTTCGACAACTACGACAGCGCGTACCGCTGCACCGGCGCGCTTGCCCGCGCGGGCGTGGCCACGTTCGCCGGTGCCGTCCTGTTCGACGAGTGGAAAGTCGCCTACTTGCGGCGCGACGACGAGGCGTACATCCCCCAGCCGACCGATGTGAAGGCGCTCGTGTGCGCAGTGCTGTACGGGTGGGAGGACGAGGTTCGCGTCGGCGGCAAGCGGCTGATGCGGATCGCCCGTGACCACGGCGCGCGCTATCTCGGCGACGAGATCTCCGAGGGCGACTGGGCCGCTCGCCACGACCGCTACGCCACTCCGTTGCACGGCCGGACCAAGGCCGGGCAGGTGGTGCCGATGAGCTGGCACTGCGAGGACGCGTCGATCAACTACACGCACCTGCCCGCGGTGACCCGCGAGTGGCACGCCATCGTCGCCGACCTGCGCCGTGCGACCGATGTGTTCGACGACTGGGGCATGTTCGCCTATACCAACACGGCGACGGGCGTCGACTACCTCACCGAGATCGACGTCGGGATCTGGGAGCAACAACTCGGCGACGAAGCGTGGACGCGGTGGGTGCAGGCGAAGCGCGACATCGCGGCGGTCGCGCTGAAGTACCAGGGGTCGATCAGCGCGTGCCACGGCTCGTGCCGCGAGGGCGAGGTCGACCTCGTGCCGCAGGAGCTCGGACGCGGCTACGACGTGATGCTCGACATCAAGCGGGCGCTCGACCCGCACAACATCATGAACCCCGGCAAGTACGGCTTGGACCGGGCGTACGAGGGCCGGCTGTGATGGCCGCCGATCCCCCCGACGCGATCGGTTTCCGCCACGAGGAGCAGATGACACCGCCGCCACCCGAGCAGGTGAGCGAGGTCGCGATCAGGCGCTTCGAGCACGTCTTCGAGGTCGATCCGAAGCTGATGGAGCGCTGGGTGCTGCAACAGACGTTCCCGAACTGGGACACGCTGCGGATCATGCACAGCCGCCACGACCACCTCGAGTGGATGCACCGCCACTTCGCCGAACGCGTCGTCCATGGCTCGGAGATCCTGGCGACGATCGACGACGCGTCGCCCGCCGACGACCAGACCCAACACCCAACGGAGGGAGCACCGTGAGATACAGCTACGTCATGTTGCCCGACTATCCGCTCACCGAGTCAATGGCATCGATCAAGCTGGCCGATCAGCTCGGGTTCTACGGCTGCTACGCAGCCGATGAGACCTGGCACAAGGACCTCTGGCTGCTGTTCGCCGCCGCGGCGGCGGAGACGAGCACGATCCGCTTCGGTCCGAGTCTGTCGTCCGTGGTGCTGCGCGAGCCGACGCTGATCGCGCAGTCGGTGGCGACGCTCGACGAGCTGACCGGTGGCCGGGCCGAGGCCGTGCTGTCGTGTGGAAACTTCGGCCTGCTCGCCCAGTACAACATCGACTGGACGACGACGAAGCCGCTGTCTCGTGTCAAAGAGGCGCATCACGTCGTGCGCACGCTGCTCGACGACGGGGCGATCACCTATGACGGCGAGTTCTTCAACTACAGCGGCTTGTTCACCTTTGCCCGGCCCGTGCAGGAGCACGTTCCGGTCAAGATCGGGGCGATGCGCGGCCCGAAGTCGTTCCAGGCCGCGGGGGAGCTTTCCGACGGTTGCCACCACGCCCTCAGCTACACGCGCGAGGCCTACGACTTCATGGTCGAGAACATGCGCATCGGCGCCGAGCGGGCGGGCAAGGACGTCGACTCGCTCGACATCGGGGCGTGGGTCGTCTTCGCCACTGGTGACGACGCGGCGAAGGCCAAGGACGCGGCCCGGGCGATGGTCGGGATCTACGCCTCCTCGATGCCCGCCGAGCAGCTCGAGCGCAACGGAGTCGAGCCCGCCGAGCTGAAGCCGATCATCGACGCCATCGGTGGGGGTGACCTCGCCAAGGGCATCGAGCTGACATCACCCGAGTTGGCCGAACGCCTCTCGGTTTCCGGCTCGCCGGCGGAGTGCGCGGCCAAGATCCGCGACGAGATCGCCCCATCCGGAGTGAATCACATGGTCCTGGCGATCACCGACCGCAGCCTGGTGAAGGCATTCACCGGCATGGACATCGAAGGCGTCGCCGACGTCAACACCCAGCTGCAGCTGATCCACGACGAGGTGATCCCGGCCGTGTGAGCCCGCCCGCGCTGAGCGGAATGCACCGCCGTCTCGTGGGTGGGGATCAGGTACCGTCACGGTGGGTGCCGAGCCGAGGGGGTGAGCCGTGGCGACGGGGTATGCGTACCACGAGATCTTTGGATGGCATGACACGTCGTCGTATGCCGGCTTGTTCCCGTCGAATCCGACGGCTGGGTTGCAGCCGTTCGTGCACATGGAGACCGCCGAGACAAAGCGGAGAATCCACGAGCTTGTCGTCGTCAGCGGCTTGATCGACCATCTCGTGCGGATCACACCGCGCCCGGCCAGTGACGAGGAGATCCTGCGGGTCCATACGGCCGAGCACCTTGCTCGCATCGAGTCCGAGAGCCTGCTGCCCAAGGGCGGCGATGCCGGCGACGGCATCTCGCCGTTCGGGCAGGGCGGCATCGACATCGCCCGCCTCGCCGCCGGTGCCGTCATCGAGTGCGTCGATGCCGTCCTGGACGGGCGCGTCGACAACGCCTACGCACTGGTGCGGCCGCCCGGTCACCACGCGATCGCATCGACCGGCATGGGGTTCTGCATCTTCGGCAACCTCGCGATCGCTGCCGCCCACGCCCGGTCGGTACGGGGCGTGGAGCGGATCGCAGTGGTCGACTGGGACGTCCATCACGGCAATGGGACCCAAGCCGCGTTCTACGGTGAGCCCGATGTCCTGACGATCTCGATCCACCAGGACAACGTGTTTCCACCGAACTCGGGGGGCCTCGACGAACAGGGCGAGGGCTCGGGTGTGGGATTCGCGCTCAACGTTCCGCTGCCGCCGGGCACCGGCGACGGCGGCTACCTCCACGTCATTGACGAAGTCGTGATTCCAGCGGTGCAAGCGTTCGATCCGGATCTCATCCTCGTCGCTTCGGGCTTCGACGCGGGAGTGATGGACCCACTGGCCCGCCAGATGGTCACGTCGGCTGGCTTCCGGGCGATGGCCGAGCACGTGCTCGCGGCCGCTGCTGCCTGCTGCGGCGGCCGGCTCGTGATGTCCCACGAGGGCGGGTACAGCCCTGTCTACGTGCCGTTCTGCGGGCTCGCCGTCCTGGAAGCGATGTGCGGGCAGCGGGTGCTCGATGACCCCTTCCTGCCGATCGTCTCCGGGTTCGCCGGCCACGAGTTGAAACCGGCCGAGGCCGATGTCATCGCTGCCGCGGCGGCATGCATCCCGGCCTCGCGTGCCCGAGCCTGACGACCGTCACGAGCTCCTCTGGGCGCGCGCTGGCGCCTCACGTGTGGGATCGGAGGAGGAGCCAGGTGAAGGGCTGAATGACACCGGCAGGGGTGCGGTGTTCCTCGCGCCGGCTCGTCACGGTCACCAAATCGGGACCGAACGCATCGGCGAGATCGTCGGGCGCGTAGCGGGCGGTCGGCAGACCCGAGCACATCTCCGGCCCGTCCTCGGCGAACGTAGCGACGATGGCTGAGCCGCCAGGCTCGAGCGCCGCGTGCAACACGGCTAGGTAGGCGGCTCGCTGGTCGCGCGCGACGAGGAAGTGGAACACGGCGCGGTCGTGCCATACGCCGAACCGCCGCGGAGGGCGCCATGTGAACAGGTCGTGGGCGATCCATCGCACCTTCGTGGAGTCTTCGCCGAGCCGGGCCCGTGCGACGTCGAGCGCCGTCTGCGACAGGTCGAGCACGGTGAGGTCCCGATAGGCGCGAGCGACGAGCACGTCGACGAGTGTCGACGCGCCCCCGCCGACGTCGATGATCGCGGTGTCCCGCGCCACCTTCGCCGCCGCGAACAATTCGAGCGACATCGCGGGCTCCACCTCGAACCAGCTCAGGTCCGTCGGGGCTCGAGTCCGGTAGACCTCCTCCCAGTGCGCCTTGCCTCGCTCGGTCTCCGATGCGTCAGCGAACGCCCGCCAGGCCTGGACGCCGCCGTCGAGGTCAGTCGCTCGGCGCAACCCGAGCCGGCGAAGACTCGCCGCGGCGAGGCTCGAAGCGAAGCCTTCGTTGCAGACAACGATCATTCGGCGGTCGTGATCCGTCGCTTCTGGTATGCGGTGGCGGCCGGTGGGGTCAAGGCGCCATTCGAGCTCATTTCGCCCGATCACCACGGCACCAGGCAGGTCCCCATCGCGGTGGCGCTGTTCACTCGGGCGGATGTCGATGACGAGCGCGCCGGCCGCGATCTCCGCGGCCAGATCGGCCGGGGCGACCCGGTCGAGCCCCCGGCGTGCCTTCGCCACCACTTCGTCGATGCTGCGTTGCTGCACCGCTCACCCCTGCTCGCGCAGGACACAGCATCCTCCAACGCGGACCTGAACTCAACCGGAACTTGACGGACGCGCCACCCGTCACTGATGCTCAGGGGCGCAGCAGTACCCGGCCGAACGCCTGGCGGCTCTCGATGTACGCGTGCGCCGCGGACGCGTCGGCCAGCGGGAAGACGCGGTCGATGACGACGCGCAGCTCACCGGTGGAGACGCGCTGCAGCAGGCGCTCGATCGTCTCCCGCACCCGGGTCGGATCGTGCCCCATCTCGGCTCCGAGAAACACGCCGGTGAGCGACGCGTTCTGCTCCATCAGCGGCCACACCTCAGGCGGCGCCGGGTCGCGACCAGCCCGTCCAACCCAGCTGACCCGGCCGCGGTAGCTCAGTGCGGCGATGCTCGTCTCCAGCGTTCGGCCGCCGACCGGATCGACAACGAGGTCGACGCCGCGCCGCTCCGTGAGCTCACGCACCACCGCCGCCACGTCCTCGCGGGCGTAGTTGATCCCGTGGTCCATTCCATACTCGCGGAGCCGCTCGAGTCGGACGTCGCTCGAGGCGGTGGCGATCACGATGCTCGCGCCCGCCGCCTTGGCGAGCTGGATCGCGGCGAGGCCGACCCCGCCCGCGCCGGCTTGGACGAGCACCGCCTCGCCCGGCTGGAGGTGACCGAACTCGAACAGGCAGTCGTCGGCGGTGCCGAACTCGATCGGCACCGCCGCGGCGTCCTCGACCGAAACCCCGTCAGGGATCGCGTACACCGACCTGGCCGCGACCGACACCAGCTCTGCGTGGCTGCCGTGACTCATCGTCGCGACGACGGGCTGGCCGACGACGAGTCCTTCCACGCCGGAACCGAGCTCGCGAACGCGGCCCGCCGCTTGATAGCCGACGACATGCGGGTTCGAGACCATCACACCACCAGCTCGATGCAGCAGATCGCCACCCTGAACACCCACCGCCTCGACCTCGATGATGACGCCGCCCGGGCGTAGTTCGGGGTCGGGCACGTCGACGTACGCGAGCACGTCAGGCCCGCCTGTCGTGGTGTAGGCAGCAGCTTTCACGCCCGAACCGTACCGACGATGCCCCGAACGCAGCGACCCGGTGGCCGCTCGCTCTTCTGGCTTTGGTCACCGTATTGCGCCAGCGTCCGCGCGATTTGGTGACCAAGCGTCGCGAGCTCGCTCGGCTGCGTTTGAGTCAGTCGCCGAAGCAGATGCCGAGATCCCGGGCCGTCACGATCGTGTCGCAGTCGACCGGCACGGTGCGCAGCTTGTTGATGGCCGACACGAGGGGAACGAAGTTCACGTGGGGTGGGTCGAGGGCGACCATCACGCCACGGTGACCCTCCTCGAGGCCCCGCACGGCAGCCGCGCCGAACCGCGTGCCGAGCAGGCGATCGAGCGACGTGGGAGTGCCGCCGCGCAGCAAGTGTCCGAGGACGACGGTGCGGGCCTCCTTCCCGGTGAGCCGCTCGAGCTCGACGGCCACCCGGCCGCCGATGCCTCCCAAGCGCTCCGCCTGGTCGTGGGCCTTGCCGATGATGGAGCGGTCCCCTTCTCGAGGTGTCGCCCCTTCGGCGACCACGACGATGGCGAACCGCGCACCGTGCGCCTCCCGGCGAGCGATCATCTCGGCCACCGGCTCAAGGGTGAAAGGGATCTCGGGGATCAGGATGGAGTGGGCGCCCGCCGCCACGCCCGAGTTGAGCGCGATCCAACCGGCATAGCGCCCCATCACCTCCACGACGAACACCCGACTGTGTGACGTCGCCGTTGTGAACAGTCGGTCGATGCTCTCGGTGGCCACCTCGACGGCAGTGTCGAACCCGAAGGTTGCGTCGGTCTTGTCGAGGTCGTTGTCGACCGTCTTCGGTACGCCAATGACTCGCATCCCGGCGTCGGACAGGTGCCGCGCGATGGACAGCGAGCCGTCCCCGCCGATCGTGATCAGCGCCTCGATACCGGCGTCGCGGAACAAGCCGACGAGCTCGTCGGTGCGGTCGACGGTGGTCCACTTGCCATCGTCTTGCTGGACCGGGAAGGCCACCGGGTTGCCCCGGTTCGTACTGCCCAGGATCGTTCCGCCGAGGTGGCCGATGCCCCGCACCAGATCTCGTGACAGCTCGATCGTTCCGCCCGTCGGGTACTGGTCGGGGAACATCAGTCCGTTGAAACCGTCCCGAATGCCGATGGTCTCCCAGCCCCGGCGGGCGGCGGACAGCGTCGCCGCCCGGATTACGGCGTTCAGACCCGGTGCGTCACCGCCTCCCGTCGAGATGGCGATCCTCACCGCACCTCATTAGCAGAGTCCATCGGCGCCCGATGGCCGACGTGTCCACCGCGAAGACTCGACCAACCCTGCTGCCGGAGTGTGGTTACCGCTTCGCGGCCTTCGGCGCCGGCTTCGCCTTGGCCTTGGTGCCTCTCGACGGCCTCTTCGTCGTCCGCTTGGCATTGGCGCAGAGGAGGGCGTAACACGCGGCGAGCTTGCGGCCGCTGTCACGCTCTTCCGCCACGTAGCGACCGAGGAGCCCACCCGTCACGGGGTCGAGATCTTTGTTCTCGAAGAAGGTGTCGAAGATGTCTCGATCACCGTTCTGCGGCGACTGTCCGAGTCCGAGCGCCTCGAACTTCTCCTTGTCCGAGATCGCCGTGGAGGCGGCGATCACCATGCGCTCGGCGTGCTTGGGATCGTGCTTGGGGATCACGGTGTATCCCAGCTCATCGATGCGCTTCGCGAACGCCAGACCGTGCTCGGACTCTCGCAGGGCGACGGTGTTGATCACCGCCTTGACGTCCGTGCTCGGCGTCACTGCCGCCCACGCCGCCAGGTACTCACCGGCGTCGGACTCGGCGACCGAGATGGCATTCAGCAGTCCGAGGTAGCTCGGCTTCTCGCTCATTCAGCGTGACCGTACGCCCACAGACCGGCTGCCGACGCACGGAGCGGATGCCCAGCGTGACGTGGAACGATGTCGTCGGCTTCGCTGCTACTTCTGGGCGATGATCTGGATGAGGTTCCCGCAGGTGTCATCGAACACGGCGGCGGTCACTGTTCCGAGGTCGGTCGGTGGTTGGCTGAACTCGACCCCGGCGGTGCGGAGCCGGTCGTACTCGGCCTCGACGTCATCGACGGCGAATTGCGCGAGTGGAATGCCGTCAGCGACCAGCGCGTCACGGTACGGCTTCACGGCAGGGTGGCCGGCCGGTTCGAGAAGCAGCTCGGGGCCGTCGGGCGCCGATGGCGAGACGACCGTGAGCCAGGAGTCCTCTCCGAGTGGGACGTCGCGGTGCTTCTGGAAGCCGAGGACGTCGGTGTAGAAGGCGAGGGCCTTCGCTTGATCGTCGACGTACACGCTGGTCAGTGCGATCCTCATGTCGTGCTCCTGTCTGGTGCTGGGGGTGGCCATCGTCGCTGGATCTCTCCCAGGGGGGTCGTGTCCAGGTGGTGGTGCTTGTGGCGACCGCGTCGTTCGGTGGTGATGAGTCCTGCCTCCTCGAGGACCGAGAGGTGCTGGGAGACGGCTTGGCGGGTCGAGCTGAGTCCGTGCTTCATGGTCAGGCGGGAGCAGATCTCGAACAGCGTCTGGCCGTTCCGGTCGACGAGCTCGTCGAGGATGGCTCGACGGGTCGCGTCGTTCAGCGCCTTGTACAGATCGGCCGCCACCCCCACATCATAGGCAAGTCAACACTTGCATATCAACACTCGTCGCAGGTGAGTTGCTCGAGCTCGGCCGCGGTCAGCCTGATCGCGGCGCCGTCCGTTGCAGCTCGCGCAGCTCCTCAACGGAGTAGTGACAGCGCCAGAAATGCCCCGGCTCGACCTCCTTGAGGTCCGGCTCGTCCGTCTTGCAGATGTCGCCGATGTAGCGAGGACAGCGGGTGTGGAACACGCAGCCCGACGGTGGATCGGCGTGGCTCGGGATCTCACCGGTGAGCCGAATTCTCGTGCGAGTGTCGCCCTCGGCCTGCGGCACGGCCGATAGCAGTGCCTCGGTGTACGGGTGCTGGGGTGGACCGAACACGGTCTCGGCCGCACCGAGCTCCATGAGGCGGCCGAGGTAGAGCACAGCGATCCGGTCCGACAGGTAGCGCACGACGCCGAGGTCGTGGGAGATGAACAGGTAGGCGGTGTCCTTCTCTGCCTGCAGTTCGGCGAGCAGGTTGAGGATCGCTGCCTGAACGGACACGTCGAGCGCCGAGGTGGGCTCGTCACACACGACGATCTTCGGATCGCCGGCGAACGCTCGGGCGATGGCGACGCGCTGCTTGAGGCCACCGGACAGCTGGGACGGCTTTGCTCTGATCAGGCGCACGTCGAAGCGCACCGAGTGGGCGAGATCCCGCAAGCGGGTGTCGAGCTGGCGTCGGTCACCCCCGACGAGCCGGTTCAACGCCCTGGCGATGATGCGCTGCACCGAGAAGCGCCGGTTGAGCGCAGCATCGGGATTCTGAAAGACGATCTGCACGGCGCGCACCTGATCCTGGTCGCGCCGGTGGATCTCCCCGGCAACGGGCGCACCCTCGAGCTCGACGACCGAACCTTGGTCGGGTGCCGTCAGCCCGAGCAGTAGGCGGGCCAACGTCGTCTTGCCGCTTCCCGATTCGCCGACCAGCCCGAGCGTCTCGCCGGGCGCCAGCGTGAACGTGATGTCCTCGACTGCGCGCACCTCGTGTCCGTCCTGATGGAACGTCTTGCGCACGTTGCGGGTGCTGAGGATCGGCACGCTCGACCGGTCACCTCGATCGGCTCGCTCGGTCACCGCGACCGGAGTCGTATCTCGGGGGAGCTGCTGGGCCTTCTCGTGGAAGTGGCAGCGGCTGCCGTGACCACCACCGAGGTCGAACAGCGCCGGCTCCTCGCGGTGGCAGATGTCCTCCGCGAGGGCACAGCGTTCGGTGAACACGCACCCGGGCAGTTCGGCCCCGAGACCTGGAAGGAAGCCGGGAATGGTGTCGAGCCGTCCCTCATCCTTGCGGGCACCGGCGCGCGGGATGCAGCGCAGCAGGCCGACGGTGTAGGGATGGCGGGGGTTGTGGAACACCTCCTCGACGGGGCCGGTCTCGACGACGCGCCCGGCGTACAGCACACCGACCCGGTCGCACATGCGCAGGATCACGTCGAGGTTGTGGCTGATGAACAGCACGCTCGTGCCGAACTCCGCGGCGCAGCGCGGCGACGAGGTCGAGCACTTCCGCCTCGACGGTGGCGTCGAGGCCCGTCGTCGGCTCGTCGAGGATCAGCAGCGTCGGATCCTTCGCCAACGCCATGGCGATGACGACGCGCTGGTTCATCCCACCCGAGAGCTGGTGCGGGTACCGGCCCATCACCCGTCGGGGGTCCGAGATCTGCACCTTCTCGAGCATCGCCTGCGCCCGCTCGTGGGCCTCGTCATCCTTGACTCCCTGCAGCGTGAACACCTCGGCGACCTGGTCGCCGATGCGGATCGTGGGGTTCAGCGCCGAGGTCGGGTTCTGGTACACCATCGACACCTGCGTCACCCGCAGCCTGCGGACAGCGGCGTCGCTCATCGCCAGCAGGTCCTCACCCGCAACCCTGATCGAGCCGCTGCTCACGCGGCCGTTGCGGGGAAGGTACTTGAGCGCGGCGTACGCGGCGGTTGACTTGCCGCAGCCGGACTCGCCGACCAGCCCGAACGACTCGCCGGGAGCGATCTCCAGGCTCACCCCGCGCAGCACCTGCTTCCACGTGCCCCGGACCATGTAGTCGACGTGGAGGTCGTCGATCTCGAGGGCGTTCGCCGTGGTCACCCGTCCGGTCGTCGCCAGCTCTTGGAGCTCGCTTCGCTCGCTCATCGTTCGAACGCCTTGGCGATCCCATCGGCCATCATGTTGACGCCGATCACGAGGCTGGCGATGGCCAACGCCGGGAACAGCACCGGCCACCAGTAGCCGCCGCTGATCAGGCCGTAGTGCTCGAAGACCTGCAGCCCCCAGTCGGGTGACGGTGGCTGGATGCCGAAACCGAGGAAGCTCAGCGTGGCGGCCGTGAAGATGGCATAGCCCAGCCGCACCGTGAACTCGACCATCACCGGCCCCATCACGTTGGGCAGGATCTCCGCGAACAGGATGTACGAGGTCCGCTCGTTGCGCAGCTGCGCCGCCGACACGTACTCCATCTCCCGCTCCTGCAACACCGCGGCCCGCACCGTCCGGGCGATGACCGGTGCGAACACGAGGCCGATCACGACGATCACGGTCCCCATGGACGGGCCGAGTGCGACGACGGCCAGCATTCCGATGATGATGATGGGCACCGCCAGGACGGCGTCGATGAACCGGCTCAGGACGTTGTCGACCGCGCCACCGAAGTAGCCGGTGACGAGCCCTAGCGCGGTGCCGAGCACGGTGGCGAGGACGGTGGCGAGCGGGGCCACGATGAGGATGTCGCGGGCGCCGACGATCACCCTTGACAGCACGTCGCGCCCGAGCCGATCGGTCCCGAACCAGTGGTCGCTGCTCGGGCTGGCCAGGTCGTCGAGTGGGTCGGTGGCGAACGGGTCGTCGGGAGCGAGGGCCTCACCGAAGATGGCGCAGATCACCCAGAAGAGCACGATCGACGAGCCGACGATGAACACCTTCGAGCGCAGGAGCAGCCGCAGACGGTCGCGTTGGGCGGCCCGCTCCTCGCGGGCCGTGGTCGCGGGTCGGGCGCCGGCCGTGATCGGGTCGACTGACGCAGCTGGGGCCGGCACGGTCATGCTTCACTTCCCAGGCGCACCCGCGGATTGAGCACTGAGTAGAGAATGTCGGCGGCGAGCGTGGCGACGAGATACACGATCCCGACGACGAGCACGCCCGTCTGCAGTACGGGCATGTCCTTGCGCGTCGCCGCCTCGTACAGCGTCTTGCCGAGCCCGTTGTAGTTGAAGATCAGCTCGATGACGACGAGCCCTCCGATGAGGTACCCGATCTGGGTGGCGACGACCGCGATCGTCGGCAGCAGCGAGTTGCGCAGCACGTGCTCGCGCACGACCGTGCGCTGCGGCAGCCCCTTGATGATCGCCGTCCTCGTGTAGTCGGCGTCGAGTGCCTCGATCGTGCCCGCCCGCGCCATGCGGGCGATGTAGCCGAACAACACGAACACGAGGCAGATGGCGGGAAGGAGCAGGTAGTACACCTGGTCGAAGAAGCTCGAGCCGGGTGGCGCGGTCGCCGTCGACTTGAAGATGCCGAGACCGAGCGGGAAGATCACGATCAGCAGCACGGCCCACACGAAGTCCGGCACCGCTGTCGCCGACAGACCGCCGAGCGAGATCAGCCGGTCACGGTTGGTGCCTTCCTTGAGCGCCGCGTACACGCCCCCGATGACGGCGACCGGCACGAGCATGACGAAGGCCAGCAGGGCCAGCTTCGCCGAGTTGAGCAGCGCCTCGCCGATGATCGACGAGACCGACCGTCCCAGCACGAGCGACTCGCCCATGTCTCCGGTGAGCACACCGGTGATCCAGTCCCAGTACTGGGCGATCAACGGCCGGTCGGCGCCGAGCTCGGCGTTCAGCTGGTCGACCGACTCCTGGTCGGCGAGCGGGCCGAGGATGTTTCTGCCGAGGTTGCCGGGCAGTACCTGGGCGAGCACGAACACGAAGACGCTGAGGATGAACAGCGTCACGATGCTCAGCAGGATTCTGGTGAGGATGAAGCGCCTGATGGGGTTCCTCCCTCCTAAATGAAGCCGGTCCGGCTGACGTCGGTGTGGCCCATCGCGGTGGTCTCCACACCGGCGACGTAGTCCTTGGCCCCTGACAGGAAGTAGTAGAAGTAGGCGAACAAGATCGGCGTCTCGTCGAGCAGCAGTTCCTGGATCTCTGAGCCGTCGCCCGCTGGACGTCGAGGTCGATGGCCGCGGTGTAGTCGGCGAACAGCTGGTCGTAGGTCGGGTTCTTGAAGTGGGCGCTGTTCCACGTCCCCGTGCTGAGCAGCGGCGCCCCGAGCAGCACGTTGGGCACGCCACGATGGCCGTACTCGGTGATCCCGATCTTCGAGTCCAGCCAGGGAGAGTTGCCGAACGTCGCGTCGCCGTAGTACGTGCCGTCGTCGGTGATGCTGAGGTTGAGCTGGATGCCGGCCGCCCGGAGGTCTTGCTGGAGGAGCTGGGCGTAGTCGGGCATTTCGAACCCATCCCACGTGGACAGGGTGACGCTGAAGCCGTCGGCGACCCCCGCCGCCTCGAGGAGCTTCCGCGCCTCGGCGACGTTCTGCTCGCGCTGGCGAACGTCCGGTGACGTCGACGGGTACACGGGGGCGAACGGGCTGTCGTTGCCGATGTCGGTCTTCGTGTCGAGCAACCCGTCGACGAGGTTCGGACGATTGACGAGTAGGCCGACGGCCTGGCGGATGCGCTTGTCATTGAACGGCTCCTCGTCACAGCGCATATGGCACTGGCGGTGAGCGGAGGACTTCAGCTCCGTGGTTACGACGGCTGGGTCCGTCAGCAGGGCCTTGCCGCCCGAGACCGAGAACTGGACCACCACGTCGACCTGGTTGCCCTGGAACCCGAGGATCAAGCTCTGCTCGTTGGTGAAGAACACGAACTCGCACTTCTCCGCCAGTGGCCGGCGGGCCTCGTCCCAGTACTGCTCGTTCGGAACGAACGTGATGCCGACCCCTGGCCGGTACTGCCCGAGCTTCCACGGTCCGGTGCCGATGAACGTCCGCTCCCAGTCACCGTCGTAGTCCTTGGGCAGGATGATGGCGTTGTAGTTGTCCGAGCTCGCCAGGTACGGGAAGTTGCCCGTCGGGGCGTCGAGCGTGAACTCCACGGTGGACGCGTCGACGGCCTTGGCACCGCCCTTGGACAGCACGCCGGTGAAGACGGACAGGGCGTTGGAGCCGTTCGCCGGATCGGCGAGGCGGTCGAAGGTGGTCACCACGTCATCGGCATCCATCGTCTTGCCGTCGTGGAACGTGACGCCCCGGCGCAGATTGAACGTCCAGACGGAGCCGTCGTCGTTCGGAGACCAGCTCTCGGCGAGCCGCGGTTGGAGCTCGAGGTTCCCGTCGGACCACACCAGGAACTCGCCGGTCTGGCCGAGCACAGTGAGGCCAGCCTGCGTGTTCACGATCACGGGGTCGAGCGCTCCCGATGGCTGCGCCTGACCGACACGGAGGGTGCCGCCCTGCTTCGGAGCACCGGTCTGTGGGGGATCGGCCTCCTCGAGCGGGTCGCGTGCGGCGCCGCAGGCCGTGGCGACGAATCCCGCCAGAGGGAGCGACATGCCGGCGACGGCCGCGCGACGGACGAACTCACGCCGGCCGATCTTGCCGAAGCGCAGTTCGTCGATCAGATGGTTCTCGCGATCCGTGCTCCTCGCCCGGATCGCATCGACGCGCTCTGGGGGCCCTTGCATGGCCTCCCCTCCTGTGCCGGCCGGCGCCCGCAGGACCTTCCCCGACGCGCATACTAATCGAGGGATGAGATCGGTCCTGTCGCTCGACGAGGTGCTCGACATCGCGACCCGCATGTTGCGGACCTCGGGGGCGTCACCGCTGCAGGCCGACGCCACCGCACGCAGCATCCGCGACGCCGAGGCCGACGGCATCCGCACCGTCGGCTTGTCCTACCTGCCCACCTACTGCGACCACGTGGCCTGCGGCAAGGTACTGGGCGACGCCGTCCCCACCGTGACCCGCCCGCGCCGCGCGACCGTCGTGGTCGACGCCGGCAACGGCTTCTGCCATCCGGCGTTCGAGGCCGGTCTGGATCCGCTCGTCGCCGCCGCCCGCACCTGCGGGGTCGGCGTGCTGGCCATCACCCACTCGTACTCGGCCGGTGTGCTCGGGTGGTTCGTCGAGCGGCTCGCCGAGCACCGACTGGTCGCCCTGATGTTCGCCAACTCGTCGTCGCTCATGGCGCCCGCCGGCGGCGTCCGCCCGTTCTTCGGCACGAACCCGATCGCCTGGGCCGCGCCACGGCGCGACGGCGCCGCCGGTCGTCGCCGACTTCTCGTCGTCGGCCGTGGCGTGGGTGCGGGTGAACGCCGCCGCGCAGGCCGGCGAACCGATTCCACTCGGCTGGGCGCTCGACGCCGACGGCCGGCCGACCACCGATGCCCAGGCCGCGCTCGCCGGTTCGATGGTGCCTGCCGCCGACCACAAGGGCTCGGCACTGGCACTGCTGGTCGACGTGATGTCGGGCGGCGTGGCCGGCTCGAACTTCTCGTTCGAGGCGTCGGACTTCGGCGGCACCGTCGGCGGTCCACCCGACGTCGGTCAGGTGGTGCTGGCGATCGACCCCACCGCCACCATGGGCGAGGGCTTCGTCGACCGCATCGAACACGAGCTGCGGGCCCTGTCGGCGGAGCCCGGAGCGCGTCTGCCGGGCGACCGCCGGCTGCAGCACCGGCGCACCGCGGCCACGCGATGGCGTCGAGGTGCCCGACGACTTGATGGCGGTACTGCAGGCGTACGCAACCCACGGTTCGCCGGCAGCGCATCGGCTGAGCGTCGAGCAGCACCGATCGGTCAGAATCCGGGCGTGAGGATCGCTCGAGTCACGGCGTGGTCGATCCACCTGCCGTACGTCGAGGGCACGTACCGCATGTCCGGTGACCGAGTCACGACCGGCATGGACGCCGTGGTCGTGCGGGTCGTGGCCGACGACGGCACCATCGGCATCGGTGAGTCGGGCACCGTCGGGGTGACCTTCGACGCCCAGCACCTCCCAGGCCAGTTGGCCGGGCGTGACGACGCTGGCACCGGCCGATCCTGGGGGCAGACCCTCGCAGCCCGCAGTCGGTCCATCGACGGATGACGGCGGCGATGACCGGACACCCGTATGCGAAGGCGCCCCTCGACATCGCCGTATGGGACCTCGCCGCCCGCGCCGCGGGCATCCCGCTGTGGCAACGGCTGGGTGGTGACGGGCCCGAGCCGACACCGCTGTACCGACCCGTGCAGGGCGCGACACCTGAGGCCGCCGCGGCCAACGCCCTCAAACGTCTCGACCAGGGTTATCGACGGCTGCAGGTCAAGGTGGGCGACGACCCGATCGTCGACGCTCAACGGGTGCTTGCGGCGCGAGCGGCCGTCGGCGACGACGTCGTCATCTTCGCCGACGCCAACTGCGGGTTCTCGTTGTCGGCCGCCCGACGCTTCGTCCGCGAGCTGGGCCCCGACGGAGCCGGGATCTTCCTCGAACAACCGTGCGCGACGCTTGCCGACTGCGCCCGGCTGCGCACGTCGTGGACCGGTCCGATGGTGATGGACGAGACGATCGTGTCGCTGGCCGCCCTGCTCGAGGCTCACCGCCTCGGCGTAGCTGACGGGGTGACCGTGAAGCTCACGCGCGTAGGTGGCATCACACCGGCCGTCACGATCCGCGACGTCGCCGTCGAGCTGGGGATCGGCGTGACCGTCGAGGACGCTTCGGGCTGCGCCCTGGCCGACACCACCTTCGCCCACATGAACGCCTCCACCCCGGCTCGACTGCGCGTGCACACCGTCGACTTCGACAGCTGGGTCACCATCACCCACGTCGAGGGGCCGTCGCCACGCGACCAGCTCGGTGCTGCGACCGCAGGCCGAGGCGCCCGGTCTCGGGATGCAGCTTCGGGAGGACATCCTGGGCGACCCGTTCCTCGACGTCCGAGCCTGAGCGGTAGCCCAGCGATGGCCTAGGTTCGCCGGTGAGCTTCGCCGAGCGTGAGGCCCGTCGTTCGACCGGGCGGGACGTTTCTGTGTCAGCGCAAACGACGGCGGAGGTTGTAAGTGCTGACACAGAAGGCGGGCGCACACTCGTGTTCCTGGCGGTCAACCCGTAGAGGGCGAGGTCGTAGCGATCCTCATTCGTTCGGAGCTTTGAGCGCGAGGTACGCCCAGAGGAGGCCGACGAGCACGAGGATGAGGATGACACCGCGTACGAGGAAGCCCAGCGCGCCGAAGACGAAGCGCAGCGCCAACCAGACGACGATCGCCGCGAGGACCCACCCGATGATGCTCGCCAAGAGTGAACGGGATTGATCTGGAAGGGCCATGACGCGTCCTGCCGCTATCGAATCACAGCGCTGGGACAGGGGCGCTGTCCGCGCCGGATGGAACAGCCGCGGTAAGTACGGTCGTCGGTCGATGACCTGCGCTCACCCCGGCTTCGGCGCCACCCACAAATCTCGACGAAGAGGACTTGAATGAGTAGGTACGTCGTCGACGCCGGCGTCGTCATCCATCTGGCCAGCGAGCAGATCGCTGTGGCGGGCGAACACGAGCTGCTCGCTCCGACGCTCCTCCGCTCGCAGACGCTCTCGAGGCTGCACGAGGCCGTCCGGCGGGGGGAGATCCCCGCCGATGTCGGTCGCGACTGCCTCGCGCGCATCGGGCAGATCAAGATCAGGTACCTCGGCGACGCCGTGCTCCGTCGCCGGGCCTGGGACGTTGCCGAGCAGCTGGGATGGGAGTCGACGTATGACGCCGAGTACGTTGCGCTGACCCAGCTGCAGGGAGACGCTCTCGTGACGCTCGACCTCGGACTCGCCCGCCTGGCCGGAGCGCTCATCAGGATCGCGTCGATCGAGGATTTGCGGTAGGTGGCCGGCGGCCGGACCGTCAGACGAGCGTCACCTCGTGCGCCTCGTCGCCCTTGCGTCCCGGGCGGACGGCGAACTCGACGGTGACGCCGATCGGCAGCGACGCACCCGCGGGAAGGCTCGAATGGTGGACGAACAGGTCGACGTCACTGCCCCGGTTGATGAAGCCGTAGCCGCGACCGCCGTTGAAGAACTTGATGATCCCCCGGGCGCGGCCGGGCGCGGCCGGTGCGGGCGAACTGTGCGGGACGGGTGTGCCGTTGAGTGCGTCGAGGTCGACGTGGGAGATGTCAGCGTCGATGCCGATCTCCCGTTGCAGGCGCCGGGCGGACTGCGTGGCCGACCGCTCGACGAGCGACACGACGATGCCGGTCGCGCCCGCTCTCGCGGTGCGCCCGGACCGGTGGACATACGTGGCCGCGTCCTGCGGCGGATCGAAGTGGACGACACCTGCGACACCGGCTACGTGCACACCGCGGGCGGCGACATCGGTTGCGATCAGCGAGCTCACCTCGCCACGGGCGAAGGCGCGCAGAGCGCGATCGCGCTGCGGCTGACTCCGGCCGCCGTGGATCGGGGTTGCCGTCACGCCGAGCTTGTCGAGCTGGTTGCTCAGCCGGTCGGCGCCGTGTCGTGTCCGGCAGAACACGATCGTCGAACCCATCGCCTTGATGGCGTCGGCCGTTGCCGCGGCGCGCTCGGTCCGGTCGACCCGCCAGAACACGTGGCGGGCGGCCGTGATGTCGGGGCCCTGAGGGCCGATCTCGTGGATGACCGGGTCGCGCTGGATGTCGCGGGCGAGCTTGGACACCGCACCGTCGAACGTGGCGGAGAACAGGAGCACCTGGCGTTCGTCGCTGGTCTGCTCGAGGATGCGCCGAACGGCGGGCAAGAACCCCATGTCGGCCATGCGGTCCGCCTCGTCGACGACGATCTGGTTCACGTCGCCGAGTGACACGAGACCGGACTCGATCAGGTCCTCGAGCCGGCCGGGGCACGCCACGACGAGCTCGGCGCCAGCGTCGATGGACCTGCGCTGCGGGCCGTAGCCCACCCCGCCGTACACGGACACGACGTCGTGGCGGCGCCGGCGCACGAACGGGCGGAGCTCGCTGGTGATCTGCTCGGCGAGCTCGCGCGTCGGGGCGAGCACCAGGGCGGTGGGCCGGCGACGCTGCGCCGGACGCAGCCGGGCGACGAGCGGCAGGCCGAAGGCGAGCGTCTTGCCGGAGCCGGTGGGAGCGCGTCCGGCGACATCGCGGCCGGCAAGGGCGTCGGGGATGACGGCGGTCTGGACGGGGAACGGTTCGGTGATCGCGGCGTCGAGGCACGCGCACAGATCCGAGGGCACGCCGAGCTCGGCGAACCGCGCGGAGGCGGTGGACATGGTGGGACTTTCTGTTGCTCAACAGCGCATGCGGCCGGAACAACGGAGCGTCTGCGCGCCGGCAGCGGTGCTGTCGGCGTCAGGAACCCTATCGTGCGGAACAGCCGTTCCCACGGGATGTCGATGCTGAGCCGAGCGGACCGGATGGATCGCCGCCGAGCACCCCGGGCGAACTAGAAGTACGGCTATGACGAATGCCGGCTACCGCAAGGGTCTCCACGAGCTCGGCGACGGTTGCTACGCGTGGCTCCAACCCGACGGCGGCTGGGGGTGGAGCAACGCCGGCCTCGTCGTCGGCGACGGCGCCTCGCTGCTCGTGGACACCCTGTTCGATGTCCCGTTGACCCGCGCCATGCTCGACGGCATGCGGAGGGTGAGCGCGGGTGCACCGATCACTGCGGTCGTGAACACCCACGCCAACGGCGACCACTGGTTCGGGAACCAGCTCGTCAAGGACGCCGAGATCATCGCCTCGTCGGCGGCGCTCGCCGAGATGCCGAGCAACGGCCCGCAGCGCGTCGCGCGCCTGCGCGCGGCGCCGGGGGCCGTCGGCGCGTTCGCCCGGGAGATCTTCGCCCCGTTCGACTGGTCGGAGTTCGAAGCGACGTACCCGAGCCGAACGTTCGACGGCCGCCTCGACCTCGAGGTCGGCGGCGTCGAGGTGCAGTTGATCGAGGTCGGCCCCGCCCACACCGCGGGCGACGCCATTGCCTACGTGCCGTCGGCCAAGACGATCTTCACCGGCGACATCCTCTTCATCGGGGGTACGCCGATCATCTGGGCCGGGCCGTTGTCGAACTGGGTCGCGGCGTGCGACCTGATGCTCGATCTCGACGTCGAGCGGGTCGTGCCGGGGCACGGCCCGCTCACCGACAAGGACGGGATCCTGCAGGTCCGCGACTACCTGACGTTCGTCGACGGCGCGGCGCGGGAGCGCCATTCGGCCGGGATGTCGGCCGAGGAGGCGATCGCCGACATCGCCCTCGGCGAGTACGGGTCGTGGTCCGAGCACGGCCGTCTCGCCCCGAACGTCTTCGCCGTGTATCAGGAGCTCGACCCGACGTTGCCGCAGGTCGACGTCCTGACCGTGTTCGGCAAGATGGCGGAGCTGGAGGGCTACGCCGACGACGCGGGGGAGTAGGAGCTCCGGGCGCCGGCGGGGGCGAGACCCTCGCAGACCGCGGCGAGACGATCGTTGTCGATGCGGAACCAGGCCCACTTGCCGCGCTGTTCGCGCACGAGGATCCCGGCCCGCACGAGCTGGCTCAGGTGGTGGCTCACGGTCGGCTGCGATCGGTCCACCGGTCCGGACAGGTTGCACGCGCACGCCTCGCCGTCCGGTGACGAGGCGATGATCGACAGCAGCCGCAGGCGGGCGGGGTCAGCGAGCGCCTTCAGGACTCCCGCCAGCTCGCTGGCGTCCGTTTCGCTCAACGGAGTCGCCAGGACCGGCGAGCAGCATCGGGTCACGTCCATCGGACACATATTGACACACATCGAAGCGAATGCGCTGACCGAACGGTGTAGCTGATCTTGCGAGACTTGTAAGGGCTGCTTATCATCGCCCGCCATGCAGATCGAACGGAGAACGGGAGGGTTCGTCCGTTGTCGCGCTGATCGGCGTGGCCGGCCTGACCGCGTGTGGCGGCGACGACGGCGGACCGAGCGCCGACGACAAGCAGGACGTGATCGAGCACTACGCGAGCGGAGTGCACGCCGCCTACGAGACATCGCTCGCCGTCGGCGACGGAGATGGACGCCGCCATCGACGCCTTCGTCGCCGATCCGACCGACGAGACGCTCGAGGCCGCCAAGCAGGCGTGGCTCGCGGCGCGTGACGACTACGGGCTGACCGAGGCGTTCCGCTTCTACGGCGGACCGATCGACGACGAGGAGACCGGCCCGGAGGGCCTGATCAACGCATGGCCGCTCGACGAGGCCTACGTCGACTACGTCGAGGGCGACGACACGGCGGGAATCGTCAACGACCCCGACAGCTACCCGACGATCGATGCCGAGCTGATCACGTCGCTCAACGAGGAGGGCGGCGAGGCCAACATCTCGACCGGCTGGCACGCGATCGAGTTCCTGCTGTGGGGCCAGGACCTCTCCGCCGACGGGGCCGGTGCCCGGCCGGTCGCCGACTACACCGAGGCCGCCAACGCCGATCGCCGGCTCACCTACCTCACCGTGACCAGCGACCTCCTGCTCGAGCACCTGAGCGGGCTCGTCGAGGCGTGGGCGCCGGACGCCGAGAACTACCGGGCCGAGTTCGTCGCCCAGGAGCCGGACGAGGCGCTCGTCGACATCATCACCGGGGTCGGCGAACTGACCCGCGGCGAGCTCGCCGGCGAGCGGATGAACGTCGCCTACGAGGAGCGGTCGCAGGAGGACGAGCACTCGTGCTTCTCCGACAACACCACCACTGACCTCGTGGCCAACGAACGGGGCATCGAGATGGTGATCACCGGCGCCTACCCGGGCGCAGCCGAGGGCCCGGGGCTGATGGCCCTGTTCGAGTCGGCCGACGAGGACGCGGCGCAGCGCGCTCGGCACGCTCGATGAGCGCGGCCGTCGCCGCGCTCGAGGCGATCCCGGCGCCGTTCGACCAGCACCTCGCCGACGGCGTTCCCGACGACGACCCGGGTCGGGCCAGCGTCCTGGCCGGCATCGAGGCCCTCGACGTCCAGGCCGACGACATCGTCGACCGCCGCCGAGACCATCGGGGTCACGGTCGAGGTGTGAGCGGTCCGCGTCGCGACCTCGACTGCGCGCAGTCGCTGCTGGTCGCCGCGGCCAGCTGTGGCGGCGACGGCGGGGACGGCCTCGACGCCGACCTCGGTGGCGACACCACCCGCCACGCCGAGTCGCGGATCTCGCTCTCGCTTCCCCGCGCCCAACCTCACCGCCGCCGAGCGGCGGCAGTTCGAGGTCGGCGACAGCTTCTTCACCAAGAACTGGGTGACCGCGCCCGCGTCGACCGACGCACGCGACGGTCTCGGCCCGACGTTCAACGCCCAGGCCTGCTCGTCGTGCCACGTGCTCGACGGTCGGGGCGCCCCGCCCGATCCCGAAGGCACCGACGCGCGCCTCGGGCTGCTGCTGCGGCTGTCCGTGCCCGGCGAGACGCCGACCGGCGCGCCGGCCGGGCATCCCGTGTACGGCGGCCAACTGGAGGACCGGGCGATCCTCGACGTGCCGGCCGAGGGCCGAATCGAGCGTCACCATCGAGACGATCGAGCGGTACCTACGGCGACGGCTCGTCCTACGAACTGACGAAGCCGACGTACCGCGTCACCGACCCGGCCTTCGGCCCGCTCGGTGACGACACGATGATCTCGCCCCGGCTCGCGCCGCAGGTCATCGGCGTCGGCCTGCTCGAGGCGGTCCCCGAAGACGTCCTGCTCGACGCCGCCGATCCCGACGACGACGACGGCGACGGCATCTCCGGGCGCCCCAACGTGGTGTGGGACGCGCGCGCCGAGCGAGCAGGTGATCGGGCGCTTCGGGTGGAAGGCCAACGTGGCGACGGTCGAGCAGCAGGTCGCCGGGGCGTTCCACGGCGACATCGGGATCACCTCGTCGCTGCATCCCGACGAGAACTGTCCGGGCGGCCAGGCGCAATGTGCCGGCGGCGATCGACGGCGGGTCCCCGGAGCTCACCGACGACCGGCTCGCCGCGGTCACGTTCTACGGGCGCACGCTGGCCGTGCCGGCGATGCGCGACGTCGAGGACGACGCCGTGCAGGAGGGGTCGCGGCTGTTCGAGGACTTCGGCTGCACCGCCTGCCACACCCCGACGCTGACGACGGGCGAGTCCGACATCGCCGCCCTCGCCGACCAGGAGATCCACCCGTACACCGACCTCCTGCTCCACGACATGGGGCCCGGGCTCGCCGACGGGCGCCCCGACTTCGCGGCGACGGGGAGTGAGTGGAGAACGCCGCCGCTGTGGGGGCTCGGCGTCGTCGACGACGTCAACGGCGAGCGGTTCCTCCTCCACGACGGACGGGCGGCGACGTTCGACGAGGCGATCCTCTGGCACGGCGGCGAGGCGGCGGCGGCCGCCGAAGCCTTCCGAACGGCGCCGGCGCGACGACCGCGACCGCCTGGTCGCCTTCCTCGAGGCGTTGTGACCGCCGGCTGGCGCGTGCTCGGGTGGTCGGTCGTCGCGGCGGTGATCGTGGCCGGCTGCGGCGGCGGCGGTCCCTCGCGTGCCGAGGTGATGGGCGCCTACGGCCGAGGAGGCGGCGATCCCCAGGTTCGAGGACCATGCCGGCTCCGCCGGTGCCGTCGTGGACACGATCGCCGACGCGTGTGCGCCGCGCCCGACGGAGTCGGCGGTGGCGGACGCGGTCGGCGTCGTCGACGACGCCCGGGCGCGTTGGCTCGGCGACGGAGGCTCACTGGACCGGTCCGGTGATGGAGCGCCGCTCGCCCGCGGTCACCGACTGGCCGGTCAACGGCGCCGAGATCGAGGAGCTCGTCGCCGGATCGACGCCGGGGGAGATCGACGTCGACGTGATCTCGCGCCGCGTCGGCGCCGACAACCGTGGCCTCTCCGCGCTGCGCTGGGTGCTCGCCCGCGACGACGCGGTCGCCCTGCTCGGCGACCAGCGATGGTGCGACTACCTCACGGCCAACGCCGAGGTCATCCAGATGGAGAGCGATCTCATCGTCGGCGACTGGACCGAATCGTGGGAGGACGGACCGGCGTTCGTCGACGTCGTGGCCGACGGTGACGAGACGGAGCAGTGGCTGGGGATGCTCGTGAACGACAACACCTTCCTCGCCCACCGTCTCACCGAGGCGCCGGATGACGAAGGCGACGCCCCGCCGGTCGACGTCGCCGCCGATCGCGTCGCCGCAGCTGGCGGGGCTGCGCGAGGTCGCCGTCGAGCTCGGACCGCTGCTGGGCGACGAGCTGGAAGCGCGCCTCCTCGCCGAGATCGACGCCGCCGCGGCGGCGTACGAAGCGGGCGACGTCGATGAGGGCCGGACGCTTGGCGACCGAGGTCGAGCGCACGCTGGCGACCGATGTCGCGGGCAAGCTGGGTGTGACGATCGGGTTCTCCGATGCCGATGGCGACAGCGCCGGCTGACGCGCCTCGCCGCGCCCGCCGCGCGCCTGCGCGCCGCTCGATCGCCTCGCGGTCGCCGCGCAGCGGCCGGTGTCGGCGACGTCGGCGGCCGTGTACCGCATCCTGTTCGGCGTGCTCGGCGCGTACAGCGCCGCCCGCTTCCTGGACAAGGGTTGGGTCGAGTCGCTCTACCTGGCCCCGGACCACCACCTCACGTACCCGTGGTTCACGTGGGTCCGGCCGCTCCCGGCGCCGCTGATGTACGCCGCCGTCGCGGCGATGATCCCGCTCGGCCTGGCGATCGCCGTCGGCTACCGGACCCGGCTGGCGGCGGCGGCGTACCTGGTCGTGTTCGTCTACTGCGAGCTCATCGACGCCGCGCTGTACCTCAACCACTACTGGTACGTGACGCTCGCGCTGACGCTCGTGGTCGTCCTGCCGCTGAGCCGGACCTGGTCGCTCGACGCCCGGGCCGGCCGGGTGCGATCCTCCCCGTGGGTCCCGGCCGCGGTGGTCTGGCTGCTGCGCGCCCAGCTGGCGGTCGTCTACGTGATGGCCGGGCTGGGCAAGCTGAACCACGACTGGCTGGGACGGGGCGAGCCGATGGGAACGTGGCTGGCCGCGCGCACGAACGTGCCCGTCGTCGGCCCGCTGGCTCGACGATCCGTGGGTCGGTCACGTCACGAGCTGGGCCGGCGCCGCCTTCGACCTCACGATCGTCGGCTGGCTGCTGTGGCGGCGCAGCCGGCCCTTCGCCTACGCCGCCGTGGTCGTGTTCCACGTCCTCACGTGGCGGCTGTTCGCGATCGGCGTGTTCCCGTGGGTGATGATCGCCGGCACGCTGGTGTTCTTCCCGCCCGACTGGCCGATCGCGCTGGTGCGCCGGCTGCGGCGGCGACCGACGGTTCGGCCCCGGCTGTGCCCGCGATTCCGCCGGCGGCCGAGGCCGGGGGGCGCCGAGGTCGGTGGCTCGTCGCCGGACTCGCCGCGTGGACGCTCGTCGAGCTGGCGATCCCGCTGCGCCATCTCGCCTACGCCGGCGACGTGCGCTGGACCGAGGAGGGCTACTACGGGTCGTTCCGCGTGATGCTCACCGAGAAGACGGGCTCGCTGCGCGTTCCGGGTCACCGATCCGGCGACCGGGGAGACGTGGACGGTGCGAGCCGGGCGCCGTGCTCACGAGCTGGCAGGCCAACCAGGCGGCGGCGCGGGCCGACCTCACGCTCGCCGCGGCCCACCTCGTCGCCGAGCACTTCGAGCGGCGGGGGATCGACGACGTCGAGGTGCGCGCCGACTCGTTCGTGTCGTTCAACGGGCGGCGCCGCCAGCGGATGATCGACCCGGACGTCGACCTCGCCGCGCTCGGCCGCCGCGCCCCGGCGGCGGAGTACGTGCTCCCGCTCGCGCCACCCGTGCTTGACTGACTCGTCGATGCCGACCGCTCGCGCCCGCGTGCTCGCGTCGATCGGCGTCATCGCCCTGGTCGTGCCGATCGTCGTCTCCGCCGTGGTTGCCATCGTCGGGCTGGCCGAGCGGCGACGACGCACCCGATCCCGTCGAGCTGGACTCCGACTCGCCGACGTTCACGTCGCTCGACGAGCTCGTCGAGGCGAGTGACCTCGTCGTGGTCGCGACCGTGGCGGACGTCAGCGACGGCCGGACGGTGACCGCGCCGGACGATCCGGACGCCGGGTTCCGCACCCGCCTCGTCGAGCTCGCCGTGTCACGTGCGCTGGTCGGTGAGCCACCGACTCCGCTCGTCGTCGAGGAGCCCGCCGAGCTCCTCGACGGCACGCCGGTCGTCGTCGACGGGCTGGAACCGCTCGACGAGGGCGACCAGGCGGTGTGGTTCCTCGTCGCCGGGGCACGGCGAGGCGCAGCCGTACCACGCCGTCGTCAACGCTCAGGGCCGCGTCGTCGAGGGGCAGTCGCCGATGATCCACTCAGTCAGGAGCTGGCCGCGCTCGGACTGGACGGTGTCATCGAAGCCGTTCTCGCCACCCGCTGATCCGAGGGTTTCGTGCGCCCCGTCCGGGCCGGAAACCCTCCGGTGCCGTGAAACCTCGGATGGAGTTAGAGCGAGGCGGCGAAACGGTTCGGCTTCCCGCGCGCGCAAGGCGACGTTCACCCGCTGGCGTTCGAGGATCTGGTCGAGGGTCTTGGCGGCCTGCTCGATCGGGTGCTCGGCGAAGAACGCCTGCACGTCGGCGGCGACGGCCTCGTCGGTCAGCAGCGCGCACCGGCGTCGATCATGCGCACGATCGTGTTGCTCGGGAAGCGCTGCGTTGGCCTCGTCCCAGTGCCGGCGCACGAACTGCCACGCCGCGGCGCCGTGGCGGCGGTTGGCGATGCACGTGCGCAGCAGGAACGGCGCGTTCTGGGTCTTGACCTCGTCGCTCAGCGCCAGCTCGCACGTGCGCAGGACCAGCGCCTCGGAGTCGAACTCGGCGAGCGCGTAGAGGTGGCGCAGCTGGTCCTGCGGCGTCGCCGCGTCGCGGTACCGCGCGAGCAGCCGCTCGTACACGGCCTCGTCGCCGGTGGCGGCGACGATCGTGGTCGCCGCGGCGACCAGCTCGGGGTCGACGCCGCCGCGGCTCGGCCTCCGCCCGCTCGTACAGCTCGGCGCAGCGGGCCTGGGTGGCGCGCGTCGCCGCCCTGGATCGCCAGCGTGCCGCGGTGAGCAGGCCGCGCAGCTTGGCCGCGCAGGTCGTCCTCGCCGGCGACCGGATCGCCGAGCTCGGCGACGACCGGGCGCCAGCAGCGCGCGCACCCGCGCCTGGAGCGCCGGGTAGTGCGTCGTCGTCGACGAGCCGGCCGAGGCCGCGCAGCCCGAGCACGATCGCCTGCCACACGGCGAGCTCGCGCTCGCCGCCGAAGCCCTCGACGAAGGTCGAGGTAGTCGGCCGCGGCCAGCCGGCCGGCGACGACCTCGTTCCACGCGTCGTCGACGAGGTTGTAGCGCTCGAGCGTGTCGAGCGACGCCGAGCACCTCGCCCGAGATCCGGCCGGCGCAGCTCGTCGTCGTAGGCGACGCGGTAGAAGCCGTGGCCGCCGGCGTTGACGACGACCGGCGTCGCCGGGGTCGGCGAGCGGCACGCCGCGCCGTCGGCATCGTCGTCGAGCAGCACCGACGTGACCTCGTCGCCGACGCGGACGCGGACCGGCACCAGCCACGTCGTGGCGCGCGTCGGCGCCGAGGGCGTCGCCGTCGAAGGCGAAGCGCTGCTGGCGCAGCACGAGCTCGTCGCCGTCGAGCGACGCGCTGACCAGCGGGTAGCCCGGCTGCCAGATCCACGAGTCCATCATCCGCCGCACCGGCTCGCCGCTCGTCTCCTCGATCGCGTCCCACAGGTCGCTGGTCTCGGTGTTGCCGTACTGCGTGCGGCGCAGGTAGTGGCTGACGCCCTCCCGGAAGCGCTCCTCGCCGAGGTACTGCTCGAGCATGCGCAGCAGCGCGCCGCCCTTCTGGTACGTGAGCACGTCGAACATGCCCTCGCAGTCGGCGGGCGAGCGCACCTCGTACTCGACCGGCCGGGTGCTGGCGAGCGAGTCGGTCTCGAACGCCGCCGAGCGCTCCAGCCCGAACAGCGTCCAGCGCTCCCAGTCGGGCCGGAAGGCGTCGCACGCGGCGATCTCCATGAACGTGGCGAACGCCTCGTTCAGCCAGATCCCGTTCCACCACCGCATCGTGACGAGGTCGCCGAACCACATGTGGGCGAGCTCGTGGGCGACGACGTCGGCGACGTGCTGCTGCTCGCCCTGCGTGCCGTGGCCGGGTCGACGCAGCAGCAGGCTCTCGCGGAACGTGATGCAGCCGAGGTTCTCCATCGCCCCGGCGGCGAAGTCGGGCAGGGCGAGCAGGTCGACCTTGTCGCTCGGGTACGGGATGCCGTAGTACTGCTGGAACCAGCGCAGGCGAACGCGCCGACCTCGAGCCCGAACCCGGTGAGGTGGCCCTTGCCGGGGACGTGGACGACGCGCAGCGGGATGCCGTCGACGTCGACCGGCTCGGTGGCCTCGAGCGGGCCGACGACGAACGCGACGAGGTACGTGCTCATCGACATCGTGTCGGCGAAGCGCACGGCGACCTTGCCGTCCGGGTCGCTCGTCTGCGCTCGACCTCGGCCCGTTGGACACGGCCAGCAGGTCCGGGATCGACGACCAGCGTGATGCCGAACACCGCCTTGAAGTCGGGCTCGTCCCAGCACGGGAACGCCCGCCGGCAGTCGGTCGCCTGCATCTGGGTGGTGGCGATGACCCGCTCGACCTCGCCGCCGTCGTGCGCCGTGTACGTGCTGCGGTAGAAGCCGCGCAGCTTGTCGTTGAGGATGCCGGTGAACGCGATGGCGAGCACGACCGGGCCCGGCTCCAGCGCCGCCGGCCGGGCGTGACGACGAGGCGCTCGGTGGCCGGCTCGAGGCGCCACGTGCGCGTCGCGCGCCGTCGACGCGGCACCCGGCGATGTCGAGCTCGATGGCGTTGAGCACCAGCTCGGTCGACGGCTCGACTGACGTCGACCTGGATCGTCGACCCGCCGTCGAACGTCGCCGCCGTCGAGGTCGGGCGCCAGCTCGACGTCGTAGCGGGTCGGGACGGCGGCGCGGGGCAGGCGGTACGGGTCGAGCGTCGGGGTCTCGGTGGCGGTCACCGGCGGCCACGGTACCGGCGGGGTGCGCGGTCGGCCGTCCGCTCGGCCGTACCGGCGGTCGGCGCGGTAGCGTGATCGGCCGTGTCCGCGCCGGCCCGCGTTCGACGTCGTCGGCATCGGCAACGCGCTCGTCGACGTGATCGCCCACGCCGACGACGCCGTTCCTCGCCGAGCACGGCCTCGTCAAGGGCTCGATGCAGCTGATCGACACCGACCGCGCCGTGGACCTCTACCGGGCCCTCGGCTCGGCGGTCGAGATGAGCGGCGGCTCGGCGGCCAACACGATGTGCGGCGTCGCCAGCTTCGGCGGCCGGGCCGCGTACATCGGCAAGGTCAGCCGACGACGAGCTCGGCGACGTGTTCGGCCACGACCTCAACGCCGTCGGCGTGCAGTTCCGGCCGGGCGCGCCGGCCGCGGACACGCCGACCGGTCGCTGCATCATCGTCGTCACGCCCGACGCGCAGCGCACGATGAACACCTACCTCGGCGTGTCGAGCCTGCTGTCGCGCCGACGACCTCGACGAGACGGCGATCGCCGACGGCGCGGTGCTCTACATGGAGGGCTACCTGTTCGACCGCGACGACGCCAAGAAGGCGTTCCGCCGCGCCGCCGGCGTCGCCCACGAGCACGGCCGCAAGGTGTCGCTGACGCTGTCGGACTCGTTCTGCGTCGACCGCCACCGCGACGACTTCGCCGCCCTCGTGCGCGACGAGGTCGACATCCTGTTCGGCAACGGGGACGAGCTGTGCTCGCTGTACGAGCTCGACGACCTCGACGACGGCCATCGCCACGCGTGCGCGGCGAGTGCGAGCTGGCGGCGATCACCGCCGGCAAGGACGGCTCGTACGTCGTGACCGCCGACGAGGTGGTCGCGGTGCCCGCCGAGCCGGTGCGCCCGGGTGCTCGACACCACCGGCGCCGGCGACCTGTACGCGGCCGGCTTCCTCTACGGCTACACGCACGGCGCTGCCGCTCGCCGAGTGCGCCCGGCTCGGCTCGATCGCCGCCGCCGAGGTGATCAGCCACGTCGGGCCGCGGCCGCTGGTCGAGCTGCGTACGCTGCTGCCGTGACGCGCGACCGACGTCACGGTCGACCGCCGGCGCGGTGGCTCGACGCCGAGCCGGACGACGACATCCGCGCCGAGCTGCGCGGCCTGCTCGACGGGCCCGACGACGAGCTGGCCGGCCCGGTTCGCCGGCCGCCTGACGTTCGGCACCGCCGGGCTGCGCGCCGCGATCGGCGCCGGCCCGCTGCGGATGAACCGGCTCGTCGTGCGCCAGGCCGCCGCCGGGCTCGCCGACGTACCTGCTCGACATCGACGACCGCGGCGCCGAGCGGGGCGTGGTCATCGGCTACGACGCCCGCCGCAAGAGCGACGTCTTCGCCCTCGACACCGCCCGGGTGATGGCCGCCGCCGGGCATCCGGGCCCAGCTGCTGCCGAGACCGTTGCCGACGCCCGTGCTGGCGTGGGCGGTCACCGAGCTCGACGCCGCCGCCGGCGTGATGGTCACGGCGTCGCACAACCCGCCGGCCGACAACGGCTACAAGGTGTACCTCGGCGACGGGCCGCAGATCGTGCCGCCGCACGACGCCGGCATCTCGGCGCGCATCGAGCCGGTCGACCCGACCGCGGTGGCGCTGGCCGACGAGCGACGATCCGCTGATCGAGCGCGCTCGACGAGTCGATCGTCGACCGCTACGTCGGCATTCGATGCGCGCGGTGCGGCTGCGCCCGGCGACGGCCGGCGTCGCCGTCGCCTACACCCCGATGCACGGCGTCGGCGGCGAGCTCGTCCTGCGCGCGTTCGAGGCCGCCGGGCCTGCCGGCGCCGCACGTCGTCGACCGAGCAGTTCGCAGCCCGACCCCACGTTCCCGACCGTGGCGTTCCCGAACCCGGAGGAGCCGGGCGCGATGGACCTCGTCATCGCCCTCGCCGCCGAGCAGGGCGCGGCCGCTCGCGCTCGCCAACGATCCCGACGCCGACCGGCTCGGGGCGGCGATCCCGCAGCCCGACGGGTCGTGGCGGCGGCTCGGCGGCGACGAGATCGGCTGGCTGCTCGCCGACCACATCCTCCGCAACCCGTCCCGGCGACGGCGGCGAGCGACCGCCTCGTCGTCACGACGCTCGTGTCGTCGTCGCTGCTCGAGCAGATGGCGGCCGACCACGGCGTGCACTTCGCCGAGACGTTCACCGGCTTCAAGTGGATCGGCCGCGACGGTCGCTCGACCACCCGGACCTGCGCGCTTCGTGTTCGGCTACGAGCAGGCGCTCGGCTACCTCGTCGACGCCGCGCCCGCTCGACAAGGACGGCATCACCGCCGCGGTGCTGCTGGCCGAGATCGCCGCCGTCGCCGCCGAGGAGGGCACGACGCTGCAGGGCCGCCTCGACGACATCGCCGCCCGCTACGGCCGCCACGTCATCGCCGACCGCTCGGTGCATGATGGAGCCGGCGCGGGCGGCCGAGCGGGTGCGCGAGCTGCTCGCCGACCCGCCCGACGGGCTCGGCGGCGCCAAGGTCGTCGACGTGACGGTCGTATCCCGAGGCCGACCTGCTGCGCCTGACGCTCGAGGGCGGGGTGCGGGTCCAGGTCCGCCCGAGCGGCACCGAGCCCAAGGTCAAGCTCTACGGCGAGGCGTCGACGCCGACCCGACCCCGTACCTCGACGCCCTCGCCGACCTCCTCAGCTGACCGGCGTAGCCGGATTCCGTCCGGACTCGGCTCGATCGGGACCGATCCTGACTGACAGAACCGGGCGTAGGCCGGGGGGCCGAACTGGCGGTCGCCGGCGTCGCCGAGGCCGGGGACGATGAACGCCTGGTCGTTCAGGTGCTCGTCGACGGTCGCCGTCACCACGTGCACCGACAGCCCGGCCGTCGCGCAGGCGCTCGATGCCCTCGGGCGCGCACAGCGCGCAGACGGCGATGATCGGCAACGGCGCGCTCGCGCTCGAGGAGCAGCTCGCACGTGTGGACCAGCGAGCCGCCGGTCGCCAGCATCGGGTCGACGACGATCACCGGCCGGCCGGCGAGCGACTCCGGCAGCTTGTTGACGTACGGCTTGGGCGCGAACGTCTCCTCGTCGCGGCTGATCCCGACGAACCCGACGTCGGCGTCGGGCAGCAGCTCCTGGGCGGCGTGGACGAACCCGAGCCCGGCGCGCAGGATCGGCACCACGACCGGCTGGACCGCCAGGCGCCTGCGCCGGCGCGTCGGTGAGCGGTGTGGTCGACCGTGGCCTCGACCGTCGGCAGCGACTCCGTGGCCCGGGCCAGGAGCAGCGTGCCGATGCGTTCGAGGTTCTGGCGGAACAGCGCGTTCGGAGTCGTGCGGTCGCGGATCCGGGCCAGCGCGTCGGCGACCAGCGGGTGCTCGACGACCGTGACCTCGACGGTCACCCGTCGCCCCAGGACGTCCCGAACGCGGTCTCGGCCCGCAGCAGCGCGTAGCGCGGCTTGACCACCCCGTTGATGATGCGCAGCCGCTCGGGGAACGGGGCGAACGCGCTCTTCACGCGCGTTGATCGTGATCCACTCGAAGTCGTCGAGGCCCCAGCCGAACGCGTCGACCATCTTGGCCATCTCCTTGGTCATCGACGTGTCGCTCATCAGCCGGTTGTCGGTGTTGAGGGTGACGCGGAAGCGCAGCCGGCGGAGCATCCCGATCGGATGCTCGCCGATCGACGCGCACACGCCCGTGTTGACGTTCGACGTCGGGCACAGCTCCAGCGGGATGCGCGTGTCGCGCACGTAGGCGGCGAGGCGTCCGAGGTGCTCGGCGCCCGGCGGCCCGGTGATGTCGTCGACGAGGCGGACGCCGTGACCGAGGCGCTCGGCGCCGCACCACTGCACCGCCTCCCAGATGCTCGGCAGCCCGAACGCCTCGCCGGCGTGGATCGTGGTGTGGAAGTTCTCCCGCATCACGTACTGGAAGGCGTCGAGGTGCCGGGTCGGCGGGTAGCCGGCCTCGGCGCCGGCGATGTCGAAGCCGACGACGCCGGCGTCGCGGAAGCGCACCGCCAGCTCGGCGATCTCCAGGCTCCGCGCCGCGGTGCGCATCGCCGTGGCGATGGCGTAGATCGTCAGGTCGGTGCCCGCCGACGCCGCGGGCGAAGCCGTCGAGGATCGCCTGCATCACCTCGTCGAGCGTCAGCCCGGCCTCGGTGCAGAGCTCCGGAGCCATGCGCACCTCGGCGTACACGACGCCGTCGGCGGCGAGGTCCTGGGCGCACTCGAACGCCACCCGCTCGATGGCGTCCTTGTGCTGCATCACGCCGATCGTGTGGGCGAACGTCTCCAGGTACAGCACGAGGTCGTTGCGCTTGGCGCCGCGGTTGAACCAGTGGGCGAGATCGTCGACGTCCGTGGTGGGCAGGCCCTGGTAGCCGTACTCGCGGGCCAGCTCGACGACCGTGGCGGGGCGCACCCCTCCGTCGAGGTGGTCGTGGAGCAGCGCCTTCGGGGCGCGGGCCAGCAGCTCGGGGGTGAGCGGCGTCGTCACTCAGGCCTCCATCCGCGCCGGCACTCGAGGGGCCGCAAGGGCATGTCCGGCGGGCGCTGCAACCAGTTCCACGCCGGGTACTCGGCCGTGGCATCGATGCAGTGCAGGCTGTAGGCGTGGCGGCTGACCGGGGAGCGGTTGACGTCGCTCCAGTGGGGCAGCAGTCCGTGGAGCACCACCATCGTGCCGGCGGGGACGACGATCGGCGTGAGGCCATCGGGCGGAGTCGGCAGCGGAGTGTCGTCGAGCGGCACGAACTTCGTGCCGTCGTCGCGGAGACGTCGCCCGCCCGCTGGAACAGCTGCCGCAGCGGCCCGCGGTGCCCGCCGGCCTCCACCCACAGGCAGCCGTTCTCGATCGTCGCGTCCTCGATCGCGAACCAGAACCCGGTGACCGTGATCGGGTCGGTGTAGAGGAACGTGGCGTCCTGGTGGCAGCCGACCTCGCCGCCGATCCGCGGCTGCTTGAAGATGTACATGCTCTGCAGGGCCACGCGCGTTGGCGAGGCCGAGGTCGTCGGCGACCATGGCGAGCTCGGGCGTGTAGCTGAACTCCTCGAACACCGGGTCGAGGTCGTGCATCGCGTGGCCGATCTTGTTGATGCTGAGGCGCTTGTCCTGGCGCAGCTCGCCGTCGGGGCCGAAGGCGTCCTCCTCGAAGAAGCACCAGATCGCCGGCGCCGCTGTCGAGGAACTCGCGGTTGCTGTTGCGCACCTGCTGATCGGTCGTGAACACCGTGCGCAGCTCGCTCGGCTCGAACGCGTCGACGATCTCGTCGGCCCTGGCCTTGAGCGCGGCGCACGCCGCCGGGGTGGCGAAGTCCTCGATGGCCAGGAAGCCGTCCCGGTGGTAGCGGTCGATCTGGTCCAGCGAGAGCACGCGGTCAGCGTAGACGGGCGTCGCTTCAATCGAGCTCGGCCAGCACCTCGCCGAGCGTCGTCGATCGAGGCCAGCGTGATCGGGTCGACGATGAGCTGGAGTGGGCCGCGCCGGCGCCGGCCATCGCCGCGAGGTGCGCGGCGATGCCCGCCGGCGATCCCTGCGACCGGGACCACCTCGACGTCCCGGTAGTCGCCCATCACCCGGCCGGTGCCGCCGGCGAGCCGGACGTAGACGGCGGCGGTCGCGGCGACCTCGCCTGGCTCCCGCCCGGCCCGTTCCGCCGCCTCGTCCACCCGCTCGCGGACGGCGGCGAACCCTGTCGACGGTGTTCCCGTAGTCGGCCCACCACACGTTCCACGCGTCGACGTGGGGGAGCCCGATGGCCAGCATCCGCGGCGCCGATCGACCCGAGCAGCAGCGGCGGGCCGCCGGGCCGGGCCGGCGGAGGATCGAGCACGCAGTCCTCCAGGCGGTAGAACTCGCCGGCGAAGTCGATGCGCCCGTCGCGCAGCAGCGTGCGGATGATCGTGAACGCCTCCTCGAAGCGGGCGACCCGGCGGTCGAACGGGAACCCGAAGGCCCGGTACTCGCGCTCGTTCCAGCCGGCGCCGAGCCCGAGGATCAGCCGGCCGCCGGAGATCGCGTCGACGGTCGCGGCCTGCTTGGCGAGCATCGCCGGGGCGTGGAAGCCGGCCGACGCGACCAACGGGCCGAGCTCGACCCGCTCGGTGACCGCGGCGAGGGCGGCGAGCGACGTCCACACCTCCCACGGACCCCGGGTCACGCCGCCCGGGAGGTCGTACAGCAGGTGGTCGCCGAGCCACAGCGAGTCGAACCCGACCGCCTCCGCCGCCCGCGCCATCGCGATCAGCTCGGGCCACTCGACCCGCCGCTCGACCTCGGGGAGCTGGATGCCGACCCGGCACGGTCGCGTCATGAACGCGCGAGCTCGATGTACGCCGGCCGCACGACGTCGTGCACGATCCGCCGGCGTTCCTCGTACGGCGCGAAGCCGGCCTCGATCGCGTTCGTCACCAGCCGCTCGATCTCGGCCCACGACAGGTCGAAGGCGGCGGTCACCGCGGCGAGCTCGCTGGCCGGGCTCACCGCGCTCATCAACCGGTTGTCCGTGTTGACCCCGACCGAGAACCCGGCCCGCAGGAACGGCCCGATCGGATGCTCGGCGATGCTCGGCACCGCGCCGACCTGGACGTGGCACGTCGGCGCCATCTCGAGATGGATCTGGCGGTCGAGGACGTGGCGGGCGAGCGGGCCGAGCCGCAGACCGCCTGGGCGCGTCGCGATCCGCGGTCGGTGTCGCGCATCAGCCGGACGCCGTGGCCGATGCGGTGGGCGCCGTGGACGATGGCGTCGTCGATGAGCTCGAGGTCCGGCGGCTCGCTGGCGTGGAGCGTGACGTTCAGGTGGCGGCGGCGGGCGAACGACAGCGCCTCGGCGTGGAGCGACGGGGGGAACCCGGTCTCGGCGCCGGCGAGGTCGTACCCGACCACCTTCGGCTCGACGTCCCGCATCCGATCGACGAGCTCGGCGATCTCGAGCGAACGCGTGCCGGTGCGCATGGCGCAACAGATCACGTGGGCCGAGATCGATCCCCCCGCCTCGGTCTCTCCCCGCCGGACACCCGCGCACACCGCCTCGATCGCCCCCTGCGGACCGACGGCGTCGTGCAACTCCGGGGCGAAGCGCAGCTCGGCGTACACGACGCCGTCGGCGGCCAGGTCGGCCACCGCCTCGGCGGCGACCCGTTCGAGCGCCTCGGCCGTCTGCAGCACGGCGAGCGTGTGCTCGAACGTGGCGAGGTACTGCAAGATGTCGCCCGTCTCGGCGCCGCGCGTGAACCAGGCCTGCAGCTCGACCTGGATCCGTGGCCGGCAGGTTGGGCGTCCACCCGCAGTCGTCGGCCAGCTCGATGATGGTGGCCGGGCGGAGCCCGCCGTCGAGGTGGTCGTGGAGCAACGCCTTCGGTGCGGTGGCGAGCGCGGTCAGGTCGTCGGCGGGCGTCACCCGCTCTCGCCTCGTCGCCACACGTATCCGTCGTACTTGGGCGGGCGTAGCGAGCGCCCGGCGACCACGAGCACGACGAGCGTCAGGACGGGGGCGGTGATGAAGACGAGCTCCTCGGGGATCTCCTCGGTGGCGAAGAACCACAGGATCATCAGGCCGGCGAGCATCGCCGTGACCGCGGCGGCGGTCATCATCCGTCGAGAGAGGAGGATCAGGACGCCGATGACCGCGCCCACGGCGAGGAACAGGACGAGCCCGCGAACCGACTTCCCGTCGAGGTCGCGCCGGGCGAGACCGTCGGCGTAGCCGAACAGCCCGGCGCCGGAGAGCACGCCCGTGGGTCGCCAGTTGCCGAAGATCAGTGCGGCGAGGCCGATGAAGCCGCGGCCGGCGACCTGGTTCTCCTTGTAGTTGCCGGTCGTCTCGAGGACGAGCAGCGCCCCGCCGAACCCGGCGCAGCCGCCCGAGGCGAGGCAGGCGATCGTCTGGAACCGGTACACCCGCACGCCGAGCGAGTCCGCGGCGAACGGGTTCTCGCCGGCCGAGCGCAGGCGCAGGCCGAACGGCGTGCGCCACAGGAGCCAGGCTGTGAACGGCACCAGGGCGATGGCGAGCACGACGAGCACGGGGATCTCGGTCGTCATGCCGCGCAGCGCGCCGGCGAGGTCCGAGATGTAGTACCAGTCCTGGCGTTCGATCCAGCCGAACAGGCTCGGCGTCTGCCATCCGAAGAGATCGCCGCCCGACAGGAACGGCAGGGTCACATCGGCGGCCTCGCCGCTCACCGACGGCGACGTGCTGATCGAGCCGCCTCCGACCGCTGATTCGGTGGCGGGCTGGGCGAACGTCTTCGACGCCAGGTAGCGCGTGACACCGGGAGCGAGGATGTTGATGGCCACGCCGGAGACGATGTGGTCGACACCGAAGCCGACGGTGGCGATGGCGTGGAGCAGCCCGCCGAGCGCGCCGCCGAAGATGCCGAAGCCGAGGCCGGCCCACGGGCCCCACTGGATGCCGCCCCAGGCCGCGAACCACGTGCCCAGCGTCATCATCCCTTCGAGGCCGATGTTGACGATGCCCGCCCGCTCGCAGTACAGCCCGCCGAGCCCGGCGAGGAGGATCGGCGAGCCGAGGATCAGCATCTGCCGGAACGTGCCGGGGGCGGTGAGGGCGACGGCGTCGAACTGGTTGGTGAGGATGACGAGGACGAGGAAGGCGACGAGCAGGGCGGCGACCGGGAACCACCGCTCGCGCATCAACCGGCGGTAGAAGTCGTCGACCGGCTCGACGGACGTCGGGATGACCGGGCCCGACGACGGCGGCAGCTGCGGTGACACTCACGCGCGCGCTCCTGCCGGTGCGGGGCTACCGGGTTCGGGCGGTGGCTGCTCGTGCTCGAGCCGCTGGGCCGCTTCACGCACCTCGGCCGCGGCCGCCAGCCGGCGCACGACGGTGAACGCGATCACGGCGCAGAGCATGATCGTGCCCTTCATGATCGCCACGACCTCGGGCTCGATGTCGGCGAGCTGCAGCCCGCCCGACGAGTAGTCGAGGAACCCGAACAGCAACGCGCCGACCGCCATCCCGATCGGGTGGTACTGCCCGAGCAGGGCGACGGCGATCCCGTCGAACCCGAGCCCCGCCGGGAACGCCTCGTCGTAGATGTGGGTATTGCCCAGCAGCGTCGGCAGGCCGATGAGCCCGGCGATCGCGCCGCTCAACAGCATCGTGACGATGATCATCCGCTTCGGGTTCACGCCCGAGGTGAGGGCGGCGTTCGGGTTGAGCCCGCTCGCCCGCAGGTCGTAGCCGAAGCGGCTGCGCGTCAGTGCGACCCAGTAGAGCGCGCCGAGGGCGATGGCGATGAGCACGAAGCCGTAGATCGCGCTGCGGCCGCCGGGGAGGTCGATCGCCGAAGAGCTCGACGATCGGGTCGATCGACGGCATCCACCCGGACCGCGGGATCGTCCTCGGTCTGGGCGGCGAGGGTCGTCGCCGCCCTCGACCCGCAGGTAGTCGTTGAACAGCCAGAGGATGACGCCGAAGGCGATCTGGTTGAGCATGATCGTCGAGATCACCTCGTTGACGTTGCGGGTCACCTTGAGCACGCCGGCGATCCCCGCCCACAGCGAGCCGACGACCATCGCGACCAGGATGATGAACCCCACGTGCAGCGGCGCCGGCAACGCGACCTCGCGCCCCGGCCCATGCCGCGATCAGCCCGGCGAGGCGGTACTGGCCCTCGACGCCGATGTTGAACAGGTTCATCTGGAACCCGATCGCCACCGCCACGCCGGCGATGAACAGCGGTGTCGCCTGGTTGATGATCGACGTCACGCCGCGTGCGCGCGTGCTGTAGTCGATCATGTTCTGGAAGGCGTCGAGCGGGTTGGCCCCGCTGATCAGGATCACGATCGACGTGATGATCAAGGTCACGACCAGCGCGATCACGGGCGCGGCGACGGCGTAGAGCAGGCGGCGCGACGCGGTCACGGGTGCTGCCTCGGCGACGGTCCCGCTCCTGCTCCGTCGTGGAGATGGGCGCCGGTCATGAACGCGCCGAGCTCGGCGGGGGTGACCTTCGCCGGGTCGAGCTCGGCGACCACTCGGCCTCCGTACAGCACGAGCAGGGTGTCGGAGAGGCCGATCAGCTCGTCGAGGTCGGCGGAGATGAGCAGCGTCGCCAGCCCCGCCTTGCGGGCGTCGCGCAGGTCGTCCCACACCCGGGCCTGGGCGCCGACGTCGATGCCACGCGTCGGGTGGGCGGCGATCAGGAAGGTCGGCAGGGCGAGGATCTCCCGGCCGACGACCAGCTTCTGCTGGTTGCCCCCGGACAGGGCCCGGGCGGCGATCTCGATGCCGGGCGTGCGCACGTCGTACTCGTCGACGATCTCGTCGGTCCGGCGGCGGGCACCCTTGCGGTCGATCCAGAAGCCGTTGACGTTCGGCTCGCGCGTCTGGTGGCCGAGGATCGAGTTCTCCCACAGCGTCGACGGCAGCAGCAGGCCGTCGCGGTGGCGGTCCTCGGGGATGAACCCGACGCCCTTCTCCCGGCGCGGCCGCACCGGGAGGTGGGTGATGTCCTCGCCGGCGAGCACGATCCGCCCGGCGGCCAGTGGGATCGTGCCGAGCAGGGCGCCGAGCAGCTCGGTCTGCCCGTTGCCCTCCACCCCGGCGACGCCGACGATCTCGCCGCGGCGCACGCGTAGCGACACCTGGTCGAGCGCTCGTGCGCCCTGCCTCGACCACCGTCAGCCCCTCGGCCTCGAGCTCGACGACGTCGGTGACGGTGGACTCGCGGGTCTCCGGCGTCGGCAGGTCGGAGCCGACCATCAGCTCGGCCAGCTCGTGGGCGGTGACCGACGAGGGATCGGCGATCTCGGCGACGGTCTTGCCGGCGCGGATCACCGTGATCGCGTCGGCGACGGTGAGCACCTCGTCGAGCTTGTGGGAGATGAAGATCACGGTCGCGCCCTCGCTGGTGAGGCCGCGCAGGCTGTCGAAGAGCTCGTCGACCTCCTGGGGCACCAGGACGGCCGTCGGTTCGTCGAGGATCAGGATGCGGGCGCCGCGGTAGAGGACCTTGAGGATCTCGACCCGCTGGCGCTCGCCGACGCCGAGCTCCTCGACGAGCTCGTTGGGGTCGACGTCGAGGCCGTAGCGGTCGGACAGCTCCTCGATCCTGCGCCGCGCTTCGCCGAAGCTGATCATCACGCCGGTCGTCGGCTCGCTCCCGAGGACGACGTTCTCGAGCACGGTGAAGTTGTCGGCGAGCATGAAGTGCTGGTGGACCATGCCGATGCCGAGGTCGATCGCCTCCTTCGGCGATCGGAAGTGCACCGGCTGGCCGAAGACCTCGACGGTGCCCTCGTCCGGTGCCTGCATGCCGTAGAGGATCTTCATCAAGCGTCGACTTGCCGGCCCCGTTCTCGCCGACGATGGCATGGATCGACCCGGCCTTCACCGTGAGGTCGATCCCGTCGTTGGCGACCACGCCCGGGAAGCGCTTGACGATGCCGCGGAGGCCGATCGCGATGTCGCCGGTGGACAGGCTCGACGCGGCGGGGCCACCGCGCACGTTCGTGGTCGCGGTGGCCCCGGACGTCTCCATCGACGGTGTTCTAGCCGAACCAGCCGGCGCGGTGAGACTACGGCGCCTCGGGAACCGTGATCTCGCCGTCGACGATCTGCTGCTTGAAGTCCTCGAGCTGGTCGACGATGTCGTCGATGTGACCGCCCGTGGTCGAGTAGCCGACGCCGTTCGAGGCGAGGTCGAAGGACCGCACGCCCGCGGTGAAGTCGCCTTCGTTGACGTCGCGGATGGTCTCGAAGACGGCGACGTCGACGCGCTTGATCATCGACGTGAGGATGTACGGCTTGACGTCGTTGGGCACCCCGGCGTTGGCCTCCGAGCCCTGGTCGGAGTCGACGCCGATCGCCCACGACCGTGGTGCCGGCGTCGTTCGCCTCCTTGACCGCCTCGAACATGCCGAGACCGGACTGTCCGGCGGCGGCGTAGATCACGTCGGCCCCGGCTTCGATCATCGCCTCGGACGTGGTCTTCGCCCCGGCGGGGTCGGTGAAGGCATCGACGGTGGTACCGAGGTAACGGGACTCGATCTCGATGTCGGGATTGACGGCCCGTGCCCCGGCCTCGTACCCGGCCTGGAAGCGCCGGATCAGGTCGCCCTCCAGGCCGCCGACGAAACCGATGTGGCCGCTCTCCGACTTGAGGGCGGCGGCGGCGCCGACGAGGAACGAGCCCTGGTGCTCGGCGAAGACGAGGCTCGAGACGTTCGGCGCGTCGACGACGGAGTCGACGATGCCGAAGCTGGTGTCCGGGCACTCGGCCGCGACGGCCGTCAGCGGCTCGGTGAACAGGAACCCGACGGCGAGCACCGGGTTGTAGCCGTCCTCGCAGAGCAGGCTCAGCTTGTCGGCCCGGTCGGAGCCGTCGGCGGCGGGCACCTGCTCGTTGCCGTCGACGCCGAGTTGCTCGAGGGCGGCGTCGTAGCCGCGCGGCCGCGGAGTCGTTGAACGAGCCGTCGCCTCGACCGATGGCGTCGAAGACGATGCCGATCTGGGTGACCTCGCCGCCCGGCTCGAGTGGAGCGCCGAGGTCTTCGTTCGACGGGCGCGGAGCCGGCCGGTGCGGTGCCTGGCGCCGTGGTGCCTGGCGCACCGGTGGTGCCTGGCGCACCCGTGGTGCCTGGCGCACCGGTGGTGCCTGGCGCGCCGCGTGGTGCCGGGCGCACCCGTGGCTCGCCCCGTGCCGGCGGTGTCGTCATCGTCGTCGTCGCCACAGGCTGCAGCGCTGAAGCCCAGCGCGGCGACGAGGCCGAGAGCAAGCAGACGCTTGCGCTTGATCATTCTCTCCCCCTTGTCGGGATGCTTGGGATGATTCGCTCGCCGGAGGTTCACGATCCCCGTCGAACGAAGCCCGTAACCTACCCCGTGGTAGCCACACTCGGGCGCATCACCACCCACCCGTACGATGAATCGCGCATGAACGCCCCACCCGACGCTCGGCCGCCCGGGGCGCGGCCGCCGCGGCGCCGGGTGAGCCGGGAGCGCTACATCGCTCGCCGGATCGGGGTCGTCGCGGTGCTCGCCCTGGGGTTGTTCGGCCTGGTGAAGGCGGCCGGCGCGCTGATGGGAGGCGACGATGGGGCGGTCGCCGAGGGCCCGGAAGCGACGACGAGCGAGCCGCGCGGCCAGCGCCGCCGGCGTCGACCGCGCCGGCGGCCGCGGCAGCCGGGCCCGACGGCTTCCTCCACGGTCGCGACGACCGCGGCGCCCGCGACCACCGTCCCCGGCAACCGGCCCACCGAGCGCCGACAACCCGGCGCGTCTGCTCGTCGTCGGCGACAGCGACGCCGGCACGTTCGGGCCCTATCTCGAGTCGCTGATGGACGACACCGGCGTGGTCGACAGCGAGGTCGACTACAAGGTCTCGTCGGGGCTGTCCCGTCCGGACTTCTTCGACTGGCCGGCGCACGCCACCGCCAAGCTGGAGGAGGTCGACCCGGACATCGTCGTGGTCACGTTCGGCGGCAACGACGCCCAGGGGATGGCGACCCTCGACGGCGAGTTCCCGACCGAGTGGGCCGATCCGGTCGGCGGGCGGGAGACGTGGTACCCGGAGTACCGGCGGCGGGCGGGGGAGTTCGTCGACCTGCTCGCCGGCGATGACCGCACGATCATCTGGGTCGGCATCCCCAACGACAACAACCCCGAGGTCACCAAGCGGTTGGAGGTGCAGGATCAGGCCGTGCGCGCCGCGCTGGCCGACCGGCCGGACGTGATCTTCGTCGACACGTGGCGGCGGTTCTCGGGGCGCGACGGCAACTGGGCCGAGTACGTCATCGACCCGCGTGACGGGAAGGGCAAGGACGTCCGGGCCGACGACGGCTTCCACCTCAACGAGAACGGCGCGGAGATCCTCGCCCTCGACATCGCCAACGTCATCCGCGCCGACCTCGAGGCACCGCGGCGCCGACCTCTGACCGCATCCGAGGGTTTCGATGTCACCCGAGGGTTTCGTGCGCCCCATCAGGCCGGAACACCTCGGATGTGCCCGCACCATCGTCCACGGGAGCGGGTTGCGCACGCGCTCGACCCGGAAGCGGGTGCTGACGAAGCGGGTGAACCCCCAGCGGGTCCAGTGGTTGACGTGCCCGGGCGTGTTGCCGAAGTCGCGCACGTAGCGCCCGCGGGCCAGGTTGCCGGCCCGCCAGATCGGCTCGAACGGCACCGACGCGATCAGCGTGCCCGAGCAGACCCGCGCCAGCTCGGCGAGGGCCGCGTCGGGTACCGGGATGTGCTCGAGCACCTCGATCGCGAGCACGAGGTCGAACGCGCCGTCCGGTACCGGCAGCCGGGTGGCGTCGCCGAACACGCAGGCGAGATCCGGCCGCCCGCCAGTGCCCGGCGAGCTCCTCGTCCGGCAGGTCGACGCCGACGATCGTCGCCGTCGGGGAACCGCTCGCGGACCCGTGCCGTGACGTGCCCCTCGCCGACGCCGATCTCGAGGATCCGCCGCGGCGCGAGCCCGTCGAGCATCGCGTCGAGGGCGCGCCATGAAGCCCTGCATCATCCGCCGCTCGATCGGGTTCGTCGTGGTACTTGTCGTACGTGTCGTCGTCACCGGTGTTGGCTCGTGTCGGGAGCACGGCGCGTCCGGCCCAGCGTGGCAGGCGATGCGTCACGCCGGGGGGACCTGCGACGGGGGCTTGGTGGCCCGGACCACGAGATCGGCGAGCAGGCCGACCGTGATCGCCTGCAGCGACGCGAACAGGATGAGCAGGGTGTTGGCGGCGAGGCGGAAGTCCTTGTCGACCCAGTCGTAGACGAGCTTGGCGAGGCCGACGGCGAGGAGAACCAGCCCGATCGGCAGGAACACCTTCAGCGGGTTGTACGACAGCGACATCCGCACGACCTGCAGCAGGTAGCGCTTGGTGTCCCGCCACCAGTGGAACTTCGACGTGCCCGCCCGCGGCCGGTAGTCGATGGGCACGTACTTCACCGAGTAGCCGTTGGCGAGGAACGACATCGTCAGCGTGGTGACGCACGAGAAGCCGGCCGGCAGGTGATGGACGTACTGCATCCCGACGTCGCGCCGGAACGCCCGCAGCCCGGAGTTGAGGTCGGGGATCTCGGTCTCGGTGAGGTAGCTCGCCAACCGGCGGATGAACCACTTCGCCGGCACCCGGAAGAACCGCTGCGTCCCCTCCTCGGTGCGCCGCGCCCCGACGACCTGGTCGTAGCCGTCGAGCTCCTTGACCAGCATCGGGATCTCGTCGTTGGGGTACGACATGTCGACGTCGGTCCACACGACGACCCGACCGGTCGCCGCGCTCGTGCCGGTGCGCCGGGCCGAGCCGGACCCCCGGTTGCGGTTGTGCCGGATCAGGCGGATCCCCTCGATCGCCGGCAGCTCGGTCTCGGAGCCGTCGTCGGAGCCGTCGTCGACGACGATGATCTCGAACGAGTACGGCGACGCGGCCAGCGCCCGGCGGATGCGGTCGATCTCCTCGCGCAGGTGCCCGCGCTCGTTGTACACGGGCAGGACGACGCTGACGTCGAGGACGTCGGTGTCCGGCGTCGTCGGCCTCCTCCACGGCGCGCACGTTATCGACGGTCATCCGAGTTCCGGGGGAGGCACGCGCCAGAGGATCCACTCGCTGTTCGACCACACCATCGTGAACCCGAGGTCTTCGGCCTCCTCCATCGTCAGCGCCGGCTGGTAGTAGGTCGAGCCGCGCTGCTGGGCGTAGAAGTCGGCCCGTTCGCGCACCCGGTCGATGTCCGTCGTCTGGATCGACAGCCGATCGGTGTACAGGGTCATCGTCCGGGCCCGGAAGTAGACGATGACGTCGTCCGGGCGGGTGTAGCGTCTCGACGGCGTCGAAGATCGGCGTCACGGCCGGGCTCGTCGGGCCGACCTGCTGGCGGCCGCCACGGTTGAAGTCGCGTGCGTCGGCGATGTCTCCGGGCAGGACGGCGGCGTGCACGACGACGAGGTACAGCAGGGGCAGGACGGCGAGGCGCGGCGCCCAGCGGCGGGCGCGGTCGCTCCGCAGCACCAGCTCGATGGCCGCGCGCGACGGCGACGGCCACGAAGTAGATCACCCACGGCAGGATCTGGAAGTAGTACCGACCGACCATGCGGAAGTGGGTGCTGATGGCGAGCGCGCTGAGCACGGTGATGACGGCGAGCGGGCCGTCGAGCCCTGGACGGCGCCGGCACCCGACCACCATCCCGACCACGGCGACGACGATCACGATCACGCCGATCGCGGGGTGCGAACCGAGGCCGAGCTGCTCGGTCAGGTCACCCGTGTAGTCGCCGATGCGGGCGCCGATGTAGCGGGCGTGATCGCCGTTGTCGGGGAACAGCATCGACGGCAGCAGCAGCTGGATCAGGACCGCCGACACGGCGAAGGCGAGGTAGGGGGTGACGACGGCGCGCCACGGCACGGCAGCGGTCGGCCGCCGACGCCGTCGGCGAACGAGCCCGACCAGCTCGACGACCTGGATGACGGCGATCGCGACGACCAGCACGATGGCCTCGCGGCGCACGTTGAACGCGACCGCGGCGAGGGCGCCGAGGACCATCAGGTCGCTGGGCTTCGCCGAGGTCAGCCGGCCCCGCACCTGGATGCGATCCCACCACCAGATGAACAGGGCCACGGCGGCGGCGGCCGGGAACTCCGACAGCAGCTGGTCGGTGTGGGCCAGCAGGAGCGGGGCGGTGGCGACGACCGCGGTGACGCCGAGGGCGAGCACGCGTCCGACGCGCCGGCGCACGATGCCGTGGATGAGCACGAGCCAGGCGCAGAACGTGGCCACCTCGACGAGCTTGAGCCGCTCGTAGTCGAGCCCCCAGAAGTTGACGAACGGCGACAGCAGCAGCGGCCAGCCCCACGGATAGGCGTACGGGCTGAAGCGCCCGGTCGAGTTGAGGACGGAGAACCGGTTGTCGGCGACGACGTCGGCGATGTCGCCGTCGAAGAGGCTCCGGGCCTGGCGGAGGTACAGGGCGAAGTCGTCGCCCTGGGTGTGCCCGTTGCGGTGCAGCGACACGGCGAGCGCCGCGGCCGTCACCACGAGCGCGCCCAACGCCAGACCGCCGACCACGACGCGGCGCGCGCTGGGCGCCCGGCGCACGGCCTCCGGCCGCGGCGCGCGGCCGACGGCCGGCGAGCGGGTCACTGACTTCGGCCGCGGCGCTGGATCTCGGCCCGCCGTTCGGCGACCTTCTCGGCGCGGAACATCGTGCGTTGCCACGCCCGCGCGTCGCGAGCCTCCTTCTCCCACGCGTCGTCGTCGTGGGCGATGGCGGCGTACGTCGACCTGATCTGCCGCACGGCGTCGGCCTCGTTGCCGACGATGTCGGCGGCGAGGGCCCGGGTGAACGGGAGCAGTTCCTCGTGCGGGACGACGTGGTTGACGAGGCCGAACTGCAGCGCCTCCTCGGCGCCGAGGAAGTTGCCGGTGAAGCTCATCTCGCGCGCCCGCCGGACGCCGATCGCCTGCGGCAACAGCACCGTCATCCCCCACCCCGGCATCACGCCGACGCGGGCGTGGGTGTCCCCGAACTTGGCGCGCTCGGAGGCGACGAGGAAGTCGCAGTTGAGGGCCAACTCGAGGCCGCCGGTGACGGCGACGCCGTTCACCGCGCCGATCAGCGGCTTGGACACCTTGGGGAACGGGCCGCGGGCCCCGTGCGCGTTGACCCCGCCATCGGCGCCGCTGCCGCCGCCGAGATTGCCCCCCGTCGAGCCCAGCTCCTTGAGGTCGAGGCCGGCGCAGAACGCCGGGTCGGCGCCGGTGAGGATGATGACGTCGACGTCGACGTCGCCGTCCGCCCGCATCATCAGCTGGGGCAGCAGCCGCAGGACCTCACTCGACAGCGCGTTGCGGACCTCCGGCCGGTTGAGCGTGATCGTGGCGATGCGGTCGCCGATGTCGAACAGCACGGGGGCTTCGGTCGCGGAGCTCGCGGTCATCGGTCACATTCTGTCCGGTCGGGCCCCGCGGAGCCGTGCGCGGGCTCGCTCAGTCCGAGCTGCCGTCCTCGGCGGGGAGGAAGGCGAAGCGCAGATCGCCGAGGCGGACCAGTGTCGACGCCACCCACCCGCCGAGGGCACCGAAGTGCTCGTCGAGCAGCGAGCTGGTGCCGTCGGCCAGGGTCTCCTCGGCCAGCTCGTACAGGCCCTCGTACGTGATCTCGACGGCGTACTCGAGCTCCGGCGAGTCGGCGCCGGCGGCCTCGGCCTCGGCCGGGTCCGGATGGGCGATCTCGACGGTGAGACCGGCCCGCTCGAGCCGGCCGTCGCCGATCAACGGGCTCGACTCGGGGGCCGTCGCGTACATCCGCTCGGGCGCGGGCTGCTCGGCGAGGCGCTGGATGCGGAGCACGATCTCCATCTCGATGGCCGGGGCGGTCTCCAGCTCCTCGTCCACGTACCAGCGGCGGTAGGCCGTCTGGCTCCACGTCGGCCAGTCGAAGGTGACGTGGGCGACCACCCGCGGAGGCTGGCCCTCGCCGGGCAGGCCGTAGCTCGTCTCCCATGTGATGTCGCCGAGGAGCACGTCGACCTGGAAGTGCTCCTCGAAGGCCTGCCGCTCGAGGAACGCGGCCTCGAAGGCGTCGCGCAGCGCGCTGATCGCATCGGTGAAGACGTGGTCCAGCATCCGTCGACCGAGGCTACTGGCGCCCCATCGGATGCGGCCCCCAGCGCGGACCCCCAACCCGTTCCGAGCGGCCGTCCGCGGGCCCGGGCTAGCGTGCGGCGATCGACGTGATCGGTTGGCTGCTCGAGGGCGACCCCGCCATCCGCTGGCAGGTGCTGCGCGATCTCACGAATGCCTCGCCCGACGAGGTGGCCGCCGAGCGAGCGCGCGTGGAGCACGAGGGCTGGGGCGCCGACCTCCTGGCGGTCGAGGGCGCCGACGGGTTGTGGGAGGGGGGCGCCTGCTTTCCGGCGGGCTACACCGGCGGCGAACCAGGGCAGCCCTGGACAGCGACGATGCACACCCTGCAGACCCTGCAGATCCTCGGGCTGGACCCGGGAAGCGTGGCGGCGCGTCGGGCGATCCCGCTCGTCGCCGAGCACGGGCGCTGGGAGCACGCCGGGCAGCGGTACTTCGATGGCGAGGTCGAGCCGTGCATCAACGGCCGGACGATCGAGACCGGCGCCTACTTCGGGGTGGATGTCGCCCCGATTGTCGAGCGGATCCTCGACGAGCGGCTCGCCGACGGCGGCTGGAACTGCGAGGCGGAGAACGGGTCGGTGCGCTCCTCGTTCGACACGACGATTGACGTGCTCGACGGGCTGGTCCAGTTCGAGCGCGCGACCGGGGGTTCCGACGCCGTGCGCGAGGCCCGCCGCCGCGGGGAGGAGTACCTGCTCGAGCGCGGCCTGTTCCGCCGTAAGAGCACGGGCGAGGTCGTCGATCCGGCGTACCTCGACTTCGCGTTCCCGTACTACTGGCACTACGACGTGCTGCGCGCGCTCGACTACTTCCGCGGGGCGGGCGCGGACCCGGATCCCAGGATGGCGGAGGCCGTCGAGGTCGTGCGGTCCAAGCGGCAGCCCGACGGCCGGTGGCTGCTCGACCGCATCCATCCGGGTCGCGTCTACTTCGACGTCGAGGACGAGGTCGGAGCGCCCAGTCGCTGGAACACCCTGCGCGCGCTCAGGGTGCTCGACTGGTGGGACCAGGGGGTCGGCGGGCGGATCCGCTAGAAATCCAGCTCATGGCCGTTCCTCTCGTGCTCACCGACGTCGCCGACGGCGTCGCCACGCTGACGTTGAACAACCCCGATGAGCGCAACACCCTGACCGGGCCGATGGTCGAGGAGATCGTCGCCGCGATGGACGCGATCGAGGCCGACGAGTCGGTCGGCGCGCTGGTGGTGACCGGGGCACCGCCCGCGTTCTGCGCCGGCGCCAACCTCGGCAACCTCGGCTCCGCCGACGGGTCGAGCCTCGGCAACGTGTACGAGGGCTTCCTGCGGATCGCCCGCAGCCCGCTGCCGACGCTCGCCGCCGTCAACGGGGCCGCGGTCGGCGCCGGGATGAACCTCGCCCTCGGGTGCGACGTGCGTCTCGCCGCCCGCCGAGCCCGGTTCGACACCCGCTTCCTCCAGCTCGGACTGCATCCCGGCGGCGGCCACACGTGGATGTTCCGGCGTCAGGTCGGTCCCCAGGCGACGATGGCTGCGGTCGTGTTCGGCGAGGTGCTCGACGGGCCGGAGGCGGAGCGGGTCGGGCTCGTCTACCGCTGCGTCGACGACGACGCCCTGCTGGCCGATGCCCACACGATGGCCGCCCGGGCGGCCTCGGCGCCACGGGAGCTGGCCATCGTCACCAAGGCCACGATCCGCGACATGGCCGATGTCGCCGACCATCCGGCGGCGGTCGCCAGGGAGCTCGAGCCCCAGCTCTGGAGCACCCGCCAGCCGTGGTTCGCCGAACGGCTGGCGGCGATGCGGGACAAGATCGGCAAGCGCTCGACCTGACCGCTATCCGGGGGGACCGTCGGCGGTCCTCGGGCACTAGAGTGTCGCCACGGGGAGGAGCTCACCACCAGATACTGCGCTCGACGGGGCGTAACGAGGAGGTAGTTCATGAGCCAGCGACATCGCACCGCCGAGGTGCCGTTGCCGCCGAAGCAAGAGCTCCGGGCCCACGCCCACAGCGAACGACATCGCATCCATGTCGAGCTGTCGAACGTGGCCAACCAGGTGAGCGCCGGTCTCGATCGCTGCTGATCTGCACGAGCCCGGTGCCGCATGGAAGCCTGTTCACCACCACGACGCCGAGGTGGCCAGGGACAAGCTGGCGAAGCGAGGGCGCAAGCGCCACTGGAAGCTGAAGATGTGGAAGCGGCGCAGCAAGATGCGCCAGGCCAAGGCCGAGGCGACCCGGCTGGCCGGGGAGGCGTAGCGCCCAGCGTCGAGCTCAAAGCCAGCGGTCGCGCAGCTCGGCCTCGCGCGCGGTCCACTCCTCGACGGTGAACCCGTAGCGGACGTGGTCCTCCCACACTCCGTTGATCTCGAGGAAGCGCTCGGCGACGCCCTCCTCGCGGAACTCGAGCTTCTCCATCACGCGGCGGCTGTTGGAGTTGCGGGGCACGATGCAGATCTCGAGGCGGTGGAGGTCGAGTTGGGTGAAGGCGAACTCGGCGAGCACGACCACCCCCTCGGCGATCAGGCCCTGGCCGGCCCAATCCTGGTCGATCCAGTAGCCGACGGTCGCCGACTGCATCGCCCCCCGCAGGACGTGGTTGAGGTTGATCTCCCCGATGAGGCGGCGGTCGACGAACACGCCGAAGCCGTAGGCGAGCCCGGCCGCGCTGTCCCGGTCGCGGGCCGCGCAGCGGGCGGCGAACGCATCGCGGTTGACCGTCGGGTCGAGCTGACCGATGGGTCGCCGCGGCTCCCACGGCGTCAGCCACGCGTCGTTGCGCCGCCGAACCTCGCTCCACTCGGCGAAGTCCTGCTCGCGCGAGCGGTCGCAGCATGACCCGGCGCCCGAACAGGTTGGGGGGCGCGTTCACCGGCGACGTGGACGACGGGTGGCGGACCATCAGCGCCCCGTCGATCCGGCCGCGTTGGGGGCGACCACGACCCGGTCGAGGTGCAGCCGGCGCATGATGGCGAGGACGAGACAGCACGTGCCGAGGATCGTGTCGACCCGGTCCGGCTCGAGGCCCGGGTTGTGCAGCCGATCGGCGCGCCGTTCGGTGGCGAGCACTCGGAACACGTCCTCGGCCGCCTCGCGATCCAGCGATGCCGTCGCCTCGGTGACGCCGCCCCCGCGCTCGACCTGGGCGAGATGCCACGGCTCGGCACCGAGGACCCGGACGTCGCGGGCGGTGGCGACCCCCGGGTCTTCGCGGATGACGTCGTCGAGATGGTCGGACACGACACCGAGCGCGTTGGTGAGTTGGGCCGGGGCGGGCGGATCCGGATCCACCAGCTCACTGTCGAGCAGGGTGGTCGGACCGACGGGGATCGTCTGATCGCGTCCGGCGTGGCGGAACGTGGTCACCGTCGGCGCCACGTCGATGTCCACCATCGCGGCCAGGCGCTCGGCGACCCACCGTCCCACCGGGTCGTCGCCGCCGGCGAGATGCCAGGCGTAGTGCGCGTGCAGGCACTTGACCCCGCGCTGGGTCCCGCCCACACCGCCGGTCGGACGGGGGTCGGCTTCTTCCGGCAGCGCCCGATTGCGTTCGGCCGCATAACGGGCGTGGGCGTCGGCAATGGCCTCCGGGGCAATCGCGGCCTCGGCCTCGCGCACGCCACCGGCGGCCTCCAACCGGCTCACGGCGAGTACGTCCCTCGGGCCGACGAGCCAGTAGCGCGTCGGCATGGGCGTGCCGTCGTCGAGCAGCGGCGCGTTGCGGATGACGACGGGTGTTCCATCGTCGTCACGCGTGACGACCTCGAAGTCAGCCCCTGGTTCGCGCCCGAGGAGCGCCCGCACCGCCGCCCGGTCCTCGTCCGTCGCCATCATCGCCGAGCACCCTTCAGGTGGCACCCTTGGCGCACTGGCCGGTCAGCGACGGCGGCGCAGCACGAGGAGGAGCAGCAGCAGGCCGGCGACGAGCGGGAGCACCCGCTTCAGGACCGCCGGCCCGGCGACACCGGCGAGATCCACCGGCTCCGTCGCCGGACCTTCGATCTTGCGGACCTGCGGTGCACCTGAGGAGGCGCCATCACCGGGGGTGTCGGCGCCTCGGCCGGTCTGGTCCCCGTTGCCTGCGGTGGCGCGACTCGCCGGCTCGCTCGACGCGGCGGCGCCGCTCGCGTCGAGCGGGTCCGTGTCGAGCATCGTGTTGAGGTTGGCGGCGAACTGCTCCATCAGCTTCTTCGACACGTCACCGATGATCCCCCGCCCGAACTGCGCCACCTTTCCAGTGATGTGCAGGTCCGTGCTCACGACCACACGCGTGCTCGTCGGCGAGAGGCTCTCGGCTTGGGCGGTGATCTCGGCGTTGGCGTTCCCCCGCCCGCCCGTGTCGCGTCCCTCGGCCTTGAGGACGGCCCGGTGGGCGGCGTCGTCGCGCTCGTCGAACGTCGCCTGGCCCTTGAACTGCGGTGAGATCGAGCCGAGCTTGACCTTCACCACCCCCCGGTAGATGTCGCCCTCGATCTCCTGCAGTTGGGCGCCGGGCAGGCACGGGGCGATGCGCTCGACGTCAGTGATCACCGCCCAGGCTTCGTCGATGGGCCGGTTGACGGTGAACTCGTTGACGAGCTGTTCTGCCATGTGCGCAGATCCTCCGCAGTGTCGATGTCGATCGGGGAACCCTCGCACGGTACTTCAGAGACGAGATCGGGTCGAAGGCGCATCAGCGTGCGGGCACCCTCGTCGCCGCCGTCCGGGAGGAGGTCCCAGGTCTCCTCGGCCAGCCGCACAGGATGACCGCGCCGGCCACCGTACGTGGCGACGGCGATCGGCGCGTCGACGGCGCCGATCGCGCGCCACGCCTCGGCACTGACGAACGGTTGGTCGCCGAGTCCCACGACGACCGCCGAGGCTCCGAGGTCATGGGCGGCCGCGATGCCGGCACGGAGCGACGTCATCTGACCCTCGGCCCACCGCTCGTTGACCACGTGCACGACCGCCGGGGGAAGGGCGGTCGTGACCTGCGCCGCGGTCACCACGACGACGGGTCCGATGCCCGCGGCGAGGGCCGTCCCGACGGCGCGATCGAGGATCGTCCGGTCGTCGATCACGGCATCGAGCTTGTGGCCCTCGGCCTCGAAGCGGGTGCCGGCGCCGGCCGCGAGGACGACGGCGGCGATGCCCGTCCCGTGGTCGTGGTCGCCGGCCATCACCCGATTCTCGCCGCCGGCAGCATGAAGGACAGGTTACGAAAAGGTGACCGTTCGGGTTGATTGTTGCGATCCGATGACGATAGGTTCGCGGGCTGTTTGACACAGCCCGGTCGTGACGCTCGCCGAGTGTTGGGGGATACGGCCTTCGGACCCGCCACGGACTGACCAATGAACCACAAACATCTCAGTGCCGCGATGTTCGGCGCGGCCATCGCCGCCGCATCGTTGACAGCCAACCCGGTGGCCGCGGCCCCGCTGCGTCCGGAGGCGATCGCGGGTGACTCCCACTCCGCCGCCGTCGCGACCCGCGCCGCGGAGACCCTCGCCTCCTACGACGCCTATATCGCAGCCGGTGGGACCACCCGGCTGATCCGCTACATCGGCGATCGCAACGCCACCGCCGACGCCGTCGCCGCCGAGTTTCGTCTCGACGCCGGGGCGGTGCGCCTGGCGTGGTCCCGCGCCGGTCACCAGCACCAGATCGCGGTGCTCGCCGCGCTCTCGCAGCTCGGCGTCGAATACAGCTCGAACTCGTCCGAGCCCGGGGTGTCGTTCGACTGCTCCGGGCTGACCGCGTACGCGTGGGGCCGCGCCGGGGTCTCGCTGTATCGCCAGAGTGGGGTGCAGATCAGCGACGCCGCGCCTCGTGACCGCACCAGCGCCGTCGCCGGCGATCTGGTCCAGTACCCCGGCCACGTGATGATGTATCTCGGCGTCGGCGACGCCATCGTCCATGCCTCCAACCCGGAGACCGACGTCGAGCTCTCCACGCTCCGCGACGACAGCTACAGCTGGGGCGATCCCTCCGCGTAGCCGGCGTGGATGGGGCCGGCGCTGTCACGAAGTGACGGCGCCGACTTCCCCGTGCGGCAGGCGATGATCTCGGCGACGATCGAGATCGCCGTCTCCTCCGGGGTGCGGGCGCCGATGTCGAGGCCGACGGGGGACATCAGCCTGGCGAGCTCCGCGGGGCGGTCGACGCCGGCCTCGGCCAGCCGCTCGAGCCGCTTCTCGTGCGTGGTCCTGCTGCCCATGACGCCGATGTAGCCGACGTCGGTGGCGAGCGCGCCCTGCACGGCCGGAACGTCGAACTTCGGGTCGTGGGTGAGGATGCAGACGGCGTCGCGGGGACCGAGCGTCTTGCCCCGCTCCGCGAACACCGGGCCGGGCCACGAGACCATCACCTCGTCGGCCATCGGGAAGCGCCGGCGGGTAGCGAAGACCTCGCGCGCGTCGCAGACCGTGACCCGGTAGCCGAGGACCTTGGCCACCTTGGCGAGCGCGGCGGTGAAGTCGACGGCGCCGAAGATCCACATCTGCGGCGGCGGGGCGTAGGACTCGACGTAGACGCCCGACGACCGGCGAATCCTCGAGGTCCTCCGGGGTGGTCTCGCCGCGCGGTCCGTAGTGGCGCACCCCCGAGCGGGCCGCCTCCAGCTCGGCCAGGGCGTCGCGGGCCACGACGCGATCGAGCTCGGGATCACCGAGCGACCCGACGGGCGACGTCCCCGGCGCGACCAGCAGCTTGGCGCCACGCGACGGTCCGTCGATCACCGTCGCCAGGGCGACGGGCTCCTCGGCCCTGATGCGGTCGCGGAGCCGTTCGTAGATCATGAGTTCTCTCTCACCAGTCGAGCGGCTCGATGAAGAGGCGGATCGTGCCTCCGCAGGTCAAGCCGACGGCGAACGCCTCGTCGTCGCTGTACCCGAACGTGACGACACGGGGTTCGGCCTCGCCGGCGAGCACGGCGAGCGCCTCGGTGACGACCGCCCCCTCGACGCAGCCACCGCTCACGCTGCCGGCGACCTCACCGCCCTCGCTGACCGCCATCGCCGCCCCGGGGCCGCGCGGCCCCGAGCCTTCGACGTCGACGACCCGGGCGAGGGCGATCCGCTTCCCCTGGGCCTGCCACCGGTCGATGTCATCGAGAATCTCACGCATCAAGGGCTCCTTTCACGACGCGGCCGGCGAAGGCGCTGGAGCGCCCGCCGTGCCGAACCGGTTGCTCGCCACTGTCAGATGATTCACCATTCACGCCCCTAGGTCTCGTCGAGGATCTCGGCCAACCGGTCGAGGGCAGCCAGTGAATGACCTTCGACGAAGCGATCAACGTACGGCAACGCGGCCGACATTCCCCGCGCCAGCGGCGCGTAGCCGGGCGTGACCTTGAGCGGGTTGACCCAGATCACGCGGTGGGCGACGCGTCCCAGCCGTTGCATCTCGCGGGCCAGCTCCTCCGGGTTGCCGCGATCCCAGCCGTCGGACAGGATCACCACGACCGCGCCGCGGGCCATACCGCGGACACCCCATTCGTCGTTGAACCGGCGCAGCCCGTCGCCGAGCCGCGTGCCCCCGGACCAGTCCATGACCCGCCCGGCCGCCTGGCGCAGCGCCCGATCGGGATCTCGGGAGCCCAGTTCTCGAGTGATCCGGGTGAGCCGGGTGCCGAGGGCGAACGCCTCGACCCGCCGTCGTCCGGCGACCGCGGCCTGGACGAACCGCAGCAGCGCCCGGGCGTACGGCTCCATCGACCCGCTCACGTCGAGCAGCAGGACGACGCGCCGGAACCGCGTGGCGGGCGCCCGGAAGTGCCGCCGCATCGGCTCGCCCTCGGTGCGCAGCGCCGCCCGCACGGTGCGCCGCAGATCGGGGCGCGGCGTGCGCCGTGACGCCCGCTCGAGGCGCAGCGAGCGGCGCGGCGACCCGATGAAGCGCAGCCGTCCCATCAATCGGTGGGCCTCGGCCAGTTCGGTCTCGTCGTAGTCGGCGAAGTCTTTCTGGCGCAGGACCTCGGTGGCGCTGAACCGCAGCTCAATCGTCTGCTCGTCCCGCGGCGGCGCCTCGTCCGGAGCGTCGTCGTCGGGCCCCTCGTCGATGGCGAGCGTGATCCGTACCGGCTCCGGCTCCTCGACCTCCTCGCCGGGCGGGGTGGCGTGGTCCCAGAACGTGCGGAAGGCCCGGTCGAAGACGGGCACATCCTCCGGCCGGCGGATCAGCGTGGTCCGTCCCGACCAGTACACGTCGTGGCGGTGCTGGAGGCCCACCACCCCTAGCGCCTCGGCAAAGGCGAGCACCGTGCTGGTCGGCACGGCGAGCCCGGCGCCGCGCAGCACGCGGGCGAAGGCGACGGCCATCCGTTCGGCGCCGCTGATCTTCGTCTTCGCGGGAGCGGTACCGGCGTGGTCGTTGGCCACGAGGTCAGCCCCGGATGGCGCCCCGCTCGAACGCCTGCTTGACGATGTCGGCGAAGCCGTGCTGCTCGACGCGCTCGTGGTCCTCGCGGTATTTGAGCACGGTGCCCAGGGTCGCCTCGACAGACCGCTCGTCGAGCTCGGTCGCACCGAGGCGGCCGAGCGCGGAGGCCCAGTCGATGGTCTCGGCGACGCCAGGAGGCTTGTACAGGGCCAGCCCGCGCAGCGCCTCGACTGCCGCCGCGACCTGGCGGGCGAGCGGCTCAGCGACCTCCGGCGCGCGCAGGCGGACGATCGCGACCTCGCGATCGAAGTCGGGATGCTCGACCCAGTGGTAGAGGCAGCGTCGCTTGAGCGCGTCGTGGACGTCACGTGTGCGGTTGCTGGTGAGGATGACGACCGGTGGATCGGAGGCGCGGAACACGCCGAGCTCGGGGATCGTGATCTGCCAGTCGGAGAGCACCTCCAACAGGTAGGCCTCGAACTCGTCGTCGGCCCGGTCGATCTCGTCGACGAGGAGCACCGGCGGTGGGCCCTCGCGCCGCTCGATCGCCAGGAGCAGGGCGCGCTTGATCAGGAATCGTTCCTGATACAGCTCGGCCTCGAGGGCGTCGGTGGAGCGGCCGGCCGACTCCCCGCTGGCCTCGGCGGCGCGCAGGTGGAGGAGCTGGCGCCCGTAGTCCCAGTCGTACACCGCCTGGGAGGCGTCGATGCCCTCGTAGCACTGGAGGCGGATGAGCTCGCCGCCGGTCCATGCGGCGAGCACCTTGGCGACCTCGGTCTTGCCGACGCCGGCCTCGCCCTCGAGCAGCAGCGGCCGGCGCAGCGACATCGCCAGGTACACGGCGGTGGAGAGCCCGTCGTCAGGGAGGTATCCGTGCTCCGTCAGCGCGGCGGCGGTCTCCGCTACGGACTCGGACGGTGTGGCGCTCACGTCAGCCGAGGCTACTGGCGCCCACCTCCACCCGTTCTTGCACCTGATCCTGTGGCTCTGGCAACGGATCTAAATGCAAGTTCGCGGTGGGGCTGGCCGCGCGGGCGGGCAGGAAGCGCCAGGCGAGCACTGCGCCGACGAGGACGACTGCCACCGACACCCACGAGCCGGCGTGCCAGCCGTCGATGAAGGCGCGGTTGACGGCGTTCTCGACGAATGTTCCGGCGTCCGGGCCGGCGGTCGCGCCGGCCTGGCGAGCGACCTCCTGCGCCGCGCCGACCGAGTCTTGGGCGGCGGCGAGGGCCTCGTCCGGAACCGGCGCTCCGGCAAGGTTGGTGCCGAGCCGCGACGCGTACACCGACGAGAAGATGCTGCCGATGATCGCCACGCCGAGCGTGCCTCCGAGCTCGCGGGCGGTGTCGTTCACAGCCGAGCCGACGCCAGCCTTGGCCGGCGGCAGCGCGCCCATGATCGATTCCGTCGCCGGCGCCTGGATCAGGCCGAGCCCTCCGCCCATGAAGAACATCGCCAGCACGATGATCGAGTACGGCGTGTCGACGCCAGTCGTCGTGGCGACGTAGAACCCGATCCCCATCGACACCAACCCGGCGGTGACGACGGCCTTGGTGCCGACGCGCTCGGCGAGCTTGGCGGCGAGCGGCGCGGTCGAGGCCATGAACAACGCGAAGGGCACCGTGCGCACGCCGGCCTCGAGGGCGCTGTAGTCGCGGACGAACTGGAAGTACTGCGTGACGACGAAGACGAATCCGAACAGGGAGAAGAAGGCGAACGTCACCGCTGCGCTGCCCGCGGTGAAGCGCATGTTGGTGAACACCGAGACGTCGAGCATCGGGTGGTCGATGCGTCGTTCCCACGCCACGAAGCCGGCGAGCAGCAGGGCGGCGGCGCCGAAGGCGGCGATGCTCGTCGGCGACGACCAACCGTGGACCGGTCCCTCGATGACTGCCCACACCAGGACGCCGATGCCGGCGATCGAGGCCAGGGTGCCGACCGGATCGAAGCGCTTGATCGTCGTGTCCCGCGAGGTCGGGACGACGCGGGCGATCGCGATCAGGGCGACGGCGATCACGGGCACATTGATGAACAGGACCGATCCCCACCAGAAGTGCTCGAGCAGCCAGCCGCCGGTGACCGGCCCGAGGGCGACCGCGGCTCCTGCGGTCGCCGCCCACACCGCGATCGCCGCCGCCCGCTCACGGGGAGCGGTGAACACGTTGACGAGGATGGCCAGCGTGGCGGGGAACATCAGCGCCGCCCCGACACCCATCGCCGCCCGCCAGCCGATCAACTCGCCGGGCGTGTCCGACCATGCGGCGAGCGCCGAGAACAGGGCGAAGAGCACCAGCCCGATCTGCATCACGCCCTTGCGGCCGAACCGGTCGCCGATGCTGCCAGCGGCGATCAGCAGGCCGGCGAAGACCAGGACGTAGGCGTCGACGACCCACTGCAGGTCGCTGGTGGACGCCCCGAGATCGCGAACGAGCGTGGGCAGGGCGACGTTGACGATGGTGCCGTCGAGCACGACTACGAACACCGATGCGCAGAGCACGGCGAGGATGGTCCAGCGGCGGCGGGCAGTCTCGACGTTCATCAGCGGGCTCCTTTGAACAGTGAGTCTAAAACGACGTGATGACATTGTTATCACACTGTGTTAGACTTTGCCGCATGACGTTCGCCACAGCGACCGAGGGCTACCCTGACGCCGTGCCCCCGGCCCCCGCGTCCCGGGCGCCCGTCCGGAGCGACGACACGCGGCAGGCCCTGCTCGTCGCCGCCCACGACCTGCTCGCCACGGAGGGACCCGGCAGCCTCACCGTCCGTCGCATCGCCACTGCCGCCGGCATGAGCACGATGAACGTGTACTCCCGGTTCGGCGGCAAGGACGGCGTGCTCGACGAGCTGTTCATCGACGGCTTTCGTCGGCTCGGGGAGCTGATGGCGGAGTCTCCCGAGACCGACGACCCGCGCGAGGACCTGTTCCGATGCAAGCACCTGTACCGCCGGTTCGCCCGGGAGAGCGCGACCTACTACTCACTGATGTTCGACCGGGTCGTGCCGGACTTCGTCCCGTCGGAGCGGGCCGAAGCGGTCGCCCTCGAGACGCTCGGGCAGCTCCAGCGGCGGATCGAGCGGGCGATGGCCGCCGGAGTCATCCGTGAGGGCGACTCGTTCGCGGTCGCCACCGGCCTATGGGCGTTGGTGCACGGCCTCGTGAGCCTGGAGGCGCGCACCGAGGGCAAGCTCGTCGACTTCGACTGGGACACCGTCTACGACATGACCACCGAAGCGCTCGTCCGCGGCCTCGCCTGACTCTGGCATCCGAGGGTTTCGGAGCACCGGAGGTTTTCCGTACCGGACGGGGCGCACGAAGACCTCGGGTGGAGCAGATCACGAGTCAAAACCGAGGCCGAGGCGGTCGAGGGTGCGCAGCCACAGGTTGCGCCTGCCGGTGCGGTCCTCCCGGGCGAGCGACCAGCGGGTCGCCTGGATCCCGGCGTAGCGGAACGGCTCGGGCGGGAAAGGCAGCGGCTTGTCCTTGACGAAGTCGGTCGACGCCGCCTCGCTCGGCCGGCCGTCGAGCAGGTCGAGCATCACCGCCGCGCCGAACCGGCTCGCCGCCACGCCGAGGCCGGTGTACCCGAGCGCGTAGGCGACCCGTCCCGACTGGGCCGTCCCCCAGAAGACGCAGAACCGGCTGCACGTGTCGATCGCGCCGCCCCAGATGTGGCTGAAGCGCACGTCGTCGAGTTGGGGAAAGGTGGTGAAGAAGTGCCGGCTCAATGTCGCCCACGTCGCCGGTCGGCTCTCCAGCTCGGCCGCGACCCGCCCCCGCCAGAAGTACACCGCGTCGTAGCCGCCCCACAGGATCCGGTTGTCCTCCGTGAGCCGGTAGTAGTGGAACTGGTTGGCGATGTCGGACAGCCCCTGGCGGTTACGCCACCCGATGCGGGCGAGCTGCTCCGAGGTCAGCGGCTCGGTCACCATGCAGTAGTCGTAGACCGGCACGATGTAGTGACGGAGTCGGCGCAGCAGGGGCCTGAAGGCGTTGGTCGCCAGAGCGACGCGGGCGGCCCGGACCTGGGCGAGCGGCGTCGCGAGCACCGTACCGACGCCGTCGCGATCGATTCTCGTCGCCTTCGTGTCCTCGTAGATCCGTACACCCAGCTGCTGGGCGGCCGCCTTCAACCCCCACGCCAGACGGGCGGGATCGACGAGTGCCGCCCGCCCGGCCCGCCACAGACCGCCGACATACGTGGGCGAGTCGACCTCGGAGCGCATCGCGTCGGCGTCGAGCCACCGGGCGTCCTGGCCCAGCCGCCGGAGCTGTTCCGCGTCGTCCCGTAACTCGTCGACGTAGCTATCCGAGTCGGCGGTCGTCGCGACGTCGATGACGCCGGTGCGTTCGTAGTCGCAGTCGATGCCGTAGCGCCCGATGGCGGCCTCGATCTCGTCGAGGTTCTCCAACCCGAGCCGTTCGAGCAACTCGATCTCGTCGGGGAACCGCCGTTGGCCGTTGGCGATCCCGTGGGTGAGGGTCGACTCCATGAAACCGCCATTACGCCCGCTTGCCGCCGAGCCGATCTCGGCGGCGTCGATCAGCACGACGTCGCGTGACGGGTCGCGTTCCTTGGCGATGATCGCCGTCCACAACCCGGTGTAGCCGCCGCCGACGACGCACAGGTCGCAGTGCTCGGCACGCACGAGCGTCGGGTTGGAGTCCGGCTCGTCGGCGTCGTCGTACCAATAGGGATACTGCTCGGCGTCGGCGATCGCGTCGAGCGCAGGTTCCGCGTCGGGTCCGGTCGTCATCGAGTCCTCACCGCCAGGACGAAGGCGAGCAGGCCGGACGAGTCGAAGACATTCAAGCGGCGCCCTCGTCGTACGTCCCACTCATGAGCCCAACATACGATTTCGGATGGCGGTGGGAGAGCCGCTCCCAGGTCGGCGAACCACGGCGAGGCTATGCCGGTCGTCTACCGTGCGCCGATGGACCTGGGGATCTCTGGCCGGCGCGCCGCCGTTGCCGCCGCATCGAGCGGGCTCGGGCTGGCCACGGCCAGAACACTCGCCGCCGAGGGCGCGCAGGTGGCGATCTGTGGTCGCGACGAGTTGCGTGTCGACGCGGCCGCGGCCGCGATCGGCCACGACTGCGTCGGGTTGGTCTGCGACGTCGCCGGGGCGCCGGGCGGCGCGGCGTTCGTCCGGGCGGCGACCGAGGCGCTCGGGGGCATCGACATCCTGGTCACCAACGCGGGCGGGCCGCCAGCCGGCAACTTCGCCAACACCGAGGTCGACGCCTACCCCGGGGCCATCGCGCTGAACCTGATGTCGGTAGTCGCGATGTGCAAGGCCGCGGTCCCGCCGATGCAGGCGCAAGGATGGGGTCGGGTCGTCGCGATCACGTCACTCGCCGTGCGCCAACCGATGCCGGACCTCATCCTCTCGAACACCGCCCGCGCCGGCGCGACCGGCTTCCTCAAGACCCTCGCCCGCGAGGTCGTTGGCGACGGCGTCACGGTGAACTCGGTCCAGCCCGGTCTCCACCGCACCGACCGGATGAAGGAGCTGTACGGCGACGCTGCCGAGGAGCTAACGATGGGCGACGCCGACGACTTCGGAGCGATCGTCACGTTCCTCTGCAGCGAACAGGCGAAATACCTCACCGGCGCCCAGATCCACATCGACGGCGGGGCGTACCAAGCGCTGCTCTGACAGATGCCAGCACAGGGCGGATGCGCTACGCTGCCGCGGCAATTGCTTGCTTTGCGGGCTGATGTAGGTAGGGGGCGAATAGGGTGAGCGGGCATCGCGAGACCGCCTCCTTGGCGCGCGACTCGAAGCAGGCGTGGTCGTTGCATTGGGGGATGGTTCGCGCGCGCGGAACAGTTCGGTTCGTCGTTGGTGGTGTCGTGGCCGGCGTGATGGCTGTTCCCGGCGTCGTCCTGCTCATGCCGACCACGGCCGCGGCCGCTGACATCACCACCGTGTGCACCGGCGTCACCGACGGCGGCACCTTCACGTTGACCGCCGACTGCGGGCCGGTGACGGAACCGTTACCTGTTCCGGCCACGATCACGACCCTCGACGGCGGCGGCTTCACCATCAGCGCTACCGATGTCGGCGGTGAGCAGTGGGACGGCGGGATCGTCACCAATGCGGGTCCGGGGCAGACGATGAACATCCAGAACGTGACGATCTCGGGTCCTGCGACGGGGTTCCAGCTCGCCACGGATCAGCACGAACGCGCTTGTACGGGATCTTCTTCAACGATGCGAGCGGCTCGGTGAACAACGTCATCGTCGAGCACATTTGGCAGCAGCCAGACCCCGCAAGCCCCTCCATCCAAACAGGCCGGGCCATCCGGGCCGACGCCATCACGGCGGCGCGCACCGTCACCATCACCAACGAAACAGTGGTCAGGGACTATCAAAAGAGCGGGTTCGAGGCACGCTCGTCGGGCGCCCCGATGACCATGGACGTGTCGGGCAGCACCGCGGGACCACCCCATGACTTGCGTGGCTTCATCGCGCAGAACGCCGTGTCATATGTGGGTGCGTCGGGCACGATCGCCGACAACACGATCATCGGTAGTGGCGATCGAGTGGACGGCATCGACGGGGGAGCCAACGGCACCGCCCCCGATATTTCTCCCGACGACGCCGGAATCGGGATCTCCGTGGATCCGGACTCGAGCGCAACACTGATCTGCAACACCTTCAGCGGCTGGAACACCAACATCGTGGGCGCGGTACAGATCTCGTGCACGCCGCTGCCTCCCGGGACCGAGTGTGAAACCTATTCGGCGGACACGCTGAGCGTCGAGGGTGGCACCGAGCCATTTACCTGGACGGTGGCCGCGGGGACCCTACCGCCGGGCCTAACGATGGCACCCGCGAGCGGGGCGATCATCGGCACTCCGACGGCCGCGGGAACGTACAACTTCACCGTGCAGGTGGTCGATGCGAGTGAACCAGGCTTGAGCGCGACACAAGCCCAGACCATCACGATCGCGCCGGGCTGCGTCACAACGACCACCGCGGCGCCAACCACCACCGCGCCGCCAACCGCCGCCGCGCCGCCCACCGCCGCGGCGCCAACCACCACCGCGGCGCCAACCACCACCGCGGCGCCAACGACCACCGCGCCGCCAACCACCACCCTCCCCGACAATGTCGCCGACCTGCGCGTCGCCAAGGTCGTCGATCGCACCGAGGTCACCGTCAACCCGTCGAGCGGCACGATGACCCGACTCACCTACACGATCGATGTCGCCAACGACGGTCCCGGGACGGCGACCGACGTGGTCGTCACCGACACGCTGCCGGGAGGGGTCGTGCCGGTGTCGGCGGTCCCGACGGTCGGCACTTGCACCCGCGAAGGCGCCACCCTGACGTGCCGGCTGGGCACGATGGCAGTCGGCGCGAGTGAAACGATCACGGTGACCATCGATCTGCTCCCGACCCAACCCGTGGGCACGGTAAGAAACCTCGTGGGCGTGGACTCCTTGTCCAACGACCCGGACCCGACGAACAACGACGGCGAGGCCCTGACCGAGGTGGACGGACCTGACGGGACACTCCCGGCCACCGGCAACCGCGGCATCGCCGCTCTGCTGACGGTCGCGACGGTGCTGCTCCTGACCGGAACGGGCATGTTCGGCGTCGCGCGCTGGCGCCGCCGTTCTGGCGGCTGAAACGCCCTGATCCGCTCGAAGCCAAACGACAGGACGCTCGTGTCACCAACGCCAACGGCTTCGCCCCAGTTCCAGTGGGAGCCGATCCCGCCGTCAGGTGCCCGCGACGGCGAACAGCTCGGGTTGGGAGCAGGGGACGTCGTGTTCGGGGGGTGATGAGCGGGCCGGCGTGGGGTCCGGCCCGGTTCGCTGTCGCCCTGGTGGATGGGTGGTGCCGACGTGGCGGTCGCGATAGTGGACGTCGAGGCGCCGGCTCGACGCGTCGAGCACGAGCCGCCACTGCTGGTCCTTGTGGAGGAGGTGGTGGTGATGCCAGCACAGCAGAACGAGGTTGGTCAGCTTGGACTCGCCGTAGTGGGGAGCTTCCCAGAAGCGGACGTGATGGCCTTCGCAGGTCCAGGCCGCGGCCTGGCAGCCGGGCCAGCGGCAGGCGCGATCCTCGACGATGAGTTGGCGGGCGATCGCAGTCGGGATCGACCGGGTGGTGCGGCCGACGTCGAGCGGTTCGCTTCCCGGTCCAGTGATCCTCCGGGAGACGCCGGCGTCGCAGGCCAGTTGGCGGGCCGTCGCCGCGTCGACCAGCGCACCGGAGCCCAACGTGGCGATCCCAGAATCCGATTCGTCCTGCAACGTAGACAGTGGGATGGTCACGATGGCATGGGGCCGGCCGAGACGATGGTGCAAGCTCGTGTGGTTCTCCAAGAAGAATCGGCAGATGCCGATCAGACCGCCGGCGCGCCGCTCGGCCAGTGAGGTTCCTTTGGCGAAGGTCATCTGGGAGTGGGCGGCGTCGAGAGCAGTAGTGAGGATCTCCCCGCCCAACGCATCCAATATGACGTCGGCCTTCACCGACCCGTCGCGCCCCGCAGTGAGATGCACGGTCGGCACGACGTCGGCTGGTGGCTGATGACGGTCCCGGTTGAACCGCTCGACCCGCCGCTCGAGCTCGTTGACCGACAGCCCCCGGGCGTCATCCAGCAGCTCGCGCTGCTCGGCCGCAGTCGCGCCCTCAGCACCGGCGAGCGTGTCGGCCTGGGTCTTGGAGACCTCACCGTTGGCCAACGCTCCGGCGACCTCAGCAAGCCCGGCGAGCCGGTCGGCCAGCTCGACATCGCCCCGCGCCTTGCCGCGCTTCTCGCCGGTGGCCGCGGCCACCCAATCAGCGGTGGAGGCCATCCCGGACTGGGCCGCCACGTTGGCCCGGTCGGCGGCACGCACCGCGGCCAGGCGGACCGCTTCGAAACGGGCGATCACTTTGGCCACGGCGGGCACCATCACGGCGAGCTGAGGGGACGCCAACGAGTCGACCTCACCGGCCAGCACCCCAGCCGCGTCGGCGGCGGCGTCCAGTGCCGTATCAATCTCCGGCGTCACGATGAGAACATTCGTTCCCATGAAACCAGTATGACGAAGGGGTGTGACAGTTCAGCGCGTCAGCCGTCGGCAAGGTAGCGGTGGATCATCGGAACGCTGATCGCACCCTCGCCGACGGCGGCGGCGACCCGCTTCACGCCGTTGGCTCGCACGTCGCCGGCGGCGAAGACTCCCGGCACGCTCGTCTCGAGCGCGAACGGTGGGCGTCGGAGCGGCCACTCGACACGGCGGATGTCGATGCCGGTGAGCACGAAGCCGTGGTCGTCGCGCTGGATCGTTCGGGGCAGCCAACCGGTGCGGGTCTCTGTTCCGATGAGTACGAACAGACCTGAAGCACCGAGGCGCGCCCGTTCGTGGGTGACGCGGTGGGCGAGCTCGAGCCATTCCAGCTGGCCGTCGCCGCCACCGCCGCCGATGTCCGTCTCGGTCATCACCTCGATGCGCCCGTCGGCCTCGATCTCGTTGACGAGGTAGGCCGACATCGTCGCGTCGAGCGCGGTCCCACGGGTGACGATGGTGACGCGGGCCGCGTAGCGGGCGAGGTGCAGGGCAGCTTGGCCTCCCGAGTTCCCGGCGCCGACGACGACCACGTGGCTGCCCTCGAGCGCTCGGGCGTGGCTGGTCGCCGCGCCGTAGAACACGCCGAATCCGACCAGCTTCTCGAGCGAAGGGACGCCCAGGCGACGGTACGTGACGCCACACGAGAGCAGCACCGTCCGCGCGCTGGCGACCGCTCCGTCAGACAACGTCAGGCGTTGCGGTGCACCGGTGTCGAGGGCGGTGACCGCTCGGGCGAGGTCGAGCTCGGCGCCGAAACGGGTGGCTTGGAGGATCGCCCGGCGCCCGAGCTGCCGGCCGGTGATGCCGTCGGGGAAGCCGAGGTAGTTGCGAATCATCGAGCTCGTGCTCGCCTGGCCGCCGTACGCCTCCACCTCGAAGATCACCGTCGAGAGCCCTTCCGACGCGGCATAGACCGCGGCGGCCGAATCCGGCCGGCCCGGCGCCGACGACGGCGAGGTCGAAGACTCTGTCGTCCACATCGACGATCGCGCCGAAGGCCGCCGCGATCTGGCGGTTGGTCGGGTCGGACAACACGGTCTGGCCCATCACCTCGACGACCGGGAAGGCGACGCCCGGCCCGGCGGCCTCGATGATCGACCGGCCGGTCGGGGACGTCGCGGGGTGCACGCCGGTCGGCACTCCGAGACGCTCCAGGACGTCACGGATCTCGTCCGCTCTCCCGCGGTCACCGCCGCCGACCACCTTCACGGCCTCCACGATCGGCGTTGTGGTCCACGCCCAGTCGCCGAGGCTCTCGGTGATCGCGCCGTGGAACTCCTCGTCGCGGGCGCCGGTCGGCTTGGTCAGCACGGAGTCGACAAGACCCAACGCCGCGGCGCGGGACACCGCCGGCTGCTGACCCGCGCGCAGCCCCCAGTCGACCAACAGGATCCGCTTGGCAGTCGGGGCGATCTTGCGGACCTGGCTCAGCACGACGACTCCGTCGACGGGGCCCAACGCGACATCGGCGAGCACCATCGCGATCGCGTCGCCCGCCGCTTGCAGTTCAGCGAGCCGAGCGAGCGCCTCGTCGCCGCCCGTCGCCGACTCGACGCGATAGTCGCGGGTGTAGCGCTCCAGCTCGGCGAGCATCGCCCGACGGGACGTGTGATCCGAGACGACGACCAGGATCACCGGCTCCACCGGCGCAGGTTCTAGCCCAGCCCGAGCCCCGAGGGCACCACGAGCGCCGGGTCGGCGAGGTGAGGCTTCTCAGCCGGAGGCGGCCTCCAGGGCCCGGCGGGTAAGCACCTTGGCGAGGTGGGTGCGGTACTCGACGCTGGCGTTGAGGTCGGCCTGCGGGTCGGCCTCGGCGGCCGCCTGCTCCGCCGCCTCCTCGACCGACGCCCCGCCGGCGAGCGCCGACGCGACGCTCGTGGCGAGGACCGGGATCGAGGCCATGTTGACGAGCCCGACGCCGGCCTCGCCGTTGCGCCGCCAGCGCGGCGACGCCGACGATCGCCCAGTCCTGGGCCCGCCGGTTGAACTTCTGGAACCCCCAGCCCGGCGCCCTGCATCTTCGGGACCCGGATCTCGGTGAGCATCTCGTCGGCGGCGAGCGTCGACGTGAGGAAGCCCTCGTAGAAGTCGGCGGCGGCGATCTCGCGGGTGCCGTTCGGGTCCCTGGGCGACGTAGGTCGCGCCGAGGGCGAGCGTCGTCGCCGGCAGGTCCGATGCCGGGTCGGCGTGGGCGATCGAGCCGCCGATCGTGCCGCGGTGACGCACCTGCGGGTCCCCGACGTGGCTCGTGGCGTGGGCGAGCAGTGGGGCGTGCTCCTTGAGCACGTCGGACCGCTCGATCGTCCATGTGCCGGGTGAGCGCGCCGATGGCGACATGGTCGCCGGCGTCGCGGATGTACGACAGATCGGTGAGCCGGCCGATGTCGACGAGCACGCTCGGCTGGGCGAGGCGCAGCTTCATCAGCGGCAGCAGGCTGTGCCCGCCGGCGAGGAACTTGGCCTCGTCGCCGTGCTCGCTGATGAGGCTGATCGCCTCGTCGGCCGACCCGGCCCTGACGTAGTCGAACTTGGCGGGGATCACTGGCTGGCTCCGTTCTCTTCGCTGACGGTGGTTCGGGCGGTGACGCCTGGGTGCTCGCCGACGGCGGTGCCGGCGGTGTCGCGGGGCGTGGCCGCGGCGCCGTGCAGATGCGCGTTGAAGACGTTGAGCGGGCTGGCCGGCATCGGCACGTCGCGGACACCGAGACCCGACAGGGCGTCGACGATGGCGTTGATCACCGCCGGCGCGGCGCCGATGGTGCCGGCCTCGCCGATGCCCTTGACGCCGAGCTGGTTGGTCGGCGACGGCGTGACCGTGTGGCCCAACGTCAGCGGCGGGACGTCGCAGGCCGCCGGGACGAGGTACTCGGCCATCGTGCTCGTCTTGAGGTTGCCGTCCGTGTCGTAGACCGCCTCCTCGAACAACGCCTGGGCCAGACCCTGGATCACGCCGCCGTGCACCTGGCCCGTCGACGATCAACGGGTTGACCTGGACGCCGCAGTCGTCGACGGCGACGTACTTCAGGACCTCGACGCCACCGGTCTCGGTGTCCACCTCGACGACGCACATGTGGGTGCCGAACGGCCACGAGAAGTTGGGCGGGTCGTAGGTGACGTGCGCCTCGAGGTTGGGCTCGAGGCCGTCGGGCAGGTTGTGGGCGGTGAACGCCTCGAACGCGATCCCGGCGAGCGGCATCGTCTTGTCCGGCGAGCCCTTCACCGAGAACGCCCCGCCGGAGAACTCGAGGTCGTCGGCGCTGGCCTCGAGCTGGTGGGCGGCGATCAGCTTCGCCTTGTCGATGACCTTGTCGCACGCCATCGCGATCGCCACGCCGCCGACCGGCAGCGACCGCGAGCCGTAGGTGTCGAGCCCGAGCGGCGAGATCGCGGTGTCGCTGTGCAGGACGTCGACGTCGTCCGGGCTGACCCCGAGCTTCTCGGCGACGATCATCGACCAGGCCGTCTCGTGGCCCTGGCCGTGCGGCGCCGTCCCGGTGACGACCTGCACCTTGGCGGTCGGGCGTGACCCGCACCGTGGCCGCCTCCCAGCCGCCGGCGGCGTAGTTCAGCGAGGCGAGGACCCGGGACGGGCGCCAGCCCGCACATCTCGAAGTACGACGAGATGCCGATGCCGAGCCGCTTCGTCGACCCCTCGACGTTCTGGGTCTTCTGGCGCTCCCGGATCTCGTCGTAGCCGGCCAGCCGGGCCGCCTCGGTCGGCCGCGGCGGCGTGGTCGCCCGAGTCGTAGACGAGCCCGCTCCACGCGGTGTACGGGTACGCCTCCTTCTTGATGAAGTTGCGCCGGCGCAGCTCGAGCGGGTCGACGCCGACCTTGGCGGCGAGGGCATCCATCGCCCGCTCGATCGCGTACGTCGCCTCCGGGCGGCCGGCGCCGCGGTAGGCGTCGGTCGGGGTCATCGTCGTGAACACCGACGTGCACGTGAAGTCGTACGCCTGCGGCAGGTCGTACACCCCGGCGTAGAGGAACGCCCCGAGCAACGGGATGCCGGGCGTGACGAGCTGGAGGTACGCCCCCATGTCGCCGATCAGGCGGACGCGCAGCGCGGTGAGCTTGCCGTCGCCGTCGGCCGCCAGCTCGATCTCCTGGATCTGGCCGCGGCCCTGGATCGTCGCCAGCGCGTTCTCCGAGCGGGTCTCGTTCCATCGCACCGGCACGCCGTGCTTGCGGGCCAGCGCCATGCACAGCAGCTCCTCGGCGTAGACGTTGAGCTTGGAGCCGAAGCCGCCGCCCACCGCCGGCGCGACGACCCGCACCTGGTGCTCGGGGATGCCGAGCGTGATCGCCGTCATCACCTTCAGGATGTGCGGGATCTGGGTGGCCGAGTACAGGGTGATGTCGCCGCCGAACGGCTGCGGCACGGCGACGATGGCCCGCGGCTCCATCGCCATCGGGATCAGCCGCTGCTGCACGTAGCGCTCGCTCACCGTGTGGGCGGCGGCGGCGAACGCCTCGTCGACCGCACCCTCGTGATCCTCGACCTTGAGGGCCCACGTGTAGCTCGTGTTGGTGCCGAGGTCCTCGTGGATCACGACCCGGTCGGACAGGGCGTCCTCGAGGTCGATCACCGCTTCCAGCGGCTCGTACTGGACGTCGATCGCCTCGATCGCGTCGCGGGCCGTCGCCTCGTCCCTGGCGACGACGACCGCGACCCCGTCGCCGACGTAGTGCACCTTGTCCTTGGCCAGCGGGAAGTGGGCGGGGTTCTTCATGTCGTCGGTGACCGGCCACGCGCACGGCATCGGCGCCGCCCACAGGTCGGCGACGTCGGCGCCCGTGTAGGCGGCGACGACGCCGGGCAGGTCCAGCGCGCCGCGACACGTCGATGCTGGTGATGCGGGCGTGGGCGTAGGGGCTGCGCAGCACCGCGAGGTGGAGGGCACCGGGGACGTCGAGGTCGTTGGCGAACTTGGCCTCGCCCGTGAGCAGGGCGGGGTCCTCCCGGCGCAACAGGCGCTGGCCGATCACCGTGGTGGCCGGCGCGGCCTCGGTGGTCATGGCGAGCCGTTCCGATGCGAGCGAGCGAGCGCCAGCGAGCGAAGACGCAACTGCGCAGGCTCGGCGTGGCCGGGGAACGCGTGAACGTCATGGCCGCCTCACGCCTCGGCGCGGCGAGCACCGCCTGCACGATGTTGTGATAGCCGGTGCAGCGGCAGAGGTTGCCCTCCAGCCCGATGCGCACCTCCTGCTCGGTCGGGTGCGGGTTCTCGTCGAGCAGGCCGACGGCCGCCATCACCATGCCGGGCGTGCAGTAGCCGCACTGCAGGCCGTGGTTGTCCATGAACGCCTGCTGCATCGGGTGCAGCTGGCCGTCGGTGGCGAGCCCCTCGATCGTCTTGATGTCGGCCCCGTCGGCCTGGACGGCCAGCACGGTGCAGCTCTTCACCGACTCGCCGTCGATGTGGATCGTGCACGCGCCGCACGACGAGGTGTCGCAGCCGATGTTCGTCCCGGTGAGGCCGACCTGTTCCCGGATGTAGTGCACCAGGAGGGTGCGCGGCTCCACATCATGGGTGTGCGCGGTCCCGTTGACGGTGACGACTGACTTCCACGTGATGCCCCCTTGGTGAGCGATGTCCCCTACGGGTGTCACATCATGGCACCCGAGGGTTTGGTGCGGGAAAGCCCGGCGGGAAACCCTCGGAGGCCACGAAACCCTCGGATGGGCCATCATGCACCCGGGACCGATGCGAGCGAGCGAGCGCCAGCGAGCGAGCGGCCAGCAACTGCGCAGGCAGTATGCGGCGTGGCCGGCGAACGCCGTGAACGTCAGCTGTAGATCTGCTCGGCGAGGTACTGCTCGAGGCCGACCTGGCGGATGGTCTCCTGCTGGGTCTCGAGCCAGTCGATGTGGTCCTCCTCCGACACGAGGATCTCGGCGAGCAGCTCGCGGGTGCCGTTGTCGGCCCGCTCGACGGTGAGGGCGATCCCCCGGTTGAGCCGCTCGACCGCCTCGTACTCGAGCTCGAGGTCGACCTGGAACTGCTCGGGGACCGTCTCGCCGACGCGCACCGGGAACAGCCGCTGCATGTTCGGGACCCCGTCGAAGTAGAGGATCCGCTCGATCAGCCGCTCGGCGTGCTTCATCTCGTCGATCGACTCGGCGCGGCCGTGCTCGTAGAGCCGGTGGTATCCCCAGTTCTCGCACATCTTGGCGTGCACGAAGTACTGGTTGATCGCCGTCAGTTCGGCGGTGAGCACCTCGTTGAGCAGCTCGATGACGTCGTCGTCGCTCCGCATGGGGGACCTCCGTTCGGACGGTGCCGCGAACGAGGGAGCCTAGGCGAGGCGCAGGCGACGGCCGGGAACCGCCACCGTGACGACGTGCTCCTCGAGCAGGGCGTCGAGGGTCGGATGGCACCCGCAGCAGCAGGCACCGGCGCCACAACGCGCGGCGAGCTCGTCGATCGTGGTCGCGCCGTGCTCGATCTCCCGGCGCACCCGCCGCTCGCTGACCCCGTGGCACAGGCAAACCATCATCGGAGCCGTAAAGTACCCCTAACGGCTGCCGTGAGCAACCTCTATCGGCGACTCAGGTGATCAGGGCCGTGACGTCGACGACGACCAGCGCCACCAGCAGGCACAGCACGGTCGCGCCGAGCGCGCCGTACCACCACCGCAGCGGATGGTCGGCCCGCCAGAACCGGCGCATGCTCATCACGATGCACACGATCGCGGCCACGCTGATGACCAGCCCGATCGCCGGCCCGACGTCGCTCGCCAGCCCGACGGCGGGGAGGACGAACGGGAACACGATGTACATCAGCAGGCAGCGCACCGTGGCGACGAGCAGCGAGGTCTGGAACGCCTGGCGGGCCCCCTCGGCGGTCCCCGCGGGGGCATCGACCGGGAGGCGCAGCACCCGCCGCATCAGCCGGTCGGCGGGCCCGCGGACGGCGGCCGGTGCCGCGAGCGGCGGGGGGATCGGGTCCGTCCCGAGTTCGGTCGCCATGCGAGTCGCCACGCTACGACGGGGGAGCGCCGATCACATCACCCACACTGGATGATCGTGCGACCACGTCCGCCGGCCGGCTCGGCGACCACGTCGACGCCAGCAGTGGTCAGCTCTTCGCGCGATCCGTAGCCCCAGCCGACGCCGATCGATGCCAGCCCGAGCTCGCGGGCGGCGAGGACGTCGTGGTCCCGGTCGCCGACCATCACGACATGGCGACCCGGCCTGACGTCGAGCTCGCCGAGGGCGTGGGCGATGACCTCGGCCTTGGTGCGCCGCCCGGGTTCGTACGTCGCCCCGGCCACGACGGCGAAACGGTCGGTGAGGCCGAAGTGCTCGACGATCCGCCGCGCGGTCGGCTCCGGCTTCGCCGTGGCCAGGGCGAGGACGACGCCGGCGGCGCCCAGGGCGTCGAGCATCTCGACGACGCCGTCGTAGAGCCCGTTCTCGAACAGGCCGACGGTCTCGTAGCGCCCGCGGTAGTGCTCGACGACGGCGACGACCCGCTCGGTAGGGACGCCGATCAGCGGCAGCCCGAGCTCGAACGGGGGCCGATGGCGCCAGCAGGACCTCGACGGTGGGCACGTCGAGGCCCTCGGCGTCGAAGCGTGGCGGAGCGAGGCGAGGATGCCGGGCGCCGAGTCGGTCAGCGTGCCGTCGAGGTCGAAGAGGACATGCGAGTACGTCGTCGGCACTGTAGTAGCGACCCTGGCGCAGATGGCGAGCAACGTGATCGAGGGAGATCGACGTGGGTGGGACGACTCCATTGTCGTGCCATGCTTCCGACGTGGCCTGGTTGGTGAGTGAGGCACGCGTCCTGGCCTCGGCCGAGGTGGCCGACCACCGCTCGGCCCGGCGCCGTGGGCTCCTCAAGCGGGACGGCCTCGAGGGCGCCCTGGTGATCACGTCGTGCCGCTGGGTGCACACCGTCGGGATGCGCTTCCCGCTCGACGTGGCCTACCTCGACTCCAATGGCGCGGTGGTCAAGACGGTCCGCATGGAACGGCACCGGGTCGGCCTTCCGGTGACCAAGGCGAGCTGGGTGATCGAGGCGGAAGCCGGCGCCTTCGCCCGCTGGGGGCTGCGCGTCGGCGACGTCGTGGAAGTCCGCGATGGCGAGCCGGAGGGCTGACCGGCCGGGCGGCCGCTTGGTGCTGGTGGCGACGCCGATCGGGAACCTCGGCGACCTCTCGCCCCGCGCCGTCGAGGCGCTGCGCGCGGCCGTGCTCGTGTGCTGCGAGGACACCCGCCGCACCGGACGGCTGCTGCAGCACGCCGGCGTGGCGGCGCCCCGGCTCGCCGTCTGCAACGAGCACACCGAGCGGGCGCGGATCGCCGAGGTGCTCGCCGCGCTCGGCGACGGCGGCGACGTGGCGGTGGTGACCGACGCCGGCACTCCTGGCATCAGCGATCCCGGCGAACGCCTGGTGCGGGCGGTGGTCGACGCCGGCTTCGAGGTCACGAGCGTGCCCGGGCCGACCGCCCTGGTGACCGCCCTCGTGACGAGTGGGCTGGCCACGGGCCGGTTCGCGTTCGAGGGGTTCCTTCCCGCGATCGGGTCTCGGCCCGGCGGGACCGGCTGGCGGAGCTGGCGACCGAGCGGCGCACGATCGTCGTGTACGAGGCTCCCCATCGGGTCCTCCGCACGCTCGCCGACCTCGCCGCCGCCCTCGGGGACGACCGGCCGGTCGCGGTGGCGCGGGAGCTGACCAAGCTCTGGGAGACGGTCGTGCGGGGGACGTTGGGGAGCGTCGCCCGCGACCTCGGCGAGCCACGTGGCGAGTACGTCCTCGTGGTCGCCGGCGCGCCCGACGCGTCCGCGCCGCCGGACGACGACGCGATCCGCGCCGCGCTGCGCGCCGAGCTCGCCGACCGGCGCCACCACTCGCGACGCCGCCGGCGCCGTGGCCCGCCGGCTCGGCGTCCCCAAGCGCGTCGTGTACGACCTCGCGGTGACCGAGTCGCGCCGGGCGGCGTCCGGCTACGCTCCCCGGCGGCAGTCCGACATCAGACCCGACGTTCGAGCGAGCCGAACCCCCCACGGATGGTTGCCGATGAGTGAGTACAGCCAGATGATGGGCGCGGGACCGAGTGCGGCGTTCTTCGATCTCGACCGCACGCTGATCTCAGGGTCGTCGGCGTTCATCCTCGCCGCCAGCGCCCGCTCGGCGGGGTTCCTCAGCACCGGTCAGTTCGTGCGCGACGCCGGCGCCGCGCTGCGGTTCAAGCTGCGCGGGGCGAGCGACCGGACCACCGACGGCCTGCGTGACCGGGTGCTCGGCGCGGTCAAGGGGATGCGTCAGGACGACCTGATCGCCCTCAACGCCGAGGTCCTCCCGAAGCTGCTCGCCAAGATCCGCCCCGAGGCGCGGCGCCTGCTCGACCTCCACCGCCACGCCGGGCGCAACACGTACATCGTGTCGGCCGCGCCCGTGGAGATCGTCGAGTCGCTGGCTCACTCGCTCGGCATGACCGCCGGCATCGGGACGCGCGGCGCGGTCGAGGACGGTGTCTACAACGGGGAGCTGGCGGGACCGTTCTGCTACGGCGCCGGCAAGGTGGCGGCGATGGAGGAGATCGCCCGCTGGGACGGGCTCGATCTCGGCCAGTGCTACGCGTACAGCGACTCGGCCAGCGACCTGCCGATGCTGCACGCGGTCGGCCACCCGGTGGCGGTGAACCCAGACGCCCGGCTCGCCCGTCACGCCCGCGCCAACGGCTGGCCGATCGTGCACTTCAGCCAGCGCACCAAGTCGGTCATCCGCCGATCGGTGGCCGCGGCCGGCGCCTCGGCGATCGCCGGGCTGTCGTTCATCGCCGGCACCAAGTACGCCCGGCGCGTCGTCTGATCCACGGGGGAATCGACGTAGCGTTCGAGGCGTGCCCCGGTTCTACGTCACGACGCCGATCTACTACGTCAACGCCGAACCGCACCTCGGGCACGCCTACACCACCATCGTCGGCGACGCGTTGACGCGCTGGCACCGGCTGCTCGGCGACGACGTCCTGCTTCCTCACCGGCACCGACGAGCACGGCCTCAACATCCAGCGCGCCGCCGACGCCGCCGGCCTCGACCCGCAGACGTTCGCCGACTCGATCGCGCCGAAGTTCGCCGAGGCGTGGAAGCACCTCGAGATCGCCAACGACGACTTCATCCGCACCACCGAGCCGCGCCACCGCGCCGGCGGTGATCGAGCTGCTCCAGCGCTGCTACGACGCCGGCGACCTCGAGCTCGACCTCTACCGCGGGAAGTACTGCGTCCGCTGCGAGGAGTACTACGCCGACGACGAGCTGCTGCCCGGTGGCCTGTGCCCGATCCACCGGCTGCCGGTCGAGGAGTTCGAGGAGGAGAACTACTTCTTCCGCCTGTCGCGGTTCCAGGACCGGCTGCTCGAGTGGTACGACGCCCACCCCGGCGCGATCGTCCCGGAGTTCCGCGCCAACGAGGCGCTCGGGCTGATCCGCTCGGGGCTGCGCGACTTCTCGGCCAGCCGCACCAGCCTGACCTGGGGCATCCCGCTGCCGTGGGACCCGGCCCACGTCGCCTACGTCTGGTTCGACGCGCTGACCAACTACCTCTCCGCCGTCGGGTTCGGCACCGACGCCGAGCGCTTCGAGCAGTGGTGGCCGGTCAACTACCACCTGATCGGCAAGGACATCATCCGCCACCACTGCGTGTACTGGCCGGCGATGCTGATGTCAGCCGGCATCGAGCCGCCACGGGGCTGGGCCGTCGGCGGCTGGCTGCTGAGCGGCGGCGAGAAGATGAGCAAGACGACCGGCAACGTCGTCAAGCCGCTCGACCTCGTCGACACGGTGGGCGTCGACGGGTTCCGCTACTACATCCTCGCCGACACCCCGTACGGCCAGGACGGCGACTTCACCTACGAGGGTCTGATCGCCCGCTACAACGCCGACCTGGCGAACAACCTCGGCAACCTGGCGGCGCGGGTCGCGACCGTGGTCGGCTCCAAGTGCGGCGGCGACGGGCCCGGCCCCGTCGGCCGACAGCCCGCTCGCGGAGGCGGCCGCGGCCGCCGTCGACGGCACGGTGGCGGCGTGGGACGTGGTCGCGCCGAGCCGGGCGCTGGAGGCGACGTGGCAGCTCGTCCGGGCGACGAACGCCCACCTCGAGGCGAACGAGCCGTGGAAGCTCGAGCCCGGACCACGGCTGGAGGCCGTGCTCGGGGACGCCCTCGAGGCGCTGCGGATCGTGGCGATCCTGGCCTCGCCGGCGATCCCCGCCACCGCCCAGGCGATCTGGGAGCGCATCGGGCTGCCCGGCTCGATCGTCGACCAGCGCGTCCCCGCCGACGTCGCGTGGGGCGGGTATCCCGGCGGGCTGCGGGTGACCAAGGGCCCGGCCCTGTTCCCGCGGATCACGGCGTGACCGAGCCCGAAGGGCGAACGAACCAGCGTCACGGCTGGGTCGACTCGCACTGCCATCTGCCCGAAGCCGAGGCGAGCCGACCTCGTCGCCGAGGCGCGCGCGGCGGAGGTCGGGACGATGATCACCGTCGGCTGCGACCGCGAGTCGTCGCTGGAGGCGCTCGCGCTGGCGTCCCGCTTCCCGGATGTCCACGCGACGGTCGGGCTCCATCCCCACGAGGCGAAGCACGGCGTGGAATCGATCACCGATCTGCTCGACGGACACCGGCGGCGTGCGCCCGGTGGCGGTCGGGGAGTGCGGCCTCGACTTCCACTACGACCACTCCCCCCGCGACGACCAGCGGGCGGCGTTCGCCGCAGCAGATCGAGCTCGCCCACCGGCTCGGCCTGCCGCTCGTCATCCACACCCGGGAGGCGTGGGACGAGACGTTCGCGATCCTCGACACCGAAGGCGTCCCGCGCGCGCACCGTCTTCCACTGCTTCACCGGCGGGCCCGGACGAGGCGGCCCGCTGCCTCGACCGCGGGGCGTACGTCAGCTTCTCCGGGATCGTCACGTTCCCCGGCGCCCAGGACGTCCGTGATGCCGCCGCCCTCGTGCCCCTCGCCCGCACGCTCGTCGAGACCGACAGCCCGTACCTCGCCCCGGTCCCCAACCGGGGCCAGCGCAACCGCCCGGCCTGGGTGCCGCTCGTCGGCGCCTGCCTCGCCGAGGTCCACGGCGTCGCCGTCGAGGAGATCCGCGACGCCACGGCCGCCGCGGCCGCCGACGGCCTTCGGTTTGCGCTGAGGGCACCGAGTTCCTAGCCTCTTCGGCCTCGCTCGGCCGGTGCCTTGTGGGCCGGCCGTCTGCCCAGGAGTTGACCGTGCGTCTCGACCGAGCCGACCGGCGCCGGCTGGCGTTCGCCAGCACGTTGACGGTTGCCGCCTTGCCGGCGGTCTGGCTCGTCAACCGGGACGACACGCGCTCGTCCGCCACCCGGCCCAACGTCGCCGCCGTCGGGCTCGCCGCGGAGGATGGGTCGGCCGGCCGGCCGGACGGCGCCGCCGCGCCGCCGGACGGCGTCGACCCGATGGGCGACGGCGACCCGCTGTTCCGCGACGAGCAGACCGGCCGCGCCGGCGCCGAGGCGCGGCTCGGTGACGGTCGGCAGCGCCGACGAAGTCGTCGCGACGGCACTCGCGACGCACAGCCGATCGGTCGGCTCCGGCGACACCTGCCCGTACAACGGTCTGCCCGCCGGCACCGACGGTGAAGGTCGTCAACCCCGCCAACGGACGGTCGATCGAGTGCGTGACGAGCCCGAGCGACGGCGACGAGCTCGTGCTGCACCCGGATCGCTTCGTGCTGCTCGCCAGTCTCATCGCCGCACCGGTGCCGCGTCGAGATCCACCAGTGAGTGCGACGCAGTGCCAGCCCGATGACGCTCTCGCGCCCGGCGGTGCGGGATCTGCTGACGAGCCGGGGCCTGGCGCCCCGCCGTGAGCTCGGTCAGAACTTCGTCGCCGACCCGAACACCGTGCGGCGCATCGCCCACCTCGCCGCGGTCGGACCGGGTGACCAGGTCGTCGAGATCGGCGCCGGTCTGGGGTCGCTGACGCTGGCCCTCGCCGAGACCGGCGCCGACGTCACCGCCATCGAGGTCGACCACGGCCTGGTGTCGGGCGCTCGCCGACGTGGTGGGCGAGCTCGACCGCGTCACGGTCGTCGAGGCCGACGCGATGACCGTCGACTGGGCGAACCTGCTCGGCGACCACGATCACTGGGTGCTCGTCGCCAACCTGCCGTACAACGTCGCCACGCCGCTGGTCGCCGACCTCCTCGATCGGGTCCCGGCGATCGATCGGATGCTCGTGATGGTGCAGCGCGAGGTGGCCGAGCGCCTCGCCGCCGCGCCCGCGCAGCGCGGCCTACGGCGCGGTCAGCGTCAAGGTCGCCTACTGGGCGGACGCCCGCATCGTCGGCGACGTGCCGGCGACCGTGTTCGTGCCCCGGCCCAACGTGGACTCGGCCCTCGTCGCGATCACCCGCCGCCCGCCACCCGACGTCGCCGCCGAGCCGTTGTTCGCGCTGGTCCGCGCCGCGTTCGCCCAGCGGCGCAAGATGCTCCGCCGATCGCTGCGCGACCTCGTCACGCCGGAGCAGTTCGCCGCCGCCGGCATCGAGCCGACAGCTCGCCCCGAGGAGCTCGGGCTCGAGGACTGGTGCCGGCTGACCGTCGCGACGGGCGGCCGGGAGTGACCGACGAGCCCTCCGAGGTGCTCCTCGCGCCGGCCAAGTTGACCTGGTCGCTGCGGATCACCGGCCGGCGCGCCGACGGCTACCACCTCATCGACGCCGAGATGATGACCCTCGATCTGGCCGACGAGCTGGTCGTCCGCGCCCGGCGGATCCGGGATCGACGTGATCGGCCCGTACGCGGAGGGAGTGCCGCGAGACGAGAGCAACCTCGTCGCCCGGGCGCTGCGCCGCGTCGGCGTCGCCGCCGCCGTGCGCATCGACAAGCGGATCCCCCACGGCGGTGGTCTCGGCGGCGGCTCGGCGGACGCCGCCGCCGTGCTGCGCTGGGCGCGGCGTCACCGATCCGGCGACGGCGGTCGAGCTCGGTGCCGACGTCCGTTCTGCCTCCGCGGCGGGCGGGCGCGGGTGCGCGGGATCGGCGAGGTCGTCGAGCCGCTCCCGTTCGAGGAGCGGGTCGTGACGCTGGTCGTGCCGCCGCTCCATGTGTCCACCGCGGCCGTCTACCGGGCGTGGGACGACCTCGACGGTCCCGCGGGCGACGCCGGCAACGACCTCGAGCCGGCCGCGCTCGCCGTCGAACCGCGACTGCGGGAGTGGCGGGATCTCGTCGGCGACGCCGTCGGCGAGCGGCCGATGCTGGCCGGGAGCGGGGCGACGTGGTTCGTTCCCGGTGAGCGCGACAACGCCCTCGCCCACTTGCGTGGCGAGGGCGCCGCGGTGATCGTGGCCCGGACCACGGAGCTGACGCGCATCCGAGGGTTTCGTGCGCCCCTGCGGTGCAGCAAACCCTCCGGGACGCGAACCTCGGGTGGGGACGTTACTTCCTGCGCTGGTGGCGGGTGCGGCGAAGCATCTTCTTGTGCTTCTTCTTGCGCATCCGCTTGCGCCGCTTCTTGATCAGCGAACCCATGAGGTCGGCCACGCTACCCGCTACCGTGATCGACGCGATGGTGGCGTCGACATTCCGGGGTCGTTCAATAGGTAGGACAACGGATTTTGGTTCCGTGAATAGGGGTTCGATTCCTCTCCCCGGAGCGACGCAGGAGGCAGCGATCCGTGAGTGTGTCGGCGATCGTGCTCGCCGCCGGCGAGGGCACCCGCATGCGGTCGCGCCGGCCCAAGCCGCTCCACCTCATCTGCGGGCGGGCGATGGTCCTCCACGTCATCCACGCCCTCGAGCAGGTGCGCCCCCAGCGCACCGCGCTCGTCGTCGGCCACGGCGCCGAGCAGGTCACCAAGAAGGTCCAGGAGCTGGCGCCGGCGTGGGCCAACGTCGTCTTCGTCGAGCAGCCGACGCCACGCGGAACCGGCGACGCCGCCGCCCACGGCATGTCGGCCTTCCCGGGCGACGACCTCGACGACGAGTCGACCGTCGTGGTGCTGCCCGGCGACACGCCGCTGCTGCGCCCCGAGACCCTCGACGAGCTGGTGGCCAGCCACGTCGCCAACGGCAACGCCGCCACCCTGCTCACCAGCGTGCTCGACGACCCGACCGGCTACGGGCGGGTCGTCCGCGCCGCCGACGACCGGGTCCTGCGCATCGTCGAGCAGGGCGATGCCGGCCCCGACGAGCTCGCCGTGCAGGAGGTGGCGACGAGCATCTACGCCTTCCGCCGGGAGGTCCTCGGCCCGGCCCTGCGTCACGTCGTCGCCGGACAACGCCCAGGGCGAGTTCTACCTCACCGACGTCGTCGGGGTGCTCGGTGGGATGGGTCACCGGATCGCCTGCGTCCAGGCGCCGGCCGACGAGACCCAGGGCGTCAACGACCGCTGGCAGCTGGCCCTCGCCGAGCGGGAGCTGCGCTCGCGCACCAACCGGGCGTGGCTGCTCAACGGGGTGACGATGCTCGACCCGCGGCAGACGTTCATCGACGTCACCGTCAGACTCGGCCGCGACGTCACGCTGTATCCGGGCACGATCCTGCAGGGCAACACCGTCGTCGGCGACGGGTGCGAGATCGGTCCCGACACCCGGCTCGTCGACTGCGTGGTCGGCCGGGGCTGCCTGGTCCAGCACACCGTCGGCGTCGACGCCGAGATCGGCGACGGCGCCCGGGTCGGTCCGTACGCCCACCTGCCGGCGGGATCGGCCGTCGCGGCCGACGCCGTCAGCGGCGCCTTCTACACTGCGCCTACGGACTGAACAGCGGAGCGACGATGGAGAAGGTCACCACCAAGAAGCTGGCGCTCTACTCGGGCCGCACCCACCCGGAGCTGGCCCGCGAGGTGGCGGAGCACCTCGGCATCGAACTGGGCCATCCGAACATCGTCGAGTTCGCCAACGGCGAGATGCGGCCGCGCTTCGCCGAGAGCGTCCGCGGCAACGACGTCTTCATCATCCAGAGCCACTACGGCGTCGACGGGCACTCGATCAACGACTCGATCATGGAGCAGCTGCTCATGTGCGACGCCGCCTACCGGGCGTCGGCCAAGCGGATCACCGCGGTGTGCCCGTTCTACGGCTACGCCCGCCAGGACCGCAAGGCGGAGGGACGCGAGCCGATCTCCGCCCGCCTCGTCGCCGACATGTTCAAGGCGGCCGGGGCCAAGCGGATGGTCTCGATCGACCTCCACGCCGGCCAGATCCAGGGCTTCTTCGACGGGCCCGTCGACCACCTGACCGCCATGCCGGTGCTCGAGACCTATCTCCGCGAGCACGTGACGGCACCGGTGATCGTGTCGCCGGACGCCGGCCGGATCAAGGTCGCCGAACGGATGGCCCAGCACCTCGACGACTGCGGCGCCGACCTCGCCTTCGTGTACAAGCGGCGGCCCAAGGGCACCGACAACGTGGCCGAGGCGATCGAGGTCATCGGCGAGGTCGACGGCCGGCTCTGCGTGATCACCGACGACATCATCGACACCGCCGGCACCGTCGTGTCGGCGGCCGATCTGCTCCGCGCCCACGGGGCCACCGAGGTCTGGGCGATGGCGACCCACGGCGTGCTGTCGGGCCCGGCGATCGAGCGGCTGAAGAACAGCTCGATCGAGCGCGTCGTCCTCACCAACACGCTGCCCCTGCCGCCGGAGAAGCAGCTGCCGCAGATCGAGGTGCTGTCGATCGCCTCCGTCATCGCCGAAGCCCTCTCCGCCGTCTTCGACGACACCAGCGTGAGCGAGATCTTCGGCGGCGAGAACCTGGCCTGATCGCCCGAGCTTCGCCGGCGGTAGGCCTCGCGCCGGGCTGTAGCATGACTGGCCGCTATGGCCTCCACCGTGCTCGTCGCCAACACTCGGTCGCCCGACGGGGAGCGCCGCGTCCCGCCGTCTGCGCGGCGACGGACGGATTCCCGGCGTCCTCTACGGGCACGGGATGGACGCCGCTGTCGGTCGCCGTCGAGCGTCGCGACCTGCGGGTCGCGCTGTCCGGCGCCGCCGGGGTGAACACCGTGCTCGACCTCACGGTCGACGGCACCGTGTACCCGGCGATCGTGAAGGACCTCCAGCGCCACCCGGTGCGGCGCAACGTCATCCACGTCGACTTCATCCAGGTCAACCTGGACGAGGAGATCACCGTGGCGGTGCCGCTGCGCCTGGTCGGCGAGGCGAAGAACGTCGAGCAGGAGGGCGGGCTCGTCGACCCGGCCGTCGACTCGATCGAGGTCGTCACCACGCCGCGCAACATCCCGGACGAGTTCGTCGTCGACGTCTCGGAGATGACGATGGACACGGTGATCCGCCTCGGCGACATCCCGATGCCCGCCGGCGTGACGGCGACCGGAGACCCGGAGAGCCCGGTCGTGACGGTGCTGACGATGCGGGCCGAGGTCGCCGAGATCGAGGCCGCCGACGCCGAGGTCGCCGCCGAGCAGGAGGCCGAAGGCGAGGCCGCGGCCGAGGGCGCGCCGGCCGAAGGGTGCCGAGGCCGCCGCCGAGGGTGGCGAGGCCGCCAAGGACGCGGACGCGCGGCGACATCCGACCGAGTGAAGCGCCGGACCCCGTTCGACTGGCTCATCGTCGGTCTCGGCAACCCGGGCAAGGAGTTCGCCCGCACCCGCCACAACGTCGGCGAGGAGGTCGTCGCCGAGCTGGCCCGGCGCCGCGGCGACACGCTGAAGAGCGGCCGGAACAACGCGCTCGTGGCCGAGTCGCGCATCGGCGAGGGCGAGACGGAGCGTCGCTGCGTGCTGGCGTTCCCGCTCACCTACGTGAACGAGTCCGGCCAGGCGGTGGGCTCGCTCGCCCGGCGCTACGGCATCGACGACCCCGAGCACATCGTGATCGTCCACGACGAGCTCGACCTGCCGCCGGCGACGCTGCGGGTCAAGGCCGGCGGCGGGCTTGGCGGGCCACAACGGGCTGCGCAGCGTGGCCGGACACCTCGGGACGAAGGACTTCCTGCGCGTGCGGATCGGCGTCGGCAAGCCGCCGTCGAAGGAGCGGGGCGCCGACCACGTCCTGTCGCGACTGCCCAAGCGCCAGCGCGAGCTGTTCGACGTCGCCGTGCAGGAGGCCGCCGACGCCGTCGAGGCGATCGTGCTCGACGGCGTCGCGGCGGCGATGAACACCTACAACACCCGCGTCTGATCGCCCGACGGAATCCCCGCTCTTGCATCTGATCCGCGGCCAGGACCGACGCAGGTCAGATGCAAGAACGGCAGTGACGGGATCTCGGTACCCTGGGTCGCCCGTGCGTCTGGCCGATCTCCCCCCGCTGCTGCGCGACGAGCCGGCCCTGACGCGCGCCCTCGGCGAGCCCGACGCGCGGCTCGCCGTGTCCGAGGTGGCGCGGCCGATCGCGATCGCCGCCCTCGCCGGGCTCTCCGGCCGCCGTCCGCTCGTGGTCGCCTGCCCGACCGGGACGATGGCGACCCAACTCGGCGACGACCTCGCCCAGTTCCTTCCCGCCGGCCAGGTCGCGACGTTCCCGGCGTGGGAGACGCTGCCGTTCGAGCGGGTCAGCCCATCGGTGGAGACGATGGGCCGGCGGCTCGAGCTGCTCTGGCGCCTCCGCGATCCGGCCACCTGCCCCACCGTCGTCGTCACCGGCGTGCGCGCCCTCCTCCAGCGCCTCGGCCCCGGCGCGACCGACGGTCGACGCCGATCACCGTGCACCCCGGCGACGTCGTCGATCCCGACGAGCTGTCCCACCGTCTCGTCGAGTTCGGCTACCGGCGCGAGGAGCTGGTCGAGCACCGGGGCGAGTTCGCCCGGCGGGGGGCGATCGTCGACGTGTTCCCGGCCACCGCCGACGGCCCGATCCGGATCGACCTGTGGGGTGACGAGGTCGACCGGCTCACCACGTTCGGCGTCAACGACCAACGATCCACCGGCGATCTCGCCGAGGCCCTGATCTTCCCGGCCCGCGAGCTGATCCCCACCGACGACGTGCGGGCGCGGGCGTCCAAGCTCGTGGCCACCGAGCCGTGGGGACGGGAACAGTGGGAGCGGCTCGCGGAAGGCGCCCTCTTCGACGGCATGGAGAGCTGGCTGCCGTGGCTGGTCGACCACGAGGAGCTGCTCACCGACGTCCTGCCCGAGTCGGCCAAGGTCGTCCTCGTCGAGCCCCGTCGGATGCGCGACCGGGCGATCGACCTGCTCGCCGAGGAGGACGACCTGGCGAAGGCGCTGGCGTCGACGTGGGGCCGCGACCCGACCGTGCGGTTCCCCCGCCTGCACGCCGAGCCGGACCGCATGTTGAGCGGTCCGGCCGATGGGCGATCGCCCGAGGATGGAGGCGAAGACCCGGTTCGGCACGGCGGCGCCTCCAGGCGCTTCGCCGGCCGCATCAGAGCGTGTGGTCGGTCGACTCCTCGCCGGAGTCGCCGGAGACACCGATCGTGCAGGCGTCGGGCTGGGGCCCGGTGGTCGGCGACGGTGCCGGGCTCGTCGTCCCGGCTCCGGCAGTTGCTCGGCGACGGCTACCGCGTCGTCGTCGCCGCCGACGGCGCGGGATCCGCCGAGCGGCTCGCCTCGCATGCTCCGCGACCATGGCCTCGACCTTCCCGTCCACGCCGATGGCAGTGGCGACCTCACCCGCCCCGGCGGCCACATCGTCGCCGCGCCCGCTCCACAACGGCGTCACCCTGCCCGCGGCCCGGCTGAGCATCGTCGCCGAGAGCGACCTCACCGGCCGCCGGCGGGCGCACCGCCGCCCGCGGTCGACGACGCACCGGCATCACCACGTTCGAGGACCTCAAGGCCGGCATGTACGTCGTCCACGTCCAGCACGGCGTCGGCCTCTACCAGGGGATGGTCAAGCGCAGCATCGGTGGCGTCGAGCGCGACTACCTGCTCATCGCCTACAAGGGCGACGACCGGCTGTACGTGCCGTCGGACCAGATCGACGTGTTGCGCCAGTACGTCGGCGGCGAGACGCCGACGCTGCACCGCCTCGGCGGCTCGGACTTCGCCAAGGCCAAGAGCCGGGTCCGCTCGGCCGTGCGCGAGGTCGCCCAGGAGCTCGTCCTCCTGTACCAGAAGCGGGTCAACGCCGAGGGCGTCGCCTTCAGCGCCGACACGCCGTGGCAGGCGGAGATGGAGGACGCCTTCCCGTTCGTCGAGACCCCGGACCAGCGGGTCGCGATCGTCGACGTCAAGGCGGACATGGAACGGCCGTACCCGATGGACCGGCTGCTGTGCGGCGACGTCGGGTTCGGCAAGACCGAGGTCGCCATCCGGGCCGCGTTCAAGGCGATCCAGGACGGCAAGCAGGTCGCCGTGCTCGTGCCGACGACCCTGCTCGCCACCCAGCACGGCAACACGTTCGCCGACCGCTTCGCCGGGTACCCGATCCGGGTCGAGACGCTGAGCCGGTTCCTGACCCCGGCCCAGGCACGCGACGTGGTGAAGGGCCTCGCGTCCGGCGACGTCGACTGCGTGATCGGCACCCATCGCCTGCTCGTCGAAGGGATCCGCTTCAAGGACCTCGGCCTGCTCGTCATCGACGAGGAGCAGCGCTTCGGCGTGCAGCACAAGGAGCTGATGAAGCACCTCAAGACGAACGTCGACGTGCTCACGCTGACCGCGACCCCGATCCCGCGCACCCTGGAGATGAGCCTGGTCGGGATCCGCGACCTCTCGCTCCTGAGCACCCCGCCGGCCGACCGCCAGCCGATCCTCACGTACGTCGGCGGCTACGACGAGCGGGTCGCGGTGGAGGCGATCCGCCGCGAGCTGCTCCGCGAGGGCCAGGTCTTCTGGGTCCACAACCGGGTGGGCTCGATCGAGTTCGCCGCCGCCCGCCTGCGGGAGCTCGTTCCCGAGGCGCGCATCGCGGTCGCCCACGGACGGATGGACGAGAGCCGGCTCGAGCAGGTCGTGATCGACTTCTGGGACGGCCAGTACGACGTGCTCGTCTGCACGACGATCATCGAGTCGGGCATCGACATGCCGACGGTCAACACGCTCGTCGTCGAGCGCTCCGACCTGCTCGGCCTCGGCCAGCTCCACCAGCTGCGGGGGCGGGTCGGCCGCGGCGGGCAGCGCGCCTACGCCTACCTGTTCCACCCTGACGACGTCGTCCTGACCGAGGAGGCGTACGAGCGCCTGCGCACGATCGGCGAGGCCACCGAGCTGGGCAGCGGGTTCAAGATCGCGATGCGCGACCTGGAGATCCGGGGGGCCGGGAACCTCCTCGGCGAGGCCCAGTCGGGGCACATCGCCGCCGTCGGCTACGACCTCTACTGCCAGATGGTCACCGAGGCGGTGGCGGAGATGAAGGGCGAGCCCGTCCGCCCGCCGGCCGAGATCAAGCTCGACGTTCCGACCGACGCCTACCTGCCGACCGACTACGTGACCAAGGAGGAGCTGCGGCTCGAGGCCTACCGCCGGCTGGCCGCGGTCGTCACGCCGGCGGAGGTGGCCGACATCCGCGCCGAGTGGGAGGACCGCTACGGACCGCTGCCCGCTCCGGCCGAGGCGCTCTTGACGGTCGGGTCGCTTGCGGGCCGAGTGCCATCGCCTCGGCCTGACCGACGTCACGATCGCCGCCGGGCAGGCCCGGCTCGGGCCGATCGAGCTGAAGCTGAGCGAGTCGACCCGCCTGCGGCGCCTGTCCCGCGAGGCGATCTGGAAGGAGGACGCCCGCCAGCTGGTCGTGCCGCTGCCGGGCGGCGCCGAAGGCGTCGGTCGGGCGAGCGAGCGCCAGCGAGCCGCACGGCGATGGGGTTCGGGCGCGCAGCCCCCGGGTCAGTACGGCGCCGAACCGGCCTCGTTCCTCGTCGACTTCCTCCAGGAGCTGATCCCGGCGCCGGTCCCGGCCGAAGCCGAGCCAGTAGCTTCGGCGCCGTGATCCGCCGCCGTCATCCTGGTCGTTGCGGTCGGCGCGGTGGCACTCGCCGGCTGCGGCACGTTCAGCGACAACGACGCCGCCGCCAGCGTCGACGGCACCGAGATCTCGCGTGACGACTTCGAGGACACCCTGACCGTCCTCGCCGCCAACTCGGAGTCCACCGGGATCGAGGAGGACGTCGCCACCGGCAGCGTGCCCGGCGACACCGGCCGCAGCGTGCTCAACGTGCTCGTCACGGCGACGGCCAGTGAGCAGTACCTCGCCGCCGCCGGCGAGGCCGTGTCCGACGCCGAGCGGGATGCCGTCGATTCATCGCTGGCCGCCGACAGCCCGCTGCGGGAGCTCCCGGACGACGTGTTCGAGCTCGTGGTCGACCTGCAGGCAGCCGGCGCCGCACGCGGACGGGTCGCCGCCGCCGACGCCGAGGCCCGAGTACGAGGCGTCGCCGGCCGATCTCGGCGTGATGTGCGTCCGGCACATCGTGGTCGAGGACGAGGACGACGGCCACGGAGGTGCTGGCGGAGCTCGACGACGGCGCCGACTTCGCCGAGCTCGCCGCCGAACGCTCCATCGAACCGGCCGCGGCGCAGACCGGTGGCGCGCTGACCGACCCGCAGACCGGCGAGCCGTGCCTCACCATCGAGGCCGCCGAAGCATCGTTCGATCCGGCGTTCGTCGCCGGCGCCCGCGCGGCGGTCCCGGGCCAACCGACCGAGCCCGTGGAGTCGTCGTCCGGCTGGCACGTCATCCTCGCCCGGCCCGTTCGACGAGGTCGAGGAGTCGGTGGTGGCGATCCACGGATCACAGCTGTTCGCCGACTACCTGGCCGACGCCGACATCAACGTCGACCCGCGCTACGGCCGCTGGGACGCCGAGAGCGGCCAGGTCGTCGGCCTCGCGTGAGCGTCACGATCGTCGGCCTCGGCCCGGGTGACGACGAGTACGTGACCGACGCGACCCGCACCGCCATCGCCCGCATCCCGCATCGCTACCTGCGCACGTCGATGCACCCGAGCGCCGACCTCGTCGGCGCCGCCACCAGCTTCGACCACCTCTACGAGACGGCGGCGCGGTACGACGACGTCTACACCCGGATCGTCGACAGCGCTCGTCGGCCGCGGCGGCCGAGCACGGCGAGGTCCTGTACGCGGTCCCCGGCTCGCCGCTCGTGCTGGAGCGTTCGGTCCAGCTGCTGCGCGCCGACGGCCGGGTGGACGTCGAGGTGCTCCCGGCGATGTCGTTCCTCGACCTGGCCTGGGCGCGCCTCGGCGTCGACCCGGTCGAGGCCGGTGTCCGGCTGGTCGACGGACACGACTTCGCCACCGCCGCGGCCGGGTCGACCGGACCGCTGCTGATCGCCCACGCCCACGCCCGCTGGGTCCTGTCGGACATCAAGCTCGCCGCCGAGGAGGCCGCGGCGACGAGCGGGTCGTGATCCTGCAGCGCCTCGGCACGCCCGAGGAGGAGATCACCGAGACGACGTGGAGCGACCTCGACCGCACCGTCGAGCCCGACCACCTGACGTGCGTCTACGTCCCGCAGCTCTCGCCGCGCCGGTCGGCGCCGGGTACGTCCGCCTCCACCAGCTCGCCCGGACCCTGCGCGAGCGGTGTCCGTGGGACCGCGAGCAGAACCACGCCAGCCTCGTGCCGTACCTCGTCGAGGAGACGTTCGAGCTCGTCGACGCCCTCGCCGCCCTCGATCCCGACGACCCCGCCACCGAGCACGCTCTCGTCGAGGAGCTCGGCGATCTGCTGTACCAGGTCGAGTTCCACGCCACGATCGCCGAGCAGGCCGGGCGGTTCTCGATCGCCGACGTCACCAGCGGGATCCACGACAAGCTCGTCGGCCGTCACCCGCACGTGTTCGGCGACGTCGCCGCCCCCGATGCGGACACGGTGATCGCCAACTGGGACCACATCAAGCGCGCCGAGAAGGGGCGCACGTCGGTGTTCGACGGGGTCGCCGCCTCGCTGCCGGCGCTGGCCTACGCCCACCACCTCCAGCGCAAGGCGGCCAAGGTCGGCTTCGACTGGCCGGACGTGGCCGGACCGTACGCCAAGGTCGACGAGGAGCTCGCCGAGCTGCGCGGGCGACGACGGCGACGGGACGACGTCGACGTCGCCGGCGAGCTCGGCGACGTGCTGTTCGCGGTGGTCAACGTGGCCCGGCACCTCGGCGTCGACGCCGAGCTCGCCCTGCGCGCCGCGGCGGCCAAGTTCCGCCGCCGGTTCGAGGCGGTCGAGGCGCTCGCCGCCGAGCGGGGGATCGACGCTGGCCGACCGCCGGGCTCGACGCGCTCGACGCCCTCTGGGACGAGGTCAAGGCAGCCGCGCCGATTCGCGACCGATGCGAGACCAGCGAATCAGACTGTCCAGCGTGCGGTTGCAGCTGGCCGACCCGGCCGACCATCCCCACGTCGGCTCGTTGCCGTTCGCCACCGACCTCGCCGACTGGGACCTGCCGCACATGCGCGGCGTGCTCGGCCTGCACCGTCACGAGGTCCGGCTCGTCGAGCTGGGTGACGGGCCCGCGCCGGACCTCCTACGTCGCCAAGCAGCTTCCCGACCACCTCGCCCTCCGCGAGTACCGGCTGCTCCGCTCCCTCGCCGCCGACCGCCTGCCCACCGTGCAGGCCGTCGCCGTGGTCACCGACCGCGGGCATCGAGCGCGAAGGCCTGCTCGTCACCCGCCACCTCGACTACTCGTTGCCGTACCGCAACCTGCTCGCCGGCCAGGGCCTCACGATCCCGTACCTCGGCGACCGGCTGCTCGACGCGCTCGTCGGCCTCCTCGTGCGGCTCCACCTGGCCGGGTTCTTCTGGGGCGACTGCTCGTTGTCCAACATCCTGTTCCGCCGCGACGCCGGTGAGCTGATGGCGTACGTGATCGACGTCGAGACGAGCGAACGGTACGAACGACTCTCGCCGGGGCAGCGGGCCCTCGACCTCGAGATCGCCACCGAGAACGTCGCCGGCGGTCTCCTCGACCTGCAGGCGGGCGGCCGGCTCGTCGCGACCGTCGACCCGTGGCAGGTCGCCGAGAGCATCGAGTCGTCGTACGCCGACCTGTGGGCCGAGCTGACCGACATCGAGGAGTTCACCGCGGGCGAGTTCTGGCGGGTCGACGAGCGCCTGCGGCGGATCCACGACCTCGGATTCGACGTCGGCGAGATGGAGGTGCACACCGACGAGGGCGGTCAGCGGCTGCGCCTCGTGCCGCGGGTCGTCGAGAGCGGGTACCACCAGGATCGCCTGTTCGCCCTCACCGGGCTGTGGGCCGGCGAGAACCAGGCCCGGCGACTCCTCGACGACATCCGCGGCTTCTCCGTCGAGTTGCAGGCCCGCACCGGCACCGTCCCGTCGGAGAGCATCGCCGCGGTGCGCTGGCTCGACCAGCGCTTCGAGCCGACCATCGCCGCGATCCCGCCCGCGCTGCTCGCCAAGCTCGAGGCGGCCGAGATCTATCACCAGCTCCTCGAGCATCGCTGGTACCTGTCCGAGCGCGATCGGCGGGAGGTGAGTCTCGAGGAGGCGCTGGCGTCGTACATCCCCGAGGTGCTCGCCCACGCGCCCGACGAGGTGGTCAGCGTCGACATCCCGACGGGCGAGCTGGTCCTTCCGGACCTGAGCGGCTCACCACCGGACGAGCGGGCCGACGCCGGCACTACCGTCCCGATACGTGAGCGAGATCGTGCACGTCGAGGGACGCGAGATCCTCGACTCGCGGGGCAATCCCACGGTCGAGGCCGAGGTCGTGCTCGTCAGCGGGGCTCGGGGCCGTGCCGCCGTGCCGAGCGGGGCGTCGACCGGCGAACACGAGGCGGTCGAGCTGCGCGACGGCGGAGAGCGCTACGGCGGCAAGGGCGTGCAACAGGCGGTCGGCCACGTCAACGGCGAGATCGCCGAGGTGCTCCTCGGCCAGGAGGCCCTCGAGCAGCGGCTGATCGACGCCGCGCTCGGCGACCTCGACGGCACCGACAACAAGCGCCGCCTGGGCGCCAACGCGATCCTCGGCGTCAGCCTCGCCGTCGCCAAGGCGGCGGCCGACGAGCTCGAGGTCCCGCTCTACCGCTACGTCGGCGGCCCGAACGCCCACGTCCTTCCCGTGCCGATGATGAACGTCGTCAACGGCGGCGCCCACGCCGACAACACGATCGACCTGCAGGAGTTCATGGTGATGCCGGTCGGCGCGCCGAGCTTCGCCGAGGCGCTGCGCTGGGGCACCGAGACGTACCACGCCCTCAAGCAGGTGCTCCACGAGCGGGGGCTGTCCACGGCCGTCGGTGACGAGGGCGGCTTCGCCCCCGACCTGCCGACCAACGAGGACGCGATCAGGGTGCTCGTCGAGGCCATCGACGCCGCCGGGTACGTGCCCGGCGACGACATCGCCATCGCCCTCGACCCGGCGATGAGCGAGCTCTACCGCGACGGGCGGTACCACCTCACCGGCGAGGGCAAGATCCTCGACGCCGACGAGCTCGTCGAGTACTGGAGCCGGCTTGGTCGCCAACTACCCCGTCGTCTCGGTCGAGGACGGCATGGCCGAGGACGACTGGACCGGTTGGTCGGCGCTGACCGAGGCGCTCGGCGGCCGGGTCCAGCTCGTCGGCGACGACCTGTTCGTGACCAACGCCGTCCGCCTGCAGCAGGGAATCGATCGGGGGGTCGCCAACTCGGTGCTCGTCAAGGTGAACCAGATCGGCACCCTGACCGAGACCCTCGACACCGTCGAGCTGGCGACGCGCAACGGCTACACGTCGGTGATGAGCCATCGCAGCGGCGAGACCGAGGACACGACGATCGCCGATCTGGCGGTGGCCACGAACTGCGGGCAGATCAAGACCGGCGCACCGGCGCGCAGTGACCGGGTCGCGAAGTACAACCAGCTGCTCCGCCTCGAGGCCGAGCTCGGGGAGGCGGCGTCGTTCCTCGGTGCCCGCGCGCTGCGCGCCGGTTCGGGTCAGAGCGTCGATGACCGTCTGAGCGCGCCCTGACCTGCGACAATCGGTCGCGATGAGCGAGGCGCGCACGACCACGACGATCCCCAAGGCGCCGGGCCGGCGGGCGTCGGACGCCGGCCGGTCGCGCCTCGGCGACCTCACCCGCCCGATCGCCAAGGCGCAGCGGATCGCGCCGAACCGCCGGCCGGCGATCTTCCTCGGACTGCTGGCCCTGCTCATCGTCGGTGCGATCGCCACCGCCCTGTTCGGTCTGCCGGTGCGCACCTGGTTCGAGCAGGAGGACGGGTTGCGGCGGCTCGACGCCGAGCTGGCCGAGCTGCAGTCGGTCAACGCCGATCTGCAGCTCGAGGTGGACCGGCTGCAGACCGACGCCGGGCTGACCGAAGCCGCCCGCGAGGAGCTCGGCTACACCGAGCCCGGCGAGCGGCGCCTGACGATGCGCGCCCTTCCCGACCTGCCGACGAACCTGCCCAACGGCTGGCCCTACCGGATCGTCGAGCAGATCATCGCCGTCCGCAGCGCCGGCTGACGGCGCGAAGCATCGGCCCGACGTCGGCTGGGCAGCGGGTCAGGTGATTAGCCTCGGCCCGGTGACGTCGAGGCAGTGGGCGCTGGCTGGCGTCGTTGTCGTCGTCGCGACCGGCGCCTCGTGCGACGGACCGGCGGACGAGGAGATGTCCCGCGAGGCGCAGATCTACCTCGCCGCGGTCGGAGAGGTGATCGCCGAGCAGGTTCCGCCGACGTCCGACGACGAGTTGCCGGTCGTCTACGTGGTACCCGTCGGTGAGAGCGACATCGACGCGACGGTCCAGGCCGAGGTGGCCGGCGAGCTGCGCGAGCAGGCGGACGTGCGCTTCGCCGACGACCGATCCGAGGCGGTCCTCGAGGACGAGGAGGGCATGCCGGTCCGCGACGACGGGACCCTTCTCGCGATCGGCGAGGTTCCCGCCGAGGGCGAGCCGGTCGACGTGGAGGTCGAGGTCTACCGCTCCGCCGAGGACTCGTCCAAGATGGTGTTCACGTTCGCTCCCCGCTCGTCGCAGTGGGCGGTGACGTCGACGTCGGTCCTGCCTCCGGACGAGCCGTGAGCCGTCGGGCTCGAGCCGGGTCACGAAGTCGCGGGTCCGGGCCAGCGCCGACGCGAGATCCACCTGATCGGGTGACGCGCCGTCGACCACGGCCGTCCGCATCCGCTGCGAGCTGGGTCACCAGATCACGGTCGACGAGGTGGTCGGAGGCCCGGGCCACGTCGACCAGACCGGCGAGCTCGAGGACCGCGAGCCGCGGTTGTTCCCGGCGCTGCCACTCGATGGCGTGCTCCAGCCGCCGCTGCATCAGCTCGGCGTAGTCGACGTGGTCGTCGGCCCGGCGGGCGTCGCGGATCGTCCGCACGTACAGCCCGGCGGCGGGGATCAGCCCCACGGCCACGATCGCCAGGCTGATCTGGATCGCGACTCCCGCCACGAGCGCGACGATCGCGCCGGCGACCCAGGCGACCTGGAACCGGGTCTCGAAGCGGGCGAAGGCGCGGCCGCGTACCGCCTCCGGAGCGTGGGTCTGGACCATCGCGTCGAATCCCTGGCGACCGATCGCCGCCGCGGTGCCGAGCACGGTCGACACGATCAGCACCAGTGGCCGCGACGGGCCGAGGGCGCCGAACACGGCGACGACGGCGAGGGCGATCAACGAGCCGGCGGTCAGGCGGTCCTCGCCGTAGCGGCGGCGCAGCACGGGCGCGACGACGAGGGCGGCGAACGTTCCCGCGCCGTAGGCGGCGACCGCCGCGCCGTACATCCACGCCGGCTCGCTCGTCCGCCGCAGGGCGAAGGCGAGCCCGATCACGAAGAAGCCGACGGCGGCCCGGACGACGGTGAACGCCCACGCCGTGGCCACGATGGTCGGCGTGTGGAGCTCCTCGTAGGCGACGCCGGGAGCGATGTCCGGCCCCGGGGCGGACTTCGGGAAGCCGGAGCGCGACGACGGCGGCGGCGAGGAACAGTCCGCACGCCACGCCGAGGGTCACCGACGGTGAGGTGAGGGCCATCAGCGGCGCCCCGATCGCGCCGCCCGCGGCGGCGGCGAGCGTCGTGATGCGAGCGAGCCGGGCGTTGGCCGCGAGCAGCTGGTCCGGCGCGCGCGACGAGCCCGGGGACGAGCGCCTGCCGGGTGACGCCGGACGCCTTGCCCGCGATCAGGAGGGCGAGGGCGAAGAAGTAGAGGGTCAGGTCGAAGAGGAAGAAGGCCAGCGCGGCGGCGAACGCCCCGCGCAGGGCGAGGAGGCCGGCGGCGATGAGGCGATGGCCGCCGCCGAAGCGGTCGATGGCCGGACCGATGAACGGCGCCAGGATGGCGAACGGCGCCATGTTGATCACGAGGTACAGCAGCACCTGGTCCCGCGACGCGGACGGGCTGAGGTTGAAGAAGAGCGAACCGGCGAGCGAGACCGCGACGAGCGCGTCGGCCGCTCCGCCGAGGGCCTGGGCCGCGGCCATGCGGTTCAGCCCTGGTGTCCAGACGACGCTCGTCGGGATGCGTCGCCGGAACTCGTGGATCACCGCCCCATGCTGCCGCAATCCTGACCGCACGGGGGACGGTCGACCGGTGCCTGCGAGATCGGGCGTGTCGAGGCGGCCCTCACGCGTCGGCTCCTCTTCGGTGTTCAGCACCGTGGAGGGATCACCCGGCCGTTGGACTCCGCTTCGACCGGCGCTCGGCCCGATCGATGTGCCGACTGCGCCGGCCGAGGCGGCGGTCACCCGGCCGTATGACGCGAACATCCCGTCGGCCCCGGCCCCAAGAGGGCGAGCCGACGGGATGTCTCATTGGTTCCCGATCGTGACGTCTCCGACCCGCCGGATTGTGGACGGGCCCGGTGGCGGGCAAAGAACCTTGCGGCCCTGTCTGCGCATCCGCGGTCCGTGATCGAAACGGGCGGAGCCGCGACGGATCGAGATGGTTGTTTGCCTCAGTCCGGAGGAGAACGCTCCGGATGCTCGACAAACCTTCTCATTTTCCCGTACCTCCTCGACAGACTCGATCCGATCGGTTCGTACGGCAGGTCGTGGTTTGCCTGACCTGTCCCCCACAGTTTTTCGCTCCCGCCGAGCCCCGTCAAGGGGATCTCGGGCGGTCAGCTCGGGGATTCCAGACCGAGGGCGGCCATCACCTCGGCCAGCACCTGCGACCGCGGGGGCATGCCCGGCATGTGCTCGGGCGGGACCGGGTCGGCGCGGGCGGCGATCGTCTCCCACCGCTGGACGACGATGTCGAGGAAGTCCTGGTGAGGGATGACCCAGAAGCGATCGGCGGCGATCGCATCGGCGACGGCGTCGGCGACGAACGCGGGCGTCGAGCCCTCGTCGATGGCCCGGCGAAAATGGCCGATCACGACCGCCATCGTCGGGTCATCGGGCGGCTTCTCACCGAGCTCGGACGGCCAGTTGCGGTCGGCCTCGACGATCTGGGTGCGCACCCACCCGGGGCACAGCACGCTCACGCCGACCGGCAGGCCGGCCACCTGGACGGTTTGGTAGAGGCTCTCGCTGAGCGCCACCGACGGCGTGCTTGGAGGCGTCGTACGACGGCGCGAAGCCGGGCATCAGCCCCGCTACCGACGCGGTGTTCGACGATGTGGCCGCCGCCGACGAGGTGGGGAAGGAACGCCCGGCAGCCGTGGACGACGCCCCAGAAGTTCACCCCCATCACCCAGTGCCACGCGCTCAGCGGCCCGAACCACGGATCGGAGCGGGCCGCCACGCCGGCGTTGTTGCAGACCACGTGCACCGCCCCGAAGCGATCGATCGTCTGCTCGGCGAGGGCCTGGACCTCGGCCTCCTTGCTCACGTCCGTGCGCACGGTGCAGCGTCTCGACACCGTGGCCGGCGATCTTCTCGGCGGCGGACGCCAGCGCATCCTCCTGGACGTCGGCGAGGACGAGGTTCGAGCCCGGCTCTGGCGAGCCGGTCGGCGAGGGCGAACCCGATTCCGCTGCCGGCCCCCGTCACGACGCCAACGTGTCCTGCTGTCAGCTCCATCTTCTCCTCCCTGCGTTCGGAGCGACGACGAGCCAACGTAGCCGCGCCGCCGTGTCGTCAGACGGCGCTGGGATGCGAGGCCCGGGCGAGCGACGCCATGATCGGCTCTCAGGCGGAACCGGTCGATGGAGCGGGCGATGTCCGAGCACCCGCGCCGGCCGCGCCATGCATCGTCGGCGAGGCGCCGGAACTCGGCCAACCCGGTGGGGCCGAGCACGTCCGCGTACGCCTCGGCGGCGCCGGCGACCGCTCCCAGGTCGCCCCGGAACTCGGTCTCGAAGAGCCAGCGGGCCAGCCCGACCGGCTCGGGCCGGGCGCCGCGGCACGCCCGCAGGTGCAGCTCACCGAGTCGGTCCGCCAGGTCGTACAGCGGCGCGGACTCGGCGATGTCGGGCGCGCTGTCCTCGAGGTACCGCACCGCTCGCTGGCACAGGTCGACCACCTCGGCCGCGTCACCGTCCTCGAGCAGGGCCTCGACGTGGTCGATGACGTGGTGGACCCGGCCGCCCAGCAGCACACGCACGGCTCGGCGACGTGTCGGTCCGTGAGAAGCCGGCGCGGACGGCGGCCCTCCTGTCGCTGGCCGGATCGGTCGGCCCGGCGGTTGCCGCACCGGCAGCTGCAACACCTTGGCACTCATGCTGGGCAGCATGACAAGGGGGTGTCAGCACTTGCGGTTTTGCGCCGTTCTGTCGTTCGGAATCGGCCCGAACGGGCCGATTCCCGCGGACAGGACGGGTGGTTGCTAGCCGGCGTTCTGCCAGAGCCCCAGCACGTTGCCCTCGCTGTCGGTGAAGTAGGCGGCGAAGCCCATGTCCCCGACCGCCATCTTCTCGCCCGACCGCGGCGCCGCCGTGCTTCTCGATGGCGACGATGGCCGCGTCGATGTCGTCGACCTCCACGGTGAGCACGGGGCTCGTGTACGGCGCCTGGCGCTGCATCATGCCGCCGCCGATGTATCCCGGCTCGCTCGGCATGCCCTGATCGGAGACCGGCCCGGTCTGCACCATGTTGTAGTCCATCTCGGGCATCGGCTGGATCTGCCAACCGAACACCTCCCGGTAGAACTCGCGCGCCCGATCGGCATCGTCGAACGGGACCTCGAAGTGCACCACACGACCACTCATCGTCCACCTCCATCATGGTTCGGAGTCGTTGTCATCGGTTCTTGCGCACCCAGCGTAGATCCGTCCGATCGCCGGCGCTGCCCGCCGGCCATCACTCGACGCGGAGCAGCGTGGCCACGGTCGCCCGCCGAGCTCGGCGGGCCGAGTGCGCACGGTGACGGTGATCGCGACGGCCGACACACAGGGGTATCACCAGCAACAGCCAGGCGCTGATCGGACCGGCCGTGACACCGAGCCCGTCGGCGAACTCCCGCCAGACGCGCCCTCCCGGCGACGAACCCGACGGGAAGGCCGATGGCCGCCATCGCGCCCGCCATCGAGCACGCCTTCCCAGGCCGTGCTCCGCCGCAGCTGGGCGGAGCTCAGGCCGATGGTGCGCAGGACGGCGAGATCGCGCCGGCGCCCTCGGCGACCGACGGCGAGCGTGTACACCAGGACGATCGTCCCCATCGCGCCGGCGATGACGAGGCCGAGCAGCGGAAGCTCGCGGACGCGGTGCAGGTTGACCACCTCCGCCGGGATCGAGTCGGTGAGGATCTCCTCGGTGACGTCGCGATCGACGGCGGCGCCGACCGCGCCCGGATCGTCGCCGCGGAACCTCGCCATCACGAACTGAGGTTGAGCCGTTCCCGCCGGCGGCAGCGACGGCGTCGAGCGTCACGACCGCGCCCTGCCCGATGTCGGATTCGCCGAACACTGGTGGCACCGTGACGCCGACCACGGTCAGTTCGAGTTCGCGTCGCCGGCGCATCGGTCTCGCAGTCACCACCGGCGACCGAGAACCGGACGAGGTCACCGCGCTCGGCGTCGAGGCGACGGGCGAGGCGGGCGCCGAGCGCGATCTCGCTCGCCGAAACGGGGAGCCGCCCCGAAGCGAGGACCGGAGGGGCGGTCCCTCCGGGTCGCACCGCCAGGACCTCGGCACCCTGTCCGCCCACCGTCGCGGCGCAGACGCGCGACACCGTCTGCGCCTCGATCGCGCGGGTCGCCGGCGAGTCGTTCGACGGTCGCGTCGGAGAGCGGGAAGTTGACGTTCCCGATGACCGCGTCCCATGCCCACCCCCGCGCCGTCGGGATGGAGTACAGATGGTCGATCCCGGTGAGGAAGATGCCGACGGCGACGACGATCGACAGGGCGGCGGCGCCGCCGACGATCCCGGCGCGTGATTGTCTGGCGCCGGCACGGTGCCCTCCGGCGAAGGCCAGCTGAGTGCCGATGACGACCTCGGTCGGCGCGCCGACGCCAGCGAGCCGCCCGGCGAGCGCGGGCCGGGTCCGAGCGGCGCGAATCCGCCGCGGGGCGGCACGGCCGAAGAGGTAGCTGAACCCGCTGACGACGAGCAGCGACAACACGCCGCCCAAGATGACGACCGCGCGTTGAACTGGATGCCATCGTCGAGCTCGAGCTGCCGGCCGATGCCGACCGGGAAGCGCGACGACAGCACGACGGCGAGCACGGTGGCCGCGACCGCGCCGCCCACGGCGGCAGGCGCCGTGCGAATCATCGCGGTCACCCCGAGCTGATGGGACGTGTAGCCGACGGCCCGCAACGTCGGCTCGTCGTGCTCGTGGGATCGACGCTCCGCCCGCAGCAACAGCGCGATCGTCACGATCCCGAAGATCCCGATCCCGACGCCGAGCAGGAGGAGCGCGTTGGTCTCCAGTTCGACCGGTGATTCGAGCGAGGTCCGGCGGTCCTGGAAGCGCGGTGGTCCGAACACCGCTGGCTCCCGCATCCGCACGAGTCCGTCGTTCGACCGCCGCGACGAAGTCGTCGCGGGCCCCGTCAATGTCGGCGAGCTGAACGTCGTAGGCCTCGCCGAAGTCGAGGAACTCGTCACGATGGGCCTCGTAGAACTCGAGCGAGACGGCCATCCCGTTCGCCGAGGCGCTCGCCGCATCGTTGATCGAGTGGACCTCGTCCGCCGCGATGTCGATCGGCATCCTGACGACGGCCGCGATCTTGAACGTGTAGCGCGGTCCAGTCGGCCGGTAGTCGCCGGCCTCCACCTCCGCGCCCTGATCGACCCCGAACATCTGCACGTCGACGAGATCACCGACGCCACGATCGTGCAGCTCCACGAAGGCCTCGTTGACGACCACTTCGAACGGATCCGTGCCGTCGGGCACCGCACCCTCGAGCACGTTGACCGTCGGATCCATCGACGACCAGTCGACCGGCGATGCCGTTGATCCCCTCGAGGGCCGTGCCGTCGGCGCCGACCCGAACCATCGCCACGTACGTACTCGGATCGGCGCGCACGACTCCCGGCAGGTCGAGCACGTCATCTCGCGGTCAAGGAGGCCCCGAAGACCTGGATGTCGTAGGGGATCCCAGCGCCGAAGTAGCGGTCGACAACCGACGCGGAGCGCATCGACCCGGCGACGAGGGCGATCGCCAGGCCGGCGATCACCCCCACGAGCAGCGCGAGCGCGCCGATCGCCCGCCACCCGTGGCGGAGCTGGGTGCGCGCAAGGAGTCCGGCCCGTCCCATCACGTCAGATCATCCGCCGCACCCTCGCCACGATCGAGGGTGCTGGCCGCCCTTTGAGGGTGGGGCTGGCCTACGGTCCGCCGCGCCAGAAGTCGATGCGATGGTGGTCGGGTTTGAAGCCGTGCTCGACCCCCCACAGCACGGCTTGGGTCCGGCTCTTGACGCCCAGCTTGCGATAGGTGGAGCGGATGTACGACTTGACCGAGTTGATGCTCAGGTACGTCGTCGCCGCCACTTCGGCGTTGCTCTTGCCCTGGGTGATCAAGGCGAGGATCTCGGATTCCCGCTCGGTGAGGCCCTCGGACCGGCCCGGCCAATCCAGGGTGAGCGGTGGTCGAGACTTGCCCGGAGGCGGGCTGATCACGGTCTCGCCGGCGTGGATGGCTTCGAGGGCGGTGACCAGCTCGCGTGCCGGCAGGGTCTTGGACAGGTACCCGCTGGCTCCTTTGCGCATCGCGTTGCCGATCAGCTCAGGATGGAAGTTCCAGGTGTAGATCACGACCCGTCCGGCGTGGGGGTTGGCGGCGAGCACGCGGAGCTCGTCGTGGTCGGCCTGCGGTTGGGCGAACGTGTCGTAGAGGACGATGTCGACATCCTGGGAGACCGGGCGGTTGGCGTCGAGCTCGGCCACGACGATCCGGTCGCCGTACGAGTCGAACATGTGAGCCAGCCCGATGAGCACGACGTCGTAGTCGTCGACCAGGGCCACGCAGATCGGGGCGGCCGGCGAGCGAGCGTTCACGGCGACCAACGCTAAATACCCCTAGGGGTGAGTGCAACCTCCCTTTCGGGTGGTTGAGTAGGGGCTTCATCAGGTGGTCCGGAGCGAGGTGACCTTGTTGAACATGGCCAGCAGCGAGAACCCGGCATCGGATCGCCAGCCGTCGAAGGTGCTGACCATCGAAGACCTCGGCGATGGGGTGGTGCGCCTGATCGGCGAGGTCGACATGGCGACGGCTCCAACACTGCAGAGATATCTCGAGATCGTTCCCACCGCGACCGTGCTCGACCTGCGCGACGTGACGTTCATCGACTCGAGCGGTCTCAGCGTGCTCGTCCGGGCGAACCGCGACCGCCCGAGGACCGAACCGCTCACCCTGCGTTCACCCACCAGTGCGGTCTGCCGGGTGCTGGAGATCACCGGTCTGATCGACTTGTTCCGAATCGACCCCGGACCCGCCCCGAGCTGACCCGCGTCAGGCCTCGACGAGCTCGGGACGCCGTTCGGCGAGGCGGCGGGCGACCCGCTCGCTCTTGGCGAGCCTGGTCATGATGCGGTCGCGGGCGAGCTCGGCCTCGGTGTCGAGCCCGGCGAGCTGCTCGAGCTTCCAGTGGCTGAGCACGACCGGAGCGAGGATCTGGTGGTGGTGGATGGCGAGGTCGTAGATGCCGGCACGGGCGATGGCCGCGGCGTGGGCGGCGAACCCCGGTATCCCCCCACCGGGCATCTCGAAGTGGACGATCTGGCGCTCGATCGCTCTCACCATCTCGCTCGGCTCGACGTCGATCGCCACCGCGGTGAGGTCTCGGTAGAACAAGTGGTGCAGGTTCTCGTCGGCGGCGACGCGCATCATCACCTTGTAGCCGGCAGGATCGCCGATCAGCCGACCGGTGTTGCGGTGGGCGATGCGGGTGGCCAGTTCCTGCAAGGCCACGTACACCAAGGCGTCGGCAGGCGAGCCGGGCTCGGGGACGAGCCCGCCGGACACCTGGGCCATGCGGGCCCGTTCGAGGCCCTTGGGGTCGACGGCCCGGGTGACCATCAGGTAGCCGTAGATCGCCATCGAGTGGCGGCCTTCCTCGGCGGTCCACCGCCGCACCCACTCGCCCCAGGCGCCGTCGGGGCCGAAGGTCCGCTCGATGGTGCGGAAGTAGTAGGGCAGGTTGTCCTCGGTGAGCAGGTTGACGATCAACGCGCTGCGCACCGCGTCGTCGAGGCGGGCTCCGCCGAGGTCGGCGTCGGCGGCATCCCAGACCTCGCCGTCCGCGGCGTCGCGACCGCGGCTGTACGGGATGTGCTCGTGCGGGAACCACTCCCGCGTCGTGTCGAGATGGCGGTTCAGGAGTCGTTCGACGGTCGGTTCGAGCTGTCGCAGCAATGGCTCCTGGAGCCATTCCCTGAGCCTACCGACCAGTAGGTAGGTAGCGGACAATTCCTGCGTCAGGCCGTACTACCGTGCGTGCGTCGAGCGGTCGCCCTCATCCCCGACGTCAGTACGAGCGGGGCAGACCGAGGACGTGCTCGGCCACGTAGTTCAGCACCATCTCCTGCGAGATCGGAGCGATGCGGATGAGCCGGGCCTCGCGCCAGTAGCGCTCGACGTCGTACTCGGTGGCGTACCCCATCCCACCGTGCGTCTGCACGGCCCGGTCGGCGGCCTCGTAGGCCGCGTCGGCGGCGAGGTACTTGGCCGCGTTGGCCTCCTCGCCGCACGGCCGGCCGGCGTCGTAGCGGGCGCTGGCCTCTCGGATCATCAGCTCGGCGGCGCGCAGGCGCACGTGGGCGTCGGCGAGCGGGAACGAGATGCCCTGGTTCTTGCCGATCGGCCGCCCGAACACGATGCGCTCGTTGGCGTAGCGGACCGCCCGGGCGATGGCGGCGCGGCCGATGCCGAGCGCTTCGGCGGCGAGGAGGATGCGCTCCGGGTTGAGCCCGTCGAGCAGGTGGTAGAACCCGCGGCCCTCCTCGCCGACGAGGTCGCGTTCGTCGACGAACACGTCGTCGAACGAGACCTCGCACGACGCCACGGCGTTGCGGCCGAGCTTGGGGATCGGTCGGATGTCGACGTTCGGCACCTGCATGTCGACGAGGAACAGCGTCATCCCGTCGGTCCGCTTGCGCACGTCCGGCGAGTGGCGTCGTGCGGGCGAGCAGCAGGCACTTCTCGGCGAGGTGGGCTTTGGAGTTCCAGATCTTGCGCCCGCGGATCCGGTAGCCACCGGGCACGGGCGTGGCCCGGGTGGAGATGTTGGTGGTGTCGGTGCCGGCATCGGGCTCGGTGACCCCGAACGACACGTGCAGCTCGCCGGTGGCGACGGGCGGCAGGTACGTGCGCCGCATCCACTCGCTGCCGTGCTTGACGACGGGGTTCATCCCGAACACCGACAGGTGGAGCGCCGAGCAGCCGTTCAGGCAGGCGCCCGAGGCGGCGACCTCCTCGAGGAGGATCGAGGCCTCCGTGATCCCTGCCCCGCCGCCGCCGTACTCCTCGGGGATGGCGACGCCGATCCAGCCGGCGTCGGCGAACGCCTTGTAGAAGGCCCACGGGAACTCGTGGTCGGCGTCGCACGTGCGCCAGTACTCGTCGGGGAAGTCGGCGCAGATCCGCCGGACGGCGTCGCGCAACGGTTGGTGGACGTCGACGTCGTCGGGAGGGGCGTTCACGGCCGCGGCCGAGCGACGTTCCACTGTTGGACGACGACCTCGACATCCAGCGGTGAGACGGTCGACGGCGGTCCGTGGATGGTGCGCGAGTTCACGTGCACGATGCGCTCGTTGATCTGCGGTGACGATCTGGCGCACCGTGCGCTTCGGATGTCGCCGCCGCGATCTGTTCGAGTGCCGTCTCGAGTTCCTTGCGGACTGCGAGTGCGGGGGGCAGGCCCGACACCTGTTCGCGTCGCAGCTTCTGCTTGACCCACCACTCCTCGTCGTGCGGGCCGTCCAGCCCCTCCAGCGGCTTGCCGGCGCCGGGGAGGTTGTCGAACTCGCCGCGGTCGATGCCTTCGCGGATCTGCCGTTCCACCGAGCTCTCCCAGTCGGAGAGGATTGGCCTGCGCTCCACCATCACGCTCAGTCTGCCGGATGGTCGCGGGAGCCGTGCCATCATGTCGCCCGATGCGATGGCTCGCCCTGCTGGCCATTGTCACGCTGGCGTCGTGCGGATCGAGCGAGGACATCGCCGGGCAGCGGTTCGAGCCGGAGACGCCAGGTCGGCTGACGGTGGCCACTTCGCTGCCGGCTCCGGGCTTCTGGGACGGCGGCGATGTCGGCGACCTCTCCGGTGGCTTCGAGTACGGCATCGCGAGGCTGCTCGCCGACCGCTTCGACCTGCGAGCTCGATGTGATCGACGTGCCGTTCGACCGCCTTGTCGCCGGTGAGCTCGCCGGGGCCGACGTTGCGCTGGCCCAGATCACCGATCACGGACGAGCGCGAGGACCTCCTCGCGTTCTCGGTGCCCTACTACACCGACGACGCCGGCGCAGTGCTCGAGGCGGGCGAGGAGCTCACCGACCTCGAGACGGCCAAGGAGCAGCGGTGGGCGGTGCAGCGAGGCACCGTCGAGGCGGACTTCCTCGATGACGTCGTGCGGCCCGACGACGAACCGATCCTGTTCGACGACGCCGTCGCGTGCGTCGACGCCGTCGCCGCCGGCCGGGCCGACGCCGCGCTCGTCGATCTGTCCACCGCGCTCGATCCTGACGAAGGGACGGCCCGATGTGACCACCGGCGGCCGCTTCACGATCGACGGCGAGATGGCCGTCGCGCTGCCGAGCGACAGTGCCAACGTCGAGGTCGTCGACGCCGCGCTCCGGGCCCTCGACAGCGACGGCACGCTCGGCGACCTCGAGCACGAGTTCCTGACGCCGGTCTTCGAGACCGACCCGGCGTCGGTGCCGGTGGTGAGGACGCCCGTCAGTGAACGAGGAGGACCGTGCAGCTGCTGAACCTGCACAGCCCGGCCGGGACGGCGTGGGAGCTGTTCGTCGTCGTGGTGGTGATCATCGCCGCGCCGGTGATGGTCGAGCGGGTCCGCATCCCCGGCCTCATCGGGCTGCTTGGCCGGCGGCTGCATCATCGGCCCCCAGGTGCTCGGCATCGTCAGCGACACCACTGGCATCCTCCACGAGCTCGGCGAGGTCGGCCTGCTGTACCTGATGTTCCTCGCCGGCCTCGAGCTCGACCTCGGCGTGTTCGCCCGCTACCGCAACCAGGCGATCGGCTTCATGGCGCTGACGTTCTTCGGCGCCGCAGATCCTCGGCACGCATCGGCGGGCTCCTCGTCGGCTACGACGTGGCCGGGTCGGTCCTGCTCGGCTCGTTGTTCGCGTCGTACACGCTGGTCGCCTACCCGATCGTGCGCAACATGGGCCTCGCCGCCAACCGCGGCGGTGGCGGCGACCGTCGGTGCGACGGTGCTGACCGACACCCTGGCACTGGTCATCCTGGCGTTCATCTCCGGGTCGACCACCGGCGACGCCAGCGGCGTGGAGCTGATCGTGCAGGTCGTGCTCGGCCTGCTCATCCTCGTCGGGTTCACGTTCGGGCTGCTGCCGCCGATCGCCCGGTGGTTCTTCCGGGGCATCGGCCAGCCGCGCACGCTGCGCTACGTCGTTCATGCTCGCCGCCCTGCTCTCGGCGGCCGTGGTCGCCGAGGTCGTCGGCATCGAGGGCATCGTCGGCGCCTTCTTCTGCGGGCTGGCGCTCAACCGGATGGTGCCCAACGAGGGCGAGTTCATGGAGCGCATCGAGTTCTTCGGCTCGGCGCTGCTGATCCCGATGTTCCTCGTGTCGATCGGCACCGTCATCGATCCGGCCGTGCTCGTCGATCCCGGCACGCTCGGCCTGGCCGCCGTGTTCGTCGTCGCGTGCGTCGGCGGCAAGCTCATCGCCGCCGCTGCTCTGCAAGCCGCTGTTCGGCTACACCACCGCCGAGGCCGGCGTCGTCTTCGGCCTGTCGGTAGCCCAGGCGGCGGCCACGCTGGCGGCGACGTTCGTCGGCCTGCAGATCGGGCTGTTCACGACGTCGACCGTCAACGCCGTGATGATCGTGATCGTCGTCAGCCTGATCCTCGCGTCCGTGTCAGCGACCCGCTTCGGCGCGCGGATGCCGAAGCCGGCCGATGGACACGACGCGCTTCGGGCGCGTCGTTGCTCGCCCACATCGGCGGCACGGACGAGATCGGCGTCCGTGCTCACCGTCGCCGCCACGATCGCCGGCGCCGACGCCGGGATCGTGCGACCGACGTACGTCGTGGCCGACGGCGAGGACCGGCCCAGCGACGAGCTCGCCGAGCACGTCGAGCGGGAGATCACCCGCCTCGCCCTCGACGCCGAGCTCGAGGTGCGCCACGACCGCTCGGTACCGACGGCTTGCTGCACGACGGCCGGCACGCACGCGGCGTCGCTGATCGTCGTGCCCGGCGATGTCGCAGTCGTGGCTGCCGGCGCTGCTCGGCGCCGGCCAGCACGCGTCTGGTCGCCGCCTCGCCCGTGCCGGTCGCCCTCGTGCGGTCCGGCGCGCGGATCGGCCGGCGCGGGTCGTGCTGGCGCTGTCGACGGCGCAGGCCAAGCGCCCGAGCAGCGCCGGCTTGCTCGCGGCGCTGGTCGCCGTGCGCCTCGCGCTCGACGGGCAGCGAGCTCGTGGTCGTGGCCGCCGACGATCCACGCGAGGACCTGGTGGCGATCCTCACCGGGTCGGCGACCGTCGTGCGTCGGCAACCCGCAGACTGGCTCGAACGAGAGGGTCGGTCGACCGACCTCGTCGTCCTCCCCGGAGGTCGCAACGGCGCATTGTCGACTGCCAGATTGACGCGCCAGGCGGTTCGGATCGGCGCCACGGTGGCGGTGGCGGCCGACCGTGAGTCAGTGACGACGAGCGAGCTCGCCGCCGAGGGGCTTGGCGTCGTCACCCGCCGCGGTGCTGCCGCCGCACCATGAGATCAGCGTTCGGCGGTGCAAGCATGTCGCGTCATGACAGACGTCCGCATCACCGGCGAGGTCGACGAGACCGCCGTTGCCGAGCTGCGCGAGCGCATCATCGCCTACAACGTGGCCACCACGGAGCTCGCTGACGGCCGATCGCTCGGCTGTTTCGTCAGGGACTCCGAGGGTCGGATGATGATCGCCGGCCTCGACGGTTTCTCGTGGGGTGGCTACGTCAAGATCGAGTGGCTGTGGGTGCACGAGGATCATCGCCACCGCGGGCTCGGCACGCAGCTCGTCCGTGCCGCCGAGGTCGAAGCCGTCCGGCGAGGGTGTGCCGTCGTGCGAGTCGACAGCCACACGTTCCAGGCTCCTGGCTTCTACGAGAAGCTCGGCTACGAGCGCATCGGCTTCGCCCAGGACACGCCGGCCGGCCACGGCGAGGTCTTCTTCCTCAAGCGACTTTCCGACTGAAGCGCTGAATTTTCTCTCGAACGTGTGTTGTATGAAGCTACGAACGTGTGTATGGTGTCGGGATGGATGGTGGTGTCGTCCTCGATCCGGCGGTGGGCCTGGAGGAACGGCTGCGCACCGTGTGCGGGCACTTGAACGTGCTCAACGCGCAGTTGGTCGAGTTGGCGGCGGAGGCGTTGGCCACCGGGTCGTGGCAGGGCACGGGGGTGAAGTCGTTGGCCCACTGGTTGACGTGGCAGGCGGGGATCTCGGCGGGTCATGCCCGCGAGGTGGTCCGCCTGGCCGAAGCCAAAGAGTCGCACCCGAAGGTGATGGCGCGTGTTCGCGGAGGGCGGGTTGTCGCAGGATCAGGCGGCGATCGCCACCAAAGCCCCCGAGTACCTGGACAAGTGGTTCGCCGAGGTGGCGACGGTGTCCACGGTGGCCCAGTTGCGGGTGATGGTGCGCGCCGCCCGCCCCGCCCCGGCACCGTCGTTGGACGATCCGACAGAGTCGTTGGCCGGCTGGTTCGATGATGACGGCCGGTACCGGTTGCGCGGCGAACTGGACGCCGATCATGGCCGGATCGTCGATGCCGCGCTCTGCGAGGCCCGGGATGCGTTGTTCCGCGCCGGGCAGGTGAAGGTGTCGTGGGCCGATGCCCTGGTGGAGATCGCCCACCGGTCCCTGGATGGGGCGCCTGAGGGGCGACGGGAACGGTTCCGGGTGAACTGGTTCATCGACCCGACCGACCCGATCCCGGCCCGCTTCAGCGACGGGGTCGCCGTGCCGCACTGGCTGCGCGACCAGTTGCTGTGTGACGGCACCGTCACCCCGGTGTTCACCGACCACGGGCTGCCGGTCAGCGTCGGAAGAACCCAGTACCAGGTGCCCGACCGCACCCGCCGCCTGGTGCTGCGACGGGACCGCAAGTGCCGGGTGCCCTGGTGCCCGCAGCGCCGCTGGTTGCAGGTCCATCACATCATCCACGACCAACACCACGGCCCCACCGACACCTGGAACCTGGCCGCGCTCTGCCCCGCCTGTCACCGCCTGCACCACCAGGCAGCTCGGCATCACCGGCAACGCCGATGACCCCGACGGGCTCACCTTCACCGACGCCCACAGCCAGGTGATCGACCCCGCCACCCGACCGATCAAACCCACCGGTCCCCCACCAACCGGACCCGCCAAACCCTACGAACACCCCCTCGGCGAACGACTCCAACGCTGGGCCATCCTCTTCCCCGACCCACCCGTCGCCTGACTACGCCTATCCGCGGTCCACGCCAGCAGCACATGCCCGCCGCTACGTGCTGAACTGAGCAGATGCCGAAGGCCTATGTCATCGTCGACATGAACGTGACCGACCCGGAGAAGTACAAGGGCTACGTCGCCTTGGCGGGTCCTTCCGTCGAGGCGGGGGGAGGTCGCTTCATCGTCCGCGGCGGCACCACCGAAGTCCTCGAAGGCGACCGCGTACCGAACCGGACCGTCATCCTCGAGTTCCCGGACATGGAAGCGGCGCGGGCCTGGTACGACTCGTCCCAGTACACCGAGGCCCGTGCGGCCAGAGAGGGTGCAGCCACTGCCTCCTTCATCGCCGTCGAGGGCGTCTGACCTCCCTGCGATGACACCGCTCGATCTGGGCCTGACCGGCGCCGTGCTCAGCCCGGCGGAGGACGGGTTCGTCGACACCGCAGTCGAGCTCGAGCGGCTCGGTTACTCGACGCTCTGGTTGACGGGTGGGCCGATGTCGTCGCTCTCCCAGATCACCGACGTTGTGCGGGCCACGAGCACGGCCCGAGTCGCCACGGCAATCATTCCGGTCGACACCTTCTCCGCGGACCAGGTCGTCACCGTCTACACCGACTTGGAGCGCGAACACTCGGGCCGGTTCGTTGTCGGCCTCGGCGGCGCCCACGGCGCGAACCCGCTGGCCACCCTCAACACCTACCTCGATCGCCTCGAGGGTTTCGTCCCCCAGGATCGCCGACTGCTGGCCGCGCTCGGACCACGCATGCTCGAGCTGGCCCGCGAGCGCGCCTCGGGAGCCCTCCCGGTGTTGGTGACACCGGCGTATGTGGAGCGGGCGAGGGCGACGCTCGGAGCCGGCGCGATGCTCGCTGTGGAGCAGCTCGTGGTGCTCGAGAGCGATCCTGACCGTGCCCGCGCCATCGCTCGCGGTCCGCTCGGCTTCCTCGGCCGGGTACCGGCCTACCAGGCGAGCTTCCGTCGCATGGGGTTCACCTCCGACGATGTCGCGACGCTCAGCGACCGCCTCGTCGACGCTGTCGTGGTCTGGGGTGGCATGGACGCCATCGCCGAGCGTGTCCGCGAGCTCCGCGCCGCGGTGGCCGACCACGTCGCCATCAGCATCGTGTCGGCGTCACCCGCCCCCACGATCGACGAGTGGGCCGCGGTCGCTGATTCTCTTGTCTCGTGACACGCGGTTGCGTGCGCCGCGCAGAGATCAGCGATCGGTCAGCCGTCGCCGGACGTAGGTGGCCGCGACTCATTGGTCGGAGGGCATTCCACCGTCCACGCCGCGGCAGTGTGGCCGGGCACGTGTCCGACAACAAGACGGATCGTTGCGCACGCCGACGTCGGCTCGGGCGGATCGTCGGAATCGGCCCCCTGTCCCGAGGCTGGGGTGCGGCGGTCGGGCGCGTCGACGCTGGTGATTTCGCGCCCGCATCCAACGGCGGGTCCGGCCACGATCGTGATACCGACGAGGATCCCGATCGGTCTCCTCATCCCGTGGTGCCAGCTAGTGCCGTGGCGCTAGCTGATCACTCCGCACGCGACGCGTGCGCCGGCGTTGCCGGTCGTCGATGTGGCCGTGACCGCTTCAGGCGTGTTCGGGTTGTACTGGGTCGGCAGATTCCCGACCGGCACGTTGCCGAAATTGTCCGCGCCGGCGTGGAGGATCACGACCTTGCCGGGCAGGATTCGCGGATCGACGCGGCGGTCGAGCGTGAAGCGCGCGTCCACGCTGCCGTCGCGGTTGACGTACACGCTCGGCATGTCGCCGACATGGTGCCCGTGCGTCTCGTCCCCTTCCAGCCAATGCCCGTCGGCGGAGAGAAAATCGGGGCCCACGCAGCCGTTCACCTCCCCGACATCGTTGGCGTGGATGTGGAAGCCGTGGAACGCATCGACACCGGGCGCGTGGTCGAGATGCACGCGCACCCAGGTGTGATGGCGAGTGGCGCTGAACGTGACCTGGCCCACCTTCGCGCCACTGGCCAAGTACAGCGTCGCCCGCGCTGCCTTGCCGTGGGCACCGGCGCCGGAACTGGTCGCTACGGCGCCGAGGCCGAGGCTCGCCGATACGACCAGGGCGCCGGCCAGATGGACTGCTCGTCTGCTCATTGTCCGCCTCCTACCGTCGGCGACCTTCGGCGCCGCGGCCCGAACTCCCGCTTCGCTGCTGGACCACTTATCGCGCTCCTGAGGCGCGAGGCCAATACCAGTCGCTTGCGCGTGCCTTGCGTCAGTCGGCGGCAGCCTCGATGTGCGCGCACGGGGATCGCCTGTTACCCTCGCCGCTCCACGGACGGACGTGGCGGAAGACTGTAGGCGGAAAACTGTAGGGAGACTGACACATGAAACGTTCCATGAAGTCGATCGCGCGCGGTGTCGTCGCGGTCGCGGCGGTGCTCGGTGCCGGTGCGCCGATCGCGAAGGCGGAGGGCGGCGGCCAAGCCAGGCCGCCCGTCAAGGTGGTGGCGTCGAAGCTCGAGGGCCCGTTCGGGCTCGGAGCGGGGACTGACCGCCTGTTCGTCGCCGAGAGCGGTGATGGCCAGATCACCCGGATCAACCCGATCACCGGGCGACAGAGGGTGGTCGCGCGAGGCCTGAAGAGCCCGGCGGGGGTCGACCGAGTCGGCCGGGTGCTGGCCATCGTGACCGCTGGCTCGGACGTGCCCGACGCGTCGACGCGAGGCGACGCCACGCTGTTCGTGAAGGCTCCAGGAGAGCGGCGGCAGCGGGTCGCCGACCTCGAACGGTACGAACTCCGGCACAACCCCGACGGGCAGACGCAGTTCGACCCCGACAGCGGTGAACCGCTCGACGCGTTGTCGAACCCGTTCGCCGTGCTCGGCCGACGCGGTCCTGGGTTCGTGTTCGTTGCCGATGCCGGCGCCAACGCTGTCCTTTCCGTGTCGAGGTCCGGCAAGGTCAGGACGTTCTTCGTGCCACCGCTCGTCACGACGGGCGCGTGCAAGAATGCGCCGAACAACCACCCCAGCGACCCGAAGGGCTGCGACCCGGTGCCGACCGGCCTCGCCTACGGACCCCACGGCAGGCTCTACGTGAGCACGCTGTCGGCCGAGGCGAAGCGCCAGGGCCGCGTGTACGTGCTCAACGCGCGCACCGGCAAGGTCCTCGACATCATCAGTGGCTTCACCGCCCCGACAGGCGTGGCCGTCGGCCCCAAGGGCGCGGTGTACGTGTCGGAGTTGCTGCACAACGCTCCCCCAGGCGACCCGCCGCCAGGCTTCGACCCCTCGAAGGTCGGACGTATCGTTCGTGTCGCCCCCAACGGCACGCGGACGCAGGCGGCCGTCACGATGCCGATCGGCCTGGTGTGGCACAGCCGCGCCCTCTACGCGACGGCCTGGAGCGTCGCTGGCCTCTTCCTCGGCATCCCCGATGCCGGTCAAGTGGTGAGGGTCCGCCAGAGCGCCTTCAGCTGATCCGGGAGCCGCGTCACGGCGCCGGACACCGGGGACATGCGCCCGGTGGCTCCGGCGCCGTGCGCTGCTCGGCGCCGGGACGTGCTCCGACCCAGCAGACTGCAGCGATGCCGAGTTGGGAGCAGTTCGAGGCCGAGGCGCCCGACGTCGCGGCGGTCACCGCCGCTCTCTGGCCGGGCATCGTCGCCTTGAACCGGATGGAGGTGCCGCGTGCGAAGGGCAACGTGTTCGAGATCGCCTATCTGGCGTCAGTGCGTCGCGACGGGAGCCCCCGTCTCCACCCCTTCTGCCCCGTATTGGCCGGCGGCCGGTTGTTCGCCGCGATCCCGCGATCGTCGCCCAAGGGATGGGACCTGCGCCGAGATCCGCGCTGCGTGATCCATGCGTTGCCGGGGGTTGACGACACCGAGTTGTGCGTCCGCGCTCTGGCGAGCGAGGTCACCGATGCCGATCTGAGAGCGGTGGTGCGCGGGACGGTGGAGCGAGGCGGCATCGGTGGCATGACCGCAACGGTGTCCAACGACCCGCTGTTCGAGTTCGATCTCCAGCAGGTCGATGTCGCTCGATGGCTCGACGTCGGTCAACCGGGCACCCGGGCGGAGCGTCGACGGTGGCGCGCAGACGACGCCCGCGGCGGATGGTGCTACGAACTGAACGGGTGCTTCGGCGAGCTGCTCCACCGGCTCGGCTTCGACGTGGATCGGCTGTCCTGTCGGACGTTCGAAGCCGACACCGGCGGGCTCAGCGCCGACTTCGATCACCTGGCTCTGCTCGTCCGGGCCGACGGCGCCCCGTACCTCGTCGACGTCGGCTGGGGCGACAATCCGCTGATGCCGCTTCCCGCCGAACCAGGGGAGTACGCCAGCCGGCCCCGAACCACCCGAGTCGAGGTCGACGCGTCGACGCTGCGATTGATCGAACTCGTCGAACGCGATGGCGCCCTGGTGTGGGAGTTGCAATACGAGGCGTCGCGCCAGCCTCGGCGGCTCGCCGAATTCGCCGCCCGCAGCCGTTACCTGCAGACCCAGCCCGGGCTGTCGTGGACCGAGAAGCCACTGGTCACACGGGCGACGTCCACCCGGGGCGCCAGGGTGACCCTGCACCGCGATCGGCTCCGCGTGCGCCGAGACGACCTGTCCGTCCACGACCGCACGGTCGCCCCTGAGCAGTGGGAGCACGAACTGCGCAGCTGGTTCGGGATGTCCGTCCCGAAGCCGGCGTGATCAGTTCGCTCGGGTCCTCACCCGGCGTGGTGGTCGACGACTTGGGTGAGCAGGCGGATCAGCTGCTTGCGCTCGCTGGCGGAGAGCGGGGCGAGCAGTTGGTCTTGCACGCTCGCCAACCGCCGGTCGAGCTTGCGGAGCTGGCGCCGCCCCGCCGTTGTGATGGTGATGACGTTTCGGCGGCGGTCATCCCGGTCGAGCTTGCGCTCGACCAGACCCTGCTCGGTCAGTTCGTTGATCGTGGCCACCATGTCGCTGCGGTCGATGGTCGTGCGACGGCTCAGCGTGGCTTGGCTGACCGCACCTGCCTCGTCGAGCGCCGCCAGCAACGCGTAGTGGTGGCGACGGGCGCCGCGCGCCTGCCAGCGCCTCGCTCACGAGCCGGGTGGCGGAGAGAGCAGCCTGGTTGATCAGCCAGCTCGGTAGCGACCGCAGCCGCCTCGGCGCGTCGTCTGGGGCGGTGTCCATCTCCGGAAACATTACAACTCGTTGGGGGCACCCACGACTGGGTGATATCGTTGGTACTGCCAACGTTGGCCACACCAACGTCACGACATTCTGGAGGCCTGATGAATCTCACCCACGACACCGCCATCAGTCCGGTGCAGCAGCTCTTGGATCGCCAGGAGGTGACCGACCTCGTCTACCGCCTCGGCGAGTGCCTGGACGAGGCCCGCTTCGACGAACTGCGATCGCTCTTCGTCGAGGACGCGACGGCGCGCACGCCCGGGGGCTTCGCCGAAGGGCGCGACGCCCTCGTCGCCCAGGCGCGACGGAACCACAGGCCGCTGGATCGGATCCAGCACGTCACCACGAACCTGCTCATCGACCTGAATGGCGACCGAGGGACGGTGCGGGCCAATCTCGTCGTCCACTTCGCCCCGCCACCCGACGGCCCGGCGGTGGCGCCGCCAGTCCTGTTCACCCTCGGCGAGGTGTACCACCTCGCGGTCACCCGCACATCGGAGGGCTGGCGGTTCACGAGCGTCGAGACCGACCCGGTGTGGATGGCGGGATCTCGCGACCGGCGGCAGCCGGCCTGAGGGTTCACGCCCCTCGGGCGCGCTCGAGCACGGCGAGGCTGCGGCGCAGGTCGCCGAGGGCGTCTCCGCTGCCGGGCACGCGGTCCTGCTCGATCGTGGCGTAGCCGCGGTAGCCCTGCCGATCGAGGGCGCGGAGCACGGCGGGGATGTCCACGATCCCGTCGCCCAGCGGGCAGAACACGCCGGCCTCGATCGCGGCCCAGAAGTCCAAGCCCTCGGCGTCGATGCGTGACAGGACGTCGCCGGCGACGTCCTTGAAGTGCACGTGTTTCAGGCGCGACGCGAACTCCTCGATCGCGGCGACCGGATCGATGCGGGCGTAGGCGCAATGGCCGGTGTCCAGGCACAGGTCGAGCTCCGTGTCCTCCATGCAGTCGCTCGATCTCGTCGAGGAACTCGACGAAGGTGCCGGCGTGAGGATGGAAGACGGGCCGTAGTCCGAACTCACGGGCCGTGTCCGCGACGCGCCCCGTCAGGTCGAGCATCGCCGCCCACCGATGCGGCGAGAGGCGGGACGCCGCCGCTCGAGCGGCCGGCCGTCGCCACCCGTTCGGGCCCGGGCCGGTCGATGATCACCAGGAGCTTCGCCGTGCGCCGCGGCGATGACCCCGCAGGCGCGCCTGGCGGTCTCCAGGATCTCCGCCGCCCGCGCCGGATCGTGCAGGTCGTCGAAGATGAACGAGCCGACCGCCCGCAGCCCGCGACTGTCGAGCGCGTGCCGGAGCACCGCCGGGTCCTCCGGCAGGTAGCCGACGGGTCCGAGTTCGAGGGCGCCGACCCCGGACTGCTGGATCTCGTCGAGGACCAGTTCCCACGGCGGGTTCGTCGGCCGATCGGCGAAGTCGACTCCCCAGGTGACCGGGCTGGTGGCGAGCTGCACGGAGATGTTCACGTTCTCGCCGACTACACGTTGAACCGGAACTCGATCACGTCCCCGTCAGCGACGACGTAGTCCTTGCCCTCGAGCCGGATCTTGCCGAGCTCCTTGGCCTTGGTCCACGGAGCCGATGTCGAGCAGCTCGTCCCACCGGATCACCTCGGCGCGGATGAAGCCGCGCTGGAAGTCGGAGTGGATGCGCCCCGCGCACTCGGGTGCGGTCGAGCCCTCGAAGAACGTCCACGCCCGGCTCTCCTTGTCGCCCGTAGTGAGGAACGTGCGCAGGCCGAGGAGGTGGTACGCGCTGCGGACCATCCGGAACAGCGCGCCCTCGCCGAGCCCGAGGCCTTCGAGCATCTCGGCCCGCTCGGCCGGGTCGTCGATCGCCGCCGCCTCGGCCTCGAGTTGCACGCACATGCCGATGACTCCAACGTCGTCGGGCGACGCGACGCCCGACCCGACGTCGTCGCCCGCCTCGGTCAGCTCGGCGGCGATCTGCGCCTCGGCCTCCGGGATCGAGTCGAGGTCCTCCTCGCCGACGTTGACGACCGCCAGCACGCGCCGGTTGGTGAGCAGGAAGTGGGGCCGCAACAGCTCCCGCTGCTCGGAGGCGAGACCCGCTCGGTACAGCGGCCGCCCGGCGGACAGGGCGTCGTACGCCGCGGTCAGCGCGGCGAGCTCGTCGCCGAGCGAGCGGTCGAGCTTGGCCTGACGCTGGGTCTGCGTGAGCCGCTTCTCGACCGTCTCCAGGTCGGCGAGGGCGAGCTCGAGCTCGACGACGCGCAGGTGCTCGAGGGGATCCGGCGACCCGACGACGTCGGGGTCCTCGAAGGCGCGCAGGACGAACACGACGGCATCGACCTCGCGGATGTTGGCGAGGAACTTGTTGCCCAACCCCTCGCCCTTGCTCGCCCCCTCGACGAGCCCGCCGATGTCCACCACCTCCACCGCGGCGTGGACGACGTTGCGGCTCTGCGACATCTCCGCCAGCCGGTCGAGCCGCTCGTCGGGGACCTTGGCGACCCCGATGTTGGGGTCCTTGGTGGCGAAGGCGTACGGCGCGGCGAGCGCGCCGCCACCGGTCAGCGCGTTGTAGAGCGAGCTCTTGCCGGCGTTGGGCAGGCCGACCAGCCCGAAGCGTTCCATCCGGGCGTGAGGCTATAGGTGGTCGTCAGCGCAGCGCCGTGGCAGTGGGCGCCGGCCGCAGGTCGCGCAGGGTGAAGGCGTCGTCGCTGACGCCCTCGGCGCGCAGTCGCTCGAGCCGGGCCACCGCATCGGCGACGGTTGGCACGGTGCCGGCGGGGACCCACCAGCACACGAGGTAGGCCTCGTCCATCTTCTCGAACCACTCGCGGCGGCGGCGCAGGATCGGTGTGTGCGCGCTGCGGTAGACGAAATCCTGGAGCTGCTCGGGCGACTCCCACACCGACAGGTTGATGATCATCAGCGGGTCGTCGTAGGCCCTGACGTAGCTCGACGACAGGCCGCTGTCGTCGGTGAGCCGCCACACGAAGCCCGGCGACGGCCTCGGCGACGGCGTTGACCCGATCGAGGTTGGCGACGAACTCGGCGGTGTCGGGGTGGTCGAGCGGCTGGTGGAGACGGGCGATGTTGAACTGGGCGAAGTGCCACGCCGGGGGGTTCACGAACGGCACGCTAAGCGACGTCGGCGGCCATCGCCGCCGCCGTTTCCGCGAGCAGGCCGGCGAGCTCGGGGAGTCGATCGTCGGGCATCCGGGCGGCTGGTCCCTGGACGGCCACACCGGCCCACGCGGCGCCTTCGCCGTCGAGCAGGGGGGCGGCGATCGTGCGCACGCCGACGTCGCGCTCGCCGTCGTTGAGCGCCCAGCCCCTCCGTCGAGCCGTCGCGAGGTCCGCGACGAGTGCGTCGGGGTCGGTGAGCGTCGCCGCGGTGACCGCCGGAAGCGGTCCGAGCGCCGCCACCTCGGCGGCCGGATCGGGAGCGAACGCGAGCAGCACCTTGCCGATCGCCGAGGCGTGGATCGGCGCCCTGGTGCCCGGGCGCGAGGTCGAAGCGCAAGGGGTGAGGGGAGTCGACGTGGAGCACGACGAGCATCTCGGTGCCGACGCGGGTGCCGAGGCTGATCGACTCTCCGGTCTTCGCGCCGAGGTTTCGGAGGTGGGGGAGCAGACGGTCGAAGCCGAGGCGGGCCTCGGCGCGGCGGCCCAGCGCGACCGCGCCGGGACCGAGGTGGTAGCGCTCGGTGCGCTCGTCCTGGGACACGAGCCCGGCGCCCCGCAACGCCTGGATCAAGCGGTGGGCGGTGCTGACGCTGAGCCCGGTGCGGGTCGCGATCTCGCTGACCCCGACGTCGTCGTCGGCTCTCGGCGATGTGCTGCAGCACGGCGAGGGCCCGTTCGACCGACTGCGATCCCGAGCGTGCCACCGCGCGCACGGTAGTTCGTGTAGGGTGTTCCACGTTGCGACACGAACCCTCCACAATGTAGAAAGTTGATCATGCGAATCGGAATTAAGCGCTCCCGTTGGTTCGGACTGCTCGCGGTCCCGCTCGCTCGCCCTCGCGACGACCGCGTGCGGCGACGACGACGACGACGCCGCGGCGAGCGCCACCACGGCCGCGTCGGGCGAGGACACGGCGGCGTCGGGCGAGTCCGCCACGTTGCGCCTCGGCTACTTCCCCAACGTCACCCATGCCCCGGCGATCATCGGCGTGGAGACCGGGTTGTTCGAGGAGGCGCTCGGGCCCGATGTCGCGCTCGAGGTGGTCACGTTCAACTCCGGCACCGAGGCGGTCGAGGCGTTGTTCGCCGAGGCGATCGACGCCACCTTCATCGGGCCCAACCCGGCGATCAACGGCTTCGCCCAGTCGAACGGCGAAGCCCTGCGCATCGTGTCCGGCACGACCTCCGGCGGCGCATCCCTCGTCGTGGGCGAGGGCATCGACACGCCTGAGGACCTGGCCGGCAAGACGCTGGCGTCACCGTCGCTCGGCAACACCCAGGACGTCGCGCTGCGCGCCTGGCTCAAGGAGCAGGGGTACGCAACCGACACCAGCGGCGGCGGGGACGTCTCCGTCACCCCGCTGGAGAACCCCGACATCCTCGCTGCGTTCCAGGACGGCACGCTCGACGGAGCGTGGGTCCCCGAGCCGTGGGCGACGCGCCTCGTCAACGAGGGCAGCGGTCACGTCCTGGTCGACGAGGCGGACCTGTGGCCCGACGGTCGGTTCGTCACCACCCATCTGATCGCGGCGACCCCGTACCTCGAAGAGCACCCCGACGTCATCAAGAGCCTGATCACCGGACTCGGCCAGGCGATCGACGAGGCCAACGGCGACGCCGCCGGCGCGCAGACGGTCGTCAACGACGGCATCGAGAACGTGACCACGAGCCGGCTCGCCGACGAGACCATCGCCGGCGCGTGGGAGAACCTCGAGTTCACCCTCGACCCGATCGCCTCGTCGTTGCAGGGCTCGGCCGATGACGCCATCGCGGTCGGTCTGCTCGAGCCCGTCGAGCTCGACGGGATCTACGACCTGACCCTGCTGAACGAGGTGCTCGCCGAGCGCGGCGACACCGAGGTGACGGGCATATGAGCAACCCGGTGATCAGCCTGCGGCGCGTCACCAAGACGTTCGGGTCCGGCCGGGGTGCGGTGACCGCGTTGCACGACGTCGACGTCGATGTCGAAGACGGCGAGTTCGTCTGCCTGATCGGCGCCTCGGGCTGCGGCAAGTCGACGATCCTCAACCTCGTCGCCGGTCTCGATGACCCGAGCTCGGGCACCGTGGACGTCCACGGCCGCACGGCGCTGATGTTCCAGGAGGCGGCGCTGTTCCCGTGGCTGACCGTGGCCGCCAACGTCGAGCTGCCGATGCGGCTGGCCGGGATGGCGAAGTCCGACCGGCGAGCGCGGGCCGAGCAGCTGCTGGAGGCTGTGCATCTCGACGGGTTCGCCAAGAAGCGGCCGCACCAGCTGTCCGGCGGCATGCGTCAGCGGGGCGCGCTGGCCAGAGCGTTCGCCCAGGATGCCGAGATCCTGCTGATGGACGAGCCGTTCGGCGCCCTCGACGCCATGACGCGGGATGCCCTGCACGCCGAGCTGGAGACGCTCATCAGCGCCCGACGGCTCACCGTCCTGTTCGTGACCCACAACGTGCGCGAGGCGGCCCGCCTCGCCGACCGCATCGTCGTCCTGTCGCCGCGCCCTGGCCGGGTGACCGCCACGTTCGACGTCGAGATCAACCGACCGCGGCGCATCGACTCGCCCGAGGTGAGCACGCTCGCCGCCACCGTCACCGAACAGCTCCGCGAGGAGGCGCTCGCCCATGCTCGTCGTTGACCCTGTCTCCCCGGACACGCCTACCGCGGCCGTCCTCGACGACAGCGCGGCGGTCCCCGAGCCGGCGCGGGCCCCTCGGCACGTCGGCCGGGGTCGCCGCGTCTGGTTGGCGACGTGGCCGAAGCTCGCGGCAGTCGGCCTCGCCCTGCTCCTGTGGCAGCTCGTCGTGTGGTCGGGGTGGAAGCCGGAGTACGTGCTGCCCGGCCCGAGAGCGGTCTTCGCCGAGCTCGGAGACCTCATCGCCGACGGCACGGTCGCCGACGCGATGTCGATCACCATCCGGCGCGCGGCGGTCGGGTTCGCCCTCGCCCTCGCGATCGGCGTCGTGATCGGGAGCGTCGTGGCGTCGTCGAAGATCGTGCGCTCGGCGGTCGGCTCGCTGATCACCGGCGTGCAGACGATGCCCTCGATCGTGTGGTTCCCGCTCGCGATCCTGTTGTTCAAGATCTCAGAGCAGGCGATCCTGTTCGTCGTCGTGCTCGGCGCCGCACCGTCAATCGCCAACGGGCTGATCATCGGCGTCGATCACGTCCCCCCGATCCTGCTGCGGGCAGGGCGGGCAATGGGTGCGCGCGGCATCACTGCGTACCGCCACGTCGTCTTGCCGGCGTCGCTGCCGTCGTTCGTCGGCGGGCTCAAGCAAGGGTGGGCGTTCGCCTGGCGCAGCCTGATGGCCGGCGAGCTCATCGTGATCATTGCCGGCGAGCCGTCGGTCGGCTCGTTGCTGCAGAACTACCGCAACCTCAACGACGCGGCTGGGCTCATGGCGATGATGATCGTGATCCTCATCATCGGCATCGTCGTCGACACGCTGTTCTTCGGCACCCTCGACCGCTGGGTCCGCCGCCGCTACGGCCTGCTCACCGACTGACGCCCAGGGCCCTCCGTTACCCTGACTTTCGTGACGCCGGAGGCCGCGCTCGACCGCATCGTCCACCTGCTCGACCGGGCGCACGAGCCGGGCTTCAAGGCCAAGGCGTTCCAGCGGGCGCGCAACGTCGTGCGCGAGACCGACCCGGCCGAGCTCGCCGAGCGGGCCGCCGCCGGCACGCTCACCAAGCTCGACGGGATCGGCGACGCCACGGCCCGGGTCATCACCGAGGCGCTCGCCGGTGAGGTGCCGAGCTATCTCGCCAAGCTCGAGGGCAGCACGGAGATCCCGATCACCCCGGAGGGGCAGCGCTACCGCGACGCCCTGCGCGGCGACTGCCACCTCCACTCGACGTGGAGCGACGGCGGCGCCGAGATCGAGGAGATGGCCACCACCGCCGCTGGACTCGGCCACGAGTACATGGTCCTCACCGACCACTCGGCCCGGCTGACCATCGCCCACGGGCTCAACCGGGAGCGGCTCGAGCGCCAGCTCGTCGAGATCGCCGCCCTCAACGAGCAGCTCGCGCCGTTCCGGATCCTCACCGGGATGGAGGTCGACATCCTGGAGGACGGCTCGCTCGACCTCGACGACGACCTGCTCGACCGCCTCGACGTCGTCGTCGCCAGCGTGCACTCCAAGCTGCGCTCGGACCGGAAGGCGATGACCGAGCGGATGGTGGTCGCGGTGGCGTCACCGCACGTCGACATCCTCGGCCACTGCACCGGCCGGTTGATCGGCAAGCGACCGCCGTCGGTGTTCGACGCCGACTACGTGTTCGCCGCGTGCAAGCAGTTCGGCACCGCGGTCGAGATCAACTGCCGGCCGGAGCGACTCGACCCGCCACGGGAGCTGCTCGACCTGGCGATCGAGCACGGCTGCTGGTTCTCGATCGACACCGACGCCCACGCCACCGGCCAGCTCGAATGGCAGCCGCACGGATGCGACCGCGCCGCCGAGCGGGACGTGCCGCTCGAGCGGGTCGTCAACACGATGTCCGCCGACGAGCTGCTGGCGTGGACGGATGGCGGCTGAGCCGGGTCCGGCTCATCGGCAAGGGGCGGGCGGCCGACGTCTACGACGTCGGCAACGACCGGGTGCTGCGCCGCTACCGGGACTCCATCCCGGCGGTGATCGCCGCGGAGATGGTGGCCAAGGAGGCGGCGGTCATGGGCCACGTCCGCGCCCACGGCTACCCGACGCCGGAGGTGTTCGACGCGGCCGGCGGTGACCTGGTGATGGAGCGGCTCGACGGGGTCACGATGCTCGCCGACCTCCAGTCGCACCCGTGGCGCGTCGATCGCCACGCCGACTCGATGGTCGACCTGCACCGACGCCTGGTCGCCGTCCCGATCGGCGAGCTGGGCGCTCGGGGCAGCCTCGTCGCGGCGGCCTTCGGCCCGGCGGAGGCGATCGTCCATCTCGACTTCCATCCCGACAACGTGATGCTCACCGCGGCTGGCCCCGTCGTGTTCGACTGGACCAATGCCGTCCTCGGCCCCGCCGCCGCCGATGTCGCCTACGCCTGGGTGATCGGCGCGACGAGCACGCTCGACGGACCGTGGTGGATGCGGGTCGTCGGGCAACGCCTGCGCAGCCGGTTCGTCGACCGCTTCGTCGACGGCTGCGGCCGGGCGGCGGCGATCGACCTACTGCCGGCGATGGGCGCTCACCGGCTCGCCGACCGCCACACCTTCCCCGAGGAAGCCGTCCGGGTGAGGGAGCTGGTGGCCCGCTACGCGTGACCATCCGAGGTTTTCAGCGCGCCGGAGGTTTTCCGGCGCCCCGTCCGGCACGGAAACCCTCGGGTGTCCGGAAAACCTCGGATGCCGAGAGCCTCAGCTGCCGGCGAGCGCGATGTAGGCGGCGAGGAGCGGGCCGGCGGCGCGCATGTCGCCGACGGTGCCCTCGCCCATCTTGCTCATCACGTAGGAGAAGCTCATCCGGGCGTCGAGGTCGATCACCGCGACCGAGCCGCCCCAGCCGCCCCAGAAGCAGGCCCGTTCGCTGGGGCTGATCGGCACCTCGGGCGACGGCAGCCCGAAGCCGATGCCGTGGCGGACGACCATCGGGATCACGAGGTCCTGGCCGTACGTCTGCTCGTCGAACACCGGCTCGATGCCCTCGCGGCGAGAGCAGCCGGACGCCGTTGGCCTCGCCGCCGCACGCCATCGGGGTGTGGACCAGCGCGACCGCCCGGGCATTGCCGTGCCCACCGGCGGCCGGGATCTCGGCCCGCCGCCACGGGATCGTGCTCGACACCGCCGCATCGAGCGGCGGCTGCGGATTGAGCAGCGTGCGCAGCGCGATCGAGCCCTCCTCGGCGCCCTCGACCGAGAGCGGTGCGCTCGGCGGGATCACGTGAGCGACCCGGCCGTCGTGCTCGGCCGCAGTGCCGATGTGGAAGTCGACGCCGAGCGGACCAGTCACCTCCTTGGCGGCGAACTCGCCGATCGTCTGCCCCGTCACCCGCCGCACGACCTCCCCCTCCAGGAACCCCTGGGTCGATGGCGTGGTAACCCGACGCCGTGCCCGGCTCCCACCACGGCTCCTGGGCGGCGAGCAGCGACGTGACCTTCTCCCAGTCGTACAGGTCCTCGACCGTGATCGGCTCCTGCCAACCGGAGAGCCCGGCGGTGTGGCTCATCACGTGGCGCATCGCGATCTCGCGCTTGCCGCCGGCGCCGAACTCGGGCCACACCTTGGCGACCGGGGCGTACAGGTCGAGCTCGCCCTGATCGGCGAGCAGCAGGCAGCACAGCGCCGACAAGGTCTTCGTCGTCGACCACACGTTGATGATCGTGTCCCGCTCCCACGGCACGTCGGCGGCGGAGTCCGTCGTGACCGTGCCGCCCCAGAGGTCGACGACGAGCTCGCCGTCGAGCGTCATCGCGAGCGACGCGCCCACGTCGGTCGGCTCGCTCCCCTCGGCGAAGTTGGCCGCGAACGCCTCCCGCATCGCGCCGAACCGTTCGTCACACGTCCCCTGGATGTCCATGCGCCGACGGTAGCCCTCCGCGTCACACGCGGCATGCTGGGACCATGTCGATCTTCGAGCACCCGATCAAGCACCCTCGAGGGCGAGCCGTCGAGCCTCGCCGAGCGCGAGGGCCAGGCCCTGTTGCTGGTCAACGTCGCATCGCGATGCGGCCTCACGCCGCAGTACACGGGTCTCGAGGAGTTGCAGCAGCGCTACGCGGATCAGGGCTTCAGCGTGCTCGGGTTCCCGTGCAACCAGTTCGGGGGGCAGGAACCGGGCAGCGCCGAGGAGATCGCCACGTTCTGCGCGACGAACTACGGCGTGACCTTTCCCATGTACGAGAAGATCGAGGTCAACGGGCCGGGCCGGCATCCGATCTACACCGAGCTGACCACCGTCGCCGACGCCGAGGGCCACGACGGCGACATCCGCTGGAACTTCGAGAAGTTCCTCGTCGATCCGGCCGGCAACGTCACCCGCTTCAGCCCGATGGTCACCCCGGAGGCGCCCGAGCTCGTCGCCGCGATCGAGGCCGCGCTCCCCAGCTGACCGCGGTCGCGCGCATTCCCGAACGCGCTGTGACATGTGAAACGTTGCCGTAGCGGAGTGAAACGCTTACGTTTCGTTTCATGACCTTCGAACCCCCCGAACTCTCGTCCGCGGCCGTCGTCCCGCTCTACGAGCGACCCGAGGTCTACCAGCGTCGGTGGTTCCTGCTCGGCGTGCTGTGCCTCTCGCTCGTGATGATCGTGATGGCGGTGTCCTCGTTGAACGTCGCCCTGCCGACCATCCAGAGCGACCTCGGGGCCAGCGCCACGATGCTCCAGTGGATCCTCGACTCCTATGCGCTCGTGTTCGCCGGCCTGCTCCTGGTCGCGGGAGCGCTCGGCGATCGCTTCGGGCGCAAGGAGACGCTGCTCTTCGGGCTGGTCCTGTTCGGCCTCGGCGCGTTGGTCAGCGGGTTCGCCGGCTCGGCCGCCATCGTGATCGTCGGTCGCGCCATCCAGGGCGCCGGCGCGGCGTTCGTGATGCCGGCGACGCTTTCGCTGCTCACCGCCGTCTTCCCGCCCGCGGAGCGTCCGAAGGCGATCGCCACGTGGGTGGCCTTCGCCGGCGCCGGCGGGGCGCTCGGCCCGATCGTCTCCGGCGCCCTGCTCGAGGAGTTCTGGTGGGGCTCGACGTTCCTCTTCAACGTCCCCGTCGTCGCCGTCACCGCCGTCGCGATCGCGATCTACAGCCCGCGGTCGCGGGACGACACGGCCACCCCGCTCGACCCGCGCGGCGCGGTGCTGTCGCTCGTCGGCCTGACGTCGCTGCATCTTCGGCATCATCGAGGGCGCCGAGCGGGGCTGGAGCGACACCCTCGTCGTGGGCTCGTTCGTGCTCGCCGCGATCACGCTGTACGGGTTCGTCCGCTGGGAGCGAGTGGTCGCCGAGCACCCGATGCTGCCGATCTCGTACTTCGCCGATCGTCGCTTCAGCGTCGGCAGCGCGGTGATCACGACATCGTTCTTCGTGATGTTCGGCTGGTTCTTCCTGCTCTCGCTGTACCTGCAGTTCGTCCGCGGGTACTCGCCGCTCGAGGCCGGCCTGGCGACGCTGCCGCTCCCACCGATGTTCATCATCCTGTCGCCGCGCAGCGCCGACATCGCCGCCCGGTTGGGGAGTGGACGCACGATCGCCCTCGGGTTCCTGCTCGTCGGAGCCGGGATGGCGGTCCTCGCTCCGGTCACCCCGACACCCCGTACGTGGTGCTCGCCGTGGCGATGGTGCTCATGGGCGCCGGGCATGGCGATCACCGCCGCCCCGGCCACGACGAGCATCATCGAGCGCGGTCCCGCTCTCGCAAGGCCGGCGTCGGCCTCGGCGGTCAACGACACGACCCGCGAGCTCGGGGGCGCGCTCGGCATCGCCATCTTCGGCACGATCGTCAGCTCGCTCTACCGGTCGAGGCTCGACCTCGGCGGGCTCGACCTGTCCGCCTCGGCGACCGCCGAGGCCGAGCAGCTCGCTCGGCGAGGCCGTCACGGCAGCCCGGGAGCTGCCGGGCGACACCGGCGGCGGGCTCGTTCAACGGGCCGGCGACGCCTTCACCGAAGCGTTCGGCCTCACCGCCGCGATCTCGGCGGTCGATCGTCGTCGCCGCCGCGATCCTGGTCCTGCGCACGTTCTCGACCGCCAAGGAGCTCGAGGCCGAGGCGGCGAGCATCCTCGCCGAGGACGAACCCCAGCCAATTGAGCTCGCCGCGGAAGGGGCTGCGGCAAACTAGCGAGATGGCAACCGCGATCGGGCCGTGCGACCCGCGGATCGAACGCACCCGCCGGCTGGTCCTGGAGGCCACGCTCGCGCTCCTCGCCGAGTCCGGGTACGGCGCGGTCACGATCGAGGCGGTCGCCGCCCGCTCGGGCGTCGCCAAGAGCACGATCTACCGCCACTGGCCGGGCCGGGTCGAGCTGATCCGCGACGCCTTCCTCGAGCTCAAGCCGCCGCACGCCCCGCCCGCCGAGGGCGACGTGCGCGAGCAGCGTGATCGCCGTGCTCGAGAACTTCGCCCGCACCGCCGCCGAGTCGCAGTGGTCGCGGTGCCTGCCGTCACTGATCGATGCCGCGGCCCACGACCCTGAAGCTCGCCGGCTCCACAGCCAGATCTCCTCCGAGGGTCGCCGGTCGATGGTCGAGCTGCTCGCCGCCGGAGTCGCGATCGGCGACCTGCCCGCGGACCTGGATCCCGAGCTGATGGCCGAGGCCCTCGCCGGCCCGATCCTGCTCCGTCTGCTGTTCTCCCTGCCGCCGCTCGATCCCGGCCAGGTGCGCGGCCTCGTCGACCAGCTGATCCCCAACGTGGCGCCGCCGACGGCTGTGGCACGCGCCGGCAAGCACGCCCGCCGGTAGCCTGACGCCCCTATGTCGAAGAAGACCAAGAAGCGCAAGGCGCGCATGCGGCGCTCGAAGGCCAACCACGGCAAGCGCCCGAACACCGGCCGCGGCTGACCCCTTCGTCGATGGCCAGCGGGACGCCGCCGCCCACCCGGCGCGAGGAGGTCGTCGACGTCATCCACGGCGTCGAGGTCCCGGATCCGTACCGCTGGCTCGAGGACGGTGACGACGCCGAGGTCGGCCGAGTGGGTCGCCGCGCAGAACGCCCACACCCGCGCCGCGCTCGACGCCCGGCCCGACCGTTCCTGGTGGCACGAGCGTATCGTCGCCCTGATGCAGCTCCCCGTCGTGCTCGCCGCCCAGGTGCGCGGCGAGCACCTCTTCTGCCTCGAGCGGCCGGCCGGCGCCGAGCAGTTCCTCCTCACCCGCCGCTCGGCCGTCGACGCCAGTGTGCCGCCGGTCGTGCTCCTCGATCCGGCCGCCGGAGTCGCCGACGCGGCCAACGCGATCGACTGGTTCGAGGCGTCCGCCGACGGCGCGCTCGTCGCCGTCGGCACGAGCGAGGGTGGCACCGAGGACTCGGTGCTGCGCGTGCTCGACAGCGCAGACGGTCGTGACCTCGGCGAGGCGATCCCGAACACGCGGGCGTGCAGCGTGGCGTGGGAGCCCGACGGTTCGGGCTTCGCCTACACCCGCTACCCCGAGGGCGACGAGTACCACCGCACGGTGCACCACCATCGCCTCGGCGACGACTGGCGGGACGATCCGGTGGTGTGGGCCGAGCACCCCGACCCGCAAGCGTGGCCCGACGTCACGATGTCGCCGGACGGCCGGTGGCTGCTGGTCCACGTGCTCGTCGGCTGGGCCCGTTACGACGTCCACCTCCTCGACCGCCGAGCGGACGAGTGGTCGACGGTGATCGCGGGCGTCGAGGCGACGTCGGAGTTCCAGTTCGCCGCCGACGGCGATGCGCTGGTCGGTGTCACCACGCTCGACGCGCCCAGGGGCCGGCTCGTCCGGGTGCCGTTCGGCGCGGCCGATCCGGGCCGGTGGGAGACGCTCGTGCCCGAGGGCGAGGGCGTGCTCTCCCACCCCACGGTGTGCGGCGACGATGTCCTCGCCGTCTCGACCGCAGCGCGCCGTCGACCGGATCGTCCGCTTCGGCGCCGACGGCAGCCGGCTCGGATCGGTCGACGGGGTCGGCGACGTGGTCGCCGTCACCGGGCTGACCGCCGACCGCGAGACCGGTCGGGCCTTCGCCGTCGTCGACTCGTTCGACGCGCCGACCGCCGTGTGGCGGGTCGATCCCGGCACGACCGCGACCCGCTGGTTCCCACCCCCCGTCGACGTCAGCCGCCGTGCCGCCCCTCGCCGTCCGCCAGGTCACCTACCCCTCAGCCGACGGCACGGCGATCGGGCTGTTCCTCATCCACCGCGACGACGTGGCGCCAGGCCCGGACGTGCCGCTGATCCTCAACGGCTACGGCGGCTTCGCGATCACCGAGACGCCGGTGTGGTCGCCGCAGATCGCCGCGTGGTGCGCGGCGGGTGGGCGTGTACGCGATCGCCGGTCTCCGCGGCGGCCTCGAGGAGGGCGAGGCGTGGCACCACGCCGGCCGGCGGGAGCACAAGCAGAACGTGTTCGACGACTTCCATGCCGCCGCCGACTGGCTCGTCGCCGAGGGCCTGGCCGGGCGGGAACGGTTGGCGATCCTCGGCCGGTCGAACGGCGGCCTGCTCGTCGGCGCCGCGCTCACCCAGCGTCCCGACCTCTGCCGCGCCGTGTGGTGCGGGGTGCCGCTGCTCGACATGATCCGGTTCCCGCAGTTCCTGATCGCCCGCCTGTGGACCGACGAGTACGGGGACCCCGACGTGGCCGAGGACTTCGCCTGGCTGCACGCCTACTCGCCGTACCACCATGTGGTCGACGGCACGGCCTACCCGGCGACGCTGTTCAGCACCGCCGAGGGCGACACGCGGGTCGACCCGCTGCACGCCCGCAAGATGGCCGCCCTGCTGCAGGCGACGTCGAGCGGCCAGGACGAGCGACCGATCCTGCTCTCCCAGGAGGGTCGCGCCGGTCACGGCGTCGGCAAGCCGGTGGCCAAGCGGGCCGACGAGCTCGCCGACGGGCTGACGTTCCTCGCCTGGCAGGTCGGGCTCGTCGTCCCGACCGCCGCGGCGATACCCGTGCCCACCCCGTGAGCATCCGGGTCGAGTGGATCACGGTGGGCGGGTCGGTCGAGCCGTGGGAGCGTCTTGGCCTCGTCGTCGTCGACGGCTCGGTCTCGCTGTTCGGCACCGGCATCCGCATCGACCCTGACGCCGCGCCCGGGATCGTCGGCTGGGCGCTGTCCGGTCTGGCCGAGCCGATCGCCGAGATCGACGGCCTCCCGACCGCCGCCGTGGCCACCGTGCCGCCGGTCTACGTCGAGCACCCGTCCGGCGCGATCGGCCTCGACCACGTCGTGATCACCACCGACTCGCTCGAGCGGACCTGCCGGGCGATCGAGGAGGCGACGGATGCACCGCTGAAGCGGGTGCGCGAGGTCGGTGAGATCCGGCAGGGCTTCCACCGGATGGGTGGGCTGATCGTCGAGGTGGTGGAACGGGCCGGGCTGCCGGAGGGCCCGGCGTGGTTCTGGGGGCTCGTGCTCAACGTCGAGGATCTCGACGCCGCGGTCGCCCGCATCGGCGCAGAGGTCGTGGGCGCGCCGAGGCCGGCGGTCCAGCCCGGTCGCTCGATCGCAACCGTGCAGGAATCCGCCGGCCTCGGACTGCCAGTAGCCCTGATGACACCCGGCGTGACCCAGGGGGGCGAGGTGTTACTCGATGTCGATGAACGGGTTGACGCTCGTGGTCCACGAGCCCGTCGAGCCGGTCTCGTTGTGGTACTCGTACCCGCTGTTGCCGTTGCCGTCGGTCCAGTAGACGTAGTACTGGCGCTGGGTGCCGCAGCTGAACGTGAGGTTGAGCCCCTTGAGGACGTCGTCACCGCCGCCCGAGGTGTCGGCATCGAGACTCACCGAGGTGGTCCCCATCTTCGCCCAGGTCCCGGCGACGCCGGCCGGCTTCGCCCGGACCTTGCTGTACGCCCAGTGGACAGTCACGTCGGTGTTCTTGTCGTTGTCCACGTTCAGAGTGACGCCACAGGCCGAGGCCGACTGGCTCACGCCGCCGATCACGCCGGCCGCGGCCAGCGTCGAGGCAGCGACGAGGGTCCTGATCTTCATGATGTGTGGTCCTTTCGGATTGATCCCACCGGCCGTTCCGGCGGGGTCGCATAGGTGACGCCCCGGCGACGCTGGCCGATACGGCGCGACGGCCGCGTCGGGTCGCGACGGGTCCACGTTTCGGGAAAACCCGTAGGCCGCGTTGCGCCCGCCTAGGGCTCCAGTTCCGTGTCCCCGTCGGCTGTTCCCGCCAGCGACGCCAGGCCCGGTTCGCACGCGTCGAGCAGGGGGCACCAGCGACACGAGACCCCCGGCGTGCGCTCAGGCTCACGCCCCTCGACGCGCAGCTCGACCATCCGCTCGATGGCGTCGAGGGTGCGTCGCAGTGCCGAGCGGAGGCACCCCGTCGTGACCTCTTCGACCGCGGCCGTCCCGGAGTCCAGGGAGAACGTGGCCAGCTTGCGGGGCGGAACGTCCCGGCACAGCGTCTCGACGAGGGCGTAGAACCGGAGGTCCTCGCGGTGGCGGGGCAGGATCCGGCCCGACTTGAGGTCGATGATCACCTTGCGACTCTCCCGCTCGACCGGGCGGCCGATGATCAGGTCCACGCGGGCGCGCAGCACGATCGGGCCCTCCAGCGGGAACTGGGCCGAGGCTTCGGTCATCGGGTGCCACCGGCGATCGAGGGGTGGGAAGCACTCGAGGAACTTGGTCACCCGCTCGACCGCCTGTCCGCGCAGGTCGGCCTCACCGCCGGGACCGAGGCCGGCGACGTAGTCGCCGAGCTTGTTGGGCTCGTCGGCCAGCCGGGCGAGCGCCTCGTCGACGAGATCGGCCGGAGTCGGTTCGCCGCGCCAGTTGAGCAGGAGCTGGATCGCCTTGTGCGAGACCTGGCCGCGGGCGCGAGCCGGTGTCCACGTGAACGGGTCGGGAGCCAGGTGGTGGGCCTCGCAGTCGAGCACGCCGGCGATCGCGTGCTTGGTGACGTACAGCTCGGTGTCGCCGAGCCGGGTGCCGAGGTCGGCGAGGGCCGCGTCGGCGTCGTGACGGAGATCGACGACGACCTCGGGGGCGAAGACAAGGGGCGGATCGGTGCGTCGGAGGGCGTCGAGGGTGCGCTGCTGGACCGGTGTGAGCACGACGCTGGCATCCGGCGCGCCGGCGCCGTCGGCGCCGGGCGTCGGGTCCGTCATCGGCCGGACGGTACCAGCGGGTGCGCTCGTGACGGCGTGACACCCCTCGGTCATGATGGGCGCATGGAGTCGAGCACGATCCGGTTCGCCGACGCCGCCCGCGCGTTGACGCGAGCAGCGCGGCGGCGGGGTCTCGTCGGGCCCAGCTTTCGGTGCCCGCCGCGGCTGGTCGGCGTCGACCGCACGCTGCGCCGCAGGCCGAGCGTGCCCGTCGTCGCGGTCCGCGTGCGGGGCCGGCCGTGGCCGGTCGTGCTCGGCGACATGATCGAAGGGGTGATCGTCGCCAACGGCCTGCCCGCTCCCGACGCCACCCGCCTGCGTACGGAGCTGTGGGCGCTGTTCATCGGGGCCGACGGCCTCGCGGGCAGCGCGGAGGTCGCGTGACCACCCCAGCGACGGAGCCGGTCGACGCTCCTGTCCTGATCGCCGGCGGCGGGCTGGTCGGCCTGTCGACGGCGATGTTCCTCGCCCAGCACGGCGTCCGGTCGATTGCCATCGAGCGCCTGCGCGGCGGCTCGGGGCTGCCCCGCGCCGCCCACTTCCATCTGCGGACGCTCGAGCTGTTCCGGCTGGCCGGGATCGAGGAGCAGGTGAAGGCGCAGTCCGCAGCGCGAGTTCCTGCCCGAGGGCGCGATCGTGATGATGGACACCCTGGCCGGGCGCAAGCTGGCCGACATCATCCCGAGCCTCAACGAAGGCGTCGAGGCGATCAGCCCGTCCCGCCGGCTCTTCGTCAGCCAGCCCGGGCTCGAGCCGATCCTGCGCGCCCGGGCCGAGCAGGCCGGCGCCACCGTGGTCGACGGTCACGAGGTCGTCGACGTAGAGCAGGACGACCGAGGAGTGACCGTCACCGTGCGGGAGACGGACGGCGGATCATCGCGGTCGTTGCGCGGCCGCTACCTCGTTGGCGCCGACGGTGCCCACAGCGCCGTGCGCGAGCTGCTGGGCACGCCGTTCGAGGGGCGCGGAGTGTTCTCGAACAGCATGACGATCTACTTCACCGCCGACCTGCGGCCGCAGATGGAGGGCAAGCCGCTCAGCGTCATCTACATCAACAACGCCACGTTCGGTGGCTTCTTCCGGCTCGACAAGAGCTGCGAGTCCGGCTTCCTCGTGGTCAACACGGTGGGCGACGCCACGTCGACCGCGGCGGCCGACGCGGCGTCCGACACGAGCGAGCGCCGGTTGATCGAGCTGGTGCGCGCCGGCGCCGGGGTGCCCGACCTCGCCGTCGCATCGACGGGCTCGCCCGATGGCGGTCGACCGCCGACGTCGCCCGGAGCTACCAAACGGGGCGGGTCCTGCTCGCCGGCGACGCCGCCCACATCATGCCGCCGAATGGTGGCTTCGGGGGCAACACCGGCATCCACGACGCCCACAACCTGGCGTGGAAGCTGGCGATGGTGCTGCAGGGGCACGCCGATCCGGCGTTACTCGCCACGTACGACGCCGAGCGCCGCCCGGTCGGACAGTTCACCGTCGAGCAGGCCTACACCCGCTATGTGCGTCGGACGGCGCCGTATCTCGGTGTCGACGACGCCCCGCCGCTCGCCCCGGATCTCGACATCGAGCTCGGATACCTCTACCGCTCGGGCGCGGTGATCCCCGACGACGACGACCTGCCCGAGGGCCACGACGACCCCCGCCACACCAGGGGGCGGCCGGGATCGCGGCTACCGCATGTCTGGGTCGAGCGCGACGGGCAGCAGGTGTCGACGATCGACCTCGTCCGGCAGCGCGTTCGCCGTGCTCACCGGGTCGGGCGGCGCGGCGTGGGCGGGCGCCACCGACGCGGTGGCCAACGACCACCCGGGTCTCCCCTTCGCTGCTCACGTCATCGACGATGAGGCGGTCGGCGGCTTGCGGGATCACGGAGTCGGGTGCGGTGCTCGTCCGCCCCGACGGATTCGTCGCCTGGAGGTCGGCCGTCGACGTCCCCGACGCCACTGCCGCGCTGGGCGACAGCATCCGCGTCGTCCTCGCGGGCATAGCGTGACAGGTGATGAGCGAGCCGACCCCGAGCGTGCGTGACAACCCCGACCTCAGACGGTACGAGGTCTCCGTCGACGGGACGATGGTCGGCTTCGCTCGCTACGTCCGACGGGGAGGCCGGGCGTACTTCGTGCACACCGAGGTGGATCCCGCCCACGAAGGTGCCGGGCTCGGCTCAGCCCTCGCCCGAGGAGCGCTCGAGGCGCAACGCGAGCGGGGTGAGCTCGTCGTGCCACTGTGCCCGTTCGTGCGCGGCTACCTCGATCGACATCCCGATCTTGTCGACGTCGTCGATGCGGAGATGCTGGCGACGATCGACGGCGAGTGAGGGCCGGCGACCAGTGGACATCGGTGCTACGACCACCCGCCGCGCCGGCACGCCGCGTTCATGTCATCTCGAACGGCTCAGATGGGTCCACTCACCATGACATGAACGCCGCCGGGACTCACGTAGCGTGGACGCCGCGCCCGGGTGGCGGAACTGGCAGACGCGGGGGGCTTAAACCCCTCTGACCGCAAGGTCGTGCGGGTTCGAATCCCGCCCCGGGCACTATCATCTAGCTGGGCTAATGCGGGACAGCGCCTTGCGGGTCTGAGACAGTGGGAGCTGATTCCTGCACAAATCCTGCACGGACTGGAAGCGTCGTTGCATGACGAGGGGTTCGGTGCGCCGGCTCGATGGCGGTTGGGGGTACCGCGTCGATGCGGGTGCTGACCCGGATACCGGACGTCGGCGCCAGGTGTCGAAACAGGGATTCGCGACCAAGCGGGAGGCGCAGTCCGCCTTGGGTGCGGTGTTGAACCAGATCGAGCGGGGCGTCGTCACCCAGCGATCGTCCGTGTCGCTGGCCGACTACCTCGACGAATGGCTGCCGACCCAACGGCAGCATCTTCGCTCCACCACGCTGCACAGCTACGAGATGGCGGTCGGACGGATCAAGCGCCACCTCGGGAGGGTCAAGCTACAGGCCCTCACGCCGCTGCAGATCGAACGGTTCTACAACAAGCTGCTCGACGACGGCGGCTCGTAGGGCAAGGCCTTGGCGGCGAAGACCGTCCGCAATACCCACGTCGTGCTTCGCAAGGCGCTCGCCGATGCCGAGCGGCTCGACGTTGTCGGCCGCAACGCTGCCGCGGGGGCGAAGGCACCGACGCCGAGCAGGCCGACGTACACGACATGGTCGTCGGAGGACATCAAGGATTTCTTCTCCGCCGCCAAGGAGAACCGGCTGTTCGCCGCCTTCGTATTGCTGGCGACCACCGGGATGCGCCGAGGCGAAGTCCTGGGAGTGCGCTGGTCCGACCTGAACCTCGATGCCGGTCAGCTCTACGTCGCGCACACGCTGACCACCGTCGGGTGGGGACAACTCGTCATCGGGCCGCCGAAGACGCCGAGTACGGCCGGATCGACGTCCTCGTGAACGCGGCGGGGATCGAGGGCGATCTTGTGAGGTCGTCGGTCGAGAGCACCACTCTGGGGAGTGGCGGAAGGTCCTCGCCGTGAACCTCGACGGCACGATGCTGGGATGCAAGCATGTGCTGCCGGTCATGAACCAGGCGCGGAAGGGATCGGTCATCAACATCTCGTCGATCGTGTCGTTCATGGCAACTCCCGCTTTGCTTGCCGACGGTGCATCGAAGGCGGCTGTGCAGCACCTCACCAAGAGTGTGGCGATCGAGGGATGCCGCAATGGGATGAGGATCCGATGCAACTCGGAGCATCCGGGCGTGATCCGCACGCGCATGCTGGAGAGCATCGGGGACCAACGTGCCGAGCGGATGAGCATCTCGCTCGAAGCGGCGCAGCAGGCTTCGCTCTCGCGTGTCGCATTCGGTGAGGTCGTCGAGCCGGACGATGTCGCCCAGCTCATCTACTACCTCGCGTCCGGCGCCTCGAATCTCGTGACCGGGTGGGAGATCATGGTCGATGGCGGCTGGCACCTCGGGCGAGCCGGTGGCTGGCATCTCGATCGTCCGACAGTTGACCGGAGGGGTCTCATGAAGCTCACCTATCTGCAGCAGTTCACGTACCGCGACCTTCCTGATGACTTCTCGACACGGTTCGCGAGTCGGTCGTTGTCACGAACCCCTATTACGACTTCGTCGATCCGGAGCAGGTGCGGGTAGCGTTCCGCAATGGGCTCGATGAGTTCATGTTCGCGGCCCGCTCCGGATTCGACGGCGTCGCCGTGACCGAGCACAGCCAGGCGAACTACGACATGAGCCCTAATCCCGATCTGACGGCTGCGGCAATCGCCTACGCGACGGAGGTTGAGGGCATCGACGTCGGCTATCCAGGTGATCGGCCGCACGCTCGGCAAGAGCAAGGAGCCCGCGTCGGGTGGCCGAGGAGTACGCGGTCCTCGACAACATCAGCGGTGGCCGCCTCATCGCCGGGTTTCCAGTGGGACTCCCGTACGACGCCAACTACAACAACGGGGTGGCGCCGGTCGAGACCCGGGCCCGCTACGACGAGAACATGCGACTGATCTTCAGGGCGTGGACGGAGCGCGAGATCTTCCCCTGGAACGGCAAGTACTCGCAGTATCCCGGCGTGAACATCTGGCCGCGGCCACTGCAGACGCCGCACCCGCCGGTACCATTGCGACCAGTGGGACACCGAACACAGCCCGGCTCGCGCTGAAGCGTGACTTCGGGTTCAACCTGGTCGCCTTCTTCGGTGATCCCATGGTGCTCGCCAAGCCGGTATATGACTACTTCTGGCAGACCGCAGCCGAGCTGGGCGTGGACGACAACCCGTACCGGGCGACGTACTCGCAGTTCGTCGGTCGTGGCCGACACCGACGACGAGGCCGAACGCCTCTACGGCCCCCACATCGAGTACTGCTTCGCAAACGGCATTGGCCACATCCCCGATCAACCGGCTCGCGATGCCCGGCGGTGTCCCTCCCGAGGGCTCAGGCGATGCTCTCCAACCCGCCACCGCCGGCACCGGGTCCGCCGACCTATCGATCCCTCGTCGAGAGTGGCCAAGTTGTCGCCGGCAGCCCCGAGACGGTCGCCGAACGGCTCGAGTTCCTCGTCAAGACGTTCCGAGTCGGCAATCTGTCGCTCTTCCTCCAGCTGGGCTCCACCCCCCACGACCTCACCTTGCGCAGCACCCAGCTGTTCGCCGACAAGTGCTCCCACGGCTGCGACCCATCTTCGCCGAATACGACCCACGACAACCGGTGGTGGCCCGTCCGCCTCGGCGGTCAGCCAGCGTCCCCGAACCAGACCGGCCTCACCGGAGCGGCGGGATGAGCGCTTCCTCTTCGACACCGCGGCGCCACGGTGTGGAACGGTGAGCTGACGATCCGGTTCCAGGTCAAGGGGAGCGGCGATCCGATCATCTACCTGCACCCCGCAGGTGGCATGACCTGGGATTCGTTCCTCGACGACCTCGCCTCCGACCACACCGTGTTCGCTCCCGAGTTCCCCGGGACGACACCCGGCGATTCCGCCGCCGTCCACATCCTCGACGACATCTTCGACGTGGTGCTCGCCTACGAGGAGGCGCTCGGCGAGCTCGGCCTACGCGGCAGCGGCAGTCATCGGTCAGTCGTTCGGCGGCATGCTCGCCGCCGAGCTCGCCGCGGTCTTCCCCGAACTCTTCAGCAAAGTCGTTTTGTTGGATCCGGTCGGGCTCTGGCGGGAAGACCACCCCGTCTCGCTCGACTTCGTCGCGGGTCCGCCGGATCAGCTGCCGGCCCTGCTCTTCCACGACCCCGCCTCGCCGGCGGCGAGGGCAATGTTCGCCCCTCCCGACAGCCGCGAGGCGGCACTCGACGACGCTGTAGCCCGAGTGTGGGCGATCGGGTGCACGACCAAGTACCTGTGGCCGGTCCCTGACAAGGGGCTTCACAAGCGGCTCCACCGCATCTCCGCGCCGACGCTCGTCATGTGGGGCGACAACGACGCGCTGGTCCCGGTTGTCTACGCGGAGGAGTTCGGTCGTCGCATCGCGAACTGCGAGGTGGTGATCGTGCCCAACTGTGGGCACATACCTCAACTCGAACAGCCAGATATCACGGTGCAGACGGTGCGCCGGTTTCTCGGAGATCGGGGACCATGGGCAGAATTCCCGAGCTAGAGCCAGGCGTACACGGCGCCGATTTCGGCTCCCTCGACGTGAGTCCGGGCGGCCCGCAACGCGATCATCGACCACTACCGGACCCGGCGGCGGCTCCATCCGCTGCCTGAGGACCGCCAGCAAGCATTCGACGACGGGTCCGACTACGCAGGGCCGAACCGGGCGACCCGAGAGCTCGCCGCGTGCATGCGTCCACTGGTCGATCAGCTCCCGGAGCGCTACCGGAAAGCGGTCATCCTGGTTGAGCTCGAGGGGTACACGCAGGTCGCCGCCGCACCGGCGCTCGGCCTGTCAGTGTCGGGGACGAAGTCACGTGTCCAGCGGGGCCGGCGCGAACTGCGACACCTGCTGACCGGCTGCTGTGTGGTTGGCACGGATCACGCCGGCGCGATCATCGACTACGTCGCAGCCGCCCAGACGCCCTTGTGGCTGCTCCGCCTCCCGTTGAGGGAGTCACGCTGATCGCCTGCCCATCGGGCGATTGTGATGTGGGAGCATCGACATGTGGCCCGTGGTGATCTGCGGTTGCTGGCCCGGGTGTGTTGGGCGCTCGATGCTCGACGGTGGGTGCTGTCGGTGTGCAACATCGTGGCGGCCCTGCTGTTCGTCGCGGGCTGTGTCGGGTTCTACCGTCCGATGTGGTACGGCCCATCGGTGACGCTGTTCCTAGTCGGAAGTGTGCTGTTCTTGCTGGCCGTGCTGGGCTCGGCACTGCTGGAGCACGGTCCGTCGACCTGACGTGTAGTGCTCTTCGAGCGCGGTGATCTCTTCTTCGGTGAGGGCGATGTCCAGCGCCGCGACGGCGTCGGGAAAGTGGTGCGGTTTCGTCGCGCCGACGATCGGGCGTCGACGACCGGGGTTCTTCGGCACCCAGGGAAGCGCGATGGTGGCCATGGCCACGCCGCGGTCGTTCGCGATGCGCTCGACGGCGTCGATGGTCGGCTTGTCGGCCTCGTCGTCCCGTCGGCCCGAGGCGGGCTCGAGGGAATTCGAGCCGCTCCAGCTGCGATTCGGTGAGTTCGATGCCGCCCGCGGCGGTGTTCTCCTCGACGCGGGCGACGCGACCGGTGCCGGGGATGGGGGCGACCACCCCCGGTCCGCTGGAGGTCCGATCACATGTGTGTGTCGAACCAGTCGAGGACCAGCTCTGGGTGTTCGCCGAAGTAGTTGTAGCCCTGGAAGCGAAGATCGGTCCCTTCGATCCAGTAGAGCTTCTTGTCCTCAGCGGAGATGTTGTCGTAGATCGCCTGGACGTAGGACGGAGGCATGGTGAAGTCGTCATGGACCTGGGCGACGAGTGTCGGGACGGTGACCGCCGTTGTGTCTTCGATCGGCCTGAAGTCGTCGAGTCGATACCCGCTTCGCCGGTGCAGCGCCTGGTCGAACGACTCCCGACCATCGGCGATGCCGGCTCCTTGCAAGGCGGCTTCGACGAAGCCCCGGGGCGCTGCGGGCTGCAATGCGATCATCGCCAGGATGTGGCTGAACGCTTCTGGGTGCTTGTTCATTGCGACGACGGTTGCGTTGGCCCCCATGCAGCGGCTGTACAGCGCGGTCTTCATGTCCTTGGTATCGACGCGAGACTTCGCGTACTGCAAGGAGCCGATCACGTCTCGGTACTCGAGCACACCGTGACCGATGATGCCGCCGCTGCCCATTCCGCTGCGGCCGTGGTTGCGCAGGTCGTAGGTCAGGATGTTGTAGCCGGCATCGTGGAGGATCTTGTACTCGGGGAGGAAGTTGACCTCGAATCCGCCGAAGTTGGTCCACGGCTCCAGGTGTCCGGGGTACCCGTAGCGGTTGCAGGGCATTGGGTGGTTGCAGATGAGCAGCCGGTCTGAGTCGGCGGGAATGAACCAGCCCTCGAGCGTGACACCGTCCTGCGCCGGGAAGAACACGTCCTCATAGGCGAGGCCGTACTCGTCCGGCCACCTCAGGATCGGCGTGCGGGCCGAGTGGGCCATCATGTCGGCGAGACCGCCGATGAAGTCATCGGTGGTCGGCGTCGAGACGCTCGGCGCCGTGGTCGGTGCCGTCGCTTCGGATGTTGCTGTGGTCATGACGTGTTTCATGCTTTCTGTGCGCGGCCGGGCAGCCGGAGCGGCGTCGGCCATCGATGGGGAGGACGGATCACCAGCGCGCTGCTACGCGGCCGGTGCGGCACCGATCTGCTGGAGGATTGCGAGCATGTCGAGCTGGGCGCGCTCCTCGACGATCTGGCCGTCGGCGAGGCGATAGAACGCCATGCTCTGCGCGACGACGGCCTTGCCGGTGGGTGGGACCCCGGCGAAGTCGCCCCTGTGGGTCCCTGTCATCGTGTAGCGCACCGCCACGGCATCGCTGTCGGCCACCATTTCCTCCACTGTCCACACGAGATCCTCGAACGTGTCGGCGTTCGCGGCGACGACGGCGAGATACGTGTCGCGGCCTCGCTGCTGCTGTCCGGCGAAGTGCAGGACGATGTCAGGGCTGAGGAACTCCTCCGCCAACGCGGCGTCGCCGGTGGTCAGGAACTCGCTGGTGAAGCGCTCCATGATGCGCGTGTTCGTCTCTGCGGTCATTGGGGTCTCCTTGACGTGATTGCAACCGGGGTGCAGGAAATCTTCTGGCGGCGGGTGACCAGGTAGGGCGCGCCGTTCAGGCGTCGTCGTGAGCGAGGTGGCTGGAGAGCTCGCGGTAGGCGTCCACCTCGACAAGCAAGGTCCGGGCCTTCTGCTCGACGGTTGCGACCGCGTCGGCTCCTGCGACCCAGCGCCGCGGCGGGTTCTCCTGCTGGGTCACCGTCAGGAGGGCAGCGGCGAGCTTGGCGGGGTCGCCCGCCTGCTGGCCGTTCATGCCGTTCCAAGCGGCGACGGTCTGCTCGGTGCGCTCGGCGTAGTCGTCGATCGAGGGCTCGGCGTAGGTCGTGGACTCCGGCGTGAGCAGCTCGGTGCGGAAGAACCCGGGCTCGACGAGCATCGTGCGGATGCCGAACGGCTCGACCTCCGGAGTCAGGGACTCGATCCAGCCCTCCACCCCGAACTTGGAGGCGGCATAGGCGGTGCAGAACGCCTGGCCCACGATGCCGGCGGTCGACGAGATCGCGACGACGAGCCCCGAGCGCTGGGAGCGCATCACCGGGAGCACCGCCCGGGTGACGTTCATCGGGCCGAAGAGGGTCGTCTCGATCTGGGCCCGCACCGCGTCGGGGCTGAGCTCCTCGAAGAACCCGGCGTAGAAGTTGCCGGCGTTGTTGACGAGCACGTCGATGCGACCGAACCGATCGACGGCCGCCTTGACGGCGGCTTCGGCGGCGGCCGGGTCGGTCACGTCGAGCGCGACGGCCAGCAGGTCCTCGTCGTTCCCCAAGGCGGCGGTGACGCTGTCGGTGTTGCGGGCGGTGGCGACCACGGCGTGGCCGGCGGCGAGCGCGGCCTTGGCGATGTCGACGCCCATACCGCGGGCAGCTCCGGTGATGAGCCAAACGTTCTTGTCAGTCATGCGACCACCAAACCAGGCTCCGGACCCACGTGGGAGACCCAGCGAAAGGGGCACTCACAGGGACCCCCAGCGGCACCGAACCGCCCGTAAGGTGGACAGCCATGGCAGGCGCCGGCGACGACCACGACGACATCCGTGGCGACGTCCGCGGGCAGATCCGCGAGTTCCTCACCACACGTCGGGCCAGGATCACCCCCGAGCAGGCGGGACTGCCCGTCTACGGGAGTGGCCGACGGCGGGTCAAGGGCCTGCGGCGCGAGGAAGCCGCCCTCCTCGCCAGCATCTCGATCGAGTACTACACGCGGCTCGAGCGCGGCACCGCCACCGGAGTCTCCGAGAGCGTCATCGACGGCATCACCCACGCGCTGCAGCTCGACGACGCCGAGCGGGCGCACCTTGTCGACCTGCTCCGCACCGCCAGTCCTGTCCCACCGCGTCGCCAGCCGACCCGACAGCAAGTCCGGCCGACAGTGCAGCGCGTACTGGACTCGATGATCGGCACGCCGGCGTTCGTGCTCAACGGGCGACTCGACATCCTCGGCGCCAACGCGTTGGGGGTCGCGCTCCTCGCACCGATCTACGCCGACCCGATCCGGCCCGCCAACAATGCCCGGTTCATCTTCCTCGATCCGCACGCGGCCGAGTTCTTCCGGGAATGGGACAAGGTCGCCAACGACGTGGTCGCCATGCTGCGCGCAGAGGCCGGGCGTGACCCCTACAACCGGCAGCTGTCAGACCTGATCGGGGAGCTGTCCACCCGCAGCGGGGACTTTCGGGTTCGATGGGCCGCGCACGACGTCCGGATCCACACCACCGGTGTCAAGCTCCTCCACCACCCCGTCGTCGGCGACCTCGACCTGGCGTTCGACACCTTTCCTCTGGGCGCCGATCCCAGCCAGAGCCTTCTCACCTACACCGCCGAACCCGGGTCCCCCACACACGACGCCCTCAACCTGCTCGCCAGCTGGGCCGCGACCACCGACGACCTCGAGCACGTTTCGAATGGGGAGTGATCAGGCGCCGCGGCGGGTGTCCGAGTACCACGTCTGAGTATCCCGACCCGCCGCGTCTGGTACCGCCGGGTCAACCTGGTCGCGGAGCGAGGACGCAGAACACGTTGCGCTCCGGGTCGGTCAGAACGACCCAAGTCTCGTCACCCTGTCCGACATTGGCATACGCATATGTGTGGGACTGTGCGCCCAGATCACGGCTCGCGCCCAGCTCGAGGGCGGAGACGGCGACGACCGTGTGGTTCAGTGTGCTGGTCACGTCGAGACCCTGGTATCGCATGTCGACCCTGCAGCTGAGACGTCTGAGTAAGACCTATAGCGGCCGCGGATCGGTCGTCGCTGATCTCGACCTCGACGTCGACGATGGTGAGCTCTTCGTTCTCGTTGGGCCGTCGGGCTGCGGCAAGACGACCGTGCTGCGGATGATCGCCGGTCTCGAGGACGTCTCGAGTGGCGATGTCGTGATGGACGGGGTCGTCATCAACGACGTCGACGCCGGCGAGCGTGACATCGCGATGGCGTTCCAGGCGTACGCGCTGTACCCGCACATGACCGTCGCCGAGAACATCGGCTTTCCGCTCCGGCTGGCCCACGTGCGCGTGGCGTCGGTGAACCGGCGGGTGCGCGAGGTCGCCAACCTCCTCCAACTCGCCGACGTGCTCGACCGGCTCCCCAAGCAGCTGTCCGGCGGGCAGCAGCAGCGATCGGCGCTCGGCCGGGCGCTCGTGCGCGAGCCCCGGCTGCTCCTGATGGACGAACCGATGTCGAACCTCGACACCAAGCTGCGCGTCGAGACGCGCTCGGCGATCTTGCGGATCCAGCGCCGGCTCGGCCTGACGACGGTGTGCGTGACCCACGACCAGGTCGAGGCGATGTCGATGGGCGACCGCATCGCGGTCATGCGCGAGGGCCGGATCGTGCAGTGCGGCCCGCCGTTGGAGCTCTACGAGCACCCCGTCGACTTGTTCGTCGGTCAGTTCATCGGGTCTCCGTCGATGAACGTCCTCGAGGCGACCGTGATCGGCACGCCTGACGCACCGGCGCTGCGCGTCGGGAGGCAGTCCGTGGCCCTCGACGATGTCGCCCTGGCGCGGCTGCCGGTCGTACGCCGACTCGTCGGACGCAAGGTGGCGTTCGGCGTGCGGCCCGAAGCGTTGCATCGGGACGAAGCGGGTTCGCTTGTGGCGAGCGTCTCGTTCAGCGAGCGGCTCGGTTCCGATCAGCTCGTGCACGCGACGATCGGTGCGGCGAGTGTGCGGCCGACGGAGCGCGGGACGTGTACCGACCACCGGGCGAGGTCGTCGATCATCGTGGCGATGGGGTCGGCGATCGACATCAACGTCTGGGAGCCGCTGACGTTGCGGGTCGACACGACCCAGATCCACTTGTTCGATCTGTCGACCGGCGCGGCGCTGCGCTAACAAGGTCGGCCGTCGGATATCCGGCGGTGCTGGGCGATCCGACCGATCAATTCGCCCAGCTCGCTGATCGTGTTCACGCCGACCTCGCACTGTCCGAGAAACGTGTCTGGAAACCACAGTGGCGAGCATCCGACAACGCCGGCTCGATTGCGCTCGTTCGCCGCTCGATATTCCCCGGAGGTCTGTGACTTCGGGCAATCTGACCTCCCCTGTAGGGGAGGTCAGATCAGAGGTGTGTTGGGCTCGAGCCCGAGATGAACCCGCCCGTACATCTCCCGGTTCGTGCGGAGATCGAGGAGGCCGTGTTGGTTGATCGCCTGGAGGTCGGCGAGAGCGCGGGTCAGCGGGCTGGAGGTCCGCAGGCCGGTCGCGCCACTGAGCTGGAAGAGGATCTGCACTCCCTCCAGGCAGTGCCGCACCCCCTGGGCGCAGTCGAGCCGCATCCGGGCACGCGTCTTGAGGTCAAGCTCGCGGCCGTCGCGACCGGCGGCGTCGAGTTCGTCGGCCGTCCGGTAGAGCAGCATCTCGCCGGCGTCGATCAACGACGCAGCCTGGGCGACGTCGGCATGCGTGACGGGGTTCTGGTCCCTGATGCCGCTCGCGTACGGAATCGGCTTGCCGGTGATCAGAGCGGGAAAGTCGTCGAGGGCTTGACGGGCGAGGCCGATGGCGCCGCCGGTCAGGGCCAGCGCGAGCACGGGGACCGGTGCGCACCGGGGCACCCAGGAGTCGTGCAGCGACATGCCGGGGCTCTTGCCTTGGATGAGCTCCGGCAAGGACAGGTATCGATGCTCGGGCACGGTCAGTCCGTCGAAGGTGACGCTGCAGGAGCCGGTGCCGGCGAGGCCGACGACGAACCAGTCGTCGAGATAGGTCACGTCCGAGGTCGGGATGGCGAAGTCGCCCTCGTCGACGACGTTTCCATCGTCGTCGAGCACGGAACCGCCGAGGAGGAGCCAGTCTGCTCGTTCCGACCCCGAGGCGAAGGGCCACATGCCGCTGACCACGAAGCCGTCGGCCGTCCGCTGCGCCTTGCCACGCGGTCCGATTACGGCGGACACCATCGCGCTCGGGTTGGCGCCGTAGATGTCGTCCTGCGCCTGCTCGGGGAAGTGGGAGAGAAGCCACGAGTGAGCGTGCACAACGCCGGAGACCCACGCCGTCGACCCGCAGCCGCGGCGAGGGTGGAGATCACGTTCAGGTGGTCGCGCATGCCGAGGCCCTGGCCACCGTTGCGCTTCGCCTGGATGGTCTTGAGCGCACCGGACTGGACGAGGTCGTCGATGGTCTCCTGCGGCAGCCGTCGATCGATCGTGGTCTGGGCGGCTCGTTCGCGCAGCCGCGGGACGAGCGCCTGGGCGGCGTCGAGGGCGGCGGTGCTCGTGGCGATGACGTCGGTGATGGTCATGGCTTCCTCACAGTCTCACTCATGGCCGGGGCACCGGCCACGACGGGGTTGTCGATCGACCCGATCTGGTCGATCTCGATGCGCACGTGCTGGCCGGGCCGGAGCAGCCCGGGCGGCTCCATCTTGAACCCGACGCCGGCGGGCGTGCCGGTGGCGATGATCGTCCCGGGTAGCAGCGTGAACGCCGTGGAGAGGTGCTCGATGATTTCGGCGCAAACGTGGATCATCGCCTTCGTCGACTCGTCCTGGCGGAGCTCGTCGTCGACCCACGTGCGGATGCGCAGGTCTTGGGGATCGGGGATCTCGTCCACCGTGACGAGCCAGGGTCCGGTCGGGCCGTGGGTGTCGAACGACTTGCCCATCGTCATCGTCGGTGTCCGGAGCTGCCAGTCCCGCACCGACACGTCGTTGACGATCAGGTAGCCGGCGATGACGTCGGCCGCTTCGGACCGCGTCACGCCCTTGCAGCGCCGGCCGATGACCACGCCGAGCTCGCCTTCGTAGTCGACTTGGTCCGGCGCCACCGCCGGGATCTCGATCGGATCGTGGGGGCCGGCGACGCACGTGCGCTGCTTGTTGAAGATGACTGGCACGTCTGGCTTGTGCATACCCGACTCGGCGACGTGAGTCGGGTAGTTGAGGCCGACGGCAATGAACTCGGGCGGCGCGACAATGGGGGCTTCGAGCCGCACGGCGGACAATGGGAGGCGCGTCGCTCGGCTCGCCAGCGCTTCGAGCGCGGCAAGGTCGAGCGGGAGCAGCGCGCCGACATCCGTCGGGAGGGCGGGTTCGGCCCCGCCGACGTCGGCGATCTCGTCGTCGACGACGACGCCGACCCGCGTGGTCTCGTGGTGGGTGAAGCGGGCGACTTTCATGCCGCTGACCTTTCGGTTGCAGGGGTGACGATTGGATCCGAGACCGGGGGCCGCAGGCGCAGGCTCCCGGTGCGGACGAGGTCCCGGGTGACTCCCCACAGCCCGCGGGGAGCGAACCGGATGACGACGATGATCAGGATCCCGTTGACCACCGACGACCAGCTCTGGGCGTCCTGCAGGAACTGCCGGACGACGTAGATGACGATGGCTCCGAGGATCGGGCCGACGATCGTGCCGATCCCGCCGATCACCGAGGCGACGATCATGTCGAGAGTGAAGGTGATCGAGAAGGCCGAGACCGGTTCCAGGCTCGCCTTCTGGATCGCGTATCAATGCCCCGGCCAGCCCGGTCAGGACGCCGCTGATCGTCCACACCGCGAGGGTGGTTGGAGTGCGCCTGATGCCCACTTCGGCGGCAGCCAGCTCGTCGTCGCGCAGGGCCATCGTCCGCAGCCCGAGGCCGGTGTGGACGACGAACGTCACGACCGAGACGGTGAGCGCGGCCAGCCCGACGGCGAGCAGGTATTGGTCGATGGGATCGACGTAGGCGCTGAGGGGGAGGTTGAGCCCGGTCGACGCGCCGGTCCACTCCCAGTTGAGCATCCACGCCTGCGCGGCCAGGGCGATGCCGAGCGAGGCGACCGAGAAGTACGCCGCCCGCAGCCGCATCAGCGGCAGGGCGACGACCAAGGCGATGGCGCCGGCGATAACTCCGGCCAACGAGAGGGTGACCCCGAGTGGGAGATCGGCGTGGACGATGAGCATCCCCGTGGCGTACGCGCCGGCGCCGACGAACATCGATTGACCGACCGAGAACAGCCCGGCGAACCCGCCGACGAGGTTCCACGCCGAGGCCATGGCGATGAGCAGCAGCAGGTCGAACCCCCGCACGACGTCGCGGGGACAGGGCATCGCGCACGACGACGAGGGCGACGACGACCGCGGCGAGGACAGCCACCCCGGCGACGTCCTCGCGCTTCATGTCGCCGCCCGGCGGGCGAGGATGCCCTGCGGTCGAGCGACGAGCACAGCGCACAGGGCGAGGAACACGACGACGTCGCGGTACTGCGGCCCGAACCACTCGGCGCCGAGCTCCTCGACGATTCCCAGCACGAGCCCGCCGAGGACCGCGCCGGGGATGGAACCAAGCCCACCGATGACGACGACGGTGAATGCCCGCAGCAGCCAGCCCAGCCCGCTGTTCGGCGAGTAGCTGTAGGCGATGCCGATCAGGGTCCCGCCGAAGGTGGCGACCGCCGCGGACAAGCCGAGGGCGATACCGTAGACGTGGCCGACGTTGACACCGACGGTCTCCGCCGCGGCCGGGTCCTCCGCCGCCGCCCGCAGCTCGCGGCCGAAGGACGACTGGACCATGAACAGCTGCAGGGCGAGGGCGAGCACGATCCCGATCCCGAGGGCGAGCAGCATCACCACCCTGACCGTCGTGCCGAAGATCTCGATGCTCTCGGTCGCGTAGCTCGCCGACAGCGAGCGCGGATCGGACGTCGCCCAGATGACGAGCAGGGTCTGCACCGTGATGGCGATGCCGAATGTCGCGACGAGCGGCGGCTCGAAGCCGTAGCGCATCGTCGGCGTGAGGATCAAGCGCTGGACGGGATAGGCGGCCAGCGCCATTACGGGGGCGACGACCACGGCGGCCACCAGCGGGTCCCATTGCCACTCGTGATTCAGGAACCCGACGAGGTAGGCAGCGACGATCAGCAGCTCGCCGTGAGCGAGGTTGACGAGGCGCATCACGCCGACGACGATCGTCAACCCGAGGCCGACGGTGGCGTACAGCCCGCCCAGGAGCACGCCGTTGATCAGCTCCTGAGTCATCCCAGCCCCGGCACTGGAGTCACGATCTCTTCCGGGCCGGCCTCACCCTCGGCGGTCGTGACGTACACCATGTCGTTGCCGCGCCACTGGGTCATGATCGCCGGCAGGCCGGCCGAGTGATCGTCGGCGAAGTCGACCGTGCCGGCGGGGTACTCGCCGTTCGTCGCTTCGAGGGCGGTCACGATCGCGTCGGCCTCGGTCGAGCCGGCGGCGGTGATCGCGTCCAACAGCACCTTCGCCGCGGTGTAGGCGAACACGATGACGCCGAGGTCGGAGTTCGCCCCACCCGTCATCGGGGTGAACTCCTCGATGAACTCCGCCTCACGCGGCGTGCCCTCACCCTCGGCGAACCAGTTGGCCGCCATGACCCCTTCGCCGAGACCCTCCGACGCCGCCGGCCAGCCACCGAAGTTGGCGCCCTTCTCGATGAACAGCAGCTTCGGCTGGTAGCTGTCCGCCTGCATCTGCTTGACGAGGGCGATCGCGTCCGGCGGCGTGATCTGAGCGATCACGATCTCGGCCTCGGCGTCTTTGGCCTCGGCCACCTGGCTGGAGAAGTTCGTCGTCCCGACCGGGAACTCCGGATGGGCGACGATCTCGTAGCCGGACGGCTCCGCCTTCTCCTCCCACAGCCCACCCATCACCAGCCCGTCCTCCTCGAGGTCGGTGAAGAGAGCGACCTTCTTGTTGGTCTCCACGAGATCGGCCGTCTGGTACTGGAGGTCGGTCATCTGCAGCTCGTCGAAGAACATGTCGAAGGCGTACTTCCACCCCTCCTCGTTGCCGCCGAGCCACGCCCTGATCGGGGTGACGGTCGCGACGAGCGGGACCTGGTTCTGCTCCGCGGCGACCGAGATCGGGATGGTCAGCGGTGGAGTCGCCGCGCCCAGCAGGGCGACGACCTCCTCGCCCAGTGCCAGATCGCGGGCTTGGGCGGCCGCCTCGTTCCCATCGGACTTGTTGTCGCGGACGACCAGCTCGACCTGGTGCGTGGTGTCGCCGACGACCAGCCCACCGGCGTCGTTCACCTCAGCGACCGCCTTGTCGTAGCCGGCCTGGATGATCGGGCCGAACGCGCCCAGCGGCCCGGTCAGCGGCAGCGACGTGCCGATGCGCAGCGTCTCGCCGGTCGCCGCGCCGCCACCGCCACCGCCACTGGTGGCGGCCGGTGCCGACGTCGCCGCCGATCCAGCGGGCGCGGCCGTCGACCCCGATGCGTCCGTGGCGGCCGACCCGTCGTCGTCATCGTCTCCGCCACAGGCGGCGGCGACGAGTGCCGCGGCGACGAAGGGGATCAGCAGGTGGCGAGTGCGCCTCATGATGCGGGTGTCCTTTCCCGTTCGGTGATGACCGCAGCGGCCTCCGCGGCCGGGACTGCGCCGAGGTAGGCCGTGTGGAGCCGGGGATCGTCGACGACGTCGGCCGGTGATCCGGAGAACACGACGCGACCGTGATCGAGCACGTAGACGTGATCGGCGACGGTCAACGCCTGGGCGACGTTCTGCTCGATGAGCAGGATGGCGATCCCCCGCTGTTTCAGGACCGGGAGCGCCTCCAGCAGGCGGGCCACGATCCGGGGGGCGAGCCCGAGCGACAGCTCGTCGAAGATGACCAACTTCGGGTCGAGCGCCAGGGCGCGGCCGATGGCGACCATCTGCTGTTCACCGCCGGACAGCAACGCGGCCTGCCGGGTCAGCAACGGCTCCAGCTCGGGGAACAGAGCGAGCACCTCGGCGATGCGATCGGCGGCGGTGCGCTCGCTGCGGGCAGCGCGACGGGCGGCCGTCAGGAGGTTGTCGCGGACCGATTGCTCGGTGAACAGCCGTCGCCCTTCGTGGCAGAGGGCGATGCCGGCCCGGGCCCGCTGGTGGGCGCGGAGCCGGCTGATGTCAGCACCGTCGAACCGGATCTCGCCCCGGTGGGTGTGCACCATCCCCGCGATCGCCCGGGAGAGGGTCGTCTTGCCGGCGCCGTTGGCGCCGACGAGGGCGACGACTTCGCCGGCGGCGATCGAGAGATCGCAGTTGCGCAGCGCGGGAAACCTCCCGTAGTTGACGCCCACGCCGATCAGCTCCACCAGTGCCGTGGCCCGTGCCGGCGTCTCCCGGGCGACCTCGACCTCCTGCTCCACCGGTTGGCCGAGATAGGCCTCGATCACCCGGCGGTCGGCCACGACTTCCGCCGGCGTGCCTTCGGTCAGCTTGCGGCCCCACTCGAGAACCATGACCCGGGCGGCGAGCTCGCGGATGAGTGCCTGGACGTGCTCGACCAGCACGATCGTCGAGACCGGCGGCCTGCAGCGAGGAGATGAGGTCTATGACGCCGGCGATCTCCTGACCGACGAGCCCGGCCGCCACCTCGTCGAGCAGCAGCACCCGCGGCGACATCGCCACCGCCCGGGCGATCTCCAGTCGCTTGAGGTCGAGCAGCCCGAGATCGCCGGCGACGGCGGTCTGCGTGTCTGGCCAGACCCGTGCGGTCGAGCACCGCATCGACGAGCTCCCGCCGGGCGCGGCGATGCGGTCGGTGGACGCGCGCCGCGATGTCGAGATGCTGGCGCACGGTCATCTGCTTGAACGGACGGGGCACCTGGTCGCGCGCGGGCCACGCCGCGGCGAACGACGGCCGGCGGGCGCAGACCGGAGATGACCTCGCCCTCGAGCAGGACCTCGCCGCTGGTCGGCCGCATGACACCGGCGGCGATGTTGAGCAGCGTGGTCTTGCCGGCGCCGTTCGGTCCGATGATCCCGAAGATCTCGCCGCGGTCGACCGTGAACGAGACGTTGTCGAGCGCGTGCACGCCGCCGAAGCGCTTCGACAGGCTGCGCACCTCGAGGGTCGGCACGGTCAGCGTCGGTTCAGACGGAGGCGGAGGCGATCACGTCGAGGTCGCGAGGCACCACAAACTCCTCCGGGACGGGCGGCCCCCACGCGTACAGCGACTTCTCAGGCGTCCACGTGCGGGCGACCCAGATGTCGTCCTCGACGATCTGGTCGAGGTCGGCGAAGTACTCGGCGTAGTTGCCGATCGGGTCGCGGAAGTACCAGAACAGGTTCGAGCCGAGGAAGTGGCGGCCGAGCCCCCAGATGCTGCACGTCGGGTCGATCGCCATGAGGTGCTGCGCCCCCTGCCCGATGGCGTCGATGTCGTCGACCTGCCACGACGTGTGGTGCAGGAAGGAGACCGGGGCCTGCATCAGGCCGATGTTGTGATGGTCGGTCGAGCAGCGGAGGAAGGCGATCAGGCCGGGCACCGAGTCGGACAGCCGGAACCCGAGCACCTCGGTGAAGAAGCGCATGCTCGATTCCAGGTCGGGGGTGCCGAGCATGGCGTGACCGAGCCGGCGCGGGGTCGCGGTGCCCTCGGCGAAGATCCCCGGTGCTCGGTCGCCGGCGCGGACCGTCGCGCCGGGGCTGTTCATCGGTTCAGCCGGGCGAGCCGGCTGCTCGAGCCGGGGCCGGACCTCGACGGTGTAGGTGGTGCCCGATACCGGATCGGTCAGCGTCAGCGCGTCGTCGCCCTCCGCGGCGAGGCCGTGGACCTCGGCCGCCGCCCGCACCCGGGCGAGGTCGTCGACGTCGTCGGCGGCGACGACCGCGGCGACGAGCCGGCGAACGGGCCGTTGGACCAACCGCAGCTGTTCACCGCCGTCAGTGGTCGAGAACTGCCCCTCCGCGCCCTCGATTCAGCCCGAAGTCGCGGTAGAAGGGTGCGACGTCACTGATCCGGGGCACGCCGATGGTGACTTCGGCAAGTCCGTGCAAGCTCATCAATCAATCCCCCTGTCGGTCGCTTCCGACGCCCAGGCCATTGTCCTGACGGCTCACTCGCAAAGTCAAGAGATTTTCGACATTGTAGGCAGTGGTCGAAATGTGGTTGGATGGAGCGATGGCCAATGGCGGAACCCGCAGCGAGCGCACGTACCACGCGATGCGGGCCGACATCCTCGCCGGACGGCTGCGCCCGGGCGACAAACTGCCGTTCACCGAGCTCGCCGAACGCTATGCGGCGAGCCAGGGCGTGCTCCGCGAAGGCCTGTCCCGCCTCGTCGCCGAGGGGCTCGTAGTCTCCGAACCTCAGCTCGGGTACCGGGTGATGTCTCTGTCGGTCAAGGATCTCGAGGACCTCACCGCGGCCCGCTGCGAAATCGAGGGCGCCGCGATCCGGCACTCGATCGTCCATGGGGATGTCGCCTGGGAGGCCAGCGTGGTCGCTGCCCATCACACGCTTGAGCGCACACCGGAGCAAGACCCCGACGATCCGGAATTGATCAGTGACGTCTGGGCCGCCGCCCATGGGGAGTTCCACCGCTCGCTGCTCGCCGCGTGCCCCAACGAGCGGTTGAAGGCGATTGCGATGTCGCTGCGCGACTCGGCTGAGGTGTACCGCCGATGGTCGATCTCGTTCGGCACCCACGGGCGGGATGTCCCGGCCGAGCACCGTCGGCTATTGGACGCGGTACTCCAGCGCGACGCGGACGAGGCCGTCGCCGCGCTCGTCGACCACCTCCGCACCACGCAGGTCACGTTGCTGACCGACGCCACGCCGCTCGTCGCCGACGTGCCCGCCCGCTAGATGTTCCAATGGCTCCGTGTTTGTAGGCGGTGAGCGACCGGAGTACGGGTTGCCGGCTGTGGAGGTTGTGCCAGACGGCGGCGGTGAGAGCGAGCAGTCGTTGGAGGATGCGTGACTCCCTGGGGGCTGTGATTGGCCGTCGTCCGACATCGTCGTGCGGCTGATTGCTCGCACTCCCGTCCCCACCTCCCCATCACGCAATGAGTCCGGGACCGGGGTCGGGGCCGACCGTCGCGTCGATCACCGAGGCGTCGGCGAACCACCCGAGGGCAGCACGACTGGCAACGCGAGAAAACAACCGAGAAACCCGATGAAACCGATCACGTCGCCGACGACCTCGAGCGGGAGGCGAAGGCAGGCGGTCAATCGGCCGTCCTCGTCGGCGGCATCGGCCGACCGACGGAGTCGATTCCCTGCTCGGCTCGCTCGATCGTCACGGGACTTGGATGAACTGCATGTGACCAGGCTCGGGTTCAGACGCGGTCTGCGTCATGATCACGAATCCGACGATGCAGATGACGACCACCACCCCGACGAACACGAGACCGGCCAGCCATGTCGCTGTGCTGTCGTTGGCAGTCGCTTCACCCGACGGACGCAGCCGGACGCTCTGCGTTGCACTGTCCGGGTGGCCGTCCCGGGACATCCCGCGCTCAAGGCCCGCTTCGATTCGCAACACCTCGAAAGTCGCAACGTACGCCACGTTGCGGACACCAAAGCATCGGCTGCACGGATTCCTGCACAGGATTTGCGGATACGGCAGCACATGGGAGCGCACTGGACGGACTGCACGGACGAACGCCCCAGACCACAGGGCACTGCACGGACTGCAGGACATCAGGCGCACGGCTTCGAGGAGGCTTAAAACCTCTCGGAGGAGACTCCATGTGGGTTCGAATCCCACCCCGGGCACACAAACCACCAGGTCAGGACGGACAAATTGCTCCCTGCCGACGTCGGGCGTCATTGAGCACGCCGCCGCGGCACGGGTTCAACCGCCTCGCTTCGCCGGGTTACCTCGACGGACAGGCATATTCACCGCCGGGAGCCTCGCCGGTCCCGGTTGAGCGTCTCGTGGTGACGACGCTCTGAGCCGCGTTCAACCGTCGCCCGGCCTTGCGGGTGGTTCTGCTGAAGCCGCTGCCTCACCCTGTCCCTCGGTCGCGGTGTACCCGATAGGTCTGCAGCCTGATGCTTGGTGGCCCGCGAGACCTTGCTCAACGACATGGCACGGTCGGGACGACCGTTGGCGGCGCAACCGACGCCTGGTCGAGAGTCGGACGGAGATGCGTGGACGGTGGGGCACAATGGCATGCCACGTATGGCTGGGATCGAGGTGATCGGGCGCGACGGGGAGCTCGGCTCCATCGAGGCTTTCTCGCGGAGGTCGGGTGGGGTCCGACGGCGCTGGTGCTGGCCGGCGAGGCGGGGATCGGCAAGACCGTCTTGTGGGAGGCGGGCGTCAAGGAGGCCGAGCGTCGATTCAGTCACGTCGTGTCCTGTCGGGGGGTCCAGGCCGAGGCTTCGCTGGCGTTTGCAGGGCTGTCGGAGCTGTTTGCTCGGTTGTCGGCCGAAACGATGGCGTCGCTGGCCGTGCCACGCCGGCGGGCGCTCGAAGTGGCGCTGCTGTTGAGTGAGCCCGGCGGGGACAGCCCGGATCAGCACGCCGTCGGGTTGGCCGTTCTCGACGTGTTGCGGGCGTTGGCGGTGGAGGGGCCGCTGCTGGTCGCTGTGGACGATCTCCAGTGGTTGGACTCGGCCTCCGCTGGGGTCATGCAGTTCGCGCTACGTCGACTGCGCGACGAGCCGGTCGGGCTGCTGGCCGCGGTGCGCGAGTCACCAGACGTGGCGGGTCGGATCGAGGTCGAACGCTGCTTTGCCGAGGCCCGTCTGCACCGTCTCTTGGTGAGTCCGCTTAATTTGGGTGCGCTCTATCACCTGCTGCGAAATCGGCTCGGCCTGGATCTGTCCCGCCCGGAACTGGTCCGGGTGCAGGAGGCGACGGCCGGCAACCCATTGTTCGCCCTCGAGGTTGGACGCGAACTCGTCGGCAGACAGACGCGGCTCGAGCCGGGCGAGCCTTTGCCAGTGCCGACAAGCCTTCGACGCCTGCTCGGCGAACGCCTGTGGCGCCTGTCGCCAACGACGCGAGATGTGCTGCTTCTCACGGCCTGTGCGGGACGGCCGACGTTCGATGTGCTCGCCGCGGCGCGTGGGGATCGGGCAGCGACCATCAAGGCGCTTGGTGAGGCCGAGGCCGAGGGTGTGGTCGAACTCACCGGCGGTCGCGTGCAGTTCGCGCACGCACTATTCGGCTCCGTTCTCTATGCACAGGTGCCGGCGCGGCATCGCCAGGAAGTCCATCGAACGTTGGCGCGGGCGGTCAGCGACATCGAGGAGCGGGCGGGCCATCTGGCCCGGGCGGCCGAGGGCCCTGACCCGTTTGTCGCGCGCGAACTCGATGCGGCGGCCGAGCACGCGGCGGCTCGCGGGGCCCCTGCCGCCGGCGCCGAGCTCTGCGAGCTGGCGGCCCAGTTGACGCCTGCGGACCCCTCCCTGGCTCGAGCTCGGCGGCTGCGGGCCGCAACCTTCCACGGCTTGGCCGGCGACGGGCAACGGGCGGTCGCGTTGCTCGAGCAGATCCTGCCGGATGTTCCTTCCGGACCCGAGCGGGCGGATGTCCTCGTCGAGCTTGCGTCAACGCTGAGGGCCGATCCGCGAACGATGATCGAACTTCTTGGCGAGGCGTTGGCCGAGGCGGGAAACGACGACGCCCGTTGTGTCCGGATCCTGTGCAAGCGCGCGTGGGCCTACCTGTTCAGTGTCGATGCCCCGGCCGCGCTCATCGAGGCCCGTGTCGCGCTGGCGATAGCTGAGCGGGCCGGCGATCCCAAACTGCTCGCAGTGGCGCTGAACAGTGTCGGGCAGGCGGAGATGTGGACCGGACAGGTCACTCCCGGACTGCTCGAGCGAGGCGCCGAGATCGAGGACCGGGGCGGGCTGGTGCTCGAGTTCATGGAAAGTCCGCGCAGCGCGTTCGCGCGACTGCTGGTTCGGCAGGGTGAGATCGAACGACCTCGGGCCACCTATGAGGACCTTGGAAAGCAGGCGGCGGCCCGAGGTGACGAACGAAGCCGGGTGCTGACGCTGTGGATGCTGGGTTGCGTCGAGTGGTTGGCCGGCCGTTGGCAGCTCGCGCTCAGCTACTGCGCGAACGCGCACGAACTGGGCCAGCAGACCGAAGCGGCCAACGAGCGCGCCTGGGTGGGTCGGATGAAGGCGCTGGTCGAGGCCGACCTCGGCCTCGTCGACGAAGCGCGCGCTTCAGCACTCGAGGGCCTCGCGATTGCCGAAGCGACCTCCAACGAGTTCTACACGATCGCCAGCCTCGGCGCACTCGGCCGACTCGAGCTGGCGCTGGGGAACCTCGACGCGGCCGGCGGCTACCTCAGGGAACTTCCTGGCCGATTGCTGTCACGCGGATTCAACGAGCCGACGAACCCGGTCTGGGCGGACACGATCGAAACGCTCATCGCGCTGGGCGAACTGGAGCAGGCTCGCACATATCTGGCGCCGTACGAGGCGAACGCGCAGCGCCTCGCCAGTCCGTGGGCGATCGCTGCGGCCTGCCGGTGCCGTGGCCTCCTCGTCGCCCGAGACGGCGACTCAGCGAGTGCCACGACCGCAGTCGAGCGTGCCCTGGTCGAACTGAACAGGTTCGCCTACCCCTTCGAGCGCGGGCGGGCGCTGCTGGCGTTGGGGTCGGTGCGCAGACGGGCACACCAGAAGGGACCGGCGCGCGCCGCGCTCGAGGAGGCCCTCACCATCTTCGAGGCGCTCGGTGCCCGTCTGTGGGCCGACCAGACCCGTGGTGAGCTGCGCCGTATCAGCGGCCGGCGCCCGCCAGATGCGCAGCTCACCGACAGCGAGCAAGAGGTCGCGCTCCTCGCCGCCAAGGGAAGGTCCAACCGGGAGATCGCCGGCGAGCTCCACATGGGGCTGAGCACCGTCGAAATGCACCTGTCGGCGACCTACCGCAAGACCGGTGTGCGCCGCGCCGAGCTGGGAACGTGGCTGGCCACAAGGGCGGCGGACACCGCCAATCCCACGGACACCGCACCCCGAACCTAGGGTCTTCCTGGCTCCCCTACACCGCCCCTGAGGCGCAGCCTCGACGACGATGATCTACCTCGTCGAGCGCTACCTCCCCGGCCTCGAACGAAGCATCGTCACCGGACGTGGTTGAGCTGGCGGACGTCCGCCCTGGATCGTGCGTGTGCCGGTCGTGCGGTGTGCTGACGCGGGTGGGTGATCAGGCTTCGTCGCTCGGGCGCAGGCGACGAGACCGTTCCACCTCGTTGAGATCGAGGTGGTTGCGCATGTACTGCTGCGACGAGTCGACATTCGGCTGGTAGTCCCACGGCGTGTACCGGCCGCGGCGCAGCGCGGCGTCGACCGTGCGACGGGCGTGCTGGTTGGCGACGACCTTCTCGCGGAAGGTGACGGGGGCCCATCGGGCGAGCACTTCTTCTTCGAGCTCGGCCACCACGGGGCCGTGATCGGCCTCGGCCGCCAGGTTGACCAGCTCGTCCGGATCGGTGACCAGGTCGTAGAGCTGTGGCGGATCGGCGTCGCACCAGACGAACTTCAGCTCACGTCGACGGATCATCAGGATCGGCGCGATGGCGCCCTCGGCCAGGTACTCGCCGACGATGGTGCGATCGGGATCACGATCCCCGCCGAGCAGCCGTATGAGGCTCCGTCCGTCGGCGGCTGCAGGTCGCTCGACCCCGGCGAGGTCGAGGAGTGTCGGGAGGATGTCCAGCAGCGACACGTGCTCCGGCACGAGGCCCGCTTCGATGTCCGGTCCGGCGACGATGAGGGGTATGCGGCAGGCGCCTTCGAAGAAGCACATCTTGTACCAGAGGCCCCGCTCACCGAGTAGGTCACCGTGGTCGGCGGTGAAGATGACCACGGTGTCGTCGGCCATGCCGCACGCCTCCAGCGTGTCGAGCAGCGTGGCCACCCAATCGTCGACGTAGGAGATGGCCGCGTAGTAGGCGCGTCGGGCACGGCGGACGTGCTCCTCGGTGACCTCGACCTCGTCCATGGCCGACACGTGACGCAGTCGTCGGCTGTGCGCATCGAGCTGGTCGTCCGAGAGCGGTCCGACGCGAGGAAGGTCGATGGCGTCGTGGTCGTAGCGATCCCAATAGCGCTGACGCATCACGTACGGGTCGTGAGGATGCGTGAACGACACCGCCAGCAGCCACGGCCGGACATCGGCCGAGCGAGCCAACTCACGCAGCTTGCGCACAGCCTGGAAGCCCACCTCGTCGTCGAAATCGAGCTGGTTGGTCGCTTCGGCGACGCCGGCGTTCAGGACGCTGTCCATGTTGTGGAACCACCAGTCGAAGCGACCGGTCGCGTCGTCCCAGTTCGGCGTCCACCCGAAATCGGCGGGGTAGATGTCCGTCGTCACTCGCTGCTCGAAGCCGTGCAGCTGATCCGGCCCGACGAAATGCATCTTGCCGGCCAAGCACGTCTGATAGCCGGCAGCCCGCAAGTAATGGGCGAACGTCGGCACGGATGCGGCGAACTCCGACGCGTTGTCATAGGCGCCGATCTTGGAGTTCAGCTGGCCCGACATCATCCCGAAGCGCGCCGGCGCGCACAGCGGGCTGTTGGTATAGGCGGACGAGAACTGCACTCCCCGTTCGGCGAGTCGCTGCAGCGCCGGCGCCTGGACGACCGGGTGTCCGTAACTCGGCAGAAATGACGCGGCCAGCTGATCGGCCATGACGAGCAGCACGTTGGGACGCGACGCCACGGGCGGCCACGGTACCCCGAGCCACCCGAACCACCCGAACCACCCGACGGCATCGACGGGGATCGCGTCTAGGCGCGTCCCCTTGGTTGGGTGCTGGTCGTCAGTTGATACATCGAGATGCAGGCCGAGGCGCGGGCGCCGGAGCGTGGCCTGTCGTCGAGTTCACACCGCGAGCGGGGTGGTCATCCGGGACGTCCCGAGCGTCATCGTCGCCGTGATGGCAGAGCTCACGCCGGCTGGTCAGCCGAAGCAACGGCGAGGCATCGGCTGCACGGAGTCCTGCACAGGGTTCGAATCCCACCCCGGGCACACAACCCACCAGGTCAGGAGGGGCAAAGAGCGCCTGGGTGCTCGGTGGCACCGACAGGCTGCACGGATCCTGCAATGGACTGCACGGCTCGGCAGAAAGCGGGAGTGCATTCTCAGTCCTGACGGTGCCTACCGGCACCTTCTCCCCGATCGGATCGGGGGACTTCGGGCGTCGGTCAACCTCGCCGATGTGGGAGCCGGGTGGTGATCCGGGACATGCCGGGACGCCGCCGTCGCCCATCGGAGCGATGGCCGGAGCGGTGGAACAGCTTCGTCGTCAATCGACCGTCGTGGACGACAGCCGCTCGGGCTTGCCCGGCACCTGGCGGCACGGATTCCGTCGGTACACATACGTTGGCAGCGACTGCGAAAGACAACGCCGTCAACGTGCATACGGCGACCCGTTCGTACACCGTCCTTGCAGACCCCGAAGAAGCCGGGTGCCTGCTTCACGGTCGCGGTGTGGACGGCCGACGGCTCCCACAAGAGCGCCGACTTCAAGCTCAGGTAGATCACGGCGGAAACGACAATGCGCCGGACGTCGACGACGTCCGGCGCGTTGCCGCGTGTGCGCCGAGTTGCGGCCGGCCGGAATCCGTTGGCCGTTCGGCGTGAACGAGGTCACCCGCGGGACTCGCGTTCGGTAACGCAGAGCTCGAGAATCCAGCCGAGATGGTGTCCACGCCGACGTTCACCGCGGGACTCGTGACTTCGACCACCTCAACCGGGCGACCAAGTGAGGCCGGCCGCGATCGAACCGCAGTGTCGGAGCGGTGTCAGGCCTCGGCCAGCGCCTTGATCCCCGCCAGCGTCGCCTCCATGTTCGTGCGGTGCTCCGAGAGTCGGCGGTGGAGGATCTTCGACTCTTTGTCCGGCATGGCGTCGATCGCCAGATTGATTCCGCTCCGTCGCGGGGCCCATGCGCATGGCCTGCGTGAGGCGGGTGCCGTCGGCCGTCGGCTCCAGCGAGAAGCGCCAGGAGGCCGAGGGCCGGCCGTCCTCGCCCTCGACGTCATAGGCGAAGACCATGGGCGACTCGAACGAGGTGATCGTCGAGGTCGTCTTCCATGAGCCGATAGCTGGGTGGTGGTTGTGCCCGGTGAACTGCACACCGACGGCGGGCACCGTTTCTTCGCCCAGCAGTTCAGCGCCCCGGAACTCGTTGCTGAACCGGGCCGGCAGCTGCAGATCACTCACCAGCTCCCACACCAGTTCTGGCGGCGCGGCGATGACGATGCTCGCCTCGGTGCTGGGTCCATCGGCGTAGCGCAGCACGGGAACATCGGTGCCGCTCATCGCCGGCCACCGTACGACGACGAGGCCGCCGAGGGCTCGTCCGCCGGTGCCGCGGGTGCGCGAGGATCGGACCGTGCGCGTGGCCATCAGCGCCGTCATCGCAGCGCCCGCCGACGCCCAGTTCGTCATCGACGCCGAGCGGCTCGGGGCTGACTCGGTGTGGGTGCCCGAGGTCTGGGGCGGCGACGCCCTGACGCCACTCGCCTTCCTGGCGGCCCGCACCGAGCGCATCGCACTGGCGTCGGGGATCGTCCAGCTCGGCGCCCGCACACCCGCCAACCTGGCGATGACGGCGATGTCCCTGCAACAGCTGTCCGGCGGGCGGTTCCGCCTCGGTCTCGGGACGAGCGGTCCGCAGGTGATGGAGGGCTGGCACGGTGTGCGCTTCTCCTCCCCGGTCACAGCGACTCGCGAGACGATCGAGATCGTCCGGGCCGTCGCCGGTGGCGACAGGCTCGCCTACGACGGACGGGTGTACCGGTTGCCGCTGCCCGACGGGCCCGGCCGGGCGATCCGTTCGATGCTGCCGCCGACTCCGATCCCGATCTACGTCGCCGCCCTCGGTCCCAAGAACCTCGAGCTCACAGGCGCCCTGGCCGACGGCTGGCTCGGCAACGCCTTCCTGCCCGAGCACGCCGACGCGTTCCTCGATCACCTCCGAGCGGGCGCCGAGCGGTCTGGCCGCACGCTCGACGAGCTCGACCTCGTGATCCCGGTCGCGGTCGAGGTCACCGACGACCCCGAGGAGGCGGCTCGGCGCCATGCCCGTGGGTACGCCTTCACGATCGGGGCGATGGGGTCGCGGGACCAAAACTTCTACAACGCCGCGTTCGCCCGCCAGGGCTTCGCCGACGACGTCGCCGCCGTGCAGGACCTGTGGCTGTCGGGCCGGCGAGAGGAAGCGGCCGAGCGGGTCCCCATCGAGCTCGGCATGAACACCAACCTGCTCGGCCCACCCGCCGCCATCCGTGACCGGCTGCGCAGCTATCACGCCGCCGGCATCACCACCGTCCAGGCCAAGCTGTCCGGCTCAACGACTGAGCAGCTCGACACCCTCGGCCAGCTGATCGACCTCGCCGCCGACATCGATGGACGCTGAACCTCACTCCGCCGGTCAGCTCAGCACAGCCAGGGTCGCGGCAATCGAGGAACTCGGTGATATCCATCAACGGTTCGAACTCGGACGTCTACGAAGCGAGCTCGGGCCGCGGCGGCTTCTTCTCACCCGCCCGTGCCAGTGTTCTTGTGATTCGTCGCGAGGTCCGGTCGCCACGATCCCTGGATCTCGCCAGCAACTCTGACCGGCTCACCGACGTGACCACAGCGACCCGCCGGGCGCGACCCGGTCGCCCCATCTGCCGGATCGGTCGCCGAGACCGCCGGGGCGGCGTCGGCATGCGGGGTGAGGGAGAAGTCGTCCACCGCGAGCCCGTCGTCCGTGCCCGCGGCGTCGAAGGTCGCCCAGCGGATCCAGAAGATGGCGCCGCTTGGGGATGACAGGCGGCCGATGGCCGAAATGACCGACGTTCTGTTCGCTACATCATTGACGTGGCGCTGGCCGGTCGGCGCGCCGGTCGACGGAGTTGCGAAGTCCAGCGCATCGACGTTCTGCCTGGCCGGCCTGCGACCCTTCGTGTAACATGCCCCTTTGACCTAGGGGCGCAAGCGAGCGGGGGCACTATGCGGGCGCGAGCGGTACTTTTCGCTACGGCGGCGGTCATGGTTGCCGCGCTCCCGGTCCGTCCCGATGCCCGGGCGGCCGATCCACCGCTGGTTGCCGGGTACGGGTTCGATGAGGGTGCGGGCGGTACGGCGGGGGACGCCTCTGGTCATGGTCTCATCGGGTCGTTGGTCAGTGGTCCGACGTGGGTGGCGGGCCGCTACGGCACTGCGCTCAACTTCAACGGCACCGACCAGTATGTGAATCTCGCCAACCCGACGGCGTTGCGGCTGACGGGTTCGATGACGATCAGTGGCTGGATCAACTCGTCGGCGTTCCCCGGCGACGACGCCGCGGTGGTGTCCAAGCGGGGTGTGGACGGCTACCAGCTCGACACCACGATCGACCGGGGACCACGCACGATCGGGTTCAAGCTGACCAACAGCGCCGGTGGGGACATGATCCGCTATGGGGCCACGGCGATGCAGGCCAACACCTGGTATCACATCGCCGGCGTCTACAACGCGGCGACCGCCACGATGGATGTGTACCTCAACGGGCAGCTCGACAACGGGCCGCTCGTCGGCACGGTCACCACCAGCCAGCGGAACTCGACCCAGAACGTCAATATCGGCCGTCGCTCCGGCGGCGGGTTCGGGTTCATCGGGCGCATTGACGACGTCCGGATCTACGACCGTGTGCTCACCGTCGGCCAGGTCCAAGCGGACATGGCCACCTCCGTCACCGGTACCACGCCGCCCGACCTGACCCCGCCAACGGCGTCGATCACCGCTCCGGCCACCGGCGCCCAGGTCGCCGACATCATCACCGTCACCGCCACCGCCGCCGACAACATCGGCGTGGCCGGGGTCCAGTTCCTCGTCGACGGCAACCCCACCGGGCTCGAAGACACGTCCGCCCCCTACGGCCTGCAATGGGACACCCGCAACGTCAACAACGGCGCCCACACCCTCACCGCCCGCGCCCGCGACACCGCCGGCAACACCACCACCTCCACCGGCGTCAACGTCAACGTCGCCAACACGACCCCGCCACCTTCGACGCTGGTTGCCGGGTACGGGTTCGATGAGGGTGCGGGCGGTACGGCGGGGGACGCCTCTGGTCATGGTCTCATCGGGTCGTTGGTCAGTGGTCCGACGTGGGTGGCGGGCCGCTACGGCACTGCGCTCAACTTCAACGGCACCGACCAGTACGTGAATCTCGCCAACCCGACGGCGTTGCGGCTGACGGGTTCGATGACGATCAGTGGCTGGATCAACTCGTCGGCGTTTCCCGGCGACGACGCCGCGGTGGTGTCCAAGCGGGGTGTGGACGGCTACCAGCTCGACACCACGATCGACCGGGGACCACGCACGATCGGGTTCAAGCTGACCAACAGCGCCGGTGGGGACATGATCCGCTACGGGGCCACGGCGATGCAGGCCAACACCTGGTATCACATCGCCGGCGTCTACAACGCCGCCACCGCCACGATGGATGTGTACCTCAACGGGCAGCTCGACAACGGGCCGCTCGTCGGCACGGTCACCACCAGCCAGCGGGACTCGACCCAGAACGTCAATATCGGCCGTCGCTCCGGCGGCGGGTTCGGGTTCATCGGGCGCATTGACGACGTCCGGATCTACGACCGTGTGCTCACCGTCGGCCAGGTCCAAGCGGACATGGCCACCTCCGTCACCGGTACCACGCCGCCCGACCTGACCCCGCCAACGGTGTCGATCACCGCTCCGGCCAGCGGCGCCCAGGTCGCCGACATCATCACCGTCACCGCCACCGCCGCCGACAACATCGGCGTGGCCGGGGTCCAGTTCCTCGTCGACGGCAACCCCACCGGGCTCGAAGACACCGTCCGCCCCCTACGGCCTGCAATGGGACACCCGCAGCGTCAACAACGGCGCCCACACCCTCACCGCCCGCGCCCGCGACACCGCCGGCAACACCACCACCTCCACCGGCGTCAACGTCAACGTCGCCAACACGAACTTCTTCCAGAACGAGGTGCTCGCCACCGGGTTCGCGCTGCCCACGACGTTGGAGTTCCTCCCCGACGGGCGGCTGCTCGTCGCTGAGCTGGCCGGACGGATCCGGGTTTTGAGCCCGCCGTACACCCAGCCGGCGCCGACGCCGTTCCTGCAGCTCACCAACGTCGGATCGGACGGTGTCCAGCAGGGCATCTACGACATCGAGCTCGACCCGAACTTCGCCACCAACCGCTTCTACTACGTCTTCTACACGCTGGGCTCGCCGAACCGGGATCGTCTGTCGCGGTTCACGGCCACCGCCGACGTCACCGGCACGGTTCCCGGCAGCGAGTTCGTGCTCTACCAGGACCCGCAGGACGCCTACGCCGAGCACCACGGCGGAGCGATCGTGTTCGGCAACGACGGCAAGCTGTACTTCACGACCGGTGAGCACTTCAACGCGGCCCACGCCCAATCGCTCACGAACCCGCGAGGAAAGATCCACCGGATCAACAAGGACGGCACGATCCCCACCGACAACCCGTTCTTCGACGGATCCGGGCCCCGGGTCGACTCGATCTGGGCGTACGGGCTGCGCAACCCGTTCCGCGCCTTCTACGACGCCCCGAGCGGACGGCTCTACGTCGGCGACGTCGGCGGCAACGACAACTCGACGGCTCGGGAAGAGGTGAACGTGGGGGCCGCGGGGGCCAACTACGGGTGGCCGAACAGCGAAGGACCGTGCTCGGGTCCGTGCACCAGCCCGCTGTACTCGTATCCCCACAGCGGCCGCGATGCCTCGATCACGGGCGGGTTCGTCTACCGCGGCACGCAGTTCCCCGCTGCGTACCGCGGCAACTACTTCTTCGCCGACTACACCCAGAACTGGATCCGGCGCCTGATCCTCGACCCCTCCGGCAACGTCACCGGTGTCGCCAACTTCGAACCCCCGGACGGCACCGTCGATGGGCCCTACGGCGACATCGTCGACCTCACCGAGGGCCCCGACGGTGCGCTCTACTACCTCGACCTCGGCTACTCCGACGTCGGCGGCACGTTCGGCGTCAGCAAGCTGCGCCGGATCCGCTACATCAACTCCAACCAGGCACCCGTCGCCGTCGCGCCGGCACCCCGACGTCCGGCCCGGCGCCGCTGACGGTGACCTTCTCCAGCTCCGGATCCCTCGATCCCGAAGGCGTGCCCCTCGCGTACTCCTGGGACTTCGGCGACGCCACCAGCTCGACGGCGGCGAATCCGACCCACACGTACAGTCAGCCCGGCCAGTACACCGTCCGGCTCACGGTGTCCGACGGCGTCAACACGACCGTCTCCACCCCGATCACCATCAGCGTGGGCAACGTCCCGACGCCGACGATCCTGTCGCCGGCGGACGGCACCCTGTTCGTCGCCGGCGACGTGATCGCCTTCAGCGGCGACGCGACCGACCCCGAGGACGGCAACCTGCCGGCGAGCGCCTTCACCTGGAGCGTGGACTTCCTGCACGAAGGACACGTCCACCCTGGCGCCCCGCAGACCGGGCGTCAAGAGCGGGTCGTTCACCATCCCGACGAGCGGACACGACTTCGGCGGCGACACCCGGTACCGGATCCAGCTCACCGTCGTCGACTCCAGCGGACTGTCGAGCTCCACGTCAGTGATCGTGCGGCCGCGGAAGGTCAACCTGACCTTCGCCACAACGCCACCCGGCTTGACCGTGTACCTCGACGGCATCGCCAAGACGACACCTTTCGTCTACGACACCCTCGTCGGCTTCCACCACACCGTCGACGCCCGGAACCAGGCCGCAGGCGGCAGCACGTACACGTTTAGCTCCTGGTCCGACGGCGGCGCCCAGCAGCACGAGATCGTCGTCCCGGGCACTGACCAGGCCTATACCGCCACCTACACGGCCTCGACGGTCATCAGTCCGCCCTCGTTCGTCCAGGTGGCGGCCGCGACGCCCCAGACCAATGCAGAGCACCGTCACGGTCAGCTACCCGCAGGGCCAGAGCGGCGGAAACGCCAACATCGTCGCGGTCGGCTGGAACGACGACACGTCCACGATCACGGCGGTGACCGACAGCGCCGGTAACACGTACCAGATCGCCGCCCCCGTCCGCCGAGGCGCCGGGCTGAGCCAAGCCATCTACTACGCCAAGGACATCAACGCGGCTGCCCCGGGATCGAATACGGTGACCGTGCGGTTCAACGTCGCCGTCCGCTTCGCCGACATCCGCATCACGGAGTACAGCGGACTCGACCCGACGAACCCGCTCGACGCGACGGCGTCGAACTCGGGAACGACGGCCACCGCCACGAGCGGCAACGTGACGACGACGTCGCCCGTGGAGCTCCTCTTCGGCGCTGGCATGACGACGGGGGCATTCACCAGCTCGACGGCCGGCTTCACCACTCGCGTGATCACCGTTCCGAACGCCGACATCGTCAACGATCGCGTCGTCACCGTGACCGGTTCGTACGCCGCCGGTGCCGTCGGTGGTGGGTCCTGGGTCATGCAGGTCGCCACGTTCCGCGGCGCGGGCCAGTAGATCGCGGCCGCGCGCCTTTCCGCCTGAGCCCCTTCGGTCCCGCCACGGTCTGATCGGGGAGGAGAAGCGCACGCCGTGACAACCCTCCAATGCGCCGACGAGTCGGCTGCACGGATTCCTGCACAGGATGTGCCGCAACGGCAGCACACGGGAGCGCACTGGACGGACTGCACGGACGAAGGCCCCAGACCACAACGCACGCGACGGACAAGAGCACACCCGGCGGACGATTTCGAGAAGGCTCAAACCCTCTGACCGCAAGGTCGTGCGGGTTCGAATCCCGCCCCGGGCACCATCATCTAGCTGGGCTGATACGGGGGATGGGACCGCAGCTCGGTGCCATTCGGCGTCAGAGCTGTGCCGGGAGCGAGCCCGGCAAGCACCGCCCTCAGATCGCTGGCGTCGACTTCACCGTCGAGGCCCAGCGCCCGGCCGGCGGCGCCGATCCATCGTCCGGGCGCTTCGCCGGAGCCGGTGTAGTACTCGTCCAGCCCGGAGGCGACCTGGGCGAGGTAGTACGACTCGACCCCCATGCGCAGCTTCCACAACGACAACACAGCACCCGGTTCATGCCTCCCCGGTGCGGGGCGCGTCACGGGTACGGAACCATTGGTGCACGTGTCCAGAAGCGTGCCGCTCAACGTGGTTTGTCGATGCGTGAGAAGGCCCCGACCCTGGGTGGGGTAGGGCGCGTGAGTCCGCCGGACGGGGTGCAAGTGGCGGCGACAGATCAGCCCTCACCGCGCGGGCCTTCCGTGGCGTGAGCAGTGAGCCACAGTCATCGGACAGCGCGCCTGGGCCTCGCGTATCGGGCCGAGTACGGCGATGACGATGGTCACCTGCGACGTCGCGGCCGCTGGTAGCGGTGAATGCGTTCGAGCGCCGCGGATGCCATCTGTCCGAGATGGGCGAGCACGGCGTCGTCGATTTCCATGAATCGGTGATCTGACTTGCCGATGATTGTGATGGTCCCGATCTCGTGGCCGTCGAGCGCCGTCAGCGTGACGGCTCGCTGTTCGGTCGATGAGGCGGCGGGGGCCGGACCTTCATCGACGATCTCGACGAGTGGCCGATTGTCCGGGCCGGCCACGGCGACCGTGGCCGATGATGCGTCGGTCAGTTCGCGTGCGTGTTCAGCGACGAGTCGGATGACTTCGTGCGCCGCGTCGCGACTGTGAACGGCGAGGGAGGCGTCGCCCATGAAGCTCGCGAGCTGGCGGATCATCGCGGCGTGGCGCCGTTCGAGTGCCACGGCGTCGCGGACCTCGTGATAGCCGCGGGCGATCATCTCGTAGGCCGCTAGTGCCTCTGACAGGAACTGGCCCGCCCGCGTGACGCCTTCGGGCTCGAGTGAGCCGCCGGCAGATGCGCTTTCGGCGAGAAGCTCGTGGTGGAACAGCGCGATCTCGACGATGCCGACGTTTTCGGAGACGGCCGAACGCCCGATCTCGTAGGCGACTTGCAGGTGTCCTTCTGTCGGGGACCGCATGTGCTCGTGGAGGGCTACGGCGTATGCGTTGCGGACACGGGCCGACGCGGTCACCGTTACGCGCCTCCAACGCGAGCGACGAAGACGAGGCCATCATCAGTGTCTCGCCAGTAGCGGTGGAGGATGCGATCGGCCATGGCCTGCGGTGTGCCTGAAAGGACGAGGGTGTCGACGAAGCACGGCATGATCCCATCGGTCGCTGACACGATCACGTCGCCGGGGTGAAGCGGCTGGGTTTGCGGGCGGAGCGTCCCGAGACGGTGGCCGAGTAGGCCGTAGGACGAGGGCACAACGGCGGTCAGCCGAACTCCGTCCTGGCGTACGCCTGCCGACTGCTCCGGTCACGTTCCCGACACCCAGCCAGGTCAGCCGGTCGCCGGGTTGGTCGACGTGGCCGAGGATGATCGCGGCACCCCGGGTTTCCCGGAGGGCGTCGTGGCATTGACCGGCGAGCGTCGGAAGGTCGGTGTGCCGAGCACTGCGGATGGTGGCTGCCGCGACGTTCGAGGCGTGTGCGGCGGCGGCCCCGTGCCCGAGCCCGTCGATGACGGCGAATAGTGTTCCTTCTCGTTCGGGGCACACGACACTGACATCGCCGCTCACGACGTCTCCCTTGCGTGACGCCGACTCGACAGCCCAGCTGAGAGGATCAGCCTTTGTGCGCTGCCCTGTCACGTCGTTTGTCCCGTAGTTGTTCGAGTTCGTCGCGCTGCCGCCATTTCACCATCGTGACGGTGGTCCCCGTACCGACTTCGGATGAGAGCTGGAACTCGTCCATGAGGCGACGCGTTCCCGGCAAGCCCAGCCCGAGGCCATTCGGAGAGACATACCCAGGTTGGAGTATCCCGTTGACGTCGTGGATGCCCGGTCCGTGATCCGTTGCAATCACCGTCAGACCGAACCGTTCGTGTTCGTACAGTGGCTTCATCACAATCCGACCGGTACCGGCGTGGACAATGATGTTGCGCGCAACCTCGGAGATGGCGGTGGCGATCAACGTCGCATCGGTACGGGAAAAGCCGAGTCTCAGCGCGAGTGCTCGTGCCTGTGCTCGCGCTGGGACCATGTCGGCGTCGCTCTCGATGTCAACCGTTACCTCGTCGCTCATGCTCGCCGGCTCACTCGTGCGGGTCGTCCAGCAGAGTGATCGCCCCGTCGAGATCGAGGGCGGCGCGAAGGGGGGCGAGGTCGAGGTCGAACTGCACCATGGCGATGGCGACATCGGGCTGAATGCCGACGACGACGGTGGCGGCGCCCCGCAACGCGGCGGTGATGGCGATGGACCGCAACGAGCGGGCCACGAAGGAGTCGATGACGTCGAGGGCGGCGACATCCACGATCACACCGCGGGCTCGGTGGTCCCCGACTCGCTCGGCGAGGTCATCGCGCAGGGCCAGCACCTGGGTATCGGTCAGGTCGCCCTGGATCGACGCGATCAGGTAGTCGCCCTGGCGGAGGATGGCGACCGACACCCGGCTGTCACCTCCCGTCGGGGGCGGTGATGCTAGGGGACAACGACCGATAGCCGGTCAGCCGCTCGGCCGCTTCGAGGCCGCCCTGGAGGTCGCCGACCGTGTTCATCATGCTGAGATCCACGTTCAGATCCACGAGCGTTTGAGCAATCTTTGACGACAGCCCAGTGATGATTGCTTCGGCTCCCATCAGGCGCGCTGCCGCCACCGTCTGTACAAGATGATTGGCGACGGTGACGTCAATGGTGGCGACGCCGGTGATGTCGATGACAACGACTTTGGCTCGGTTCGCTTGTATGGCACCCAACAATTGTTCGGTCAGCTGCCGGGCTCGAGCCGAATCGAGGTTCCCGATGATGGGCAGGATCAGAAGCCGGTCGCGTAGCTGTAGAACCGGTGTCGAGAGCTCACGAATGGACTCTTGTTGTTCGCGTATGACTCGCTCACGTTCGTCGACGAAGCTCACACCAACCGTCACCGCGATGCGATTGGCCGCCGGCTCGTAGGCGTCGAGGATCTGGTTCATGAGCTCCGTGTCGTGCAGATAGTCGGCGAACAACGAACGAGCGAGAACGTCACGCAGCAGCAGAACGATCCCCAAGACCTCGTCGGTCTCCACGCCACGCGGGATGATCCGTTCGGAAAGGTCGCGCGCGTATGCTTGGAGCGTCTCGACGCTGCCGGTCTCCAATGCGTCGACATAGTTGTCGTAGACCGCGGTGACCTCGGAGAAGATCTCGTCGGGTGTCATGACATTCAACAGATCGGCGTCCGTGATGCGGTGCGCCCACTCCTCGCGGAGCTTCGTGCGGTGCTCGCGAAGGTGAGCGACCAACTCCCGGAGCAGCGCCTTGTCGTCGTGCGACGCGTCGGCCGATCGTCGCGGCTTCCCCGTCTTCTTCTTATCGGTCATCCCGCGCTCCTTTGGGTTGGCGGCGCGTCGGCCTCGGCCGCGCTCCGTCGAAGAACAGGCTGGCGACAAGCTCCACCATGTCGTCGCGGCCCATTGTCGGGGAAGCCGCCACCACGGTGATCACCAGGCTCACAAGAAACTCGACGAGCCACGAACTCGGGATGTCGCGACGCAGTCCACCCGTCGTCTGCGCCTGGTCAACGACGCGTCGGAGCGGACCGCCGATCGCCGAACTGAACCGGTGGCTGTCGGCGACCAGTCGCTCCCGCGCCAGCACGACGAAGTAGTCACCGACGTCGAGGAGAGCCCCCACGGCACGACGAACGCCTTCGTCCGGGCGGACCGCGTCAACGCGGGCGGCATCCAGCCTCGCCCGAGCATCGGCCGTCGCCAGCTCCAAGAGCCGGTCGAGCAGCACCTGCCGCGTCGGAAAGTAACGGTAGACCGTGGCCCGAGCGACACCCGCCGCGACCGCCACGTCACTCATGCTCGCCTGTTGCCCCTGGGCCGCGAGCACCCGCGCCGCGGCGTCCAGGATCACCGAGCTCACACGGTCCTGAAGCGCCTGGCGGGGCTCGAGATGGGGTCGAATCTCAGACATCAGCGTTCCTGCAACGTAGCGGTGGTCCGTTGACGAGACAAGCGTGTCTCATGTACAGTCACCACCATCTTACCAGGTCGCCTTCTCTCAAGTCCGGATGGGCGGTCGCGTCCAACGTCGCTCCCTGCGACGCCTGTTGCGCCGCCTTGAGCACGTGCCGAACGAGGTGGTCTCTCCCGCAACGGCCGCACCGATGTGGTGTCGGCCGGGATTGTCAGTCGTTCGGCGTGTAGCACCGGGGACGCCACCACCGCCCGTCCCCGGTGCAACCAACCTACGGGTTGACGAGACAGCTATGTCTCATCTAGAGTCATTCCTGTCACACAATGAGCTCGGTGTCGAGGGTGCCCGGGGTCAACTTCTCATACCAAGGACGGAGAACGACAATGAAGTCAGCTACCTACGAGTCCTGGATCGGCCGCGACGCCTACGACCCCGCCGGCGAGAAGGTCGGGGAGATCACCGAGGTCTACTACGACGACGTCACGGGACGTCCGGAGTGGCTGGCGATCCGAACCGGCCTGTTTGGCATGAAGAAAACGCTGGTCCCGATCCACGGCTCCCGCCCCTTCGGCGACGGCGACCTTCAGGTGGCCTTCGACAAGGGCACGGTGAAGGACGCCCCGCGGATCGACCCCGCGGGACACCTGACCCCTGAGGAAGAGCGGGACCTGTGGGCCTATTACGGCTACCAGTACGACTCCACGACAACCAAGGACTACGGCTACGGCAAGGCCTACACCAAGAACCGGGCCGACCGTGACTTCACCTGGGAGAACGATGGGGAAACCGACGATGCGATGACCCGCTCCGAGGAGGAGCTGCGGGTGGGCAAGCAGCGGGAGGCGACCGGCACGGTTCGCCTGCGCAAGTACGTCGTCACCGAACAACAGCAGATGACGGTGCCGGTGCAGCGCGAAGAGGTGCGCGTGGAGCGGGAGCCGATCACCGGGGACAACGTCGACGAGGCCATGCGCGGTGCGGACATCTCCGAGGCCGAGCACGAGGTGACGACCTACGAAGAGCGTCCGGTCGTCTCCAAGGAGACGGTGCCCAAGGAGCGGGTGCGCCTGGAGAAGGACACCGTCACCGACACCGAGACGGTGGAGGGCGAAGTCCGCAAGGAGCAGGTCGAGGTCGACCACCAGGACCGACGGCGGTGACCATGCGCCGTGTGGTCATCGGTGGAATCGCGGCGCTCACACTGAGCGCCGGTACCGCCCACGCCCAGGAAGAGGAAACCACCCCGCCGACCACCGTCGACATCGCGGACGAAGCCGCCGATGACGTCGCGGAGGAAGCCGCTGACGAAGAGGAGGGCAGCGACAACACCGGTCTGTGGGGCCTGCTCGGACTTCTCGGCCTGGCCGGCCTGGCCGGGCTGGCGCGTCGCAAGCCCACCTACGACACGCGGACGGTGCCCCCGACCGGACCGGCCGCTCCTCCGACCGCCCACGGAGCCACCGCCGGAGACATCGATCCTCGCTAAGAGCGGCCCGTCGGCCGGCGTTTCGGGCCGGCGCAGTCCGGCCAGGCCGGCCGACGGACAGCCCGTCGTCGATTACCCGCATCCATCGCCCAACGAGCACGACGGTCCTGCAGCGGTCCCCGGCGCCTACCCGTCCGCGCCGGGGACCCAGACCACAACTTCGGCTGAGAACACCTATGGACCTGACACCTGACGCCGCCCAACTCGCGCCCAAAACGAACCCGTTGCTGCCACCGCCGGTCCTAGAGGTTCGCACAGGCACTGGTCAGACCCTGGACGAGCAGCCACCTGACCCGTGGGAGCTGGTCACGGTCCGCGGAGAGGTCGACATGGCCAACGCCTGTCAGCTTGTCGACGCGATCGAAGCTGCCGGGACTGCGGTGGTCGACCTCAGCGGGGTCACGTTCATCGACTCCGCAGGACTCCATGGCCTGTTGCGGGCGCAAGCGGCAGGGCGTGAGCGCGGCGACGCGATGATTCTGCGACATCCATCTGACGCGGTGCGCCGGGTGCTCGAGCGGACGAACATGATCGACGTGTTCACGGTCGAAGGATGAGGGCCCACCGCGGTGATGCGTGCTGGAGTGCGTCCCGGTGCGAGGTCTTTGGACAGGGTCACGGTGGCCCGCTCGATCTCGCCGCCGAGGCCCCGCTGGGGAGTACGCGACACCCGACGACTCCAAATATGCGCTTCTTTGCCGATCTACGGCGTCAGCGCGGCGCACAGAGCGGCGTCAACCTCCGGCGTGATGGGGAACTCAGGGGTTACCCCATGGTGCGTTCCGTCCGGATTGGTCAGCCCTGCGCTGAGGACGATCACCCCAAATCCCGGAGCGCTGAGCTTGAAGTCGTTTCCACTGCTACTCGTATCCATGGCCGTGGAGTCATCTCCCGGCGTCGTCCAGACGGTCCAGATGCTCGAGTATCCGCTGAGTTTCACCACCGGTCCCGCCCCCGTCGGCGACAGGCTCCAGGTGCCATCCACGCTCGCAGCGACGTGTCGTCTTACGACCAACCGATTCACATACCACCGCGTTCCTGCGCCGTGATAGTGGCTCGTCTCGTAGATCGTCCCGCAGGAGAGCTCGAAGTCAGGAATCGGCTCGTTTACGACCACCTCGTCGATAAACGTGTCGCAGATGATCTGCCGGCCAGCATCGCGGCACACGGCGTTTGGCGGCGGCGGCTGGAGCGTGCTCGGGTCGACACTGTTCCCGGCAAACGCCGGCGGCGCTGTGCTGCCGACGGTTCCGCTCGTAAGCACAAGCACGCCCGCGAGCCCCAAGGCGGTGATGAACGGCCTCTTCATGGTCTGCTCCCTCCCTCGTAGGAACTCCGGCCACACAGCACCCTGACGGGCGCCGGAAGCCAAGGCCTCGACGGACCATAGTCGACGTGGCCTGACCCCGCGTTAGACCGGCGTCGCCGCGCGAGGTGCAGGCGCCCGGCAGAACCCCGGGCTGCTGGACAACGGCGTTCCCGGCTGGGCCAGGTGATAGGTGATGCCGTCGCGTGATCACCGCCGAGGCGCGGGCGGCGGGTCCGGTCGTCAGGTTTCCTGCTGCGCAGACGGGTGATGATCCGGGACGTCCCGGCTGTGATCGTCGCCGTGATGGCCGAGCTCACCCCGCTGACCAGCTTCTTGGGCACCGAGGAAGCGCGAGGCATTGGCTGCACGGATTCCTGCACAGGACTGGACGACACGGCGGTTCGAATCCCACCCCGGGCACACCAACTAGCAGGGCGGCGTGACGACGTTCCTGGACAACGCCACGGGCAGATCGACGGAGAGTGTCGACCAGTTAACGATCGGCCGGCTCGTCGCGGTGCTCGATGGCGGCGATGCTGCCGTGCTCGGCGACGGTGCGCGACGCGGCTTCACGGAGCCGCGCCTGTTCGTCGCGGTGTTCGATGGCAGTGATGCTGCCGTGCTCGGCGACGGTGCGCGACGCGGCTTCACGGAGCCGCGCCTGTTCGTCGCGGTGTTCGATGGCGGCGATGCTGCCGTGCTCGGCGACGGTGCGCGACGGCGACTGCTGACGGAGCACGGTCAACCCGTCGCGGTGCTCGATAGCGGTGATGCTGCCGTGTTGAGCGACGGTGCGCGACGCGGCTTGACGGAGCAGCGCCTGTTCGTCGCGGTGCTCGATAGCGGTGATGCTGCCGTACTCGGCCACCGTCCGGCTGGTGTCGACGCTCGCCGGGCCGCGGTCGGGAGTGAGGACCGACACAGCCAGCAGACCCGACGCACCGAGTGCGACGACGACGGGCGCCCACCGGAGCACGACGCGGACCGGAGATTCCGGTCGAGGCGATGGTGCCGGGTTCGTTGTCTCGGGGACCTGTACCTGTTCGGTGGTGAGTGTCATGACGACTTCCCTCTGTGTCGAGCTGCGTGAGCAGCAGTGGTGTGACACCCCCGAGACTGAACCGAGGCGGTGGCAGATCGGCGCCGAAGACGTTGCAGATCCGTGGCAGCCGGCGCGTCGCGTCACACCTGCTCAGGTGGTCGGGCGTTCGAGGTGCTGGTATTGGTGGCACTCGTCGTCGCTGAACGGCCCGTCAGGCGCTCGTTGGCGATCGCGACAAGATCGTCGAGTTCGCCCCGCGTGACGCCGGGCGCGCGACGGTTCAGGTTTGCGGGCAGCGATCGACGTGCAGGTACTGGCGGCACTCGTCGTCGCCGAGCGACCGCGTGAGGCGATCGGTGGCGATGGCGATCAGGTCGTCGAGGTCGAGTGCCCATACGCGGGCGATGCCGTCGTCGCCCACCGATGTGAGCCTGGAGCCGTCCGGGCTGAACACCAACGTGCCGACCGGGCTCTCGTCGCCTTGGAGCACCAGCTGCTGGACTCCCGTCTCCGCATCCAACAGCCGCACCGTGCCGTCGGAGAGACCGGTGGCCATCAAGGTGCCATCCGGACTGAAGGTGATCTCGCCGACGGCCGCTGGAGGGGCGAACGTCAGCAGGTGGTCACCCGTCCGCGCGTCCCAGACGTTGGCAGTTCCCTGGACTGAGTGGAAGGTGGCGATCCGAGTGCCGGTCGGGTCGAAGACCACGCCGTCGGCGAAGGTGTCGATGGTGCTGACGACCTCTCCACGTTCCCAGTCCCAGATCCTCACACTGGCGTCCGTCGGATCGACTCGCTCGCCCACGATTGTCGTCGCCAAGAGGCGGCTGTCGGGGCTGAAGCTCGCCGATTGAACCCAGTTTCCCGGCTCCTCGGGGAGCCTCGCAACCTCGGCGCCGGAGCGGTCGACGACGACCACCTCGCCTCGGTCGGCATTGCGGACGACGACCAGCAGTTCGCTGTCGGGACTCCACTCCAGGCCAGCAGAGGTCGTCGCTGTCGGCAAGGACGGCGAACCGGTGCTCTCCCGTGGTCGCGTCCCAGACGTCCACCGGACCCGTCCAGCCGGAAGTTGCGAGCAGCTGCCCGTCGCCGCTCAGGTCGAGCCACTGGGCGCCATCCTCGTCTGAGCGGTGTCCGACCATGGCCAGTCGATCCCCAGACTCGATGTCCCAGATCCCCACGCCACCGTCAACGCCACTCACGACCAGGCCGCGGCTGTCAGGCGTGAAGTCGGCCGTGCGGTATTGCACCCCCGACGGGAACGGCTCGGTCGGTACGTTCGCCCACTCGCCGCCGCCGGTTGCGCTCGCATCCCAGATCTTCACCGCGGTGAGCGCCATGTCGCCGGTCATCAGCCGTTTGCCGTCGGGGGAGAATGCCAGGCCGTTGAGACCGTGGCCCATGTCCTGCGCCGAGAAGGACACCAGTTCGCGGATGCCACCGTCGGCGATCTCTGAGATCCGGGCCGTGCCGTCGGCGCTCGCCGTCGCCAGGCGGGTGGCGTCGGGACTCCAGTCGAGCCGGTAAACCGTGGCGGTGTGTCCGGTCATCGTGGACTGGAGTTGGCCGGTGTCCGCCTCCCAGAGGCGGACCGTCGCGTCGTTCCCCGCGGTGGCGATCCATCGGCCGTCCGGGCTCCACTCGACATCGCTGGTCCCCAGGTTGTCCCCGCGAAGCCTGAGCAGCTCCTCACCGGTGGTGGCGTCGATCACGGTGGCGATCGGTTCGTCGAACCACCAGGACCCGATCACGATCCGCCTCCCGTCGGGGCTGAAGGAAGTGCTCGACGCGCCCACAACCTCGATCTCGTGAACGACCTCACCGGTGACCACGTCGAACACACGGGCCACCTCGCCGGGCCACGCCGCGGCGAGTCGGGACCCGTCCGGGCTGAACGACGGCGCACCGACCGTGACTTCCCGGCCGCTCGCCCCGTTCTCGTCCTGGAACTCGAAGATCTTGTCGCCGGTGGCGGGATCCCAGACGCGAGCGGCGCCGTCGTCACCGGTGGTGGCGAGCAGCGCACCGTCGCTGCTGAAGGCGACGTCATTGACGTCGAAGTCGTGGCCGGGGAACGAGCGCACTGACGTGCCGGTGGTGGCGTCGCGGATGTCGACCAGGCCTGATTCCTCGGGGCCCTCGTAGACGAAGATGGTCCCGTCGGGGCTCCAGTCCAACGCACCACCGAGACCGGGAAAGCTGCGCTCGACGCGTGATGCGGTCGCGGCGTGGTGCAGCGCCTGCACCGCCTCGGGGAGCACCGTCGCGTCGCTGGACCTCGTCTGGTCGATGGCTCCCAACGCCAGCAGCATGCTGCGCTCCGGATCGTCGGCGAGGTTGGCATCGGCCGCGGCGGCGAGCTCGCGGGCGGTCGCCACCCGGCGTTCCGCCTCTGCTTCGCCGCGTTCCCGCCGGGCCTGGCCGCGTTGGTCGAGGGCGACGAACCCCCCGACGAGGGCGACGGCGAGGGCGACGGCAATGGCGACGAGCTGGATGCGGAGTCGGCGGTTGGCCCGCGCCTGGCGTGTGGCCCGCTCGCCCTCCCGGCTCTGCTCGCGGTCGCGCTCGTCCCGGCTGGATTCGAGGAACTCGCGCTCCGGTTCGGGTAGCTCCCAGGGCCGTCGTTGGCTGACGTCGAGGGCCACCTCGAGGCGGGCACCCCGGTACAACGCCCCCGGGTCGCGGCCGAGCTCGACCCAGCTGGCGGCGGCGTCACGGAGATGTCCGAGCACGATGATCGCGTCGCGGTCCTCGGCGATCCAGTCCCGCAGCCGGGGCCACTCGCGCAACAATGCTTCGTGGGCGAGCTCGACGGTCGGCACTCTGGTCTGGGGATGGCGATCGAGGGTGAGCAGTCGCGCCTGGGCCCACCGGTCGACGGCGGCGTCGACGGTCGGATCGGCGACGAGGCTGGACAGCTCGGCACGCGCGGCGCGCCGCCGGGTCGGCTCGCCCTCGGCGCTGACGACGATGAGCCGCTCGAACATCTGCCGGACTGCAGCGCGCTCATCGTCGCCGAGCGAGGTGTAGAGCAGCTCGGCCCGTGAACCGATCGCCCCGTCGACTCCGCCGAGGTCCCGGTAGGCGGCCAGTGTGAGCCGCTTTTCGGGGCTGCGTTCGGCCAGCTCGTACAGCGCGAACTGCAGCGACGGCAGCGCCGCAGGCTCATTCACGACAGCGCCGACGAGCTCGGCGACCAGAGCCCGCTCAATCCGTCCCCCGACCCGCTCGACCGGCTCCACGATCGCCGCTTCCAGCCCGGCCGGCGCCATCGCAGCTACGGTCACCGTCGCGTCGTTCACCGCGGGGCCGAAGCGTTGGGCGGCAAGCGGGCGATCGTAGAAGTCGGCGCGCAGGGTGGCAACCACCCGCAGCCGGCTGTCGGGAGCCGAGACGGCATGCATCACGCCGTCGAGGAACGCCCGCTGATCCCGCTCACTGGCCAGCGTGAACAACTCCTCGAACTGATCGACGACCAACAGCAACTGGCCGTCGCCGGGCATCACACGGCGCACGACCCGATCGATGCCACCCTCGCCGTCGGCGAGCTCGTCGGCCAAGCCGGTCGTCTCGGTGACGGCGACCCGCCGCAGGCTTTCGCCGAGTTCCTTGAACGGCGAGGAGCCCGGCAGCATCGTCGTCACGAACCACTGGCCCGACCCGGGGACGTCCCCGCGTCGGACACGCGGCAACAGCCCCGCCCGCACGACGCTGGACTTGCCCGTCCCCGAACCGCCGACGACCAGCACCAGCCGCGCGCAGGTCGCCGCCGGCAAGCCTGGCAAGGATCTCGTCGACAAGCTCGGCACGTCCGAAGAAGTCGGCGGCGTCGGCCTCGTCGAACGCCTGCAGCCCCTTGTACGGGTTCGGGAGCGCCTTGTCGCCGGCGGGCTCGGCGCCGGTGAGCGCGGCGACGAGCAGCGGCACGAACTGCGCCATCGGCGGCCGGCCGGCCGTCGACACCCCGCGGGCCAGGACGTCGGCAACCCCGTCGCAGTGACGAGGAAGGCACCCTTTGACCAGCACGGCGAAGTCGTGCACGTCATCGCTGCCCGTTCGGGTCGGATCGATCCCGCCGAGGGCGAAGTCGGCGAGATAGGGGTCGCCGGCAGTGTCGAACAGCACGCTCTCCGCGCTCACCCGGCCGTGCACGATCCCGGCGTCGGCCGCTGCCACCAGCGCCCCGCCGATGCGACCGACCAGCGTCGCCAGCGCCGCGTTCGTCAGCGGACCGCGGCCCAACCGGTCGGCCAGCGTGCCACCGTGCATCCGGCGGATCACCAGGTACGCGGCGCCCGGCTCCCGCCAGTAGTCATGGATCGCGACGACCGCCGGGTGGCGCAGCGACGCCACCCGATGCGCGCTGGACTCGAACGACCGCACGAATTCGGGGCAGTCGGCGATCTCCTCTCGGAACAGGCGAACCGCGAAGTCGCGCTCGACCCCGGGCAGGCGAGCGGCGAACACGGTGCCGTCGCGACCAGTGCCCAGCCGTTCACCCAAACGGTATCCGCGCAACGGCATTCCAGCGGGCTCCGTGAGCATCAATGTCGGGTCATGGGTGAGGACCCGTTGTTCGAGCTCCGCCAACGCCGGCGACGGCTCCAAGCCGAGCTCCTCGACGAGCACGCGGCGGTAGTCGCGGTACACGCGGAGTGCGTCGGCCTGGCGACCGGCGCGGTAGAGGGCGACCATCAGCTGGGCTCGGAACGATTCGCGCAGCTCGTGCTCACGGGTGAGCGACTCGATCTGCGGGATCATCCCCGCCGCTCGGCCGCACGCCAGCTCGGCCTCGACGAGACGCTCGTGAGCGACGATCCGCAGCTCCTCCAGCCGCTGCGCCTCGGAACGGGCCCATTCCTCGTCGGCGAACTCAGCGTAGGCGTCGCCGCGCCACAACGACAGCGCTTCGTGCAACACCGACGACGCCCCAGCCGCGTCGCCGCGCCCCAGCCGCGAACCAGCGTCGGCGACCAAGCGCTCGAAGCAGGCCACATCGAACGCCTCCCCCGCCAACCGCAACACATACCCCGGCGCCTGCGTCACCACAGTCGCCGCCGACCCATTTCCGTCGACCACCCTGCGCATCCGGGCCACATAGGTCCGCAGCGTCGTGGCCGCCGCGGCCGTCGGCTCGCCCGCGAAGACCGCCTCAGCGAGCCGGTCCACCGACACCACCGCGTTGCGATGGATCAACAGCATCGTCACCAGCCGGCGCTGACGCGGCCCACCGATGCTCACCTCATCCCCGTTGTCGGTGATGGTGAGCCCACCTAACGCGTGAAACTCAAACATGCCCGCCCCTCCAACACACCCTACCCTGCGAACGCCACACTGCATGAACGCGGTTGCAATCCGGTAGCAACCAGAAAAGCCGTGATCCGGGTGCGCTATGTGGACCCTTCGGGCTCCGTTCGGTCATCCGTCTCCGGATGTTCACCGGCCGGCCAACCGACGTCCGCGCGCGAGCTATTAAGGTCCACGGCCCATGAAGGGTGACGACGACTTCTCGAATTACTCGACCAACGAGACCTTCGCGGAGGTACTCGACGCCAGGATGTCCCGCCGTGGCCTTCTCGGGGGCGGGCTCGCCACAATCGTTGTGGCGGGAGGCGTCGACTCGCTCCTCCGGGCGGTGCCGGCAGCAGCCGAGGACCGCGGGCCGCTGCTCGGGTTCGAGGGAATCGAGCCGTCCACCGACGACAGGGTCCACGTGCCGCCCGGCTACACGGCCAAGGTCCTGATCTCCTGGGGCGACCCAGTGTCGACCGGGCCGACCTTCTTGCCCGACGCCGGCAACAGCGCCGCCCACCAGGCGCAGCAGTGGGGCATGCACAACGACGGCGTCGTCTACTTCAAGCTCCGCGGCTCGGCCGAAGGTCTGCTCGTACAAAACAGCGAGTACACCGACGACGGCCTTCTCTTCCCCGACGGGACGGCCAACTGGACGGCGGAGAAAACGGCGAAGTCGCAGAACGCCCACGGCGTCAACATCATCCACATCTCCAAGCGGCACGGTGGCGAGTGGCGAGTCGTCCGCCCGTCGCCCTACGCCCGACGCATCACCGCACAGACCCCGATCACCTTCGGCGGCCCTGTCGCCGGGGACGACCGGTTGAAGACGCTCGGCGACCCGACCGGGCGTCGCGTGCTGGGTACCGTGAACAACTGCGCCATGGGCTTCACGCCATGGGGCACCTATCTCGCCTGCGAAGAGAACTTCAACGGCTACTTCATGCGGGACTCGGCGGGGCGAACGCCTTCGGAGGTCCGCTACGGGATCGCTCCGTCCTCGTCGGGCAGCGGTGGGGTACCGACCCCCGGTTCAACGCCAACCCGACCGGGGCTTCGGCGCTCGCCGACTATCGCAACGAGCCGAACCGGTTCGGATGGGTCGTCGAGATCGACCCCTTCCAGCCCGGCTCGACGCCGGTGAAGCGCACGGCGCTCGGTCGTCTCAAGCACGAGGGCGCCTGGGTGCAGGAGGCGCGCGACGGGCGTCTCGTCGTGTACATGGGCGACGACCAGGTCTTCGAGTACATCTACCGGTACGTGTCGAGAGAGCGATGGCGGAAGACGGTCCGCCGGGGCGTCAACCCGCTCGATGACGGCACGCTCTACGTGGCCCGGTTCAAGGCCGACGGTACGGGGAGTGGCTTCCGCTCTTTCCTGGCACGCCGGGGCTTCCGGCCGCGGAGTGGCCGCTGGCCCGAATCCTGGTCGACACCCGCCTCGCGGCCGACGCCGCGGGCGGCCGATGGCGGCACGGCTACAAAGATGGACCGACCCGAGTGGATCGACACGTTCCCCGATCAGCTGACGGGGATCGCCACGCTGACCAACAACTCGAGCCGAGGCGTGGGTTCCAATCCCGGCGTGGACGCCGAACCCCCGCCAACGGCGACTTACCTCCGTTGGGGGGAAGCACGGGGCTCTTCGACGGCAACCCGTACGGCCACATCATCCGGTGGTTCTACGCCAACGACTTCACCGAGGACGGCTTCGGTTGGGACATCTTCGCCCTCGCCGGCGATCCGGCGGTGCCGGCGCACGGCACCACGTTCACCGGTGACAAGTTCGGGTCCCCCGATGGGCTGTACGTCGCACCGAGCGGCCGGCTCTGGATCCAGACCGACGTATCGGCAAGCACCATCAACGCCAACGCCTACGCCGGCTTCGGGAACAACCAGATGCTGTGCGCCGACCCTGCGACGAGAGAAGTCCGCCGCTTCCTCACCGGTCCGAACGGGTGCGAGGTCACCGGCGCGTTCGTGACCCCCGACGAGCGCACGATGTTCGTCGGCATCCAGCACCCCGGCGAGCCAGCCAGCGGCGATGTGAGTCCGACGAACCCAGCGACGAGCACGTGGCCCAGCGGCGTCGCCGGCGCCCGGCCCCGGTCATCGTGCATCGTCATCACGAAGGATGACGGCGGACGGATCGGCAGCTGAGTCGCTGCCGTCAGCCCGCGCCGTGTCCGAGCACGCGCTCGATGGTCGACGCATTGCCCGGCCAGGCTTCGAGAAGGAGCGATCGTGGTACCTGCCGAGCGGCGTAACGAAAGGCGAGGGCGACGACCACGACATCGTCCAGTGGACCGATTACGGGCAGGAAATCGGGGATCAGGTCGATTGGTGACAGCACCCAAACGAGTGCGAACCCGATCGCGAACTTCGCCCGGGCTGGCACTCGTGGATCGCCACGCAGGCGCCGCGCCGTCGTCACACAGTCCGGCAGGAACCCGGCGAGCTCCTTCAGGCTGCCCTCAGGAAGTCGGGCAGCCAGCAAGACGAGCAGCATCCAGCTCGCGCAAAGCGCGCCGAAGCCGATCAGGACCCACGCCCACCAACTCATAGCCGCAGACACTGCCGCACTCGATCAGGCCCCGCCCCAACGACGAGCCATCGTTCGAGCAGAACGGCCGACAGATAGGTGCATAGCAGCGTCTGTTTCAGGACACGTCCACCGACGCGCGATCAGCGGGTGGTGGCTCGCATGGGGCATCCTGCTGACATGCGCATTCGGTATTGGGGCACACGGGGCTCCATCGCTACACCCGGGCCATCGACCGTGCGGTACGGAGGCAACACGTCGTGCGTAGAGCTCCGTTCCAGTCGTGGGACGCTGATCGTGTTCGACTGCGGCACGGGAGCTCGGGTCCTCGGTCGAGCGCTGGTCGAGCAGACACGACCCGGCGGCGATCCGGTGGCCGGATCGATCCTCCTCGGCCACACCCACTGGGACCACATCCAGGGTCTCCCGTTCTTCGAACCGCTCTTCGGCGGCGGCCACTGGGACGTATACGGTCCCAGAGGCCTCGACGTGTCGCTGGACCAGACGCTTGCCGGGCAGATGAACTACCAGTACTTCCCGGTCGCGCTCGACCAAGTCGGCGCCGAAGTCGAGTTCCACGAGCTGGTCGAGGGTACGTTCGAGATCGGCGATCTGGTGGTACGGACGCACTACTTGAACCACCCGGCGCTCACTCTTGGGTATCGCGTCGAGTGCGATGGCGCTGTGGTCTGCTACGTCACCGACCACGAGCCGTTCGATCCAGCGCTGGGCCGGGGCGGAGACGTGTCGGCGAACAGCGAGGACGCCGGACACGTTGAGTTCTTGGAGGGCGCCGACGTCATCATCCACGACGCGCAGTACGACGCTTCGGAGTACTCCGCCCGGGTCGGGTGGGGGCACAGCCCCATGGAGTACGTGGTCGACGTCGCGTGCGCGGCCGGCGTGAACCGCACGGTCCTGTTCCACCACGACCCCTCCCACGACGACGCCACCATCGACGCACTCGTCGAGCGGGCCAACACCCGGGCCAACGGGCAGGACGCAAGTCGTCGCCGCTGCCGAAGGCGACATGCTGGACGTGTTCCCAGCCTCGTCACCGCGGTCCCCGCACAGAGCGCGCTCCGCGTCGGCGAGGCCAGCCTTGGACGAGTTGACCGTCTCGGTCGTCATCATCAGCGGCGATCAAGCGCTGCGACGCGTGGTCGACGCTGCAGCCCGAGCTGAGAAGCTGCCGGTCGTCGACGCCTCGGATGCCGCCGGCACGGTCGGTCAAGGAGGCCGCCTGGTTGTCGTCGCGGACGTCGACGACGATGGCGGCGGACTCGATCGTCTGCGAGCTGCGATCACCCCGTCCGCGTGGGCTCGTCGGTGGATCGTCGCCGTCACGCGAGCGCTGAGCGCTGCGCCTCCCGCTCCCGCCGGGATGTGCGATTGGCTGGTCTGGCCGGCAACCGAGGCCCACGTTCGAACGAAGCTGCGCGCAGCGGTGCTCCGACGGGCGTGCCGGTGGCTCGCCGCACCGCTGCCGCCCGACGAGCAGACGCGCCTCGACGCGCTTCACGCGCTGGACCTTCTCGACACCGACGCCGAGGACCGCTTCGACCGTTTCACCGAGCAAGCCTGCGAACGGTTCGGTGTGCCGATCGCTCTCATCACGTTCGTCGACCGCGACCGCCAGTGGTTCAAGTCCCGGCGGGGCATCGACGTGGCGCAGTCACCGCGCGACCAATCGTTCTGCGCGCACACCATCCTCGGACCTGAAGTCATGCAAGTGCCCGACGTCCTCCATGATCCACGCTTCGCCGACAGCCCAGCCGCCGTCGGCCCCCTTCGCGTTCGGTTCTACGCGGGCGCGCCGCTCGCCCTCGAAAACGGCAGCCGCGTGGGGACACTGTGCATCGCCGACCACCGACCTCGCCTCCTTGACGACGCCCAACTCGACGCGCTGCGCCACCTCGCCGACCAGGTCGTCACCGCGCTGACGCCCTGAGGATCCACGACGAGTGCTGGTTGCGTCGATCCCATGACCCAGGGACTCCGAACCCTTCTGACGTTCCAAGCTGGCGCCGCCACTGCAGCGCTCGAGCTGTACTGCGAGGTCGTCGACGACTTCGAGCTCATCGCGATCGACCACCGCGGTCTGGGGGACACCGGGCCCGAGGGTGATGGCTACGGGGTGACCTGGCAATTCAACTTGCCGTGACGGCGGACGACCGCGCATCCTGGTCGGCACCTGCCGTGCCGGTCGAGCGCGGTGCCCGTGGCCGGAGTTCCGCGTGATCGGAGCCGCGTACTCTTGGGGGATGAACCGGCTCGACCGGCTTTACGCGCTCGTCGAGGAGTTGCGGGCGGCCGGGTCGCCGGGTCGCAGTGCGCGCCGGCTGGCGGAGCGCTTCGAGGTGAGCGTGCGGACGATCGAGCGCGACATCCTCGCCCTGCAGGAGGCGGGGGTGCCGATCGCGGCGCAGCTCGGCCGGCGCGGCGGCTACGTGCTCGACCGCTCGATGACGCTGCCGCCGCTGAACTTCTCGCCCGCCGAGGTCGTCGCGATGGCGGTCGGGTTGCGGCGGCTCGACGACACGCCGTGGGCCCGTGACGCTCGCACCGCGCTGCTCAAGGTCGTCGCCGCGATGCCGGAGGATGCGGCTGCCCGGGCCCGCACGCTGGCCGACGGCGTGCGCCTGCTGGTGCAGCCCTTGAGTGCGCCGGACCAGGCGATCGCCGACGCCGTGGTGCGCGCCGTGGAGGACGCCACACCGATCCTCATCGACTACCTCGACGTCGGCGGCCGACCGACCGTGCGAGCGGTCGAGCCGCACCACGTCGTGCTCGGCCCGAACGGCTCGTACGTCACCGGATGGTGCCGGTTGCGCCTGGACGAGCGCGTCTTCCGCATCGATCGCATCCACGCCGTCGAGCCGCTGCCCGGCGCGTTCGAGCAGCCCGTCCGCGAGTTCGGCGTCGAGGACTACCAGACGCGCACGCCGGGATTGGAATGAGCCGAAAGGCGACGGAAACACCGACACAGGGTTGTCGCCGGACACGTACAGGCTGGGTGGCCATGACCAACGCTTTCACCCCCAACACGCTCGCCTGGTTCGAGGTCGCGACCGACGACCCCGACACCGCCACCTCGTTCTACGCCGACCTGTTCGGCTGGGTCTTCGGCCCCTTCGCGGACCCCGAGGTCACCGGCATGGACTATCGAGTGGCCACGATGCCGGGCAGCGATGACCCCTTTGGCGGCGTCGTGGCGACCGCCGGGGCGATGCCCGGCCACGCCGTCTTTTACATCGCCGTCGCCGACGTCGCCGCCACCTGCGCGGCGGCCGAACAGCTCGGCGGAAAGGTCGTGAGCAAGGAGCTCGAGCCCCCGGCAGGGCCGCCGTTCGCGTACCTACGAGATTCCGTCGGCAGCTTGTTCGGTGTCTTCACGCCGCCTGCGTGAAGCTGTGGGGGTGACCGACGCCCGCACGCTCTACGACGGTCTGACCGACGACCTGTTGTACGACCCGGCCGTAGGGCGCTCGACGATGATGGGCTACCCCTGCGTGCGCCGGGCCGGCCGCTTCTTCGCCTCGTTCGACACCGGAGCCGAGGCGCTTATCGGTCAAGCTGCCGCGCGAGCGCGTCGCCGAGCTGATCGCCGACGGCACCGGCGAGCCGTTCGCTCCGAACGGCCGCGTGTTCCGTGAGTGGGTCAGTATCCCCGAGCCCGATCCGGCCGTGTGGGAGCAGCTGCTCGCCGAGGCCCGCGCTTTCGCCGCATCACCCGTATGACTCATGTCAGGGCATACGTACGTAGCGCTGGCGACCGTCCGCACGCCGCCCGCGACGCGGCGGAGCATCCCCGTCTCGGCGGCACCGGGGCCGAGCCAACGATTGACAGAACTGGAACGCTGCATGTAGTTTCCATATTGGTTAATTATCCACTCAGGAAATAAAGAGCGCGCCATGACCATAGCAATCGACGAGGACCGCCTCAGCGAGATCTTCGGCGCGCTGGCCAACTCGACCCGGCGAGCGATCCTGGCCCGTCTCGCAGACGGTGAGGCGACCGTCAACGAGCTCGCCGCGCCGTTCGCGATGAAGCTCCCCGCCATCTCCAAGCACATCAAGGTGCTGGAACGGGCCGGGCTGGTCACGCGAGGGCAACAAGCCCAGTACCGACCGTGCGCCCTCGACGGCACAGCACTCGAGGAGGTCTCGATCTGGGCCGAGCGGTACCGGCCCGTTTGGGAGGCTCGCTTCGATCGGATGGATGACTACCTGAGACAACTCCGACGGCAACGAAAGGGCAGCGCGAACATGAACGACACGAGCGGGTTGCGGGACGCTGTGGTGATCGAACGCAGCTTCGATGCACCCGTGGATCTCGTCTGGCAGATGTGGACCGATGCGGAACACTTCAAAGCTTGGTACGGCCCCGACGGCGCCACTATCCCCGTCGCGAGGATGGACGTACGAGTCGGCGGCACCCGGCTGGTGTGCTTGGAGATGCAATCCCCGCACGGCCCGATGCAGATGTGGTTCACCGGCGAGTACCGAGAAGTCGTCGACAAGACGCGGCTCGTCTACACCGAGACCATCTCCGACGAACACGGCAACGTGACATCGGCCTCGGACGTGGGCGTCACCGAGGGCCATCCCCTGACCACCGAGGTCCGCGTCGAGCTCGAGGACGTCGATGGCCGCACGAAGATGGTGCTGACCCATGTCGGCATCCCCGATGACTCCCCTGGTGCCGCTGGATGGGCGATGGCACTCGACAAGCTCGCGGCCCACCTCGAAGCACACTGGCACGGGTAGTGCCTGTCCTGCTGGCGACGACTCGGGGGCGCCATGGTCGATGGTTGCGCTGACGGCTGGGTGGTCGGTGAGACTGGGCCGGTGACCGATCTCGAGACGCTGGCATGGGGCTACGGCCTGGTCGAAGGACCGCGTGTCGACGATGCGGACAACCTGTACTACTCCGATGTGCACAAGGGTGGGGTGTACCGCCGGGCGCCGGATGGCACGATCGACGTCGCCGTGCCCAAGCGCCGTGGGGTGGGCGGTATCGCCCTCCACGCCGACGGTGGCATCGTGGTGTCGGGGCGCAACGTGTGCCACGTACGCGAGGGCGAGAGCCGCGTCGTGTTCGCCCCCGACGCCCCCGGCTTGAACGACTTGTTCGTCGACGCCGCCGGGCGCATCATCTGCGGCACGATGCGCAGCGACCCGTTCGACCTGGACGCGCCGCGGACGCCGGGCGAGTGCTACCTCGTCGACGCCGAGGACCACGCCACCCAGTTGTACGGCGACGTCGCGCTGACCAATGGCATCGGGTTCTCCCCCGACGGCTCAGTGCTGTACCACGCCGACACTGTCCGTGGCGTGTGGGCGCACGACTACGACGACGGGTCGGTGCGCGGCCGGCGCCTGTTGGTCACCGTCGACGTCGTCACACCCGACGGCCTGTCCGTCGACGAGTCGGGCACCGTGTGGGTCGCCGACGTCGGCGGCTCCGCGGCGGTGCGGGGCTTCGGGCCCGACGGCAAGGAGCGCGGTCGCATCCCGGTCCCGGCGACGATGGTGACGAGCGTCTGCTTCGGTGGCGCCGATCGCCGCGACGTCTACATCGTCACCGCCGACAACACGGAGGACCCCGACAAGGGCGGCAGCATCTTCCGCACCCGAGCCGACGTCCCCGGTGTCGCCGTGGCCAAGGCCCGCGTCTGACCGCCGCCTTCGCGGCTCGGGAGGTCCGCTCGATCCCGGTCGACAACACGGAGGCAAGCGATGGCGGACGTGTTCTGGCACCGGGGCTCACACGGAAGGCACCGTGGTCTCGTAGCGCAGGTGTTTGGCGGTTATCGCGGCGTGGGAACTGCTCGTGCGGTCGGGCGGAACCCGCAGGATCCGGGAGATCGCCCGTCAGGTCGGCTGGAGTCATCAGCACCTCATCACCAAGTTCAAACAGCAGGTCGGCGTAGCGCCGCGCTTGGCTGCCAGGCTGCTGCGTCTGTCGTGAGTGTGGCGGCTGATCGACAGCGGCCATAGCTGGGCCCGCATCGCCGCCGAGTCCGGATACGCCGATCAGTCGCACCTGGTCCGAGGGTTCCGCCAGTTCACCGGTACCACGCCGAACGCGCTGATCACCGGCTGAGTCCAGTCGACCCCCGCGAGCACACGGCAGCGCACCAGGGTGTCGAGCCGCTTAGGCTCGGCCCGAGCCGTCTCGAAGGGGGAGCCCATGGATCTCGGTGCGCAACTCGTCGCCACGTCACCGCTCGGCCAGGCGGCCCGCGCGCTCGTCCCGCTCATCGACGAGCACGGCGACTACGCCGATCGGGAGGGACGTCTCCACGACGACGTCGTCGACGCGTTCCATCGCGACGGGCTGTTCCAGATGTGGGTGCCCGAGGTGCTCGGCGGCGCCGAGCTCGATCCGCTCCATTCTCTGGAGACGCTCGAGATCGTGTCGTACGGCGACCCGTCGGCGGGCTGGGTGCTGATGGCGTCGTGCCTGGCGATCGGCACCGCAGGTGCGTACCTCGCCGACGACGCAGTCGCCGAGCTGTGGGCGAACGGCCGGCGCCCAGTGATCGCCGGGCAAGGAACGCGGCCCGGCACCGCGGTGCCGCACGAAGACGGCTTCCTCGTATCGGGGGAGTGGAGCTTCGCGTCCGGCCTCTTGCACGGCACGCACATCCACACGCTCGCCGTGATCAGCACCACCGGCGAGCCTCGCATCTTCGTCGTGCCCGTCGAGAAGGCCAGCCTGCTCGGCAACTGGGATGTGCTCGGTCTGCGCGGCACTGGCTCGATCGATTACACGCTCGACAACGTCTACGTGCCCGACGCCTACAGCCATTTCGCCGTCGTCGACGAGCCGCGTCGGGGCGGCGCGCTCTACCGGGTCGGCATCATCGGCTTTGCCACGATGTGCCACTCGGGCTGGGCGCTCGGCGTCGGCCGCCGCCTGCTCGACGAGCTCGGGGCGCTCGTGCACGACAAGGCCGGGCGAGCCGGGGCACGAGCGGGCAGCGAGACGTTCCACCAGGAGTACGCCAAGGCCGAAGCGACGCTGCGTGCGGCGCGCGCGCTCGTATTCGAGGCGTGGGGCGACGGGTGGGAGACGTTGCGCGCGGGTGGGCGCGTGTCGGTGCGCCAGCACACGCTCTTGCGTCTCGCGCTGACGAACGCGACGAACGCGCTCGCCGCCGTCTCGGACTTCGTTTACCTCGCCGGCGGCACGACCGCGCTACGCCGGGGCACGATCCAGCGGCTCGTGCGGGATGTCCACGCCGGCACGCAGCACGTCACATCATCGCCGGCCGTGTGGGCGACATGCGGGCGCGAGCTCGTCGGGCTGGCCGAGGGCCAGCGCTGGCAGTTCCTCGACCTCGTCGACGCATGACCCCCGAGGCGCCCACATCCGAGACCGAACGCGCCGAAAGCCCTGATGAGACGCTTCGCGCCCGGATGGAAGTGGCGCCTCATCTGGGCGCGAAGCATCCCTCTCCGCGCCCAGATGGACGTCACGTCGGTGGCCGGTCGGTACCAGCACCTCGACCGGTAGCGATTGCCCGATCCGCCGAAGAGGGGTCGATGGGCAATCGCTACTGGTCGCGGCGCTAACGGCCACGGCTCCCTCCCGGTCAGTTATCGCACGATGCGACGGGTGAGCCAACACCTAATGACTTGCGCGTGCCTTGCTAAATCGGCCTAGCCTCGTAGCGCGGCCGGGCGGACGTGGGACACGAGACCCAAGAGGGAGGTCGAGTGGGAGTGGGCATCGACGTCGACGTGCTCGGGCCGGTGCGGATCACGGTCGACGGCACCGTCGTGGTTCCGCCTGCCCAGGTGGCCCCGCTGCTCGTGGCGTTGGCCGTGCCCGCCGAGCCGATCCGCAAGCTCGATCTCGCCCGTGAGGTGCTCTATCTGTCGCCCGGAAGCATCGACTCGCGGCTGTCCCGGCTCCATCGGCTGCTCGGACTGGACACACCGTTGCACCGGGTACCGGTTGCGCGCTCCGGTCTCGTCGAGCTCGACCGGGAAGTGGTCAGCGTCGACGCCGATCGGTTCCGGTCGCTGGTCGCCGAGGCCGAGTCGCTGCTCGACGCGGGGCACGCGGAGGACGCGTTGCGGGCGCTGCTCTGCGCCGACGATCTGTGGCGCCCGGGTCCGTCCGCGTGGGAGGCACTCGGCGACCCGGACGCCCACACACCGTTCGGCTACGCCCGCGACGCGCTCGTCGAGCAACGGCGGTCCCTTCGGGAGATCGCCGGCCGCCTCGGCCTCGAGCGCCCCGGCGGCATCCCGCCCAACCGACTGGTCCACTGGACCCGGGAGGGGGACGTCCCATCCTCGGTGTGGCACACCAGGATCGTCCACGAGCTGGACTCTGGCGGCGCGTCCGCCGCGCGGGCGGCGCTGGCCGAGTGGACGGACGGGAACGGTCACGGCACCGAGCGCGCCCGCCGCTGGGCGGCGCTCCTCGTGGCCCACGGGTCGCCTCGCGAGGGCTTCGCCATGCCCGCGCCGAGGGTCGCCGACCCGCCCGCCGACCCTCCGGCCCCAGTCGGCCGGGAGGATGAATTCGGCGAGCTCTGGCGATACGCGCGAGCGGTGGCGAAGGGGCGAGGTGGCCTGCATCTCCTTGCCGGCGACGCGGGGTCGGGCAAGACTCACCTGCTCGCCCACCTCCAGCATCACGCCGGGATGGAGCTCGGACTCTGCGCGGTGCACGTCGACGTCGAGGAGGAGACCGGTCTCTACCGTGTGCTGCGCCGCGCCCTGACCCCGCTGTGGCAGATCCTCCTCCGCCGCGCCGACCCGCCGGAGGAGGTGGTCGACCGGGCCGACGAGATCACCGCCGTGGTCGCCGGACCGACGCTCGACGAGCCCAAGGGTGTCGAAGGCCGCGAGCCGATCTCCCCCGTGCAGCACGCGGCGGGTCTCGCGGGCGCGGTGCTCCGAGCGATCGATCAACCAATTCTTCTCGTGCTCGACAACATCCACCGAGCGACCCCCGAGTTGCTGGAGGTGATGACGCGCCTCAGCTGCGACTCGCTGGGCCTGGTCGGCGTCGTGGCGAGCCTCCGCCCGGAGGGCTGCTTCGCCGACGCACTGCCCGGCGCGCCTGCCGTCACCATGCTCGAGCCGTACGACCTCGCGACCGCCGGGCGATTCCTGTCGAGCATCCGAGGTCGCCGCGTGGAGGATCGGGAGATCGAGCGGCTGTACCGCCGCGCCGGTGGCATGCCCCTCGCTCTGCTCAACGTCGCTGATGACGAGGGCAACGAGGGCAACGGAGGGTGCGCTCCCTCGGTCATGACCACCCTTGGTCGGTGGCTCGAATCACGGTCCCTCACCGCTCGGCGCGCGCTGGGCATCGCCGCGGTGCTCGCCGAGGGCACCCGCTTCGACCTGGCGCTGGCTGAGCAGATCCTCGCCGGCGAGCCCGAGGCGATCGATGCTCTGTCGGTGGAGCTCGACGCCGGGATCGAGGTCCACCGCATCGGGGGCCAGGTGGCGTTCACGCACCGGGCGTGGCAGGAGGCGGCGTACGCGACCGTCGAGCCTCGGCGGCGCCGGGCACTGCACGAACGGGTGCTCGAACATCTCGAACGGCAGCTCGCTCGAGCCGCGGACCCGACCGAGATCGCCACCTGCGCGTCGGCGATCGCCCACCATGCGAGTCGCGCCGATTTCGGGGGCCTGGCGACCACGATCGGGCTCGGCGCGCTCGTGCGGGCCGCCGACACGCTCGCCCCGTTCGAGACGGCCACCGCGATCTCGCTGTACGGGCGGGCGTTGCAGATCGCCCGTCCCGACGAGCAGTTGGCGATCCTGCTGCGGCAAGCCCGTACCCGTCGGCTGGCCGCCGAGTGGGATGCGGCCGAGACCGACCTCCTCACCGCCGCCGACCTTGCATGCGCCCTCGGCGACGTGGTGGCCGAGGCCGAAGCGGCGTTGCTCATGGCCCACATGACCTGGGACCCGGTTCGATGGGGTGGCACCCTCGCCGACCGCCTCGAGTCGCTCCTCACGAGGCTGCCGCCGGACGAGGTGACCGTCCGCGCCCGCCTCCAGGCCTGTCTCGCCGGGGGTACCTACCAGGACGGTGTGACCGGTGCGGGTCCCGAATCGACCCGCCTCGCGCGGGCCGCCGCCGGTGTCGTCGATCAGCTCGAAGCCGGCGATGCGGCGGAGGTGCTGATGTGGGCGCGCAAGGGGCTGCTCGACATCGAGCCACCGGAGGACACCCTCGGGCTGGCGACTCGGATGCGGCAGCTCTCGCAAGGCTCCTCGTACCTGACGGGCAATGCCATCCTCGCGTCCATCGTCGACCGCATCCGCCTGGCTGACGACGAACGGGCTCGCCGCGACACCTGCGCTTACCGCGCCCTCGCCACGGCCACGGGCTCGCCGGTGCAGCGCTACATCGCCGCGACCCTGGATGCGCTGTGGAGCCTGTACGACGGCCGCTTCGACGACGCGGAGGCGGCGATCGGCACCGCCGAGCGGTTCGGGCGCGAGTTCGGCGGCACGACGGCTCACCAGGTGGTTGCCGGGCAGCGCGTCCTGCTGGCTCGGGAGCGCGGCGACCTGGCCGCCGCGCCCGAGTGCGTCGCCCACCTCGACGAACATCGACCCGGAGACGGTCGCATCCCGGTGTGGAGCCTCGCGGTCAGCTGGCTGTACGCCGACTGCGGGCTGGTCACCGCCGCCGCTGAGCGGCTGCGGCCGATCGCCGAGCGCACCGATGACTTCCACGGACTTCCCCGTGGGCCCCACCGCATCGTCGCCCTGGCGTACGCCGCCGAGACGATCTTCCGGCTCGAACAGGCCGGGAGCTCGACCCCGTGCGATCGTCGCACGGCTCGTGGGGTGTCCGAGATGCTCCGGGCGCACACAGACCGTCAGGTGCTGCTCGGCTGGCCGGTCGCCCATCTCGGTCCGACGCTGCGCTATGCCGGGCTGGCTGCAGTGGCGGGCGGCGACGTCGCCGGCGGGTTGAGGGACCTCCATGGAGCGCTTCGCCGGTCCGCCAGCGCTCCCCATCGCGCCCGCATCCTGGTCGACATCGCCAGCGTGCTCGCGCGCGTTCGCCCGGCCGCGTCACGAAGAGCCCTCGACCAGGGCCACCGCCTGGCCGAGGAGATCGGCATGCTGGCGCTCACCCCCGCCTGAGCTCGTGCGGTGCGCTCGGCGCGGCGTGGATAGGTTCGGCCCGTGAGCGACGTGGCGGCCACGACGTGGCGCGGTCTCAGCTCCGCCGAGGTCGCCGAGCGCACCGCGGCGGGTCGGGTGAACCGGACCGACGACCGATCGTCGCGCACCGTCGGCGAGATCGTGCGGGCCAACGTCTTCACCAGGTTCAACGCGGTGATCGCCACGCTCATGGGAGTCGTGATCGCCCTCGGTGAGTGGCGCGATGCGCTGTTCGGGTTCGTGATGATCCTCAACCTGGTGATCGGCGTCGTCCAGGAGTGGCGGGCCAAGACGACGCTCGATCGCCTGTCGCTGGTCAGCGCACCTCGAATCGCGGTCTGGCGAAACGGCGCTCGTGCAGGAGATCGCCAGCGAAGACGTCGTGATCGACGAGGTGTTCGAGCTCGCCCCCGGCGACCAGATCGTCGTCGACGGCGAGGTGGTGAGCTCCGACGGTCTCGCCGTCGACGAGTCCCTGCTCACCGGGGAGTCCGACGCGATCGACAAGACCGAGGGTGACGACGTGAAGTCCGGGAGCTTCGTGACGAGCGGCGGCGCGGTCGCTCGGGCGACGGCCGTCGGCGACGACTCGTACGCCGCCCGACTGACGGCCGAGGCGAAGCAGTTCCGCGCGCCGAAGTCCGAGACCGCCAGGGGGATCGACCGCATCCTCGGCTTCATCACCTGGGCGATCGTCCCCGCGGCGGCGCTGCTCTACTTCGGCCAGCGGGCGAGCGACGAGGAGACCGTGCACACCACGCTGCTCGGCACCGTGGCCGGTGTCGTGGCGCTCGTGCCGCAGGGGCTGGTGCTGCTGCTGAGCATGGCGCAGACGGTCGCGGTGATCCGGCTCGGCCGCAAGCAGGTGCTGGTCCAACGACTGCAGGCGGTCGAGAGCCTGGCCCGGGTCACGGTGCTCGCCTCGGACAAGACCGGCACCTTGACCACGGGCGCGATCACCCTTGACAAGGTCGAGGCATTGACCGACGACGGGCCGGGCGGTGGGCGGGTCGCGACCGCGCTCGCCGCGGTCGCCGCCGCCGACGACTTCCCCAACCCGACGATGAAGGCGATCCAGGCGGCGCATCCGCACGACCCGGGGTGGTCGGTCGTGGACCGGATCCCGTTCGATTCGACCCACAAGTTCACGGCGGTCGAGTTCGCTCACGGCGGCGCGTGGTACGTCGGCGCGCCCGAGGTGCTGCTGCCGGGTGATCATCGCGAGGCGCAGCGGGTGGAGGGCCTGGCGGCGGAAGGGCTACGGGTGCTGCTGCTCGCCGAGGCCAGCACGATGCCGGACGGCCATGCCCTACCGGACGACATCGCCGCGACCGCGCTGGTGCTCTTCACCGACGAGGTGCGACCCGACGCCGCCGACACCGTCGACGTACTTCCTCCGCGAGAACGTCACGCCGAAGGTGATCTCCGGCGACAACCCGGTCACCGTGGCGGCGATCGCGCGGCGCTGCAACGTGCCGGGCGCCGACCGCTACATCGACGCCCGAGAACTGCCGGAAGATCCCGCGGCACTGGGCGAGATCGCCGATTCCACCGCCGTGTTCGGCCGGGTGACGCCGGAGGCGAAGCGCACCTTGCTGCATGCGCTGCAGGGGCGGTCCGAGGTGGTCGCGATGACCGGCGACGGCGTCAACGACACGCTGGCGCTGAAGGACGCCGACCTCGGCATCGCGATGGGTTCCGGTACTCCGGCGGCGAAGTCGGTGAGCGACATCGTGCTCCTCGACAACCGTTTCGCCACGCTGCCGAGCGTCGTCGGCCGAGGGCCGCCGCGTCATCGCCAACATCGAACGGGTCGCCCGCCTGTTCCTCACCAAGACGGCGTGGGCGGCCGTCCTCGCCGTGCTGACCGGCGTCCTGCTGACCCGCTATCCCGCTGCGTCCTCGCCACCTCACCGTCGTCGACGCGCTGACGATCGGGATCCCCGGGTTCGTGCTGTCGTTCCAGGCCAGCCACGATCCGGTCCGCCCGGGTTTCGTCCGGCGGGTGCTGCGCTTCTCGATCCCCTGTGGGGTGATCATGGGGGTGGCGACGATGTTCGTCTACGAGTTCGTCCAGGGCCGGCTCGGCCAGTCCATCGAGGAGGCGCAGAGCGGGGCGGCGCTGACGTTGATCGCGCTCGGCCTGTGGGTGCTCTTCGAGCTGGCCCGCCCTCTCGATCGCCTTCGCCTCGCTCTGCTCGTCGTACTGGTGGCGATGGGGATCGGCGCCTTCACGATCGGCCCGGTCGCCGACTTCTTCCTCCTCGAGGTCCCGCCGGCCGACGTCGCCGCGTGGATCGCCGGCGTCGTCGCCGCAGCGTGCGTTCTCATCAGCCTCGCCCTCCACCTCGTGGGCGGGCGAGAGCCGATCCGTCCGGCGCTTGCCGATGGTCGGGTCGGACGCGCCGGATCGGAGCCCCCGGTAGGGAGCTCCGATCCAGTTCGCGTGTGTTGTCGAGTCAGCTCTGGCCGGGGCCGAGATCGACGTCGATGTCGATCAGGGCGAACACCGTGCCGTCGACGTCGACGTCGTCGTTGCCGTCGAGGGTGTTGACCTGGACGAGGTCAGCGCGCTCGCTGCCCGTGATCCGCACCTTGGTCTGGAGGCCTTCGGCCACCACCGCCGGTCCCTCGGTCTCGAGGTCGACGTTGTCGGCGCCGGCACTGCCGTTGACGGTCACGAGGTCGGCCGCGCCGTCAGGCCCGCCGGCCGCGGCCTGGAGGTCGACCGCCGCCCGGCGGAAGTCGGTGCCGGACATGTCGTCGAGGGTGATCGTGTCGATGCCAGCGAGAGCGGTCAGGTCCAACTTCTCGACGCCGTCCATGTCCATCCGGATGTTGCCCTGGGTGCGGAGGAACAGCGAGCGCGACCCGTTGGGGGTCAGGCTCATCTGCTCATCGCCATCCGCACCGTTGAAGTCGAGCGTGTCGTAGCCGGCCTGGCCCTCGACGACGTCGCTGCCGTCGCCCGGGTCCCAGCGGAAGCTGTCCCACCCGGAGCCGAGGAGGCCGGTGTCGTTGCCGCGGTTGCCGTCGACGGCATCGCGGCCCCGGCCGCCGATGAACAGCTCGGCGCCGTCCCCGCCGTCGAGCGTGTCGTTGCCGCGCCCGCCGTACATCGTCACCGCCTCGTCGGCGAAGGCGCCGTTGACCTGGTCGATGCGGACCTGGTCGTGACCGGCGCGGGCGAAGATGTTGATCCGGCTGAACGTCGCCCGATCGAAGCTGCGCTCCGCCGTGCCGTCGTCGCCGAAGTCGACCTGCAGGATGCCGGGCTGCCCGGCCTCGAGCCGCAGGGCGATTCGGTCGTTGTTGCGGCTGCCCTTGACGATGAGCGTGTCCTGGGCGACGAAGGCCGTGTTCGACGGCAACGCCGCCGCCGGGCCCGCGGTGGCCAGAGCGGCCGCGATTCCGCCGATAGCCCGCGGCCAGGCCGAGCCGGCGCGCGGCTCGAGAGTGGTTGGTCTTGTTGATCATGGCTCCTCATTCGGTCAGCGCCGACGGGGGTGTCGGCGTTGTCCGCTCCACTACGGACGGGGCGCCGGTTCGGTTCGAAGACGCGTCAAGAATTCGAACGGCCTCGGAGGAGGTCTCAGACGGTGAACGTGGCGTACCAGGACGTCGTGGTCCGAGCCGGGTTCGGTGCGGCTGGTCGCCCATCGACGGCAACGGGTCGGGACTACAGACGGTGCCTCCTGTCGGCACGCTGTCCGGATGGACGAGGCGGTGGCTATCCGCCCAGCAGGATCAGGCGGCGACGAGTGCCCCGTCCGGATCGGGCTGGTACACGATGACATCCTCGAGCGTGGACGTCCTGGCCCACGCCGGGCGATCTCCGTCGAAGAGGTCGAGCAGCACGACGCCGTCATCGGTGAGGAGCATCACTTCGGCGGTCTGCCGCTCACCGCGGAGCGTCAGCTCGATGACGTCCCCTTGCTTCACGGTCTGGATGGGCTCGCTCACGAAAATCGCCTCCACGCATCGTTCGTGACTGACATTAACGATGGCGGCGCCAGGACATTCCGGCTTTCGCCGTCGAGATGTGGTGACGTTGGGCACGGCGTTACCCGCTGGTCGGGCCGAGAACCTTCTCGTAGCACCGGCTCAGACTGGCTTCGGCGTACTCCCCGAAGCACGGGATCGCCACGAAGCCGGACCGCTCGTAGAACTGAATCGCGTCGGCCTGGCGGTCGCCGGCCTCGAGCACCAGTCTGGTGATCCCCGCTGACCTCGCCCACGCCTCGAGCTCGGCGAGGATGCGACCGCCGACGCCGCCCCCGCGGGCCGCGGCGGTGACGAACATGCGCTTGACCTCGGCAGTCGTCGGCGAGATCCGCCGCACGGCGCCACAGCCCACGGCAACGTCGTCCTGACGGGCGACGAGGAACGCGCCGCGTCCCTCGGTGACGTCGTCAGCCGGAAGTTCGAGGAAGTTCTCGTCGGGGCGGTAGAGGCTGTTGAGGTAGTCGTCCAACGCGCCGAGGAGCCGGCGCGACTCCGGGCCGTCGAGTGGCTCGGCCGAGATCGTGACGGGCGGTGCGGTCATTGCGCCTGAGCGGCGCCGTCATCGAAGGTCACGCGAATCGTCAGCTCCTCAGCGCCCCGCACGATCCCGAGGTCCACTGAGTCCGTCTCGTCGCCACCCAGCGCGTCGAGAACTCCCCACAGGTCATCCGCGGCATGGACGTCGACGCCATTGGCGGACACGATGAGGTCGCCCGTCGTGACGCCGCCGGCCGCGGCCGGTGAGCCGTCGTCGACGCCGCGCACGAGCAAACCGTCGCGCTCGGGCAGTCCCACGGAGCGTCGCAGGCGCCGGGCGACTGACGACGGCGCCACGGCGATGCCGAGTCGGCGGCGGGCCGGCGAGTGGCCCGCGGCGAGCCGGTCGACCCGGTCGCGGAGCCCGGCGTCGGTGGGGATCGCGAGGTAGAACCCATCGCCGATGCGGTTGGTGTTGATGCCGAGCAGACGCCCCTCGGCGTCGACGAGCGGTCCGCCAGATGACCCTCGGGCGAGCGGCGCGGTGTGCTCCACGCTCCCGGTGATCCGGCGACCGCGTGGGCCGCGGAACTCCCGGTCGACGCCGCTCACGACACCGAACGTGACCCGCAGGCCCTGACGGCCGCGGGCAGCGCCGAACACGACCTGGCCGGCCGCGGCCGGCGCCGCGGACCACTCGGCGACGGGTGTTCCGGTGGTGTCGACGGCCAGCACGGCCAGATCCCCTTCCGGGTCGGCGCCGAGGACCTCGGCCTGGGCGATGCGCTGGTCGGCGAAGGCGACCTGGGTGGTGCGGTCGCGCAGGTTGTGGGCGTTGGTGAGGACCCGGCCGTCGGCGATCACCACGCCGGTGCCGCGGCGGTCCCGCCCGATCGTCACCGTCGCCGGACCGATCCGTTCGGTCACCGTCTTCACCGCCGTCTGCAGTTCATCGAGCACCTGGACCTCCTAGTGACTTGCAATCTGCAAGTGACTATAACCTCCTGCACGCATGACCTCCCTCCCGGCGACCCCGCTCGATCGGGCGCTCACCCGAGTCGGCGACCGCTGGACCCTGCTCGTCGTGGAAGCCCTCCTCGACGGGCCGCGACGCTTCGGGGAGCTCAGCGAGGCCGTCCCCGGCATCGCCCCCAACGTCCTCGCCGCTCGCCTGCGCAAGCTGGAGGGTGAGCGGATCGTCGTCGGCATCCCCTATTCGACCCGGCCCGTCCGCCACACCTATGAGCTGACCGCCGACGGCCGCGAGCTCGCCGGCGCCCTCGCCGTGCTCGGCTCATGGGCGGTGCGGGTCGATGGCGTCCAGTCCGGCGTGCCTTACCACGAGCGCTGTGGCACCGCGCTGGAGCTGCGCCCTTGGTGCCCGACCTGCGGCGTCGCCGTCGAGGCTGCCGACGCCGACGACCTCGATCGTCTGTGATCACATTCGGGGTCAGCGAAAGACGGGCTGGCGCTTCTCGATGAAGGCTCGGACGGCCTCGGCGTGCTCGGGTGAGCGGTAGCAGGCCTGCATCGCCTCGAGCTCGCGCCGCTGCACGGCGTCGAGGTCCGTCTCGGTGGCGTTCGCCGTCAACAGTTGCTTGATCAGACGGAGCTGCGTCGGCGGGTTCTGCGCCAGGTCGCCGGCGATCGCCATCGCCTCGCCGAGCAGCGCGCTCGGTGACGTCACCCGATCGACGAGCCCGAGCTCCCGCGCCTCCTCGGCGACCACGGTGGCGCCGCTGAGGGCGAGCCACGACGCGGCCCCGAACCCGCAGCGAGTGACGAGCCAGTGCGACGAGGCGAGCTCGGGCACCAGCCCCATCTTCACGAAGCGGGCCGACAGCTTGGCCCCCTCGGCCGCGAGGAGCTGGTCGAACGGGAGCACCAGGGTGAGCCCGACGCCGATCGCGGCACCATTGATCGCCGCGACGAGGGGCTTCGACTCGCGGCAGAGCCGGACCCAGTCATCCCGTCGTTCCGCCGGCTCGGTTCGTTCGGCGCGTCCGTCGTCGAGCTGCGACTCGAACACCGCCTCGATGTCCGCGCCGGCGCAGAAGCCACGGCCGGCGCCGGTGACGACGATGGCTCCGATCGCGGGCTCGGCGTTGGCCGTCTTCAGAGCCGCGGTGAGCTCGGCCATCATCCTCGGCGTCCACGCGTTCAGCCGTTCGGGCCGGTTGAGGGTGATCCGCAGCACGGCATCGAACGGCTCGACGACGATCTGCTCGAACTCCCGGTTCTCCTCAGCACTCATGCGATCTCCCTTCGACGCGTCGATCCTGCCCGGATCGAGTCGTTCTCGACGAAGGGTGCTACAACAGCCCACGCAAGTACGCCGCCTGTCCAGCGTGTTGCAAGCAGTCGTCGGCGACGCTGACCAACCGGACCCCGAGCGTGACCGGCGGATCCCAGCGACGGTCCACGACGCGGTCGAGGTCCTCGGGTGTGAGGCGCGCCAGCATCTCGCGGGTGCGGGCATCCACGGCATCGAGGTACTCGAGGAGCACGCCCGGGCGCTCCGGCCGCACGGACGCCACCTGGCGGGCGGTGTGCCCGTAGCCGGTGTTCTGGGGATCCGGATCGAGACCGAACTGCGGGGCCCAGCCGCCGGTGACCCAGATCTGCTCGGCGTCGAGGAGCTCGGCGATGTGGTCGTCCTGCACCCGCGCGAGGTGCCACACGAGCCAGGCGATCGGGTTGGAGCCCGGTGCCGGCGGTTCGGTGAGCTGGCCGAGATCGAGCCCCTCGACGGCGTCGCGGGCCAGCGGGGGGATCCGGCCGTACAGCTCGAGCAGTAGCGCGGCGACGTCCACGATCAGGACCGGTCAGAGGACCAGGCTCGTGCCGCCGTCCACGACGAGGATGTGCCCGGTCGTGTAGCGGTTGCGGATCAGGCTGACGACCGCTTCAGCGCAGTCCTCGGGCGTGGCGGCGCGGTGCATCGGAGCGATGGCGGTGATCGCGTCGTGCTGGGCCTTCCAGTCCGCCGTCCACGGCGTGGCGACGAGTCCGGGCGCGACCGCGTTGACCCGGACGGGGCTGCACGCCTTGGCCAGCAGCGTGGTGAGATGGTTCAGCGCGGCCTTGGACATCGCGTAGGCGATGGAGGACCCGATCGGCCGGAGGCCGGCGATCGACGTGACCATGATGACGTTCGGATCGGGGGACTCGCGCAGGTGGGGCATGGCCGCCTTCGTCAGCCACCACGTCCCGAAGACGTTCACGTCGAACGTCCGCCGGAAGATGTCATCCGTGAGCGCGTCGAGATCGGTATGAGGGACGAGGGTCGTCCACCCGGCGTTGTTGACGAGGATGTCGAGGTGACCGAAGTGCTCGAGCGTCCGGTCGAGGAGCAGCTGGCCCTGGGCCTGGTCGCTGATGTCGGCCTGGACGTAGATCGCCTCGGTCGGGAGTCGCTTCGCCACGGCGGTGCCAGCCTCGGTGGACGACGACGAGTTGACGACCACGTTGGCCCCCAGGGCGGCGAGACGGATGGCTGTGGCCTCGCCGATCCCGCTCGACGACCCGGTCACGATCGCGACTCGACCGTCGAGCTCGCCGGTCGAGTCCGCATCGGCGTTCGTGGTGTTCACGGCTCGACCCAGACGCAGAAGGGATGGCCGGCCGGGTCGAGCATCACCCGCACGTCGCGCTGCGGTTGGTAGGTCGCCTCCTCGGCGCCCAGCGCGACGGCGTGGGCGACCGCTTCCTCGAGGTCCTCGACGAGGAAGTCGAGGTGGATCATCATCTGCTGACGCTCGCGGTCGCTCGGCCATGTCGGCGCCACGTAGTACGGCTCGCTGGCGAAGGCGAACGTCACGTCGCCCTCGGTTGGTCGCAGCGTCACCCAGTCGGACTCGTCCTTGCCGATCGAGCCGCCGAGCAGGCGTTGGTAGAAGTCGGCCAGCACGTGTGCGTCCGGCGCGTCGAGCACGATCCCGGTCAACGTGAGACGAGGCATCGCCGGGTCATCGTAGGGGCCGCCGTCGAGCGGCGCCTGCTGTTCGTATCGTGATGTCATGACGGTGCTGTCCGGCGACGTCGTCACGTTGCGTCCCGCCTCGCCGGCTGATGTCACGACGTTGATGACGATCAGGGAGCAGCCGGAGGTTCGCCGGCGCTGGGGTGGCGCCGAGGACCTCATGGCGGAGATCCTCGATGATCTCGCCACCCCCGAGCTGCACCTGCTCGTCATCGAGTACGACGGCCGGATCGTCGGGGCCATCCAGTGGTCGGCGGAGGAGGACCCGATGTACCACCACGCCAGCATCGACCTGTACGTCGATCCATCGGTTCACGGGCGCGGTCTCGGCACCGACGCGGTGCGGACGCTCGCCCGTCACCTCATCGACGACGTCGGTCATCACCGCCTCGTCATCGATCCGGCGGCGGACAACCTCGCCGCCATCCGGTGCTACAGCAAGGTCGGCTTCCGACCGGTCGGCGTGATGCGCCAGTACGAGCGGTCCGCCGACGGCAGTTGGCACGACGGGCTGCTGATGGAGCTGCTCGCCGGCGAGATCATCGACTGAAGCGCGCGCTGGCGCGGGCTACGTGCGCCCACCGTGGTGTCGAACACCTCCGGTCACGGAGCCAGTAATCCTCGGGGGACGATGCGGATCAGCCGGGAGTGGGAGTTCACGACCGTGGCGGCGTCGGTTGTGCCGCCGATGGTGAGCCCGTCGTACTCCTCCTCGACGTTGCCGTCGCACGTGACGACCAAGCGGAACGCACCCGGGCGCTCGCGCCCGAGGGGAGGACCTCGACGTCGGTGCCACCGCCAAGTTGTTCGCCCGTGGCCGTTTCGAAGTCCAGCGCGTCGGCCGGCGAAAGGGCCGCATGGCTCGGCCCCGGTGTCTCGCGGAACCAGACCGACATCCGGGCGCCCCCGGCCCGGATCGTGTCACGGGGAGAAGGGAACTCGTCGTCCAGGCCGTCGGCGCAGACCTGGAACAGGCGGGTGCCGTCAGGGAAGCCCCGCAGCACGAACCGTGCCGAGCTCGCGGAGCTGGGCACCGCCTTCGTCGCCGCGTAGCGCATCGGCCACCGACGACGAGCAGACGATCTGCCCGCCGTGCGCCACGCGCGCAGATCCGCGAGACCTCGTGGACGGTCAAGCCGACGTACTCCCCACCGGAGATGGTCACCGGTCCGCTGTGGATCCCGATGCGCACCCGGAGCCGAACGCCGTCCGGCCAGCTGTGGTGCTCGACCCGCTGCTGCGCGGTGACCGCGCCGAGCACCGCGTCGTGCGCGGTCGGGAAGACGAAGAACACGCTGTCGCCCTCGCTCCCCATCGACCGACCTCGGTGCTCCTCGAACGCTCGTTCGAGCATGCGGTGGTGCACCCGCAGAAGGAGGCCGTAGCTGCCCTGCAGCTCGCGCAGGAGGACCGTGGATCCTTCGATGTCGGTGAAGACGAGCGTCAGGCCGCCTTGGGGCTCCTCCATGGCCCCGCATTATTGCGAGAATGCCGGTCATGGAGCCGCCGACAATCGAGACGCCGGTCCGCGTGCGGATCAGTGCGACGTCCGGTCGCGTCACGGTCATTGCCGAGCCGCGGGCCGACGTGGTCGTGGACCGTGGCGGCTCGGCGGAGGCCGCTGCGGACGGGGCGGTCGAGATCAGGGCCGGCCGGTCGTCGTCGGTCGTGGTGCGGTGCCCGACGGACGCCGACGTGATCGTCGGGACCCGTTCGGGTCGGATCGAGTTGCAGGGACGCTTCGGTGCGGTCGGAGTGACGTCGCAGAGTGGCTCGATCCGCGTCGGCGCGACGGCCAGCGCCGATCTGCGGACGGTCTCGGGCTCCGTGGAGCTCGAGGCGTGTGACGGGCTGCTGTCGGGTCTCGAACACGAGCGGACGGATCACGGTGGGGGCGACCGGTGACGCCGAGATCTCGACGGTGTCGGGATCGGTCGGGGTCGACGGATGCGTCGGGCGCGGTGCAGGTGCGCTCGGTCAGCGGCAAGGTCAGCATCGTCTCGGCGGCCCGGGGGCCGGTCCGGGTCGGAACGGTCTCGGGCTCGATCACGATCGCCCTTCCCGCCGGCGTGCGCCCGATGGTGCGATTCTCGGGCCGGGGCAAGGTGCGCAGCAGCTTCGAACCGGGCGACGACGTGGTCGTCGACGTGGCCATCGTGAGCGGCACCGTCCGGCTCGTCCCGACGTGATGGCGGCGCCGGTGCGAACGGAAGCCGACGTGGTCGAGGGCACCATCGTGTTCACCGACCTCGTCGGCTTCACCGAGTTCACCGCCAGTCGCGGGGACACCGAGGCGCTGCAGCTCCTGGCGACGCAGGACCGCCTCGTGCGATCGGTGCTCCCCGACACCGCCCGCATCGTGAAGGAGCTCGGCGACGGGCTGTTCCTCTGGTTCCCGGAGCCGGACTCGGCGTTGCGCTGCGCGCTCGAGCTCCACCGCATCCTCGACGAGGAGGCCGCGACGACCGGCTTGCCGCTGTGGATCCGGGTCGGGATGCACCACGGCCACGCCCTCCAGCGCGGCGCCGACCTCGTCGGCAACGACGTCAACGTCGCGGCGAGGATCGTCGATGTCGCCGCGCCCGGCGAGGTGCTCGTCTCCGATGCCGTGCGCGCCGGAGTGCTGCTGCCCACGTCCCAGGTGGGCTTCGAGGAGCTCGGACCCGTCGTGATGAAGGGCATCCCGGCGCCGATCCGGCTCTGGCGGGCGACGAACGGTTGAGCGGTCGACGGCCGGCGTCAGTCGATGTCGCCGGACCCGGTGCGGGCGTCGGCCTCGCGGAGGCGTCCGGCCATCGCCGCGAGGAGCTTCTGGGCGAGCGCCGGGACCTCGTTCAGCACGGCGGCGAAGCTCTGCTCGTGGAGCACGTAGAGCCGGCCGTCGGTGAGGGCCCGGACGGTGGCCGACCGGGGCCCGCGGTCGAGCAGGGCGAGCTCGCCGAAGTGGTCACCGGTGCTCAACTTGGCGACGGTGTGCCCGCCGCGCTCGACCGCCGCTTCTCCGCTCGCGATCACGTAGAACTCGTGACCCGGCTCGCCCTCCGTGCAGACCACGTCCCCGGCCGAGATGTCCTGCGGGTTCATCACCAGCGCGATGCGGTCGAGCTCGGATGGCAGGAGCCCGGCGAACAAGGGGACTTCGCGCATGAACGTCTGCAGCTGTCCCGACTTGGCCACGCGCCGGAAGCTACTACGGTCGTCGGATGTGGAGGATTTCGACGGATCGCGACGCACGACCGGCACGACGGGGCGCTGCCGTTGGGTGCTGCGGAGTGGTCGTGCTCGCGTTGGTGGCGAGCAACGCGGTGGGGCTGTGCGTCACGTACGGCTTCCCCGAGATCGCCTGGTAGCGGGGATGACGACGCTCCGGACTCGGAGCCGCTCGCTGGTGGTGACGGCCGTGGTGGCGCTCCTGGTCCCGGCCGCGTGTTCCGACGACGACGACGGGCCCGGCGGTACGCCTCCGACCCTCTACCAGGAGACGGTGCTCAGAGACCCGACCCCGACGACGGCGCCGTGAGTTCGAGGGTCAGGGCGTGTTGTCGATCATCACGGTCCGGGTAGCAGTACCGGTCTTGCCCGCCAGGTCGTGAACGACGACCGTGATCGTGTGCCGTCCATCAGCGAACCACGTGGTTGGCCAGGTGAGCCGCCACGGGGCCGCATCGGCGCTGGCGAGGTGGACGATGTCGTCGACGACGAGATCGACGAAGTCGATGGGTGACCGGGTAAGCGGGTTCGGGGTGACCGTGATACTCACCGTCCCGTCATCGGAAACGGTCGCTCCGTTGGCCGGACTGGTGATCACGACCGAGGGCTAGTCGGTCAGCGGCCGGACCGCCGGCGACCTCGCTGCGGCCGACGCCCCGGCCTGGTTCACCGCCTGGACCGAGAAGGTGTAGGCGCGGGTCGACACGAGACCGCGCCACGTGTAGGTCGTGGCCAGATCGGGGAATCCAGGCACGGTCTGCTTCGCCCCGTCGGAGCGGGTGATCACGTAGCGGCGGATGATCGCCCCGTTGTCGGCGGGCCGCGTCCACGTGATCCGGGCCGCGTTGACCAGCGCCTGGACGCGAACCGGACCTGGCGAGCTGGGCGGCCTGCGGAGCGCCGGCGCGGAACTTGATCGCGAGGGTGGCGCCGAACGCCGTCCGGCTGACGACGGTGATGCGGACGTTCTGCGGGGTGGTCCAGCTGCTGCCGGCGGGCAGGTGGCCGTCGGCGAAGTCGTAGTAACCGGTCGTGCTCCCCGGTCCGGCGTCGAGCAGCTGGGTCTGGTCGCCGGCCTGGTAGCGAACCTGGACGCCGGCTGTGCCCGGCAGCATCTCGCGGTCGAACCCGGTCCGCGTCCGGTACTCCAGCCAGTACGTCGCCCCGCCGGCGCGGAGCCGGATCGCCTTGACCCCCGGCCCGCTGGTCTCGTAGGGACGCAGCGTCACGGTGCGGGTCGACGTCACGGTCGCCGAGGCGTTGCAGCCAACCGAGCCGCCACTTGTAGAAGGCGTTGTAGTGACCCGCCCGGCGGTTGCCCATCGTGTCGATCTCGTCGCCGTACTCGCGGATGGTGCACCTCGACGACCAGGTCATCGCCGCCCCGGCCGAGCTCGTGCACTCGCGCGAGGAGGCGTGCGGCAGCCCGATGTTGTGGCCCTGCTCGTGGGTGACGACGTTCAGGTCCATCGTGTTGAACACCACGACGTGCTGGCCCGGGAACGAGCCGTAGCCGAGGATGCCGCCCGGCGTTGCACGGCATGTAGAGGATGAACCGTTGGAAGCTCGATCAGCCGGAAGCCCGCGTCGCCGCGCCGCGGCGAGCGCCTGGTCCATCGCCGTGGACGACCCGTCGGTAGCAGTCGCCCGGTCGAGCGACCCGGAGCCACGGAGTGACCGTTCCGGATACCCGGTAGCGCCCGTGGGACACCTCGCGGAACCAGCGTCCGCTGGCGTGATCACCTTCTGCCTCGTCGTCGCCGTCGTCGGCCGGGCCGGCGGGCGGGCGCCCCAGAAGGCGCGCAGCACCAGCACCCTCGTCGACCCGCGCACGGCGGCTGCCGTCGCCAGTGCCGATGCGTCGCCGACCGTGACCCGGATCGTGGCAACCGTCAGCGTGTACTCGTCACGCGGCGTGCCGGTGACCTCGACCTCACTGCCAGGCGCTGGGGCCGGCTCGGCCAGACCCTCGAGCCACCACGTCCGGTCGGCGCCGCGCACGGCGTAGCGGATCTCCTCGCCGTCGACGGTTTCGACGACCACCCGCTCGAGGACGCCAGTCACCGTCTCGACTCGACTACCTGTCGCGGTACCGCCGGCTCGCCGAGACGCCGGGGGAGACCCCGACCGCCGAGACCGCCAACGCGCCGATCACTACCGCCGCCAATGCCGCCCGCACCTTCACCGTGACCTCCCGCCCATGTCCGCCCGCCAATGTCCGCCCAAGGCCACCGGCCGTCTTGGACCGCCCGCTCAACGCTCCGGTGGAAGCGGCGGCAGTCTATACGGCGTCGCGGCGATCTACAGCGGCCGCACGGCCGGGGAGGTCGCCTTCGCCGACATCCCGGCCTGATTGACCGCCTGGACCGAGAACCGGTACGTGGCGTTCTGGCTGAGACCGGTCCACGTGTAGGTCCTGCGCAGCCCGGCGAACGATGGTCACTGCCTTCGTGACCCCGCCCGTAGCGGGTGATCACGTAGCGGCGGATGATCGCACCGCGGTCGGCGGGCCGAGTCCACGTGATCTTCACCGCGTTGTCCAAGGCCTGGACGTGCACGGGGCCCGGGGCGAGTGGCGCCTTGGCGGCGCGGTCCTGAACCTGATCGCGACCGTGGCCGCCAACCGCGTCTGGCGGGTGACGGTGATGCGGACGTTCTGCGGGGTCGTCCAACTGCTGCCCGCCGGCAGGTGGACGTCGTCGAAGTCGCGGAACCCAGCGGCCGCTGCCGGGACCGGCGTCGAGCAGTTGCGTCCGGTCGCCGCGCTGGAGGCGGATCTGCACGCCCGCGCTGCCACGGGGCAGAGTCCGGTCGGCGCCGGTCGGAGTGCGGTACTCCAGCCAGTACGTCGCGCCGCCGGCGCGCAGCCGGACCGCCTTCAGCCCCGGTCCGGTGGTCTCGTACTTGGCGCAGCGTCACCGTGCGAGTCGACGTGACCGTCGCGGCGCGTTGCAGCCAGCCGAGCCGGGCCTTGTAGAACGCGTTGTAGTGCCCCGCCCGGCGGTTGCCCATCGCGTCGATCTGGTCGCCGTACTCGATGACCTGGCACTTGCGCCCCCACGTCACCCGGCCCCACTGCGGGCTCCGGCACTCGCGTGACGAGGCGTGCTGCAGGCCGAGGTTGTGGCCCTGCTCGTGGACGACGACGATCTTGCCCAGGTTGAACAGCACGACGGTGCTGGCCCGGGAGCGCGGCGTACGCCGAGGATGCCCCCGGCGTCGCACGGCATGTAGAGGATGAACCGCTGGAAGCTCGCCAGCCGGTAGCCGCGTCGCTGGGCGGCGGCGAGCGCCTGGTTCCCCACGTTGCCCGACCCGCCGAGGCAGCTCGCCGGGCGGGGGACCCGGAGCCAGGGCGTCACCACCCCGGACACCGAGTAGCGCCCGTTGGACACCTGACGGAACCACGCCCGACTGGTCCTGATCACCTTGTTCCTCGTGGCGGCCAGGGTGGGTCGCGCCGGGGGGCGGGGGCCCCAGTACGCCCGCAGCACGAGCGCCCTCGTCGTCCCCCGCACCGGCACGCTCGCCGCCGGCTCGGCCGCGGCGACCCGAACCTGGATCGTGGCGACCGAGAGCGTGTCCGCGTCCTGCGGAGTGCCGGTGACGGTGACCTGACTGCCGGTCGTCGGTACCGGCTCGGCCAGGTCCTCCAGCCACCAGGTCCGGTCCGAGCCGCGGACGAGGTAGCGGATGTGCTCGCCGTCGACGGTGTCGACGACCACCCGCTCGAACGTGCCGGTCACGGTGACCGTGTCGACACGAGGGGCGACCGCCGATCCCCCGGCAGTGGCGGTGCCGGGGGAGACCCCGACCGCTGTGACCGCCAACGAGCCGATCAGCACCGCCGTCAGCGCAGAACGCACCTTCACTTGTGACCTCCCGTCACCTTCGCCCTCGGAACCACCAGACGTCAGGGCAGGGACCGCTCACGTTCCGGTGAAAGCGGCGGCAGTCTACGACGCCCACCCCGGCGTCCAACCACCACGTTGATCAATCGGTCTGCAGGCCGATGCGAGGTCCCGACCACGGGTGGATGTCGGCTTGTGTTCGAGGCGGCGGGCTTTCCGCGCTGGTCCTTCCCCGTCAGCCAGTACGTGAGCGGGTCGCTGTTCGTGGCCGTCGGTGCCGGGCTCCTGCTCGCCACGGCCGCGCAGCCGGGATCCCGGCGTCATCCCCGTCGAGCATCTGGGCGGCATGGCGGATGTCACGTCCATCCTCTCTTGACCGGTACAGAGCCTGGCGTTACTGTATCGGTACAGAACAAGGCTGGAGGATGGTGATGGAGCCTTATGTCGAGCTGGCCACGAAGTACTTGGAACAGTCCGTACGGGACGTGGGCCACAGCGCCCTCCCCAACGCACCTGTCCAGCCCTACCGTCCCCGTCGACGGCTGGGCCAGTCCGTCTGGGAATGGCTGCGACGACGGATCGCGACCCGCCCCGAGCGGCTTCCGGCGAGGCCCGTCGCCTCTACCCTTGCTCGAGAACCATGGACAGAGTGGTGCGATGACTCGAGTGACCCTGCAGACGATCGCCGACCGCGTCGGCGTGAGCCGCATGACGGTGTCGAATGCCTTCTCTCGTCCCGACCAGCTGTCCGGTGAGCTCCGCGAGCGGATCCTCTCCGTCGCCCAAGAGCTCGGCTACGTCGGGCCCGATCCCACCGCGCGGGCGCTGGCGAGGGGCACGACCGGCGCCATCGGCGTGCTGCTCACGGACTCGCTGCAGTACGCCTTCACCGACGAAGTGGCGACCGGATTCCTCGGCGCCATCGTCGAGGGGCTCGCACCGACGGGTCTCGCGCTCACCCTGCTGACGTCGAACGGACGCGACGATGTCGTCCCGGCTCGCGACGTCGCGATCGATGGCGCGGTGGTGTACTCCTGCTACGTCGAGTCTGCGGCCCGCGACTGGCTGCTGCGTCGCAAGCTGCCGCTGGTGTACGTCGATCAGGACCCGGTGGCGGGCATTTCCAGCGTCAACGTCGACGACCGCGGCGGAGCGTGTGCTGCCGCCCAGCACCTCGTCGACCTCGGACATCGCCGAGTCGCCATCCTCAATACGGTCGTCGAGGGCACACCCGGCATCGTCGAGGACCCACTCGCGGAGGCTCGAGGCCATCCACCCCGGCAGCGCATGCTCGGTTGGCTCGACGCGCTGCAGGTCGCCGGCGTCCGGCCGACCGTCGCCCAGACGCGGAACGACGGCGCCGACCACAGCCGCGAGGTCGGCGCGTGCACTGCTCACGGTGGAGCCGCGGCCGACCGCCGTCCTGTGCTTCTCCGACGTGCTCGCGCTCGAGGTCATTCGGGTGGCGCGAGAGCTCGGGCTGAAGGTTCCCGAAGATCTCTCCGTGATCGGGTTCGACGACAGCCCGGCGGCCCAGCACAGCCATCCCGCGCTGACCACCGTGCGCCAGGACATCGCGGCCAAGGGCCGGCTCGCGTCGGGCGCCCTCACCGCGGCGATCGAGAGAGCGAAGTCCGGCGCGCCGGCGAGGGCCCGCCACCGGGTGCTGCCCACCGAGCTCGTCGTCCGCGAGAGCACCGCACGGGTGGTACGGCCGTCGTAGCGCCCGGAATGGCACCAGGTCTCATGCTGGAACGATGTCGGGACCACCCCCTGGCGACCTGCCGTGGGCACAGCTTCGGCAGGGTGACGCGGATGGTCGCCTACGTGGAGAGGATCGTCACAACGACCGCCGCGTTCTCGACCCCGAGGAACCCGCCGCCGTTCTCCGCCAACGCCACGCGCGCCCCGTCGACCTGGCGGTCGCCGGCCCGGCCGCGGAGTTGGTCGACGAGCTCGACGAGCTGCCCGCATCCGGTGGCCCCGACCGGATGGCCCTTGGAGATCAGACCCCCGCTCGTGTTGACCGGCGTCCGGCCGCCGAGCGCGGTGTCGCCTGAGGCGAGCAGCTTCGGGCCGTCACCCGGCGGGCACAAGCGGAGCTCCTCGTAGGCGATGAGCTCGGCAGGCGCAGCGGCGTCGTGCAACTCGACCACGTCGACATCCTCAGGACCGATGCCCGCCTGCTCGTAGGCCCGTTGCGCCGCCCGTTCCACGGCTGCGGACTCACCACGGGTGCGATCGGTACCCGAGACCAGCGCGCTGGCCCGGACCCGCACGGGCTCGACGTCGGCCCGGCGCGCGTAGTCGTCGGAGCAGACGACCACTGCGGCCGCGCCGTCGCCGATCGGCGAGCACATGAGCAGTGTCAATGGCCACGAGATCTCCCGGCTGGCGAGCACCCTCTCGGTCGTGAGCTCGGAGCGGTACTGGGCCTTCGGGTTGCGCGCGCCGTGATGGTGGTTCTTCACCGCCACCCGGGCGAAGTCCTCGATGGTCGCGCCGCTGCGCTCCATGTACTCGCCGGCGATGCCGGCGTACACGTCCATGAAGAACGAACGCTTCCCCGGCCGTCGCGTCGTCGACCTCGCCGGGGAGCAGCCGGCGCTTGAGGTCGTCCAGCTCGAACAGGTCGACGGCGGTGGCGAGGGCCTCGAAGGTCGCGGCCTTGTCGGGATGCGTCATCTTCTCGGCCCCGACGGCCAAGGCCACGTCGACGGTACCCGAGCCCACCGCCATGCAGGCCAGCGAGAACGCACTGGACGCGGAGGCGCAGGCGTTCTCGACGTTGACGATGGGGATCCCGAGCAGGCCGGTGTGGCGCAGCGCGACCTGGCCCCTGATCATCTCCTGGCCGGTGAGGACGCCGGCAACGGCGTTGGCGAAGAACGCCATTCCGATGTCTTCGGGTCGGGCGTTGGCGTCGGCGAGCGCCTCGCGGGTGGCCTCCTCGGCCAGCGACCGGATGGTGCTGCCGTGGAACTTGCCGAAGCGGGTCATCGCCGCGCCCGCCACCGAAACGTCACGCATCACCGCTCCTTCTCCGGATCACACCTCACCCAGTCTGCCCGGCGTCGGAGCGCGCGCGCAAAAGGCCCCGCATCCCGGCGAGGTAACGTCGACCGCTTCGAGAGAGGGACGCCCTATGACGCGGCTGGAAGTGCGATCACGCGAGTACAAGGTGATGCTCGTGCCCGATCCGTTCGGCGGTGACGAGGACGAACTCGGCAAGCGCGGCTGAAGAGCGCGATGCCGAGCTCGCTGACCCTCGACGAGCACCTCGCTGCCATCGAGACCGCCGGGCACCGGCTCGTCGCCACCGCCGAGGCCGCCGGGATGGATGCGCCGGTGCCGACGTGTCCGGCCTGGACGACCGACGCGCTCGTCGCCCATCAGGCCATGGTCCACCGCTGGGCCGGCGCGCACGTGCGCGGCGACGACCCGGCGAGCGTGCCGAGCCAGACCGACATCCGGACGACGGTCTCCGACCTGCCCGGCTACTACCGCGAAGGTCTCGCCGCACTGCTTGCCGCGCTGCGCGCGGCGCCGCCCGATCTCGACGCGATGACGTTCCTGAACGATGCCGGACGACCGCGGGAGTTCTGGGCCAGGAGACAGGCCCACGAGACGACGATCCACGATGTGGACGCGCTCGCCGCGCGGCTCGGCCGGCCACCGAAGGCGGACGAGGCCATGATCGAGCCGCTCGCTGGCCGTCGACGGCATCGACGAGCTCGTGCGCGGGTTCTTCACCCGTGGCCGGAGCAAGCTGTACGACGGCACCGAGTACACCGTCGCCGTCGCGCCACGCGATGTCGGGCGCCGGTGGGTCCTGCGCGTCGCCGAACGTCTGACCGTCGAGCCCGGCCATGACCCCGGCGACGAGACCGACGCGACGATCAGCGGCACCGCCGCCGAGCTCTACCTCGCCCTCTGGAACCGCGGCGACGACGTCGAGGTTGCCGGCCGTGAGGACCTGCTCGACCGGTGGCGCGCGACCCAGCGGGTCACGTGGAGCTGATCGTCGGAAGGGTCACGCCGCGTCCCGCCGCGCTGATCGCCCAGGCGACGCCTTCCGCCGGGTCCTCGACCGCCAGCTGGAGCTGCCATCCCGTCACCGGCTCGTGGGCGTCCCACCACCACCAGCGCAGCTCGTCGGCGATGCTGCCCAGTTCGGCGACGGGCAGCGGCCAGTCGTCGAGCGCGTCTCCGAGCGCGGCCAGCAGCCAGAGGGCGCCGAAGCGGCCGGCGGCCGCGCCACGCCGGCGGCCGTGCGCTCCGCCGCTCGCGCCGGCCCACGCCAGCCAGGCAATTGCGTCGCTCGGCGCGAGCTCGGCGACCCGGACGGCGGGCAGCCCGAGGGCGTGGAGGGCGGCGGCGACGTCGCCGTCGACGGCGACGACCTCGGCGCGACCGTCGGAGCTCACGGTCCATGGCTCGACCAGTTGTCGCACCGCCAGGTCGACCGCCTGGTCGTCCATCCGTGCGCCCTTCCGACCGGCGCCGACGTCGATGTCGACGAACGCGTCCGGGATCGGGGGCGCCGGGAACTCGGCGCCGACGTCGTGGTAGGTCGCGAGCGCGTACGCCGGCTCCCACGGGGCGAGCTGATACGGCAGGTCGAGCGCGTTCGGCAGCGAGGCGACGCTCGTCGCGTCGATCGTCTCGCCGCGGAGCACCCGCTCGTGGGCGACGAAGGCGGCCCGCGGCCCGGGATCGAGGAGCGGGGCGACCTCGGTCCACGAGTGGTGCTGGGCGATCACCTCGGTGAGCGGGCCGATCGTGAATCGCCCGGAACCCTCGTCGAGCACGCCCGCGGCCCATTCCGGCGGGGCGAGCAGCGCCAGCCGGTATTCGGCGAGCGTCGCCGCGGGCCACAGCTGGCGGCCGGTTCCGACGGCGTGACGGGCCCGGTCGCGCAGCCGGCGCAATCGCGCCCAGTCACCGGCGCTGGTGCAGCCGTCGACGAGGCGGACGAGCCCGTCGAGATCGGCGCGGTGGATCAGCTCGTCGAGGACGGTGTCCGGGTCATCCATGCGGCGCTATACCAGTGGCCACGGGTAGCGATGTCCGCTGTCGTCACCGGGCAGGACCTTGTGCACGGCGAGCCAGCGGGCCCGGCGCTGCATCGCGTCGACCTCGTCCGGCGAGATCAGCTCGGCGATCTCGCCCGGCACGCAGTCGGCGAGCGCCGCCACCGCGGCCAGCTGGCCCCGGCTCAACGCCTCGCCGGCGAACTCCCAGATCACCGTGCGCAGCTTGAAGTCCGTCGCGAAGCACAGCCCGTTGTCGATCGCCCACACCCGATCCCGCGCCTGGTCGCCACCCGGGTCGCGGGAGAGCAGGCAGTGTCCGCTCTTGCGGTCCGTGTTGTTGGCGACGACGTCGAGCACGGCGATGCCGCGCAGCTGGTCGTGCAGGTCCGGCCGCTGCTCGTCGATCGTGAAGTAGTGCTCGGCGTGGTCGGCGTCGACGAACCATTGCAGCGATCCCTCGCCGAGCGGGGCATCGGCGCGCAGCACGGTCGGCGGGACGGCGCCGATCCCGAGCGTCTCGCTGAGCCGGAAGGCGGCGACCTCCCGCCGGTGCAGACCGGGCTCGAAGTCCCACAGCGGCCGCTCGCCCCGCACCGGCTTGTAGATCGCCCGGGCGGTGGGGCCGTGATCGGGTTCGACCTGGACGAGGAAGGTGGCGTTGCTCGCCCACGGCATCCGTCCCTCCATCGTGATCGGCGCCGTGGCGAGGATCGCCAGCGCATCGTCGGGGACGCCCGACCCGCTCAGTTCATCCGTGGACATGGGTGGCCATCGGGATCGATCGGGAAGCCGCACCACATGCACAACGGCCGGCCGGCGGCGACCACCTCGTCGGCGTGGTCGCAGAACGCGGCGGCCTGACTACGCGTGACGTACAGCCGGATGTGGCCCCGGTCCGCCGCCGCTTCGACCTCCTCCTCGTCGTCGCGTCGGACGCCACGAGCTCCTCGAGCTGCACGAGCACCCGGTCGTTGCCGCGGTCGTAGCCCAACCCGATCGGGCCGAGCACGAACGCCTGATCCTCGAGCTCCCGAGCACCGGGATCGACCGCACCAGGCAGTGGCCGGTCCTCCGGCGGGGGAAGGTCGCTGAGCACCCGTCGCAGGTACTGGCTGATCGCGGTCACCTGTTGCTTCTCGCACTTCACCGTGATCCGCTGCCGGCCGGCGCGGGCATGGAGGTAGAAGACCCGCGAACCGGGCTCGCCGATCGCGGTGGCCGAGAAGCTGTCGACCTCGTCGAACTCGAAGAACACGCTCACGAGAACCGCAGATCCTTCAGTGAGCTGCCGGTCGAGTTCACGGCGAGCACCGTCGGACCACCGTCGGTCCACGTGACGATGCTGATGGCTCCGGTACTGATGACGATGCGCTGGAACAGATCGAGGTGCGTGCCGAGCGCATGCGCGACCGCGGCTTTGATCGGGTCGGCGTGCGAGACGCACACGATCGTGCGCCCGCGGTGCTCGTCGCGCAGCCGCTCGAGCGTGGTGACGATGCGGTGCTGCATCTCGGGGAAGCTCTCCCCGCCGGGGAAGCGGAACGTCGAGGGTGCCCGCTGGATCGTGCGCCACTCGCGCTTGCGCATGAGCCGGCGCAAGCTGGCTCCGGTCCAGTCGCCGAAGTCGCACTCCTGGAGGCCGCGCTCGACCCGCGGGCGGTGTCCTGTCACCTTCGCGATGGGGCCGCCGTCTCGCGTGCCCGCTCCAGCGGGGACGTGTACACGGCGTCGACGCCGTCGAGCTCACCGATGCGCTCCGCCGCCCGACCCGCTTGTCGACGGCCAGTGTCGGCCAGATGCAGGCCGGGGGCCCGTCCCGGCAACACCTTGCCTGTCGAGTTGGTCTGGCCGTGACGGACGAGCAGGATCGTCGTGGGGGGAGCGGGGGTCGAGGTCGCCATCGTCGGGGACTCAACCTACTGTCGGGGACCGTGGATCGGCTCGGCGACCTCGCCGACGAGATCGTCGCCTGTCGCCAGTGTCCGCGCCTGGTCGCATGGCGCGAGCAGGTGGCGACGGAGAAGCGGGCCGCTTTCCGCGACGAGACGTACTGGGCCCGGCCGGTACCCGGGTTCGGCGATCCCGCTGCCCGCATCGTCGTGGTCGGACTGGCGCCGGCGGCCCACGGCGCCAACCGGACCGGCCGCGTGTTCACCGGTGACCGCAGCGGTGAGTGGCTGTTCCGGGCGATGCATCGCGCCGGCCTCGCCAACCAGCCGACCTCGACCCACGCCGACGACGGGCTGCGCCTGCGCGACACCTGGGTCACCGCGCCGGTGAAGTGCGCGCCACCGGAGAACCAGCCGCTTCCGGCCGAGCGCGACGCGTGCGCCCGGTTCCTCGCCCGCGAGCTCGTCGTGCTCGATCCGACGGTCGTGGTGTGCCTCGGCGCCTTCGGCTACGCGGCTGCGTGCCGGCACTACGAGGTGCGGCCGCGCCCCCGCTTCGGCCATGGCGTCGAAGTCGCCGGTCGCCGGCGGCCCGGTGCTGCTGTGCTCGTTCCACCCCAGCCAGCAGAACACCTTCACCCGCCGGCTCACCGAGCCGATGCTCGACGCCGTGTTCCGACGCGCTGCCGAGCTGGCGGCGCAGGCCGGCCGAGGCGCCGGTAGCCTCCCGATTCGTGAAGCTCGCCCGTCCTCGGCCACCGTCGCCGTCGCGATCGCCGTCCTGCTCGGGCTCGGTGCGTGCTCGAGCACCCCGAGCGCCAAGGCCGTCGCCGAGGACTACGTGGAGTCGATCGACGGCTGACCGACGAACAGCGGCAGTGCATGCTCGACAAGCTCGACGGCTACAGCAACGATGAGCTCGAAGTCATCGGCGAGGCGAACGTCAACGTCGACTTCAACCAGCCGGACGCGGTCGAGACGGCGACGCCCGAGTTCCAGGAGTTCGTCTCCGATCTCAACGAGTGCATGAGCGGCTCCGGCTGATCGATCATTTCTGTCGTCATCGACGACAGTTCTGTATATACGAGATGTCCGCTGCCGCGGTGATCAGCGAGGCTCGTCACCGTGCCGGCCTGTCGCAGGCTGAGCTCGGCCGGCAGTCCGGCCACCCGGGCTCGGCGATCGGCCGATGGGAGCGCGGTGAGGTCGAGCCCGCCTTCGGCACGGTGGCGGAACTCGTCGGGCGCTCGGTTACGAGCTGGTCCTCGAGCGCGACGACGACGCCGCCCATGACCTTGCGCTGATCCGACGCTCGCTCGCCCGCTCGCCCGCCGAGCGGCTCGAGGAGCTGGTCGACGCGGTGCGGGCCCTCGACGCGATGAGCTCGGTGGCCCGACAGCACCGTGGCTGAGTACGACCCGGTCGGCTGCTTCGCGTCCTCGCCGATCACGACGTCGACTTCGTGGTGATCGGCGGGGTCGCCGCCCGGCTGCAGGGTGCCCCGATCCTCACCCAGGACATCGACGTCACCCCGGCGACCGATGGCGACAATCTCGAACGCCTCGCCCGCGCGCTGCGGTCGATCCATGCCCGGCTGCGCAGTCCGAGCGACCCTGACGGTGTCGAGTTCCCGTCGACGCGACCTTCCTCGCCGCCAACCGTTCCTGGACGTTGGTCAGCGACGTCGGCGACGTCGACATCGTCTTCGAGCCGGCCGGCACGCACGGCTACGCGACCTCGTCGCCGACGCCGACCGGCTCACCGTCGCCGAGGACCCGCCCCTCAGCGTGAACGTCGCGTCGCTCGCAGCGGTGATCCGGTCGAAGGAGGCCGCCGGTCGCGACAAGGACCGTGCCGCCCTGCCGCTGCTTCGCCGCACGCTCGAGGAGCGCGATCGCCGCGAGCGAGCCTGACCGAGCCCGGGTCAGGCGGGTGCGGGCGCCGCCGCCTTCTTCTTCGGCGGAGGGACGCCGATCTTCGGCGCCGGGTCGGCCGACTCGGGCCACCGTCGGCGGGAGACGATCGACAACGTGCGCAGCAGCTTCATCGCCTTCTCGTCCTCCTGGGCCGGACGGGAGAGGATCGTGCCGTCGGCGATCATCCGGTCGATCACCTCCTCGCCGAGCTCGGTGCGCACGATCGTCAACGTCCAGTCGTTGTCGACCCCGATCCCGCCGGTGGCGATGTCGGCGTGCTCGGCGGCGAAGTCGGGACAACGCTTGCACCCCTCCCGCGTCCACTGGTGGCACTCCTTGAGGTCGATCTCGTGGTACGCGCCGTCCTTCATCCAGATCTGGAACACGCCCTTGATGTTCATCTTCGCCATCTCGGATTTCGCCAGGCCGTACTTGGCCTCGAACAGCTCCGGGAAGATCGCGTCGTCGAACGTCTTCGAGCAGAGCAGGCCGATGTTGAAGAGGAACGGCTTGGACACCTTGCCGGCCTTGCGGTCCCACATGACCGGGGGCGAGCTGGTCTGGCAGCCCATTCCGACCAGCGCCAGGCGGGTGAGTCCCTCCGCCTTGGCGTCCCGGAGGGCCAGTGGGTTGGCGCAGTACGTGTAGCGGCTGCCGGCTGTGGCGAGCACCTCGGCCGGGTTGTGGGCGAGCACCGGCTTGGCCTTCCACGCATCGTCGGGCTCGACGCCGCTGACCATCGCCGCCTCGATGTAGTCGTGCTCCATCAGCCAGATCAGCATCGCCGAGACGAACCCGCCGTCCTGGCCGAGCTCGTGCTGGCGGGCATCGGTCGCTCTGGTGAGCAGCAGCTGGCGCCAGATGCCGGCCATCTCGTCCGGCTCGCGGACCCGGCCGAACAGGTGCTGGTCGGCGGCCGGCTCCCACGCCCGGAAGCGCGGGCAGGCCCTGCGTGCAGGTCGTGCAGCCCTTGACGCCGTGGATGCAGTCAGCTCGGCCCCAGCTCGTCCTCGAGGTGGAACGGGATGTACTTGCCCTCCTCGTGCTCGTAGCCGATGACGTCGTGCGGACACGTCACGACGCATCCGGCGCAGCCGGTGCACAGCCCGGTGGTGATGACCTCCTCGTAGAGCTCCTTCCACTGCGCCGTCCAGCGGGTCGTCTGCGGAGCGGCTTCGGGGTCGTGCCGGCCATGGCTTCGGCCATGGCTGCAACTTATTCCGGTGGATGCCGGTTCGACCGCCGGAGCGGACCAAGATTGACCGGCATGGACCTCACCTATCCGCCCGAGGCGGAGGCCTTCCGCGGCGAGGTGCGGGCGTGGCTGGAGGACAACCTGCCCGCCGGCTGGTTCGACGAGGGCTTCGAGATGAGCACCGACGAGCGGAGCCGGTTCAACCGGGAGTGGCCGGAGCGGCTCCACGCCGGCGGCTGGATCTGCGCCACGTGGCCGGAGGAGTACGGCGGCAAGGGGCTGACGACGATGCAGGGCGTGGTGCTGGCGGAGGAGTTCGCCCGGGCCGGTGCTCCGATGCGCGCCGACTTCTTCGGCGACACGCTCGTCGGGCCGACGATCCTGCAGTGGGGGACCGAGGAGCAGAAGCGGGAGTTCCTGCCCAAGATCCTGCGCGGCGAGATGCGCTGGTGCCAGGGTTTCAGCGAGCCGAACTCGGGCTCGGATCTCGCCAGCCTCAAGACGTCGGCCGTGCTCGACGGCGACGAGTGGGTGATCAACGGGCAGAAGGTGTGGACGACGGGCGGACACCACGCCGACTACTGCTTCCTCCTCACCCGCACCGATCCCGACGCGCCCAAGCACAAGGGCATCTCGTACCTGCTGGTGCCGATGAAGCAGCCCGGTATCGAGGTGCGCGGGATCACCCAGCCCGATGGCACGGCGGAGTTCTGCGAGGTGTTCTTCGACGACGCCCGGTGCCCGAAGGAGAACGTCGTCGGCGGCGTGAACAACGGCTGGAAGGTCGCCAACTCGACGCTCGCCTTCGAGCGGGGGCAGTCGGCGACGACCGGGTACCGCCGGTTCGAGGAGGAGTACCGGCTGCTGGTCGAAGCGGCCACGGAGAACGGAGCGATCGGAGACCCGAACGTCCGCCAGCGCCTGATGGCGTACTACACGAAGATCCAGATCCTGCGGGTCAACGGGTTGCGGTCGCTGTCGGCGACGGTCGCCGGGGTGAAGGATCCCGGGGTCGTCGCGCTCGGCGCGACGAACAAGATGTTCTGGTCGGAGATGCACCAGGCGGCGATGGAGCTGGCCCTCGACATCCACGGGCCGGCGGCGATGCTCATCACGACCGGACCCGCGAGTGGTTCGTGGCCGGGAGCGCTGCGCGACAAGCGGCGGCCCGACCTATCCGGCGAGCCCGATGATGTCGGCGTTCTTCTTCTCCCGGTCCGAGACGATCTGGGGCGGCACCAGCCAGATCCAACGCAACATCGTGGGCGAACGGGTACTGGGCCTCCCGAAGGAACCCCGGCCGGCATAGGGCATCCGAGGTTTTCGAGACACCAGAGGGTTTCGTGACCCCCGTCCGGGCTTGAAAACCTCGGCGCGCGGGAAACCTCGGATGCGACGTCCTTCAGATCACGCTGGCGATGAGGCGGGCGTAGACGTCGGCACCGTGACCAGTGAGGTGGTAGCCGTCGCCGGCGAGCTGCCCGGGACGGTCGGCGACCGAGGCCCAGTCGGCGATCCCGGCGTCGTGGCGGAGGGCGCAATCGCGAAGGATCGCGTTGTTGCCGGCCTCCCACGAGCGGGGCACGTGCAGCATGACGAGCACGACCCTTCGGCCGGCGAGGACGTCCATCAGCGCGACGCACGAGTCAGATCCGACTGCGCCGTTGGTGCCGAGATGGACGATGACGGTCCCCGGCAGCTGTCCCGCGTCACGACGCGAGCGCAGCATCTCGACCCCCGTGGCGAACTGGCGGCTCACCGCGGCATCGACCTCGATGCCGTCGACGGCCGCGCCGAGCGCGGCGGCCGCGCCGAGCATCACGGAGTCGCCGATCGCGAGGACTCCACCCGAGGGCGCGGCGGTCCCCGGTCGCCGGCTGCCGCCACGAGGTGGGGGTGGTGCCGTCGGTGCGGCCGTCCCAGTGTGGAGCACCGCCTCGGCGGACTGCACGAACGCCGCCGCGACCGCCGCTCGGGACATCCCGCCCGACAGGTTCAGCTGCCAGGACTCGGCGCCGGGCTGATCAGGCTGGCGGCCGAGCACGTCGGCGTAGAGCGAGCGCACGAAGTCGTGATCGGGAGCGCTCGCTCGCCGCGAGCGAGGTACTCGTCCGAGGCGAGGACCGCCGCGGTGAGCCCCTCGAGGCTTCCCGGTCTCGCGGTACCGCTCGACCCCGGCCCGCAGCTCGGCCGGTGATGGCGGGCGGCGCAACAGTCCGAGGTGCAGCGCGCACGACGCTGTCCGACACGCCGCGGGCGACTCCCGGGAACGAACAGCGGACGGGGCGGCGGCGGTCGGCGGCGTCGCGAGGGTCGTCGACGGCGGCGCGGTCGTCGTGGTGACCACCGTGTGGCGGTCGTGGTGGGGCTCGTGGTCGTCGGGGTCGGCGGGGTCGTGGTCGGGCGCACCGTGCTCACCGCTGTCGAAGCGGTCGCCGCCGACGACGTCACGGGTTCGCGCGGCGCAGCCGCATCGCGTGCAGACGTGCACGCGCCCGCGACCGAGACGACCGCAACGACCGCGATGACGAGCCGACCCACCGCGGGCGATCGTAGACGGACCCCTACGGCGTTCGAGGGTTACTCGCCGGGACTGGAGAGCGGTGACCCTCCACACAACCGGCGCCCGTGGACCCAGCGGAACCCGGCATCGAGCGCGGCGAGCAACATGGCCGCGGCGAGAACTCCGGCCAGCACGTCGCTCGTCCAGTGCACGCCGAGGTAGACGCGGCTGGCCCCGATCAGCAGGACCGCGACCACGGCGCCGATCGCTGCGATCCACCACACGCGGCGGGACCGCGTGTAGAGCGACACCACGACGGGCACCATCGCCCACAGCGCGGCCGCGGCGAGCACGTGGCCGCTCGGGAACGAGTGGCCCTCCCCGATGACCATGCGGTCGAGCGACGGGCGGTCACGCCCGACGCTCTCCTTCAGCGTGACCTCGAGCAGTGGCCGGGCGAGCGTGGCCACGACGACCAGCGCGGCCACCATCCGGCACCGTTGCCAGGCGACGATCGCCAGGATGAGTCCGCCGATCAGCACCACCGCGTGTGCTCCCGAAGAACGAGATCCATCGGAACGTGTCGTCGAGCCACGCCGAGCGACCGTCGACCACGAACCGCTCGATCGGCCGATCGACGTGCAACAGCGTCGAACCCCGGTCGATCGCGGCCGCCAAGGCGAACCCGAGGAACGCCGTCGCGACCACCAGCAGGCGGGTGAGCGGGCTGCTCAGCACCTGCCAGGGTGACGTGGGCGGATCGAGGTGTCCCCCGTCGGCGCCGCTGCTTGCGCCGCGGCCGCTGGCACCACCGCTGGCGCTCCGACCGGTCCCGCGACAGTTGAGGAGCTGACCACCGCACTCATGATGGCCGACACGCTACCCGGCCCGCAGCCGATGGTGTGTCGGATGACACTTCATGGCGCCGAAACATGGCTCGCCCAAGGTCGACCCCGGAGCGGACCGCGGCGCGGATGCGTCGCTCGCGTAGTGCTCGGTGGGGGTGCCCGGGCCGGGCTGGATCGACTTCGGCCCGACGAACGACCATCTGCCGGCCGCCCCGCCACGCGTGTGACTTTCGTTACACCGGAGAATCCGACTGGCCGGAATTTGGTTGCACCATCCAATATGTTCGGGATGCCCCAGCCCGGTCTCGTCACGAAGCCGTTCCTCGCCGTCACTGCCGCGACCGGCGCCTTCTTCGTGTACGTCGGGATGCTCATCCCGATCCTGCCGAGGTTCATCGAGGACGAGCTGGGCGCCGGCGAGCTCGGCGTCGGGCTCAGCATCGCCGCCTTCGCCGCCGCGGCGATCGCCGTGCGCCCGATCATCGCCCGGCTGATCGACGCCCGGGGTCGCCGTCAGGTGATGACGGCCGGCGCCCTGCTCGCCGGCGTCGCGGGCGTGGCGAGCGGGATGGTCGATGTCGCTCGTCCCGCTGCTCGTGCTGCGGGCGGTCGCCGGCATCGGCGAGGCGGCGCTGTTCGTCGCCGCCGCCACCTTGATCTCCGATCTCGCCCCGCCGGACCGCCGCGCCGAGGCGGCGAGCTACTTCTCCGTCGCCGTGTTCGGCGGTCTCGGCATCGGCCCGATCATCGGCGAGGCCGTGCTCGGCGGCGACCGCTACCCGCTGGCCTTCGTCGTCGCCGCCGGCTTCACCGTGCTCGCCGCGGTGATGTCGTTCGCCGCCCCGAACCGGGTCACCGACCGGCACGACCGCGCCGACGGCCGCGGCCGCGGGTGCGGTTCCTGCATCCGGCGGCCGTCGGCCCCGGCCTCGTCCTCGCCGCCGGCATCGCCGCGTTCACGTCGTTCGCCGCGTTCCTCCCCGAGCACGCCGCGCAGCGTCGGGATGGGCGGCTCCGCCGGACTGTTCGCGGCGTACAGCGTCGTGTGCCTCGTCCTGCGGATCGCCGGCGCCCGCCTGCCCGAGCGGCTCGGGCCCCGCCGCTCGGTCACCATCGCGTTCACGACGATGGCGGTCGCGCTCGCCGGTCTGGCCGCGTTCGCCCAGCCCTGGGCGTTGTGGCTGGCGGCGCTCGTGATCGGCGTCGGCATGGCCTTCCAGTACCCGTCGCTGATGGCGCTCACCGTCAACCGGAGCCCGGACCACGAGCGGGCGGCGGCGTTGAGCTCGTTCACGATGTTCTTCGAGATCGGCACGGTGAGCGGAGGTCTCCTGCTCGGCTTGGTCGCCGAGTCGCTCTCCAAGCGGGCCGCGTTCGCCGCCTCGGTCGGGGTGCTCGTCCTCGGCCTGTGGCTGCTGCGGACCAAGGTGGTGCCCGCAGCGGACCAGCGCGAGCGGGTGTTCACCACCGGCGAGGTCGCGTTGATCCCCGCCGCCGGCGACTGAATCCGGCCTTCGTCGATGTCCGATTCTCGCTAGGCGCTGATCCGGCGACCCGCCATCATGGGGTCCGATGGTGGTTCTCGATCACGAGCGGTGCTACCGGGCCGTGCTCAGCCGGGATCGCCGCTTCGACGGGTGGTTCGTCGGCGCCGTCGCCACGACCGGCATCTACTGCCGGCCGAGCTGCCCTGCGGTGACGCCGAAGCGCCGCAACATCACGTTCTATCCAACGGCGGCCGCCGCCCAACAGCGCGGTTTCAGGGCGTGCAAGCGGTGCCGCCCTGACGCCTCGCCCGGCTCACCGGAGTGGAACGTGCGCAGCGACGTCGTCGCCCGGGCGATGCGGCTCGTCGCCGACGGTGTGATCGACCGCGAGGGCGTGGCCGGCCTCGCCCGCCGCCTGGCGTACAGCGAACGGCAGCTCAACCGGCTCGTCACCGCCGAGCTCGGCGCCGGTCCCCTCGCTATCGCCAGAGCCCAGCGCGCCGAGACCGCCCGCACGCTCATCGAGACGACCGACCTCGACTTCACGACGATCGCGTTCGCCGCCGGCTTCGGTAGCGTGCGCCAGTTCAACGACACCGTGCGGGCCGTCTTCGCGGCGCACGCCGACGGCGCTGCGGACCGCGGCGAGCAACGGCGGCGCCCGACGCGCCGGGCCGGGCACGGTCGAGCTCGATCTCGCCGTGCGCGAGCCGTTCGACGCGGCCGTGCTGCTCGCCTTCCTCGCCTCCCGGGCGATCCCGGGGATCGAGCACTGGGACGGCACGACGTATCACCGCACGCTCGCCCTGCCCCACGGTCATGGCGTGGCCGAGGTGTCGTCGGCGGCGCGCCGGTCCCGGCCGGTCCTCAGGGCGCGCCTTCGGCTCGAGCACTGGCGCGATCTCGGCCCTGCCGTCCGCCGTCTGCGTCGGCTGCTCGACCTCGATGCCGATCCGATCGCCGTCGACGCCGTCCTCGGCGCCGACCGGGCGCTCGCCTCGGCCGTCGCGGCCACGCCGGGCCGGCGTTCGCCGGGCGCCGTCGACCCGTTCGAGATCGCGGTTCGGGCGATCGTCGGGCAGCAGATCTCCGTGGCCGGCGCGCGGACCGTGGCCGGACGCATCGTCGAAGCGGCCGGCGAGCCGCTGCGGGTGGCCGGCGGTACCCGCGCTCACGCACGTCTTCCCCGCGCCCGCCGCGCTGGCGTCGATCGACCCGGCCCGGCTTCCGATGCCGGCGAGCCGCCGGCGCACGATCACCGAGCTGGCGACGCGTGTGGGCGACGGACGGGTCGTGCTCGACGGCGGAGCCGACCGCGACGAGATCACCGCCGCCCTCGGCGCCGTGCCGGGTGTCGGCCCGTGGACAACGGGATACGTGCTGATGCGAGGGCTGGGCGATCCCGATGTGTTCCTGCCGACCGACCTGGGCGTACGCGCCGGGCTCGCCCGTTTCGGAGTGGATGCGGCGCACGCCGAACGGTGGCGGCCCGTGGCGCTCGTACGCCCTTCACCACCTGTGGGCCTTGCCGAGGACCGTGGGGCCGGCCGCATCGAACGGCGTCTGATGCCCCACGCAACGATCGACACTCCCATCGGGCCGCTGCTCGCTGATCGCCGATGACGACGGCCTGCGTGGCGTCCGCTTCGCCACAGAGCCGCAGCGGCCGCCCGCCGACGAGCCCGCCGAGCCCGACCATCCGGTCCTGGTGGAGACCGCTCGTCAGCTCGGTGAGTACTTCGCCGGCGAACGCCTGGAGTTCGACCTCCCGCTGCGACCGGTCGGCACCGCCTTCCAGCTCGCCGCCTGGCGGGCCCTGACCACCATCCCCTATGGCCGCACGGTCAGCTACGGCGAGCAGGCCCGTCGCCTCGGCCATGCCGGCCGGGCCCGGGCAGTCGGCGCCGCCAACGGCAGCAACCCGCTACCGATCGTCGTGCCGTGCCACCGGGTGATCGGCGCCGACGGCAGCCTCACCGGGTTCGGCGGAGGCCTCGAGATCAAGGCCTGGCTGCTCGACCACGAACGCCGCGTCGCGGGCGAGACCCTGCCCGTTCTGACCCGGGGACGCTCAACTCCGATGGCGGGCACGGGCCGACTGCTCGCGACGCTGCACGGGCCTCGGCCTGCTTCTTGCGGCGCAGCTCCTGACGCTTGGCCTTGATCGCATCGCGCTCGACGTCGGAGACCGTGGGGGCCCGGATGATCGGAGACGGCCTCGGCGGCCCTGGCTCCGGCTTGGGCAGGGCGACGAGCTCGTCGTGCTTGAGCAGGTCACGGATCACGTTCGCCGCCGTCGCCTCGCCGGCGACGGTCGACGCCAGCATCATTCGCGTCACACCGATGCCGTGGCGCTCGACGAGCCCCGGCAGCACGGCGCGGAGCTGCTCGGTCGTCGGGTTGTCGGCGTGATCGCCCAGCTGCTCGATGCAGTCGGCGAGCGCAGCGTCGGTGAGGACCATCGCGAGGCCCTCCATCGTGCCGTCGATCCGGCCCTTGGCCGCCGCATCACGGATCGATTCGGGGGTCGCCGTCGCCGTCGGTGAACCGCTCGATCGCCTCGCGGTGGTCGTCGCTCAGCGCCTCGATCAGCGCCTCCAGCTCCTCGTCGGAGGTCGTGCGGATCGCCCGGTCGAGCAGCCCGAGCGACTGCAGGCGATTCTTCATCTGGTTCACGGCGGGCGACGCTATCGGTCGCTCCGACGCCGTAGCAGCACTAGGGTTGCGGCCATGGCCACTGTCTCCCTCGACGACGTCAACAAGGTCTACGACAACGGGTTCCAGGCGATCTACGACCTCAGTCTCGACATCGCCGAGAGCGAGTTCCTCGTGCTCGTCGGCCCGTCCGGCTGCGGGAAGTCGACCGCCCTGCGGATGGTCGCCGGGCTCGAGTCGATCACCAGCGGCGAGCTGCGGATCGGCGACCGCGTCGTCAACGACGTCGAGCCGAAGGACCGCGACATCGCGATGGTGTTCCAGAACTACGCGCTGTACCCGCACATGACGGTGTTCGACAACATCGGCTTCGCCCTCAAGCTGGCCCGGGTCCCGAAGCCCGAGATCGACAGCCGGGTGCGCAAGGCGGCGGCGATCCTCGAGCTCGAGCCGTACCTCGATCGCAAGCCCGGGCAGCTCTCCGGCGGCCAGCGCCAGCGGGTCGCGATGGGCCGGGCGATCGTGCGCCAGCCGGCGGCGTTCCTGATGGACGAGCCGCTGTCCAACCTCGACGCCAAGCTCCGCGTGCAGATGCGCGCCGAGATCGCCCGCCTCCAGCGCGACCTCGCCGTCACCACGATCTACGTCACCCACGACCAGGTCGAGGCGATGACGATGGGCGACCGGGTCGCGGTGCTCAAGGACGGGTACCTGCAGCAGGTCGACACGCCGCAGAACCTGTACGACGAGCCGACCAACGTGTTCGTCGCCGCGTTCATCGGCTCGCCGTCGATGAACCTGTACGAGGGTCAGCTCACGCTCAACGGCGAGAGCAGCGTGCAGATCGGCCCCCAGCGCGTCGCGCTCGCCCCCGAGTCGCTGTCGAAGCGGCCGGCGCTGCAGAACTACGACGGCCAGCGCGTCGTCGTCGGCATCCGCCCCGAGGACTTCGAGGACGCCGCCATCGCCACCGAGGCGCCGGCCGATCGCCGGATGAAGGCCAAGGTGCGCCTCGTCGAGGCGCTCGGCTCCGAGCTGATGGTGCACTTCGAGCTCGACGACGCCAAGCGGGTGAACTCCGGCGATCCCGACGCTCCCGAGGAGCTCCTCGGCGAGGGCGTGGCCAACGCCGTCGCCCGCTTCAGCCCGAAGTCACGGGTCGGTGTCGACGAGGACGTCGAGGTCAGCGTCGCCAGCGAGAACATGCACTTCTTCGACGTCCAGACCCACCGAGGCCATCTGGTCGCTGAGCGCCGTGCGTGCCGTCAGCCCTTGACGGAGCCGGCGAGGATGCCGCGGACGAAGAACCGCTGGAGCAGGAAGAACACCGCCAGCGGGACCGCGGCCTGGAGGAAGGCGCCGGCAGTGAGCAGGTGCTCGAACTGGCCGAACTGGCCGGTCTGGGCGGCGATCACGACCGTCGACGGCGCGGCGGCCTGGTTGGCGCCGATCATCGTGACGGCGATCAGGTAGTCGTTCCACGTCCACAGGAACTGGAAGATCGCGAACGCGGCGAGCACGGGCACCGACAGCGGGAGCACGAGGCGCCAGAAGATGCGGAAGTGGTTGGCGCCGTCGATGCGCGCCGACTCGAAGATGTCCTTGGGCAGCGACGAGATGTAGTTGTGCAGCAGGAAGATCGCGAACGGCATCGCGAAGGCCGTGTGGGCGAGCCAGATCGCCGGTGGTCGTGCCGGCGAGGTTGAGGTCGGGGAAGACCGTGATCGTCTTGTCGAGATACGGGATCGTCCAGTGGGCGCCGTTGACGTACATCAGCAGCAGCGGGATCAGGGCGACCTGCAACGGCACGGCGAGCAGGGCGACGGTGCCGATGAACAGTCCCTCGCGGTGCTTGAAGTCGATCCAGGCGAACGCGTAGGCGGCGAAGGCGGCGAAGGCGATCGGGATGATCGTCGCCGGCAGGGCGATGGCGAACGAGTTGGTCAGCCCCTGCTTCATGCCTCCGGCCGCGGTCGTGCCGAGGACTTCGCGGTAGTTGTCGAGGGTGAGGTCGCCGACGTCGTTCGCACACCGTCCACCACCCACTCGTCCGCTGCTGGTCACGGGTGCGGACCGAGTTGACCAGCAGACCGAGCGTCGGGATGCTCCAGACGATCACGAGCAGCCACAGCACCCACGTCGGGATCGAGCGGAGGAAGCGGTAGACGACACCTCCGGTCCCGTCGGGCGGCCGATCGGGGTTGACGACTCCGCGGTCATCGTCGCCTCCTCATGCCCGTTCCCTCTGCATCCGGCGGATGTTGATCCACATGACCGGGAGCACCGACGACGAACAGCACGACGGCGAGCGCCGAGCCGAGGCCGAGGTTGGTCTGGCCGAACGCGGTGATCCACATCTGGTTGGCGATCACCTGGGTGCCGAAGTTGCCGTTCGTCATCGCGTAGACGATGTCGAAGACCTTCATCACGGTCACGAACAGGGCCGTGATGACGACGCCGACCGTCGGCGCGATCGGCGGCAACGTGATCCGCCAGAACACCTGCGACTCAGTGGCCCCGTCGACCTTGGCCGCCTCGGTGAGCTCGGTCGGCACCGCCTTGATCGCCGCCGACAGGATCACCATCGCGAACCCGGTCTGGACCCAGATCAGCACGACCATCAGCCACATGTTGTTGAACGGCCCCTCCTGGACGAACAGGACCGGCTTGGGCTCGCCGTCGGCCCAGTACGCCGCCGAGGCCGGGACCGAGGATGCGGTAGATCAGGTAGGCGTCGAGGAGCAGGAACCCGGCGGCGAAGCCGATCATCGTGCTGGTCTTGGTGTCGACGCCCCGCTTGACGAAGTACAGGAAGAAGAGGGCGAGGGCGAACAGGACGACGAGCCAGACCGCCTTGCCCGTCGACGACGTCGTGCTCTCGCCGATCCACACCCAGACCGCGTTCATCAACCCGGTCTGTTGCTGCGAGGGATCGCGGGCCTGGTACATGAAGCGCCAGATGATCCCGGCGCCGATGAACGAGATCGCCATCGGGAGGAAGACCAACGACTTGGCGGCGTTCTCGGCCTCGGCCCGGTCGGCGAGCACCGCGATCGCCAGACCGAACACGGTCGCCAGCGTGGTGACCACGATGACCCACCAAACGTTGTTGAAGAGCGTGCCCCGGATCGACGCCAGGATCGCGCACGACAGAACGAAGAACCCGGCCAGGATCGGGCCGAGCGAGCCGGGACCGCGCTCGAAGGCCTGGCTCGTCCGCCGCCCGGCGATCACGCCGGCGAGGATGCCGAGGGCGACCAGAGCGATGGCGATGTAGAAGAGCCGGCTGGTGAAGATGTTCTCCCAGTTGTCGAAGTTGGCGAAGTTCTTGTCGGCGAAGATGTCCTGGTAGTTGTCCACGCCGACGGACTCGGTGCCGTTGCGGTTGTGGAACGAGAGGTAGATGGTGCGGATCAGCGTGGCCAGCAGCGCGACGCCGATGAAGCCCAGCGCCGGCGTGACGAAGATCCACGAGCGGGAGCGCTGGTCGATGCGCCGTCGCCTCTGCGCGTCGGGCTCGGTGGCGAGCCCGAAACGGGCGCCGAGGATCGCCGCCGGCACGACGGTGGCGTAGGCGACTCCGAGGAAGTTGCCGTTTCCGACCTCTCCGCCGCCCCACGCGCCGACGAACCATCCCACGCCGGCTCCGGTGAGCGACCGCCAGCGGGGCGGCCGCGGGGCCCAAGCGCCAGAGGCCGATCAAGCCGAACAGCGCCACGCCGACACCGACGCAGACCCACAGCTTCGTCCAGTCGATCTGGGGGTACGCCGACTCGTCGAACGCGTACGCCGAGAGGAACCCGAAGCCGACGAACCCCAGCACCGCCAGCGGGAAGCGCGCGAGCTGCTGGCGGGGCGCGCTGAGCAGGAACATCACGAGCCCGAGGGCGGCGCCGCCGATCAGACCCCAGAGCAGGCCGTTGATCTCGAACGGCTGCGTCCGCCAGCCGCTGACGTCGTCGAACACGCCCTGGCCGGAGAATCGCACCCGGTCGTCGAACAGGCTGCGGAACAGCCCGTTGGCCTCGGCCACGAAGTAGCCGAGGAACCCGGCCGTGACACCGATGATGGTGTTGAAGCGGGTCCAGTGGTCGTAGGCCTGGTCGAAGAGGAGGTTGGCTCCGACCCACAGCGCCGTCGTCAGGACGACGATGAGGGCGACCTTGATTGCCGTCTCGGCCATGTCGCGTGGGCCGACGTAGTAGAGCAGGAAGGCGGCGAGCGCGACGAAGACCAGCAGCCGCATGAACGTGCCGACCGTGAACCGAGGCGGGCCGGGCTCCTCACGCCTCCGCTTCGGGATGGGCGCGCGACGGCGCGGCCGGCGCCGCCGCGGCGGTGTCCTCTGCGACGGCCATGCTCACCCCCCTCGATCCGGTGCGCGCTCGACACTAGGCGAAAACGCGACGGTGCCGGTGACCCTCGTTGCCGAGCGTCACCGGCACCACCACCGTGCGACCGCTAGTGCCGCATGCGTCAGTCGCTCAACTTGGCCATGCAGCCTCGATGTTGTCGGCGGCCGTCTGGGCGTCGTTGTCGCCGTTGACGAACGACGTGCCTTCGATCCTGAAGGCCCCACCCGTACCTCGGCGGGGATTGCGTCGGAGACGTCGAACGCCGCCGGATCGGCGGTCTGGAGCTCCTCGATGAAGCCCTGCTCCTGCTCGCTCCATAGGCTCAGGTCGGCGTTGCTGTTCCCGGTGAGGAATCCGGAGGTGTCGCCGCCGAGACGCTCACTCTGGGCGGCCTGACGGGCGTCCGCGAACTCGGCCGAGCCGAGGTACTCCATCACCTGCCAGACCTCCGGCGCGTCACGGAAAGCGCCTGCGCTGATGCCGCCGACCAGCACGGGGTGGCCCTCGTCGGCCGGGAAGTAGAACGTGCTCACCTGGCCGGGGCCCTCGCCGAACTCCGTGCCGTCGGGGAAGAAGGCGGCGTAGAAGCTCGCCTGGCGGTGCATCATGCACTGGCCCTCGACCAGCGGCGTCGCCGTTGTCGCCGAACGCGGTCGCGGCGATCGACCCTCCGGACGCGAACACGGCGCCTTCCTTCGTCCAGAGGCCGATCCATCGGGATTGGCGACCTCGTTGAACGTGTCGACGACGGCCTGGTCGTTGAACGGGATCTCGTGGTTGACCCACTGGTTGTAGTAGTCGATGCCCTGCTCGCGCAGGACCAACTCCTCGACCCAGTCGGTGAACGGCCAGCCGGTGGCCGGGCCGGACTCGATGCCGACGCAGAGCGGGGTGTCGCCGTTGGCGATCATCTCGTCCACCAGCGCCTTGAAGTCGGTGAGGGTTTCGGGGACCGTGTAGCCCTTCTCCTCCCACACGCAGGGGAGGTACCACACGCTCGACTTGTAGTCGGACTTGAACGGCACGCCGTACTGGGTGTCCTCGACGTTGGAGAACGTCATGTAGCTCTCGTCCCAGCCCTCGGACACCGACGACACGACGTCGTCGGGAACCTGGATCAGGTCGCCGTCCTGGGCGAACTGCTTCAGCTTGCCCGGCTGCGGGAACGCGGCGATGTCGGGCGGGTTGCCGCCGAGCACCTGGGCGTTGATCTGCTGCTCGAAGTCGCGCCGGCCGACGTAGGTGATGTCGATCCCGTTGGCCTCACCGAACTCGGTCAGGGCGTCCTGCATCCCCCCGGCTTCGTGCTCGGAGTCCTCGACGCCGAACACGGTTACGGAGCCTGCGCTACCGGGGCCTACCGGTTCTGCAAGCGGAGCGGTGGTGGGGGGCACCAGGGTGGTGCCGGGCGCGGTGGTGGGTGGCGCCTCGGTGACGCATTCCGACGCTCCACCGGTGCCGGTCGTGCCACCCGCGGTGGTGCCGGTCGCGCCACCCGCGGTGGTGCCGGTCGCGCCACCCGCGGTGGTGCCGGTGCGCCTCGCGGTGCCGCCGGTCGTCGCCGGGCGCCGTGCGGTTGCGCCGGTGTCGGCGGCGCCGTCGTCGTCGTCCTCGGTGCTACACGCTGCTGCCACGAATGTGAACGCGATCGGTAGCGCTGCCAGCTTGAGCCAGCGTTTCCTCATCGATTCCCCCTAGTTGTTTCTCCGGGTGGGTTCCCCGGTCGGTGCAAACGCTTCCAGATGGGCCGTTCCGGATCAACACCGTATCGCTCGGGCCGAGCGGCGACTGCTCACCGGATCAGACCCCAGCAGAACTCGATCTTGGGCGCGCACGCCGGGCGAGAGCGTGAACGGGTAGAGGTCGCGCATCCCCATCGCCTGGGCGAGCTCGTTCGCCGCGAGGCTGGCGGTGATCGACGCCGAGAGCCACGAGTCGCGTCGCGCGTGGTCGGGTGGCGGCGGGACGACGCCCCACTCGGCCCCCGTCTCGACGACGTCGTGCACGTGCATGACCTGGGCCCACGACTCGGCGAAGTCCTCCCACGGGTGCGCCGAGGCGTAGAACGAGACGTACTCGTCGCGCCACCCGCCGTCGTCGACGCGCCCGTAGTGCCGTTCGAGGGCCCCGGCGTAATCGGTTGTCTCGTCGCCGAACCGGGCGCGGAAGTCGGCCAGGCGGGCCGGGTCGGGCGCGACCAGCTCCAGCCAGACCACGTGCCCGAGCTCGTGGCGGACCTGCCCGAGCGGGGTGCGGTAGAGCTCGCCGAGCGTCGCGCGGATCTCCTCCTGGCGAGCGGAGTCGGCCTCATCGAGGTCGAGCGTGATCTCGCCGCCGCGGTGACCGATCGTCGCGGTGTCGCCAGCGGCCGTCGAGCGGTAGGTGAAGCCGAGTCCCTGCGACGCTTCCCAGGGCACGCCGAGCGTGGTGAGTTGGAGCAGCGCCCGGCGCTGGGCCGCTTGGAACGGGACCATGCGGGCGTCCTCGGCATGATCCCGGCGTCGACGAGGACGCAACTCGGGCACCAGCGGGCGCCGGTGGCGATGTCGGCGGCGCGCCAGTTGCAGGCCCACGTCGGCCGGCGTTCGCACGGTCGCACGGTCGCCACGTCGGCAACCCCGACCGCCCCGTCCGGCTCGACGGCCATCGCCAGCCCGGTTCGGCAGCGGACGCACTGCAGCGAGTCGAAGAACACCTCGTGCGCGCAGACGGGACAGAACAGCCGCTTCACGGTCGCGCAGTCTGCCGGGACGCGGAGTAGAAGGGGACGATGACCACTGAGCCCGTCCACGTCGCCGACGACGGCGGAGTACGCGTCGTGACCATCAACCGGCCGGAACGGCGCAACGCCGTCGACTCGGCGAGCGCGGCGCGCCTGCTCGAGGCGTTCTCGGATTTCGACGCCGACGAGTCGCTGTCGGTGGCCGTGCTGACGGGCGCCGGCGGGTACTTCTGCGCCGGCGCCGACCTCAAGGCGCTCCTCGCCGGCGACCGCCGCCCGGTCGGGGACGACGGTCCCGGGCCGATGGGACCGACCCGGCTGCGCCTCGGCAAGCCGGTGATCGCGGCGATCGAGGGTCCCGCGGTTGCGGGTGGGCTCGAGTTGGCGCTGTGGTGCGACCTGCGGGTGGCCGCGCGCGACGCCACCCTCGGCGTCTACTGCCGGCGGTTCGGCGTGCCGCTCGTCGACCTCGGTACGGTCCGCCTGCCCCGGCTGATCGGGCACAGTCGGGCGATCGACCTCATCCTCACCGGACGGGGGATCGACGGGGTCGAGGCCGAGCGGATCGGGCTCGTCAACCGGGTCGTCGAGCCGGGGCAAGCGCTCGCCGCGGCCGTCGAGCTCGCCCACGAGCTGGCCGTGCTGCCGCAGGTGTGCATGCGCAACGACCGGCTCTCGGCGCTCGAGCAGTGGGATCTCGACGAGCCGGCCGCGACGCGCAACGAGGCGGCGCGAGGGCGGGCGACGATCGAGAGCGGCGAGACCCGCGACGGCGCGTCGCGGTTCGCCGCCGGAGCCGGCCGGCACGGCACGCCCGAGCGATGACAGACTCGGGCCCGATGGCCGACACCAAGTCCGTTGCGGACACCGAACCGTTCGACGCCGATGGGCCCGGCCGGGCACTCAGCCGTGACCCACGAGCTGACCATGCGTGTCGGCCTCGCCCGACCCCACATCATCGGCGCCGGACCGCTCGGGGTACGGGTCGTCGGTGGGGTCACGACCGGCACCGTCAGGGGCACTCGGCTGAACGGCACGATCGTCGGGCCCGGCGCCGACTGGATGCTCATCGGGCCGGACGGGTTCGGGCGGGTCGACGTCCGGCTACAGATCGAGACCGACGACGGCGCCGTGATCTACGTCCGCTACGAGGGCTTGATCGAGCTCAACGCGGCGTCGTCGGCGGCGTTGATGGATCCCGCCGCCGAGACGGCGTGGGACGACCAGTACTTCCGTACCGCCCCGCGCTTCGAGACCGGCGACGAGCGCTACGCATGGCTGAACCAGACTGCATTCGTCGGCGCGCGGCCGGGTCACCACCGATGGCCTCGAGTACGAGGTGTTCCGGGTCGTATGACGGTCTCGGACGTGCTTGCTGCGGCCCGCCCTGCGGGGCTCGCTGCATCGCTGGTCGGCGCCCGTCGCTGTCGTCCTCACCGTGCTTGTGGCGGTGCGGGCGCCGACGGGCGGGTCGCGGGCGGCGGTGATCGTCTACGGGAGCTGTGTCACGGCGATGCTGGCGGTGAGCGGCACCTACCACGCGCGCAGGCTGTTCGAGCGACGGCGCCGGCTGCTGCGCCGGCTCGACCACGCCGCGATCTTCGCCGCCATCGCCGGCACCTACACGGCGGTGATCGTGCTCGCCCTCGACGGGGCCACCCGCGTCGTCCTGCTGGTGCTGGCGTGGGTCATCGGCGGCGTCGGGATCGCGATCCGCATGCTCTGGTTCGACGCGCCGTCGCAGGTGATCGCCGCGGTGTACGTCGCCGCTGGCTGGATGGTCCTGCTCGACTTCGCCGCCTACGTGCAGGCGCTCACCGGCGCGGAGCTGGCTTGGCTCGCCGTCGGCGGCGGGCTGTACACACTCGGCGCGGTGGCGTTCGCGCTGCAGCGGCCCGAATCCGTGGCCGGCGGTCTTCGGCTACCACGAGGTGTTCCACACGGCGGTGATCGCCGCCGCGCTGGCGCATTGGTTCGCCGTCTTCTCGCTCGCCGGCTGAGTGCTCTTCCGCCAGCGCTTCTGGGCCGGGCTTGCCGACGGCTCGGTGACGCTCGCCTTCCGGCGGTGGAAACGTCCGACGGTGAAGGCCGGCGGGCGGCTGACCACACCGGCGGGCGTCCTCGCCATCGACGACGTGGAGGTGATCGACGAGGGCGCGATCACCGATGCCGACGCCCGGCGGTCCGGCTTCGCCGACCGCGTCGCGCTGCTCGACGAGCTGGCGGGGCGAGAGGGCGAGCTCTACCGGATCGGGTTCCACCGGGTCGGCGACGACCCACGCATCGCGCTGCGCGAGCAGGCCGCGCTGACTGCGGACGACATCGGCCGAGCTCACTCGGCGCCTCGCCCGGCTGGATGGGGCGAGCACGCACGGGCCGTGGACCGAGGCCGTGCTCCGCGTGATCGCCGAGCGGCCGGGAGTACGGGCGGGCGACCTTGCCGAGACGCTCGGCCGCGAGCGACTCGCTTTCAAGGCCGACGTGCGCAAGCTGAAGGCGCTCGGGCTCACCGAGAGCCTCGAGGTCGGCTATCGCCTCTCGCCGAGAGGCGAGGCGTGGCTCGAACGCTCCGGCGGCTGACCTACGGCTCGAGGATCGCGGCGTGGACGAGCTGGCGCAGCTGGCCGCGCAGGGGGAGCGAGTTGCTCGGTAGGAGCTGGGTCATGAACACCACCGCGAGGTCGAGGGCCGGCTCCACCCAGTAGTTGGTGCTCGCCGCGCCACCCCAGCCGTGCGCACCGACGGTGCCCGGCACCTTCGCCCGCACCGGATCGATCGTGACGCTCACACCGAGCCCGAAGCCGACGCCGTCGAACGTGGTCTCGCTGAACAGCGGACGGCCGAACGTCGTGAGGTCGGCGTTGCCCGGCAGATGGTTGCTCGCCATGTAGTCGACCGTGCGTGGCGCGAGCAGCCGGACACCGTCGAGCTCCCCGCGCCGGCGCAACATCTCGGCGAAGCGCAGGTAGTCGCCCGCCGTGCTGCAGAGCCCTCCGCCCCCCAACGTCGCCGCAGGAGGCTTGGTCGCGGCGGCACCCATCGTGTCCGACCGCACCGCCTTTCCGGTGCCCGGCTCCGGGGTGTACAGCGCGGCGAGCCGGTCGACGCGGTCCTCGGCCACGAACCAGGTGGTGTCGTCCATGCCCAACGCATCGAGCACGTGCGCCTGAACGAAGTCGGCGAACGGCACTCCCGCGACCGACTCGACGACCATGCCGAGCACGTCGGTGCTCATCCCGTAACTCCACTCCGCGCCCGGCTGGAAGAGCAGCGGAAGGGACGCCAGCTGCTCGCAGACGCCGGCGAGGTCGAGCCCGGGAGGGACGCCCCACTCGAAGCCCGGCTCGGCGATACAGCGCGTCGACGGGGTGAGCGTGCATGAACCCGTAGCTGAGTCCGCTCGTGTGGGTGAAGAGGTGCCAGACGCGGAGCTCCTCGGTGACCGGTTCGGTCTCCGGGCGCACGGCTGTGCCGCCCCGCCAGACGCGCAAGCCGTCGAAGCACGGGACGTAGTTGCGGACTGGATCGTTCAGCTCGAACCCACCCTGCTCCCAGAGGATCAACGCGGCGACCGCCGTGATCGGCTTGGTCATCGAGTAGATGCGCCAGACCGTGTCCGTCTCGACCGGCAGCCCGGCCTCCAGATCACGGAACCCGTACGTGCCGACGTGGGCGAGCTGCCCCCTGCGGGCGACGGCGACGAGCCAGCCGGGCAGGCGGCCGTCGTCCACGTAGCGGCGGAAGTGGGCGTCGAGGCGTTCGAGGCGTTCGGTCCCGAGACCCACCTCGGCGGCGTCGACCTCGACCTTCAGCGTCGTCATGCCGTCACTCAAGCATGACGGGCGCGGCGAACACGGATCAGAGTGGCCGGGCGGCGGCAACGGCGCGGGCGACCTCGCCCCAGCGGCCGACGGACGCCGGGTTGCGGGTGATCGCCTCGGCCGCGGTGTACAGGACGAGACGGCCGGCGACGCCGCCGTAACGCGCGATCAGCGTGTCGGCGAGCTCGTCCCAGGGGCCGACCACGGCGAAGTGGTCGAGCATCTCGTCGGTGATCAGCTCGGCCATGCCCGGGACGTCACCGGCCTTCATCCGCTCGTTGAGCCGCGCCGACGTGCCGGCGAAGCCGAGATCCTCGAACTGGAAGGCGTAGTTCTTCGTCGAGCCGTAGAAGGCGAGCTGGGTGCGGGCCCGCTGGAGGATCGGGGCCCGCTCCTCGGGCGTGTCGCCCGGCACCGCCGTCACCGGCACGATCAGATCGACGTCCTCGACGGTCCGTCCGGCCTTCGCCGCCGCCTTCGCCAGCGTCGGCAGGAGACGGTTGTGCAGATAGGGGAGCGAGTGCAGGGGATGGACGTGGATGCCGTCGGCGACCTCGCCGGCGGCACTGACCATCGCCTCGCCGACCGCGGCGATGTCGACCTTGAGGTCCTCGTGGGCGTGGCGGCGGGGGCGACCGATCGCCGGGAGCAGGCTCATCCGGTAGTACGGCCCGAAGTGGTCGAGCGGGGCTTCGCCGCGGAAGGCCGCCCAGCAGTCGCGCACCGCCGTCACGTAGTCGACCATGCGGGCGACGGGACGCTCGAAGGCGGTGCCGTAGCGGCGTTCGATGTGCGCCCGCACCTGGCTGCCGAGGCCGAGACGGAACCGTCCGCCGGTCAGCTCCGCCAGCTCCCAGGCCGTCTGCGCGGTGACCATCGGGCTGCGCGGAAAGGCGACGGCGACGCCGGTCGACAGGTGCAGCAGCGGCGCCGCCTCGTGGGCGGCGGCGATCGACAGCCACGGCGTCCGGCTCATCTCGGTGAAGACGAGGCCGGCGAAGCCCGCCTTCTCGACGGCGCGGGCGAGCCGCTGCACATCGCCCCACGGTCCGGGGTCGGTCATCACGTCGACGTTCATGCCGCCCATGTTGCCCTCCCCGGTTCTGTCGTTTGCGATCGACCGGATCCGGCCGATGCCGAACGACAGAACGGGGGAAGGAGGGCTACATCTCGTCGGCGGGTAGGCCGAGGCAGACCCGCCCGGCGTGGACGAGCGTCTGCTCCGGGGTGAACGGGTGGAACTTGACCGCCCGGATGTCGCGGTAGCAGCGCTCGATCGGGCTGGTGCGGAAGAACCCCGCTCCGCCGGCCACTTCCATCGCCACGTCGCACACCTCGATCCCGCCGTTCGAGATCTCGCGCTTGGCGGCCATCATCGCCACCACGTTCTCCATCGACGGCTGGGGGTCGTCGCCGATCGTCGCCATCGCGCCTTCGAGCGCCCACGACATCACCCGCAGCCGGTTGTCCATCAACCCGACCTGGCGCTGGATGGACGCGTCCTCGGCCCGCGGCGGTGCCGGCGACGAGGGCCACGGCGGCATCGCGTGCCGCCTCGGCGATGCCGAGGTAGACCGCGCCGATGACCGGGAAGGCGTTGCTGATGATGACCTGCAACGGCCCGTCGACGACGCCGTAGGGCCGCCGGGCGAGCACCTTCTCCTCCGGGACGAAGACGTCCTCGATCACGACGTCCTGGCTTCCGGTGCCGCGCATGCCGAGGGTGTCCCAGTTGTCGAGCAGCGTGACCCCGTCGGCCTTCACCGGCACGGCCATGTTGAGGATGACCCGCTCGTCGGTGTCGCCGTCGAGCACGAACATCGTCGAGAAGACGTCGCCGACCGGGACCTGGCTGGCGAACACCTTGCGGCCGCTCACACGGAAGCCGCCGTCGACGGGTTCACGCCACCCCCCTCGGGCGGGTGAAGTCGGCGCCCCCGGTCGAGACGAGGATGATGCCCTCGTCGGCGATGCGGCGCAGTGTCGCCTCGGCACCAGGGAGACCGCGACGGTAGCGCCACGCAGTGAACAGCGTGACGTGGTGGTGCATCGCCACGGCCAGGGCGCTCGATCCGCAGTGCTTGGCGAGCTCCCGCTGGGCCATCGCGACCTGGCGGATCGTGGCGCCCCGCCCGCCGAGCTCGGTCGGGACGGCGAGGGCCAGGTAGCCGGACGACTTGAAGAGGTCGAACGCCTCGTTCACGAAGGTGCCGTCACGGTCGTGGGCCGCGGCGTACGGCGCGATCTTGGCGCCGAGCTCCGCCGCCCACGGCACGAACTCCGTCTCGGATCCGGTCCCGCTCTCGCTCGTGGGGGTTTCAGTCATCGTCATGGTCACGATGGTGACCGGACATCGCCGGATTCGACCAGTCAATTAAATGCACCGACGACATAGGCCCTGGGTGCGACGATGCGGCGGTGCGCGAGTACGGCCAGTACTGCCCGGTTGCGCTCGGCAGCGAAGTGCTCGCCGAGCGGTGGACTCCCCTGATCCTGCGCGAGATGGTGCTCGGAAGCACGCGGTTCAACGAGATCGAACGGGGCCTCCCGAGCATCTCCCGCACGCTGCTGGCCAAGCGGCTGCGCTACCTCGCCGCGACGAGGCGTGGTCGAGATCGTCCCGTCCGTCGACGGTCGGGGCCACGAGTACCACCTCACGCCCGCCGGCAAGGACCTCGAGCCGGTGATCATGGCGCTCGGGGAGTGGACCGTGCGCTGGCTGTTCAGCGAGCCGGTCCCGCAGGAGGTCGACCCGATCGCACTCACCTGGTGGATGCACCGCCGCGTGGCGATCGAACGTACCCCGCCGGGCCGCGTGGTCATCCAGTTCGACTACCGCGACCCCGACCTCACCCGCCTGTGGCTGCTGCTCGATCGGGGCGAGCCGTCGGTGTGCAACACCCATCCGGGGTTCGAGCCCGATCTCGTGGTCACCACCGATACGGTGTCGTTCATGCGGGTGTTCTCCGGGGTCGACGACCTCGCCGGCGCGCTCGAGGCCGGCACGGTGCGGATCGAGGGGCCGCCGCGACTGGTCCGCGAGTTCCCGCGGTGGTTCCTCTGGAGCCCGTTCCTCCCGGCCGTCAGGGCGCGCGTCAACGCCCCTGGGCTAGCGGCGCAAGTCAGCGCAGAATGATCTTCACCCAGCACTACCTCGCCTGCCTCTCGCAGGCCTCGTACCTCGTCGGAGACGAGTCGACCGGGCGGGCCGTGGTCGTCGACCCTCGTCGGGATGTCGAGCTCTACGTCGAGGAGGCGGCGGCGCACGGGCTGACGATCGAGCGGGTGATCGAGACCCACGTGCACGCCGACTTCCTCAGCGGTCACCTGGAGCTCGCCGCTCGGACCGGCGCGGCGATCTCGTACGGCGACGCGGCCGACGTGGAGTTCCCGATCGAGCCGCTGCGCGACGGGCAGCGGCTGTCGCTCGGCGAGGTGACGATCGAGATCCTGGCGACGCCGGGGCACACGCCGGAGTCGATCTGCATCGTCGTGTACGAGCATCCCGACGACGAGATTCCGTACGGGGTGCTCACCGGCGACACGCTGTTCGTCGGCGACGTCGGCCGTCCTGACCTCCTCGCCTCGGGCGACAACGGGCTCCGGGCCGATGTGCTGGCCCGCCACCTCTACCGCTCGCTGCACGACAAGCTCCTGCGTGCTCCCTGACGCGACGCGGGTGTTCCCCGCCCATGGCGCCGGCTCCTCGTGCGGCAAGCAGCTCTCCAGCGAGACGAGCTCGACGCTCGGCGAGCAGCGGCGGTCGAACTACGCGCTGCGCTGCGCCAGCGAAGACGAGTTCGTCGCCGCGATCACCGAGGGGCAACCGCTACGGCCGAATTACTTCGAGTTCGACGCCCGGCGCAACCGCGCAGTCGCACTCGCTGCTCGACGACCGCGCTCCGCCCCGCCTCGACATCGACGAGGTGCTCCGGCGGCAGCAGGCGGGCGCGACGCTCCTCGACACCCGCGAGCCGGCCGACTTCGCCGCCGGTCACCTCCGCGGCGCGGTGACGGTCGGACTTCAGGGTCGCTTCGCCGAGTACGTCGGCAGTGTCCTGGCTCCGGACCGCGAGATCGTGCTCGTCGGTGACCCGGCCGCCGCCGACGAGGGCAAGATCCGGCTCGGGCGGGTCGGCTACGACCGGGTCGTCGGTCAACTCGACGACCCGGGCTCGGTGTATGCCGCCCGTCCGGACATCGTCGAGACCAGCTCTCGGCTGACGGTCGCCCAACTCGCCGAGCGGCAGGACCAGGCCGCCGGGCTCCAACTCGTCGACATCCGCAACCCCGGCGAGACCGCCGCCGGCACGATCCCTGGCGCGAAGGAGATCCCCCTGGCGGCGATCACGGACTCGCTGGCGACTCTCGACGCCGACGCGCCGGTGGTGCTGTACTGCGGCAGCGGCTACCGGTCGCAGATCGCGGCGAGCGTGCTGCGCGCCGCCGGATTCGCCGACGTGTCAGATGTCGTCGGCGGCTTCACCGCCTGGGACGGCGCCGGCCTGCCGACGTCGGCGTTCTTCGTCCACTCCTCCGAACCCGTTGAACCGCGAGGTCCGGGATCCCTCGCGCATCGACGGGATCGTCACCCCCACGGTCGCGTTCTACGACCGCAACCACTTCCCGATCCCGTCGCTCGATCCGGCCACCTGGCGTCTGGAGGTCGGTGGGCTGGTCCCGCGTCCTGGGCGGTTCGACCTACCGGACATCGAGGACCTGCCCGCGTGCCGCGTGGTCGCGACGCTCGAGTGCGCCGGCAACGGCCGGGCCACGTTCGATCCGCCGATCGAGGGCGAGCAGTGGAGACTGGGGGCGGTCAGCACGGCCGAGTGGACCGGTGTCCCGCTCATCGACGTGCTCGACTCGCGTCGGCGCAAGGAGCGGTCAGCACGTCGTCATGCGCGGCGCCGACCAGGGGAACGTCGACGGGGTGGCCCAACCCGTCCGGTTCGAACGCAGCATGAGCGTCGACGACGTCCGCGAGTCGGGAGCGCTGTTGGCGTACGCGATGAACGGAGAGCCACTCCCGCCGCGCCACGGATACCCGCTGCGGGTCGTCGTCCCCGGGTGGTACGGCATGGCGTCGGTCAAGTGGCTGACGGAGCTCGAAGTCGTCGCCGAACCCATCGACGGCTACTTCCAGACCGCCCGCTACGTCTACGAGTACGAGCGTGACGGCGCGACCGTCCGGGAACCTGTCGGCCGGCAGCGGGTCAGGTCGCTCATCACCGAACCCGCCGACGGCGCTGAGGTCGAACTCGGTCCCGGCGAGGTGGTCGTCCGCGGGGTCGCCTGGTCGGGCGCGGCACCGATCGCCGGCGTCGATGTCCGCGTCGACGAAGGCCCGTGGCAGCCGGCCGAGATGGTCGGGGAAGCGAGTGGCGTCAGCTGGCAGGGGTGGGAGCTCGTCGTCCGTCTCGACCGGCAGGGGATGGCGACCGTTCGCTCCCGGGCCACGCGACCGCGCCGGCAACACCCAGCCGCGGCGGCCGGAGTGGAACCGGTTCGGCTACGGCGGCAACGCGATCCACGACGTGCACGCCCTCGTCCGCTGACGGGCGTTCTGCCGGGCGGCGAGCCGCCGCTGTGCACGACGACTCCGGTTTGGAGCACGATGGTCGTCGAACGAAGGAGCACGCGATGAAGTACGTCAAGATGGGTTCGACCGGGGTCGAGGTTTCGCCGATCTGCCTCGGGTGCATGAGCTTCGGGGTGCCCGACCGGGGTGGCCACCCGTGGAGCCACGACGAGGAAGCGAGCCGCCCGTTGATCCGCCAAGCCATCGAGGCCGGCATCAACTTCTTCGACACCGCCAACGTCTACTCCGACGGCACGAGCGAGGAGATCGTCGGGCGGGCGCTCGCCGAGTTGGCGAACCGCGACGAGATCGTGCTCGCGACGAAGGTGTGCGGGCGCATGCGGCCCCGACCGAACGGCTCCGGCCTCTCCCGCAAGGCGATCCTCAGCGAGATCGACCACAGCCTGCGCCGGCTCGGCACCGACTACGTCGACCTCTACCAGATCCACCGGTGGGACCACGAGACGCCGATCGAGGAGACGATCGAGGCGCTCCACGACGTCGTCAAGGCGGGGAAGGCCCGGTACATCGGTGCGTCGTCGATGTACGCGTGGCAGTTCGCCAAGGCCCAGCACCTTGCCGAGCGCCACGGATGGACCCCGTTCGTGACGATGCAGAACCACTACAACCTCCTCCACCGCGAGGAGGAGCGGGAGATGCTGCCGCTGTGCGCGGACCTCGGGGTCGCGGTGATCCCGTGGAGCCCGCTCGCGCGTGGTCGCCTCACCCGTGACTGGGACGCCACGACCGCCCGTGCCGAGACGGACGAGTTCGGGCGGACGCTCTACCAGCCGGACGACCGGGTGATCGTCGACGCGGTGGCCGGCATCGCCGATCGCCGGGGCGTCAGCCGGGCGCAGATCGCCCTCGCCTGGGTTTCCCGCCATCCGACGGTGGTGGCGCCGATCGTCGGCGTGACCCGGGCCGAGCACATCGACGACGCCGTGGCCTCGCTGTCGGTCGAGCTGACCGACGACGAAGCGGCCGAGCTGGAGAAGCCCTACACGCCGAGGCCGGTGGTGGGGTTCTTCTGACGGTCAGCGGTCATCGATGAGTTCGATCGGGCCGGGTCGTCCAACTCTTCATGAACACGCGCCTGCCCGTCGAGCCCTCGATCGTCGAGCTCCCTGAGCAACCGTACGTCGCGATCAAAGGTTTCGTCACGATGGACACCTTCGCCGCGATCGCCGACCGCTTTCACGAGGTGTTCGGCTGGTTGGATGCCCGCGGGATCGCGCCCAGCGGACCGCCGTTCTTCAAGTACGACGTCATCGACATGGAGCGGCAGCTGGAGGTCGACGCTGGAGTGCCGATCTCGGCCGTCGTCGACGGTGAGGGTGACATCTTCGCCGCCGTCCTCCCGGGTGGGCGGTACGTCACGCTCACCCACGTCGGCCACCCCGACGAGCTGATCGGCGTCACCGGCGACTTGCTGGCGTGGGCCGACGAGCACGACCTCGCCTGGGACGTGGCGGACTCCGCGGCTGGTCAGCGCTGGGGGTGCCGCCTCGAGGTGCTGAGGACCAATCCGGCTGAGGAGCCCGACACGGCGAAGTGGGAGACCGAGCTCGTCTTCCGGCTGAAGGACTAGCTCACGTCGTCGCCGCACGCGGTGGCGGCGGCGTCGGCGACATCCTCTTGCGCAGCTCCTTGCCGGTGCTGTGCAGCCCGAAGCCGAGGACGATGCTCGAGATCCCCCGCGCCAGGGCCGACGCACCGACCCAGATGACCAGCAAGGCGACCGAGCGTCCGGTGTAGCCGACCGCCCAGAACCCGATCAGGACCTCGGCGATCCCGAGGATCAGTTGCAGCCACCACATCTCGTTGTCTTCCTTGACGGCGATCGAGGTGACGATGTCCATGATGCCGGCGAACAGGATGTACCAACCGATGATGGCGGCGAGGACGAGGAACGTCTGGCCGGGCCAGACGAGGGCCACGATCCCGGCGATGATCGCGATGACCCCGAAGGCGATGTGCAGCCACCGCCAGCTCGTCGCCTGGAAGGCGACGAACAGCTCCATCATCCCGCCGATGATGAAGCCGAAGCCGAAGAACACGGCGACCGCCCACACGGTGTCGAAGTTGAAGGACAACACGACCCAGCCGAAGATGATCCAGAGCACGCCGGCGACCAGATAGAGCCACCACCCCTTGGACACCTCGATCAGCTCGTCTACGTTCGGTTCGGCGGTCGAATCCATGCTCCACGCCCCTTCACTCGCGCGCGTATCGCGGTCGGCGGTGGTCTACCACACCCGAGGTTTTGCGGCCCGGATGGGGCGCAGCAAACCCTCGGATGACGTCGTGGCGATCAGAGGTGACCGATGTGACCGTGCATCGCGGCCGTGGCGGCGGCCGCGTGGGTGTGCCGCGTCGAGGCCGTGCGCGGGCGACCGCCGTTGGTGGGCAGGGTGGCGAGGAACCTCGGCCGCTGCCGAGCCTGTGTCGCGTGCTCGAACCCGCTCGCCAACTTGATGAGCGTCGGCTCGCTGTAGGCGGTTCCCATGAACGTGATGCCGACCGGTAGCCCGAAAGCGTCGCCGGCGGGAACGCTGATCAGGGGGTAGCCGGCGATCGCCGCCGGCGCTGAGCTCGCCCCGAGGAAGTGGTCGCCGTTGACGAGGTCGGTCGGCCATGCGGGCGAGCCGGTGGGCGCGACGATCGCGTCGAGGTCGAACTGGGCGAGCACGGCGTCGATCCCGTCCCGTCCCCCGAGATTGCGCTGGGCGGCCAGCGCGGCCAGGTACTCGGCCTCCGTGTACGGATCCGATTCAGCCATCTTCGAACCACTCCTGGAGGAACCACTTCAGTTCGACGTCGGCATGCTCCTCGTTGAAGGCGATGGCGTCGGCGAGCGAGGAGATGGGTACCCCGGTGCGCGTCGCGAGGTAGGCGTTGAGGTCGCGCTTGAACTCGTAGACGAGGACGGTGACCTCCTCGGTGCCGGCGCTGATGTCGTCGATGGTCGGGATGTCGGCGGGATCGACGACGGTCGCACCGGCCTCCGCGATCGCCTCGATCGCGGCCTCGTACACGGCGTCGGTCTCCTCGCTGTAGCCGGAGACGCCGTTGCGGGCGACGCCGATGCGGGCGCCGACGAGCCCGTCGGGATCGAGGAACTGGGTGTAGTCGGCGAAGACCTTGTGTCTGTTGGACGCGGTCGCCGGGTCGCGCGGATCGGCGACGGTGCTGGCGATCGCGCCGAGCACCGCCGCGGCGTCGGCCACCGTGCGGCCGTGCGGTCCGACGGTGTCCTGCGACGCAGCGATGGGGACCACACCGGCTCGGCTGGTGAGCCCGACCGTCGGCTTGATGCCGACGACGCCGTTGGCGCCGGAGGGGCACACGATCGACCCGTCGGTCTCGGTCCCGATCGCCGCCGCGCACAGGTTGGCGGAGGGTGCCGCGCCCGATCCCGAGCTCGAGCCGCAGGGGTTGCGATCGAGCACGTACGGGTTTTTGACCTGTCCGCCGCGTCCCGACCAGCCGCTCGACGAGTGGAACGACCGGAAGTTCGCCCACTCGCTCAGCCCGGCCTTGCCGAGGATCACCGCGCCGGCCTCGCGTAGCCGGGCGGCCACGGTCGCATCCTGGGTGGGCGGGTCGCCGACCAGGGCCAGCGAGCCGGCAGCCGTGTCCATGCGGTCGGCGGTGTCGATGTTGTCCTTCAGCAGGATCGGGATGCCGTGGAGTGGACCGCGGACATGGCCGTCGCGCCGCTCGCGGTCGAGGTCTCTCGCGATCCGCTCGGCGTCGGGGTTCACCTCGATGATCGAGTTCAGCTTCGGCCCGCGTCGGTCGATCGCGTCGATGCGGGCGAGGTACTTGTCCACCAGATCCCGCGAGCTCAACCGGCCTCTCGTCATCCGCTCCTGCAACTCGGCGATCGTCACCTCCTCGATGTCGCGTGCAGGCGGCCGGGTCAACGGGCCCGCACCCGCCGACTGGCCGGTGAGGCCGGTCAGCGCCGGAACGGCTGCCGCACCGGTGCCGAGACGAAGGAACTGGCGACGATCCATCATGTTGGGCTCCCCTGACGATTTGCGGTCCTGTCCGCCCGGTGCCGCCGCCCCGCCGCCGTCCGCCCTCCGGCCAACTCCCCGCCCGGGACGCTAGCTCAGCTCGCTCCTGCGGGTCGGCGCGCCACCAAGAGGAGGTCGATGGCATCGCCGGCCTCCGTGGGCCGCAGTACTTCGCGCAGCTGATCGACCTCCAGCCCGGTGGCCGCCGCGACGAGCTGCTCCTCGGTATGGAGCAGTCGGGGATCCTGCGGACCGCCGACGCCCTCGGTCAGGTTGCGCAGGGCGTGTCCGAGCACGACCAATGTCCCGCCGGGGGCCAGCCAGGTGCGGACCCGGTGGAACACGTCGGCGGCGAGGTGGAGGTAGACGGAGAGCACGAGGTCGTAAGCGGCAGCGGCCGGTGGCTCCCACTGGCGGACATCGGCGACGACCCAGTCGATCGCGAGGCCGTCGGACTCGGCCCGCCCTCGGTCGATGCCGACCGCGGAGAAGTCGACCGCCGTGACCGACCATCCCCGTCGGGCCAGCCACACGGCGTGGCGCCCCTCGCCGGTGCCCACGTCGAGGGCGCGGGCGGGAGGCATCGATCCGACGACGTCGGCCACGGTGGCGTTGGGCTCGGCCGACCACAGCCGATCGGTGGCCGCGTAACGCTCGTCCCAACGGGCGGCGTCCTCGGCGCGCGCCCGGTCACCGCCGCCTTCGTGATGATGGTGAGGGTCGCTCAAGAACGGCTGACTCGCTCGTGCCGGGCGCCGACGATGAACACGGCGAGGCGGGCGGTCGTGTCGCCGTGGTTGCGCCACGCGTGGCGGGTGCCGTTCTGGACGACGGTGTCGCCGGCCCGGAGGTGGACCTCGACTCCGTCGTCGAGCTCGAGCCAGACCTCGCCGTCGAGCACGACCTCGAAGTCGATGGTGTCGGTCGTGTGCATGCCCGGCGCGTCGGGCTCCATGTAGGCGGCGAGGCCCGGCAGCGCGGCGTCGAACTCGGCCAGCGCAGTGGCGGCGTCGGTCGGCGCCTCGACGTTCTGGCGGTGTCCGGGCGGGACCGCGAACATCCCGAAGCGGAACCCGCCGACGGGCGGGAAGTACGAATCGTGGGCCGGCAGCGACCCATCGTCGGGGAAGCGCGGCGTCTCGTCGCCGCCCCACAGTCGATGGAACTCGGTCCCGGGCGTCAGCGCCGGCAGGATCCCATCGACCTCGGTATCGCTGGCGACGACCGCCTTGCCCTCGCCGTCGTGCCCGGTGACCACGCGTCGTACTCGCATGGCCGCATCGTAGGGATCACGCCGCGGGACGGCCGAACCACTGGTCGCGCAGCGGGAACAGGTACGTGTCCGTCACGACGTTGAGGACCCGCCGGGCGTCGCTGAACCCCTCGGCGATCGCATCGAGGGCGCGGACCGAGCCACTCGGGGCCGGCGAGAGCCGGGTGGCGAGCCGGTACCAGCGAGCCCCGAGCAGCTCGAGCAGCTCGAAGGCGTTCGCCGCGACCTCCTCCCGGTGGGTGGGATCGAGGCCGGCCGAACGCAGGAGGGCCAGCGGGGCCGAGGGCCGTCCGAGCGGGGTGGTCGCGGTGTGGTCGGGGAACACTCCGGTCAGGAACAGGGCGAGGTCGCCGAGACGCCGCAACACGCCGGGCCGCTCCGCCGCCGGCACTGCGTCGAGCAACCCGACGAGCTGCAGCGGGTCGAGCTCGCTGAATCGTCGACGCCTCCAACCGCGACGGGTGGCGGTCCACATGCTTCCGCTCACGACGTGGGTGTACGAGCCGAGCAGCTCGACGAAGAAGAATCGGCGCAGCGGGTCGGCGAGCAGTTCCCGCAACCGATCGACCCCGAACACCGGCACACGTTGCCGCGGGCCGACCCACTCGTTGACGTACGTCACCGCCGTCAGCCGCTCGCTCATCCGGTGGACGGCGACGGCGAACGTCAGGAACGGTGAAGCGCGTCGCGCCGGGTCGAACTCCGGGGCCGGGGCGAACACGACCCGTTCCAGCTCGGGTGACGCCAGCGCGGCGGCCAGCGGGCGTCGTGGCGCCACGTCGGCCAGCAGCGCCAGATCACCGGACGTGAGGTGCTGCCGGTAGGCGTGATCGAAGCTCCCGTCGCTGACGTGCTCGTCGTGGCCCTCGGCGTCCCAGGTCATCGTCGATCCGCGACGCTATCCCACCCGCCCGCTCCGAACCGGAGCCCATTGCTCGACAACCTTCGGACCGTTCTATTCGTCACGGATCAATCCGTAGTGATCGGATCACATCGGGAGGAACGCCACGACCATGGACATCATCCTGATTCCCGGCCTCTGGCTCGACGGATCGTCCTGGGAGCAGGTCGTTCCCGTCCTCGAGAAGGCGGGTCACCGTGCCCACCCGATCACGTTGCCCGGCATGGAATCGAAGCACGCTGACCGCTCCGCAGATCACCCTGCGCGATCACGTCGACGCCGTGCGTCGCGGCGCGGTCGACCCGGTCGATGGCAAGGTCGTGCTCGTCGGCCACTCTGCCGGCGCCGCTATCGCCCACGCCGCCCTCGACGCACGGCCGGACCGTGTCGCACGCGTGCCGTGTACGTCGGCGGCTTCCCAACGAGCGACGGTGACGCCGTCGCCGCCGGGTTCACCGCTGAGAACGGCGAGGTGCCGCTGCCCGAGCTTGGTCGGACTTCGAGGACGAGGAGCTCGCCGATCTCGACGACGGAGCGCTCGCCGCCTTCCGCGAGCGGGCGATCCCTTCGCCCGAGCGCGTGACCCGGGACCCGCAGCAGCTGTCCGACGAACGCCGCTACGACATCCCCGTCACCGTCATCGCGACCGAGTTCACGAGCGAGATGCTCCGCAAGTGGATCGAGCAGGGCGAGGAGCCCGTGCGCGAGTTCACCAAGATCCGCGAGGTCGAGTACGTCGACCTGCCCACGGGCCACTGGCCGCAGTTCACCCGGCCCGATGCGAGTCTGGCCGCGTGGCGCATCCTCGGCGAGCGGGGTGACGTAGTCAGCCGAGTGAGATCCGAGCTGGACGTGGAGTTCCGCTCGCCGCGCTGGGTTACAGGAAGCTGCTCGAACAGCCGGTGACGACGAGCTGCTCCGCACGATCACGTCGTGGACGGTCCCGAGCTTGGGCTGTCACAATCGCCTTGACTTCAAGTCGACTTCAAATGTGATCCTGGCCGATGCAGATGGACTTCGGCCACTGGATGGCGCTGGAGAGCGCGATGCAGGGGGAGCAGCCGCGGCGCACGTTCAGTCGGGCGACGATCCGCCGGATCCTCGCCTTTGCCCGCCCGCACCGGCGGGCGCTGGTCGCGTTCCTTGCCTTGAGTGTCGTCTCGGCCGTCCTCACCGTCGCCACGCCCGTGCTCGCCGGCCGGGTCGTCGACGCCATCATCGATCGGAGCGCCCAGTCGACGGTGCTCGTCCTGGCCGGGCTGATCGCCTTGATCGCCGTCCTCGACGCCGTCGTCGGCATCGCCGAGCGCTGGCAGTCGGCGCGGATCGGTGAAGGGATCATCCTCGACCTGCGCCGGGCCGTGTTCGCTCACGTCCAGCGGATGCCGGTCGCGTTCTTCACCCGCACCCGCACCGGTGCCCTGGTGAGCCGGCTGAACAACGACGTGATCGCCGCCCAGCGGGCGTTCACCTGGACCCTGTCGGGGGTCGTCAGCAACCTCATCGCCCTGGTGCTCACGCTCGCGGTGATGCTGCGGCTCTCCTGGTCGATCACGGCCCTGGCGCTGATCCTGCTCCCGCTGTTCGTCATCCCGGCCCGCCGCATGGGCGCCCGCCTGGCGCACCTCGAGCGGGAGGCCGCCGCCCACAACGCGGCGATGACCACCCAGATGACCGAGCGCTTCTCCGCTCCCGGGGCGACGCTCGTGAAGCTGTTCGGACGGCCGGCGCACGAGGAAGATGAGTTCGTCGTGCGGGCCGAGCGGGTGGCCGAGATCGGTGTCCGCACGGCGATGGGTCAGTGGATCTTCCTCACCGCCCTCGCCCTCGTCTCGGCGCTGGCGCTCGCCCTCGTCTACGGCCTGGGTGGGTACCTCGCGCTGGACGGGCGGCTCGAGACCGGCACCGTCGTCACGCTCGCCCTCCTCCTCACCCGGCTCTACGCGCCGCTCACCGCGCTGGCCAGCGCGAGGGTCGACGCGATGACGGCCCTGGTCAGCTTCGAGCGCGTCTTCGAGGTGCTCGACCTGCCGCCGTTGATCACCGAGAAGGCCGACGCGGTCGCCGTGCCGGACGGGCCGGTGTCACTGGAGTTCGACGACGTCCGGTTCGCCTACCCGTCGGCCGACAAGGTCTCGCTGGCGTCGCTGGAGGAGGTGGCGACGCTCGACACCCGGGGCGGCGTCGAGGTGCTCCACGGCGTGTCGTTCCGCGTCGAGCCGGGCCAGGTCGTCGCCGCTCGTCGGCACGTCCGGTAGCGGCAAGTCCACGATCGCCGCGCTGGCGCCGCGGCTGTACGACGTCGACGCCGGCGCAGTGCGGCTGGCGGGGATCGACGTGCGCGACCTCACGTTCGACTCGATCCGCGGCACGTTGGGCATGGTCACCCAGGACGGCCACCTGTTCCACGACACGGTCCGGGAGAACCTGGTGTTCGCCCGACCCGGCGCCACCGACGACGAGCTCTGGGAGGCGCTCCGCCAGGCGCGCCTCGACGAGCTGATCGCGTCGTTGCCCGACGGCCTGGACACCGTGGTCGGCGAGCGTGGCTACCGCCTGTCCGGGGGCGAGCGCCAGCGCCTGACGATCGCCCGCCTGCTGCTGGCCCGACCGCGGGTCGTGATCCTCGACGAGGCGACGGCCCACCTGGATTCGTCTTCGGAGGCGGAGGTGCAGGCGGCGCTCGCCGACCGCCCTCGCCGGGCGGACGGCGCTGGTGATCGCCCACCGGCTGTCCACGATCCGTGACGCCGACGCGATCCTCGTCGTGGAGGCCGGTCGGGTCGTCGAGCGCGGCACCCATGCCGAGCTGCTCGCCGCCGGCGGTCGCTACGCCCAGCTCTACTGGACCCAGTTCGAGGACGACTCCCAGGCGCCGGTCGTCGCCTGACGGCGTGCGCCGCTCACGGGCGCTCGCCCGCAGCCGGCCGGATCACTCGTCGGTCGGTGACGATCGCGGTGACGAGGTCGGCGGGGGTGACGTCGAAGGCGAGGTTCAACGCACGGGCACCGCGGGGAGCGGTCGCCACTCCGCCGAAGCGCGAGCACCTCCTGCTCGTCGCGGACCTCGATCTCGATGTCGTCCCCCGACGCCGTCGCCGGGTCGAGCGTGGACTCCGGGCGCGGCGACCACGAACGGCACTCCCGCCCGGGCCGCGGCCAGCGCCAGCGGGTAGGTCCCGATCTTGTTGGCGGTGTCCCCGTTGGCCGCGATCCGGTCGGCGCCGACGACGACCACGTCGGCGAGGCCGCGGGCGATCACCGTCGGCCCGGCGGAGTCGACGACGATCTGGTGGTCGATGCCGAGCTCGGTCAGCTCGAACGCGGTCAGCCGGGAGCCCTGCAGGAGCGGCCGGGTCTCGTCCGCCGTGACCGACCGCAACTTCCCCCGCTCGTGCAGGACGCGGACGATGCCGAGACCGGTGCCCCACTCGACGCATGCCAGCGCCCCGGTGTTGCAGTGGGTGTGCACGCGGATGGGTGAGGCGTCGGTCAACTGCTCGAGCAGGTCAGCGCCGCGGTGGGCGAGGGCGTGATTGGCGCGCACGTCCTCCTCGCCGATCGCCACGGCCTCGGCGATCACCGCCGCGGCGCCTGCGTCGAGCCGGCCGAGGACCCGGCGAACGGCCCACGACAGGTTGACCGCGGTCGGCCGGGCGGCGGCGATCCGCTCGGCCTCGGCGCGCACGAACGTGTTCGGCAGACCCTCCCGCTCGGCGCGGAGCGCGGCGATGGCGACGCCGAATCCTCCGGCGACACCGATCGCCGGCGCGCCGCGGACGGCGAGGCGCTCGATCGCGTCGATCATCGTGTCGACATCGCGGACCTCGATCGTGACGACCTCGTGCGGGAGCCGCGTCTGGTCGAGGAGGACGGCGTGGTCCCCACGCCACTCGATCGTGCGCATCGGCCTGGATCGTAGGATCCGCCGCGTGCCAGACACTGCCCTCGCTGACTCTCGCCCTCGGCGGCCAAGGCGGCGGTCCACGCGGCCTGCCTGCGGATGGTCGCCGACGGGCTCGTCATCGGATCGGCCGGCAACATCAGCGTCCGTGTCGACGACCACCGCTTCGTCGTCAGCGCCGGCTGGGGTGCGCTACGACGAACTCGGCCCGGACGACCATCCCGTCGTCGACGGACGGGACGGGTCGTGGACCGGACCGCGGGAGCCGACCAGCGAGATCGCCCTCCACACCGGGCTGATGGGCGCGCTCCCGGATGTGGGCGCAGTCGTCCACACCCACTCGCGCTACGCCGCCGCCTTCTCGGTGGCTCGCCTCGACCTCCCGTTCATCTGCAACGAGAGCATCGCGACCCGTGCCGAGCGGGTCCTCGTCACCAGCTACGCGCCGCCGGGAACGGCTCGACCTCGCCGAGAACGTGCTCCGCACGCTGTCCGCCCAGCCGGGCAGCCGGGCCGTGCTGCTCGCCAACCACGGCGTCGTCGCCATCGGGCCCGATCTCGACGCCGCCTATGTCGTCGCCCAGTCGGTGGAGTGGACGGCGGAGATCTGTCATCACGCCCGCACCTTGTTCGCCGCCGGCGCGGCCGAGCACGTCCTCGATCGGGAGGTGCAGGCGGCGATCGCCCGCATCTACGGCGTGACGATCGCCCGGCGGCGCGCCGAGGCCCGAAGCGACCGCTCACGGGTGAGCGCATGCGGATCGGGATCTGCACCGGAGGCGGCGACGTCCCTGGGCTCAACCCGTGCATCAAGGCGGTCGTGACGCGGGTCGCCGACGGGGGACACGACGTCGTCGGCATCCGCCGTGGCTGGGCGGGCCTGCTCGAGACCGATCCTGACGATCCCGCCTCGGCCGCGGCGAACACCGTGCCGCTCGACCGCCAACGCCGTGCGCACCATCGATCGCACCGGCGGGACGATCCTCCACACGTCGCGCACCAACCCCGGCCGGGTGCGGCCCGACCGGGTCCCGCCGTTCCTCGCCGCCGAGGCGGACGGCGACGGGCCGTTCGACTTCACCCCGCACGTCGTCCGGGTGATCGAGCATCTCGGGCTCGACGCCCTGATCCCGATCGGCGGCGACGACACCCTCTCCTACGGGCTGCGCCTGCACGACGAGGGCGTGCCGGTCATCGCGATCCCGAAGACGATGGACAACGACGTCCACGGCACCGACTACTGCATCGGGTTCTCGACCGCGGTCACCCGGGGCGTCGAGTTCATCCACGCCCTGCGCACGTCGACCGGCTCGCCACGAGCGCATCGCCGTGATCGAGCTGTTCGGGCGGTACAGCGGCGAGACCTCGCTGATCACCGCGTACCTCGGCGGCGCCGACCGGGCGGTCATCTCCGAGGTCCCCTTCGACGTCGAGAAGCTCGCCTGGTACCTCGTCGAGGACAAGCGCCGCAACCCGTCCAACTACTCGATGGTCACGATCTCCGAGGGGGCGACGATCTCCGGCGGGGAGATGATGCTGTCCGGCGAGGAGGATGCGTTCGGCCACCGCAAGCTCGGCGGGATCGGATCCGTCACCGGCGAGCTCATCGGCCGGATCACGGGTGAAGGCATCGTGCTCCAGCACGTCGCCTACCTGATGCGCTCCGGCAGCCCGGACTCGCTCGACCTGATGGTGGCGACGAACTACGCGGTGATGGCCGCCGACCTCGTCCTCGAAGGCGCGTCGGGCCGGATGGTCGCGCTGCGCGGCGGGCACCTACACGAACGTGCCGATCGGCGTCACCCGAGAAGGCGTGAAGCGGGTCGACGTCGACGAGCTCTACGACGCCGAGGCGTACCGTCCGAAGGTCCGCCACGTCGCCGGCAAGCCGATGTTCCTCTACTTAGGAGATGGTCCGGCAGCCAGACCCGCATCGTCGACGGGCCGCGGTTGGCCCATCGGTGGTAGGGGATCAGCGGCACTTCCGTCGGGGTCGAGCCAGGCTCGGCCGCCGACGTCGTCGCCGTACGGCCAGGCCCGCTCGGACGGTTCGATCAGCGCGCCCGCGACGACCACCGCGTCGTCGCGTCGCGCGGCGGCACCGACGGATCGACGCGCAGCAGGTCGACGTGGCGCTGGCCCGGCAGGTCGACCGACTCGGCACACAACACGAGTGGGCCACGCTCGACCGCGACGCAACCGCGCACGGCATCGATCCGCGGGTCGGGGCGGGTCCAGCGCGGAGCCATCGGCAGGGTGAGGGTGATCTCGTCGCCGACCGCGAACGGTCGCTCGACGACGGCGGAGCCCGGCGTGACCGGCCGCCGTCCTTCGCGGATCGACGAGCTCGGCCCCCGACGCCCACGGCGGGATCCGCAGCGTGAGCGCCCACGGCCCGCCATCGGTCTCGGTGACCCTCACGGTGACGGTGCCGTCGTGCGGGATAGGCCGTCGAGACGTCGAGGCCGACCGTGCGCCCGCCGTCGAGTGTCGTGCGGATCCGGCTCGATGCGTACTGGTGGAGCTGGATCCCGCCGTCGTCGGCGGTGGCGACGTAGGCGGCGAGGCTGGCGAGCGTGCGGGCGACGTTGGTGGGGCAGCAGGCGACGAGGAACCACGGGGCGCGCAGGCTCGTCCCCGCCCGCTTGCTCTCCTCGTCCTCGGGGGGCACGGTCCCCGGCACGTGCTGATGCAGCGGGTTGGCGTAGAAGAAGTGGCGGCCGTCCGGCGCCGGCGAGGTGGCGACGACGTTGTGCAGCGTGCGCTCGATGAGGTCGGCGAATCGGGCCTCGCCGGTGGCCAGCAGGAGCCGCCAGGCCAGCATCACCGAGGCGATCCCGGCGCACGTCTCGGAGTACGCCCGGTCGGGCGGGAGCACGAAGTCGTCGCCGAACGCCTCGCCGGTGTGCTGCGAGCCCATCCCGCCGGTGAGGTACGTGCGGCGGGCGATCGTGTTCTCCCACTGCGCGATCAGGATCGTCGAGCAGCTCGTCGTCACCCGTCTCGACGGCGACGTCGACCGCGCCGGCGGCGAGGTAGAGGGCGCGCACGGCGTGGCCGCGGAACATGGTGGCGTCCCGGATCGGGATGTCGTCCTGGAAGTACGCCGGGCCGAACTGGATCTCGCCGAGCGTGCCGCGGCCGCGCCGTTCGACGAACGGCGCCGCCTGATCGAGGTAGCGCTGCTCACCCGTCGACGCGGGCCAGCTCGGCCAGGCCGAGCTCGACCTCGGGGTGGCCACCGACCCGTTCGATGCCGCCGTCGCCGAACGTCTCGCACACGTGGTCGGCGACGCGCCGCGCCGTCGCGACGAGCTCGTCCGGCTCCGGTGGTGCGCGCCCGGGCGACGGCGGCCTGGAAGAGGTGGCCGTCGTTGTACAGCTCGTGGCCCCACTCGAGGTCGCTGTACCGCGGCCGCTGCCCGTCGCGCCCGAACACGGTGTTGAGGTAGCCGTCGCCCTCCTGCGCGGGCGCGATGACCGACGTCAGGTGACGGAACCGCGCGTCGGCGTCCGCCGAGCCGGAGCGTCCGACCTCCCACGCCATCGCCTCCATCAGCTTGAAGACGTCGGAGTCGGCGAACATCATCCCTTGGTGGTTGCCCGGCGATCGTGCCGTCGACCGCCCGGGTGAAGTTGCCGAGCCAGCCGAGCCGCTCCATCCACGCCTGGCAGTGGGCGAGGGTGGCGCTCGGCGTTGACCTGCTGGCGCGCCGCCCAGTCGCCACCGGTGATCTCCACCTCGTCGAGCGCCGAGCGGGCGGAGCCGGCCCCGGCTCGGCGCTACTGGGGTTCGTCGACGCTCATTTCACCGCTCCTGAGAGGAAGCCGGCGATGAAGTACCGCTGCAGCAGCAGGTAGATCAGCGACGCACGGGATGATCGAGATCGTCACTCCCGCCTGCAGCATGCCCCAGTCCGTACCACCGAGGGTGGTCTCGGTGCGCGCGGCGGAGAGGATCAGCGGGAGGGTGAACTTGGAGTCGGTGTTCATCATCACGAGGGCGCCGAGGAACTCGTTCCAGGACATGATGAACGCGAACAGGGCGACGGTGATGATGGCCGGCACGGCGGCGGGCAGGAAGATCCGCACGCAGGATCTGCGCCGAGTTGGCGCCGTCGATCATCGCCGCCTCCTCGAGCTCGCGGGGCACCGCTTCGAAGCTGTTGCGCATGATGTAGAGGCTGAACGGCAGCTGGATCGCGGTGTGGATGATGGCCAGGCCGACGAGCGAGTTGGTCAGTCCGAGGTCGGAGAACATGAGGAAGATCGGGGTGAGCAGCGCCTGGTAGGGGATGATCAGGGCGAGCAGCAGGAGCACGAACAGCGGCTCCTTGAACGGGATCGGGAACCGGGCCAGGCCGTAGCCGGCGAGCGATGTCAGGATCGACCGTGAACAGCACCGTCAGCAGCGCGGTGACGAGGCTGTTGACGAGGTAGGTGGGCAGCCCCGCCTGGTACTCCCACAGGCGCCGGTAGGCGTCGAGGCTGAATCCATGGGGAACGAACGTCGGCGGCGTCTGCGCAGCCTCCGCCGTCGGCTTCACCGACGCGAGCACCGACGCCACGAGCGGGAGCAGCATGATCGTGCAGATCGCGACGCAGATCGCGCCGACGAGGTACTGCGCCGACCACGGGCGCCTGGGCCCACCGCTCGCGCTGACGTGGCACGCCCGTCCGGCCGCGACACTGTCCTGCACCGCCATCGAGCGATGACCTCGGTCCGCTGCGAGCGACGAGCGCCAGCCGAGGAGCGGTCGAGCAGCTGCGAGCCTGCGGTGCGTGGCCGAGCGCACGACTCATGAATGACTGCGCCGGGTCAGGATCATCTGGGTCACGGTGAACAGCAGGATGATGAAGGCGAGGATCAGGGAGAGCGCGGCCCCGTAGCCGAGCTTCAGGAACGGGAACGAGTTCAGGTACACGTAGAACACCGACGTCGCCGTCTGGTTCGTCGGCTGGCCGGCGGTCATGATGTAGAACTGGTCGAAGGCGAGCAGTGAGCCGATCACGCTGACGAGCGTGACGAGCAGGATCGTGCGCATCGTCAGCGGAACGGTGACGCGGGTCGTGCGCTGCCAGGCGCTGGCGCCGTCGACCTTCGCCGCCTCGGTGATCTCGGTCGGGATGGCCTGGATCGCGGCGACGAACAGGATCATCCCGAAGCCGAGCACCTTCCAGGTGACGGAGATGATGACGGCCCACGTGGAGACGGTCGGGTCGACGCCGAGCCACAGGATCGGTTCGTCGATGATGCCGAGCTCGATCAGCGCCTGGTTCACGAGCCCGTAGCGGGCACTGAACAGCCAGTACCACAGCAGGCTCGACGCGGCCAGGCCGATCACGACCGGGATGAACACCACGCCTCGGGTGAACCGGCGCAGCGGCGTGTTGGCCGCCGTCAGGAGGGCGATCAGATAGCCGCCGACGATGAGGATCGGCGTGATGAGGATCGTGTACTTCAACGTGAAGCGGAGCGATCCCCAGAACTGGTCGTCGTCGAACGCGCGAGAGAAGTTGTCGAGCCCGACGTACTCCGGGCGGCGTGATCAGGGTCCAGTTGTTGAGCGAGATCCGGACCATGCGGATGAACGGGTAGACCGTGAAGGCGCAGCACGAACAGCAGCGCCGGCAGCACGTACAGGAACCCGGTCAGCTTCCGGCGTCGGGTCGCGCGCATCCCTGCTCCCTACGCCAGCTCCGAAGGGAGGGCGACCCGCTCCCTTCCCGTCGGCTCCTACTCGCAGGAGATCCGCTCCATCTCGGCCTTGGTGTCGGCGATGATCTGGTCGATGTCCTCGTCGGTGTAGTACACCCGCTGCAGCATCTGCAGCCACGGGCTCTGCGGCGAGTTGATGATCTCGAAGAACTTCAGGGTGTACGGCGTCTGGGCGATCGGGAGCGCCTGGGCCGTGTCGGCCACGTCCTCGTCCTGGTTGGAGTACTCGTTGTCGGCCATGTCCGCGCGGGTGGTCATGTTGCCCAACTTGGCGTACTGCTCCACCTGGACCTCGTCGGAGAGGATGAACTGCATGAAGTCGACGGCGTCGTCGACGCGCTCGGAGCCCTTCGGCACGGTGACGATGTCGCCGCCGGCGAACGACGAGGACTGTCCGGTCTCCAGCCCGGGCAGCAGCGGTGACGCCGAGGTCGATGTCCGGGTTCTGCTCCTTGGCGAGGACGACGTTGAAGTTGCCGGTGCCCATGATCCCGACCTTGCCCGACCCGAACACCTCGGCGAAGGTCTCGCCGTTCTCGGCCTGGGCGGCGGGATCGATGTGGCCCTCCTGGTGCATCATCCGCGCCCACGCGAGCACCTCGGCGATGTTCTCGCCGACCAGCGCCTCGTCGCCGCACTCGGCCGGCTCGATCTTGCCGCCCGACGCCCAGATCATCGGGGCGAACGTGAAGATGTTGCAGCCGGAGCAGTTGCCCGGCAGGTAGTAGCCGTAGTTGCCGTCGCCGAGGGCGGTGATCTGCGGCCGCCATGTCGTGCAGCTCGGTGAGGTTCGTCGGCGGCTTCTCGGGGTCGAGCCCGGCCTGACGGAACAGCTCCTTGTTCCAGAACAGGAGCGACACGTCGGCGTACAGCGGCACGCCGTAGAGCCGGTCCTCCCAGGTGGCCACCGCCCGGTGGCCCTCGGGGATCGTCTCGAGCGTTCGGGTCGTCGCCGATGAGGTCGGTGATGTCCTCGAGCTGGCCGGCGGACGCGAACTGCGGGCCGTAGATCAGGTCGAGGCCCATCAGGTCCGGCACGTCGCCGGAGGCGATCGCCTGGGCCAGCTTGGGCACCATCTCGGCGTGGGGGATGTAGGTCAGGTTGATCTGGCGGTCGGGGTTCGCCTCGTTCCAGGCCGCGACGAGGGCGTCGACCATCGGGGCGTTGCCGCCCGAGCGCTCCCACATCTCGAGGTCACCGCCACCGCCGCCCCCGGTGTCGCCGGACGTCGTGCCGGTGTCGCCGGCCGTCGTCGCCGGTGTCGCCGGCCGTCGTCGCCGGTGTCGCGCGGCCGTCGTCCCGGTGTCCGGCGGCCGTGGTCGCCGCGCCCGCCGGTGTCGGCACTCGTGCCGCCGGTGCTCGGCGGCGTCGGCCGGCCCCGCGTCGTCGTCGTCACCGCCACAGGCCACCGCGGCACGACGAGCGCGAAAGCGGACAGCACCCGATGGATCTTCATGATCGATCCTCCCCCGGTCGGAACGACTTGACAGTGCTGAAATCCTATGCAGTCAATGCTATGCTGTCAAGCGTATGCGGGCCTTCCGAGGCCGCTGCCGCCGGGGATGGCAGACTGGGCGTCCGGGGGCGAGACGAGGTAGCCGACCGTGGACGAACGAGCACAACCGGGAGGCGCACGACCGTGAGGGAGTCGCCGACCGCACGGTGACGATGCAGGACATCGCCCGCCTCTCGGGGGTCTCGCAGTCGACCGTGTCGCGGGTCCTGAACGACGCCGTCACCACGGTGCCGATCGCCGCCGACACCCGGGAGCGGGTGCTCGAGGCCGCCGACCGGCTCGGGCTACCGGCCGAACCCGCTGGCCCGTGGGCTGCGCGGGGCCAAGACGATGCTGCTCGGGATCATCGTCCGGGAGATCGCCGACCCCTTCTTCGCCCACGCCGTCGAGGCCGTCTCGATGCGGGCCCGCGAGCGCAGCTACAACGTCGTGCTCGGCAGCGCCCACAGCCGGGCCGACGAGGCGATCGAGCTCCACGCCGTGCTCGAGACCCGCCACTGCGACGCGATCATCCTGCTCGGCGACATGCGCGACCAGCCGCGCCTGCTCGACGATCTCAACGCCTCGAAGGTCCCGGTCGTCGCGCTGTGGACCGGGCAGCGCGCTCGAGGGCGTCGACACCGTGAACGTCGACAACCGGGCCGGGATCGGCATGGCGATCGACCATCTGGCCGAGCTCGGACACCGCCGGTTCGGGTTCATCGGGGAGAGCCCGCACGGCGACGTCCAGGAGCGCAGCGCGGCGTTCGTCGACCGGCTGACCGAGCTCGGGATGCCTCACGACCGGAGCACATCGTGGCCGCCGTCAACCGACCCGGGTGCCGGCGCCGACGCCTTCCGCCGGCTGATGTCGCTGCCGAGCCCGCCGACCGCTGTCGTCACCGCCACCGACAACCTCGCCATCGGCGTGCTCCACGCCGCCCACGCCATGCGGGTGGCCATCCCCGAGCAGGTGTCGGTCGTCGGGTTCGACGACATCCCCCTGGCCGCGTACGCCGCCCCGCCGCTGACCACCGTGCACAACCCGGTCGCCGAGATGGCGAGCCTCGCCGTCGACCTCGCCATCGACCGCCCGCCGCCCGAGCGCGCGCACGCGATCCTTGCTCGCCCCGGGCTTCGTCGTGCGGGCGACGACACGGAGCCGCGCCACGGGAGCATGAGCCGGGCCCGAGCGTACGTCGTCGGCGTCGACTTCGGCACGTTGTCGGGCCGCGCCGTCGTGGTCCGGGTCGCCGACGGGGCCGAGGTCGGGAGCGCGGTGCACGAGTTCCGCCACGGCGTGCTCGAGCGGCGCCTGGACGTCAACGGCCCGTCCGGCCCGGAGCTGCCTCCCGACTGGGCGCTGCAGGTCCCCCACGACTACGTCGAGGTGCTCCAGCACGCGGTGCCGGAGGCCGTGCGCGCCAGCGGGATCGACCCGGGCGACGTCATCGGGATCGGCACCGACTTCACCGCCTGCACCGTGCTGCCGGTGCTCGACGACGGCACCCCGCTGTGCGAGGTGCCCGAGCTCGCCGACCGGCCCCACGCCTACGTCAAGCTCTGGAAGCACCACGCCGCCCAGCCGCACGCCGACCGCATCAATGCCCTCGCCGCCGAGCGCGGGGAGCCGTGGCTCGCCCGCTACGGCGGCAAGATCTCCTCGGAGTGGGAGTTCGCCAAGGGACTGCAGCTGCTCGAGGAGGACGCCGGACATCTATGGGCGCACCGATCACTGGGTCGAGGCCGCCGACTGGATCGTCTGGCAACTCACCGGGGTGTACGTCCGCAACGCCTGCACGGCGGGCTACAAGGCGATCCACCAGGACGGGACCTACCCATCGGCGGACTACCTCGCCGCACTCGACCCCGCGTTCGCCGGCTTCGTGGCCGACAAGGTCGAGCGACCGATCGCCCAGCTCGGTGAACGCGTCGGGTCGCTCACCGCGGAGGCGGCCGGCTGGACCGGCCTCGCCACCAGGGATCGCGGTGTGCGCCGGCAACGTCGACGCCCACGTCACCGCGCCGGCCGCCTGCGCCATCGAGCCCGGACAGATGGTGGCGATCATGGGCACCTCGACCTGCCACATCATGAGCTCCGATCGCGCTCGCGCGAGGTGCCGGGTATGTGCGGCGTCGTCGACGGCGGCATCGTGCCCGGGCTGTGGGGCTATGAAGCCGGGCAGAGCGGGGTCGGCGACATCTTCGCCTGGTACGTCGACAACCAGCTCCCCGCCGCGTACCACGACGCGGCCGCGGCGGCCGGCGTCGGCGTGCACGAGTACCTCGGCCGCGCTGGCGCGTGAGCTGCCGGTCGGCGGCCACGGCCTCGTGGCCCTCGACTGGCACAGCGGCAACCGGTCGGTGCTCGTCGACCACGATCTCTCCGGCGCCGTCGTCGGGCTGACCCTGGCGAGCAAGCCCGAGGAGGTCTACCTCGCGCTCCTCGAATCGACGGCGTTCGGCACCCGCCGGATCATCGAGTCGTTCGAGGAGAGCGGCGTCCCCGTCACCGAGTTCGTGGTCGCGGGCGGCCTGCTCAAGAACTCGTTCCTGATGCAACTGTATGCCGACGTCATCCGGCGCCCGATCAGCGTGATCGGATCCGAGCAGGGCCCGGCGCTCGGTTCGGCCATCCACGCCGCCGTCGCCGCCGGCGCCCATCCCGACATCCGGGTCGCGGCCAAGGCGATGGGCAAGGTTGAACGCGGCCGTGTACCGTCCGGACGAGGCGCCGGGCGGCGGGCTACGACCGCCTGTACGACGAGTACGTGATCCTCCACGACTACTTCGGGCGGGGCGGGAACGACGTCATGCACCGGCTGCGGGCGATCAGAAGGGACGCCCACCAGTGAGCGAGCTCGCGGCGCAGTCCGAGCGCATCCGGGCGCTCCGAGCGACGGTGTGTGCGCTGCACGGCGAGCTCGTGCAGTGGGGGCTCGTCAGCTGGACGAGCGGCAACGTCAGCGCCCGGGTGCCGGGGGAGGACCTTATGGTCATCAAGCCGAGTGGCGTCGCGTACCACGAACTGACGCCGGAGTCGATGGTCGTCACCGACCTCGACGGGAAGCCGGTCGAAGCCGGCTTGCACCCGTCGTCGGACACCTTCTCGCATGCCTACATCTACCGCGAGCTCGACGACGGTCAACGGCGTGGTCCACACCCACAGCACGTACGCCACGGCGTGGGCCGCTCGCGGGGAGGCGATCCCGTGCGTGCTCACGGCGATGGCCGACGAGTTCGGCGGCGAGATCCCCATCGCCCGCTTCGCCCGCATCGGGGACGAGGACATCGGCCGGGCGGTCGTGTCGACGTTGCGGGGACATCGCTCGCCGGCCGTGCTGTTGCGCAACCACGGCGTGTTCACCATCGGCCCGAGTGCGGCGGCGGCGGTGAAGGCGGCGGTGATGTGCGAGGACGCCGCCCGCACCGTGCACCACGCGCGTCAGCTCGGGGAACCGGTGGGCATCGACCCGTCCGACGTCGACAGCTTGTACGCGCGCTACCAGGGCGCCTATGGCCAGAAGGGTGTCGATTCGTGAGCGCGATGACCTCCTACGAGAACCGCGAGATCTGGTTCCTCACGGGGAGCCAGAACCTGTACGGCGACGAGACGCTCCGTCAGGTGGCCGACCAGTCCGAAGCGATCGTCCGCCAGCTCAACGCCGCCGGGACGATCCCGCTGCCGGTCGTGCTCCAGCCCGTGCTCAAGGAGCAGGACGCGATCCGCCGTCAGCTCCTCGACGTCAACATCGACGAGCGGTGCGTCGGGGTGATCACGTGGATGCACACGTTCTCTCCGGCGAAGATGTGGATCAACGGACTCCAGGCGCTGCAGAAGCCGATGCTGCACCTGCACACGCAATCCAACGTCGAGCTCCCGTGGGCGGAGATCGACATGGACTTCATGAACCTCAACCAGGCCGCCCACGGCGACCGTGAGTTCGCCCACATTCTGAGCCGGGTCGGTGCCCCGCGGAAGACGGTTGCGGGCCACGTCTCCGACCCGGCCGTTGCCGCGCGCATCGCCACGTGGGCGCGCGCGGCGACCGGCCTCGCCGAGCTCCGCGCCCTCAAGCTCGCCCGCTTCGGTGACAACATGCGCCAGGTCGCGGTGACCGAGGGCGACAAAGTCGAGGCCCAGCTGCGCTTCGGGGTGGCCGTCAACACGTGGGGCGTCAACGATCTGGTCGCGGCGGTCGACGCCACCGCCGACGCCGACGCCGACGCCCTCGCCGCCGAGTACGAGGATTCCTACGACGTCGTCCCCGAGCTGCGCAAGGGCGGTGCGCGCCACGAGTCCCTGCGTTACGGAGCGCGCATCGAGCTCGGCCTCCGCTCGTTCCTCGACGGCGGCGGGCTGAAGGCGTTCACGACCAACTTCGAGGACCTCGGCGGGTTGCGCCAGCTGCCTGGTCTCGCCGTGCAGCGACTGATGGCCGACGGCTTCGGCTTCGGGGCCGAAGGCGACTGGAAGACCGCGGTGATGCTGCGGACGCTGAAGGTGGTCGCCGAGGGGCTGCCGGGCGGGACCTCGTTCATGGAGGACTACACGTACCACCTCGTTCCGGGCCATGAGCGGGTCCTCGGCGCCCACATGCTGGAGGTCTGTCCCTCGATCGCCGCGGCGACGCCGACGCTGGAGATCCATCCGCTCGCGATCGGCGATCGCGAGGATCCGGTTCGACTCAAGTTCACGGCCACGCCGGGCGACGGCGTCGTGCTCGGACTGGCCGACATGGGCGACCGCTTCCGGCTCGTCGCCAACGAGGTCGAGGTCGTCGAGCCCGACGCCCCGCTGCCGAAGCTGCCTGTCGCCTGCGCGGTCTGGAAGCCCAAGCCCGACCTGCGCACGGCGACCGAGTCCTGGCTCGCCGCCGGTGCCCCGCATCACACCGTGCTGTCGACGGCGATCGGTGTCGACGCGCTCTGGGATTTCGCCGAGATGGCGCGCACCGAACTCGTCGTCATCGACGGCGCGACCACTTCGCGTGGCTTCGCCAACGAACTGCGCTGGAGCCAGGCCTATCACCGCCTCGCCCAGGGGCTCTGAGGGAGGAACCGCCTTGATCGACCATCCCCACCGCACCATCACACGAGGGAGACACGAATGAGCGCGTTCGAACCAGGTCCGGAGCACAGGTTCGCGTTCGGGCTGCGGGCGCCGACCGAACCGTGGGAGTTCGTCTACCAACTCGGTGACCTCGGCGTCTGGGGCATCGGATTCCAGGACGACGACCTTGTCCCCGTAGGGGCGTCGGCGGCCGCACGCCACGACATCTTGGACAAGTTCTCCAAGGCTCTCGACTCGACCGGAGTCGTCGTGTCGATGACGCGGACGAACCTGGCCGGACTTCCCGTGTTCAGCCATGGTGCGTTCACGTCGGCGGACCGCGATGTGCGCCGCTTCGCGATCCAGAAGGCGATGCGGGCCATCGATCTCGGCGCCGAGCTCGGGGCCCCGCTCCACGACCTGCCGGACGGTGTCGAACGGGTCGACTCCGTCGCGGCCAAGCCGCCACGGGACGCCCTCGGCCGCTACCGCGAGGCGGTCGACTTTCTCTGTGGTTACGTCCGAGAGCAGGGCTATCCGACACGGTTCGCGATCACCGCCGAAGCCGCTGAGCGTCCCGGCGCCATGCTCCTGTCGACGATCGGGCATGCGCTCGCGTTCATCGACACGCTCGAGCATCCCGAGATGGTCGGGCTCAACCCGGAGCTCGCCCATGGCACGGTTGCCGGCGGAGGGTGCTACGGCGTGGCGCAGGCGATCGACGCCGGCAAGCTGCTCCACGTCGATCTGAACGCGCCGCCGATCGAGCTGCACGAGAAGGAGCCGTGCTTCGGATCGGCGAGCGTGAGCGAGGCGTTCTTCGTCGTCAAGCTGCTCGCCGAGTCCGGCTACGACGGGCCGCTCCACTTCGACATCGATCCGCACCGGCTCGAGGATCGGACGGAGTGTGGGACTTCGCCGTCGGTTGCATGCGCACCTACCGCGCGCTCGCCGCCAAGGTGCGACGCTTCGCTGACGATCCTGAGATCCGCGACGCCTTGGCGGAGTGCGGCGCGGTCGGAGCTCGCCGAGCCCGACCGTCGGAGCGTTCTCCGCCGAGGCGGGTCGGGAGCTGTCGAGCGAGTGCTTCGATCCGGAGGAGATGGCGCAGCGTCGCTACCGCCATCAGCGTCTCGATCAGCTCGTGATCGACCTCGTCCTCGGGCTGCGCTGAGCTGAGGCCGGCGCCGCGTAGGGTCGGTGCATGACGCGATTCGTGCTCCAGGGCGGGTCGGTGTTCGATGGCTCGGGAACGGCGCCGGCCGTCGCCGATGTGGTGACGGAAGACGGGCGCATCGTCGATGTGGGGCCGGGGCTCGACGGCGACGAGGCGGTCGACTGCTCCGGTCAGGCGGTGCTGCCGGGGTTCATCGACAGCCATGTCCATTTCATGATCAACGGCCAACTCGACCCGATGTACTCGGTGCGCCGCCCGTTCTCGCTGGCGTTCTACGAGGCGGCCGAGAACATGCGGGCGACACTCGACACCGGCATCACGACCGTACGCGAGGCGGGCGGCTCCGACCTCGGCATCAAGACCGCGCAGCAACGGGGGATGATCCCGGGGCCGCGCATGCAGATCTCGATCTCGATGCTCAGCCAGACGGGCGGGCACGGCGACGACTGGCAGGTCTGCGGTGCCCACCTGCGGGCGTTCTTCGTGCCTCACCCGGGCCGCCCGGACACGATCGTCGACGGCCCCGACGAGATGCGCCGCAAGGTGCGCGAGCTCGTGCGCGCCGGCGCCGACGTGATCAAGGTGGCGACCAGCGGCGGCGTGCTGTCCCCGCGCGACGATCCGCGCCACGGCCATTTCCGCGACGCCGAGCTGGCGGTACTGGTGGAGGAGGCCGACGCGGCGGGCCGGTTCGTGATGGCCCACGCGCAGGCGACCGACGGGATCAAGGCGGCGATCCGCAACGGGATCCGCTCGATCGAGCACGGGATCTATCTCGACGACGACGCGATCGGCCAGATGCTCGAGCGTGGCACGTATCTGGTTCCGACGCTCATCGCGCCGCGGGGTGTGCTCGAAGCCGCCGAGGCCGGTGTGCCCGTCCCACCCGAGGCCGTCGAGAAGACGAAGATGGTGATGGAGGCGCACTTCGCGTCGGTGAGCAAGGCGATCGGCGCCGGGCGTGAAGGTGGCGATGGGCACCGACAGCGGCGTGACCCCGCACGGCCAGAACCTGCGCGAGCTGCCGTTGATGGTCGAGTGCGGAATGTCACCGGCCGAGGCGCTGGTCGCCACCACCCGTACGGCGGCTGAGCTGCTCGGCATCGCCGACGACACCGGCACGCTGGAGCCGGGGAAGGTGGCCGACGTCGTCGTGCTCGACGGCGACGCCCTCGACCTCCACGATCTCGCCGGACGGGTGCGGCGCGTCTACCAGGGCGGCACGCTCGTCAGCGAGGGCCGCTGAGCCCGCGGTGCAGGGCGCGAAGGATCGGTTCGCCCGCCCCGAGGCTCGCCGTCGGATCGCTTAGGTGATGGGCTCGAACGCGTGGCCGCACGCGCACGTGTACGTGGTGCCATGCGGGCACGGGGTGTTGATCTGCAGCTCGCAGTCGCAGTCGGCGTTCGTGCACGTCAGCCGGGTGCCTGGGACGTTCATTGATTCATCCACGCTGCCACTGTTCCCGTTGCGGCGGCGAGGGAATCGTCCAACCGGAAACGAACATCGCGTGTTCTCGCGATCAATCCGCGCCCTTGGAGCGTCTCTGTCGGCATGAGTGCTTCTGCTTCGCCGCCGGCGGGCAGCCTCGGACGCGATACTCAGAGCGTGACCACCGAGTTGGCACCGACGGGGGCGGTGGCCGTTGTCCTCACGTTCAACGAGGCCATCAACGCTCGAGACCTCGCCGGATTGTTCGGCCTGATGACGGACACGCACCGCTTCATCGACTCGGCGGGCACCACCATCGATGGCAAGCGTGCCTGCGTCGACGCATGGCGACGGTTCTTCGGCGCGTTCCCGACTCTCCGACGTCTTCGACGAGGTCGTGGAGAGCTCGCGATCAACATCGACCGCACGTTCGGTCTGGACGACGTTCCGGACGCCCTCGCCCACGTCGGCGAGGGCCGCAGCCTGGGCAAGGTCGTGGTCGAGGTCGACCACGCGCTCTGACCGCCAGGGGGACCTGTACTCTTCGTACACGTGTTTGTTAGGTCGCGCACCCGTTCGATAACGTAGTGGCATGGGGACCGCCCTCATCGACCACCTCGACACCTCCGTCGGCGACCTGTTGGACCTCGACCCGGACACGGTGTCCGATGGCGAGTTGCACGACCTGGTGGTGGAGGCGCAACGCCAGTCGCACCGGTTCGCCGCGGCGCGGGCCAAGCTGATCTCAGCGTGGGATGCCCGCGGGGTGTGGTGTGACGACGGCTCCCGTACCGCCGCCCACCGGCTCGCCCGGGAAGCATCGATGGCGGTGGCCACCGCGAAGACCCAGGTGCGTCGGGCGCGGGCGTTGCGGTCGATGCCCCACACCGCGTCCGCGGTGGCGGACGGGAATCTGTCGCCTGATCATGTCGACCTGTTGGCTCGAGCCAACAGCGGGTCCCGGGAGCAGCTGTTCGCCGACCACGAAGCCACCCTCGTCGAGCAGTGTCAGCTGTTGCGCTACGCCCAGGCCCACCGGATGGTGGAGTACTGGCGGCAACGCGCTGACACGGAAGCCTGTGAGGTCGAGGCTGAACGAATCCACAGCACCCGGTCGGCGTCGGTGGCGGTCACGGTGGACGGCACCGTCGACCTGCAAGCGACCCTTGACCCGGTGGGTGGGGCGGCGTTCAAGCGTGAGTTGGACCGGCTCGAACACCGCCTCTACCTCGCCGACAAGCGCACCGGGAACCTGCGCACCGTCACCCAACGCCGGGCCGACGCGCTCGTGGAGATGGCCCACCGCTCCCGCACATCGAAACCGGGCGGGCTCCGACCGCGGCCGTTGATCACCATCCACACCGGCGAAACCTCCTTCGCCCGGATCTGTGAACTCGCCGCCGGCACCGTGATCGCCCCCGGCCAAGCCGTCCCTCACCTCACCGAGGCGGACATTGAGCGGATCGTTTTCGACGGCCCCGACCGGGTCCTCGCGGTGTCCAAACGGCGCCGGTTCACCGGCGCATTACGCCGCGCCATCGAAGCCCGCGACCGCCACTGCCAACACCCCTCCGGCTGCGACGAACCCGCCGATAACTGCGACGTCGACCACAAACAGCCCTACACCCACGGCGGACTCACCAGTGAGGACAACGGCTGGCTCGAATGCCACCCCCACAACCGCGACGAGACCAAACACAACAGGAAACCAAAGCGACAGGAACCGCCCGACCAACGGCCACCACCGCCGACGGACTGAAGCCTTACGGCTCTCTCGAGTGGTAGGTCGCGGCCGCGGCCAGATCGGCGAGCTCGTCATCGCCACTGGCGAGGAACGCGTCGACGAAGTCCGCCACGGGTGCGTCGAGAGCGGCGGCAACGGCTTCCCGATCGGCGTCGTCACCGAGCTCGAGCGAGCTCGAAGATCCGGTCGATCACGGTCATGTTGCCGATCGCGTCCTCCGGCGGGATCGGCACCGGTGTTCCGTCGCGAACGGCCGCCGAGAAGGCGTCGCCCTGCGCGGCGTAGGGGTCGGCCGTCGGCACCTCGATGACCTCGAGGTCCGGGTCGACAGGCGGGTTCCCGCCGGCGGCGCGGATGATCTGGGTCGGGCGGTCGGGCGGGATGTTGAACGGGATCGGCACAACCAGCCGCCCGGCGGTGCCGACGAGGTGGACCCGCTGATCGTCCTCGACCTCGGTCGAGCATGTGAACGTCGCCTGGCGCCCGGCGAACTCGAGGATCGCCGACGTCAGGACGTCGGTGCCGAACGTCGGATGGGCGCGGACGGAAGCGGTGATCCGGTCGGGTTCACCGCCGAAGAACCAGCGGGCGACGTTGATCGGGTAGCACCCGATGTCCATCAGCGCCCCGCCGCCGTAGGCGGCGATGTTGCGGATGTTCGCCGGATCGACGTTGCGGTAGGAGAAGAACGCCTGGATCGCCTCGAGCTCGCCGATGGCGCCGCCCGCAACGAGCTCGTGGGCCCGCAACCAGAGCGGATGGAGCCGGTACATGAACGCCTCCATCAAGGCCACCCCGGCGTCACGGCAGCCCTCGACCATGCGGGCCGCCTCGCCCGCGTTCATCGCCAGTGGCTTCTCGCACAGCACGTGCTTGCCCGCCGCGGCGGCCCGCCGCGTCCACTCGGCGTGGAGGTGGTTGGGGAGCGGGATGTACACGGCCTCGACGTCCGCATCGGCGAGGAGATCCTCGTAGCGGGCGTGGGCGCGGGGGATGCCGAGCGCGCGGGCGGTCTCCTCGGCCCGCTCCGCCGACCGCGAAGCGATCGCCACGACGTCGCAGCGACTGGACCGCTGCATGGCGGGGACGACCTTGTGGACGGCGATCGACGCGCACCCGAGCACGCCCCACCGGACGCGGTCGCCGGTCACGACGGACCCTCACGGCCGGACTTGGCGATCGCCTCCCACCCCAGGTCGACGAGGATCCGCATCGCCTTCTCGGCGGCGTCGGCGTCCCGCGTCCGGATCGCCTCGATCACCGCGAGGCGCAGGGCCACGGATTCGTCGTCCGGTGCGGGGGAGGCCCGGCTGGCGGCGGCCTCGAGCGCGACCCTGACCATGGCCCCGATGTGGGCGAGGAGCGAGTTGTGGGCGGCGTCGGTCACGGCGTCGTGGAAGTCGAGCTCGGCGTTCTGCCGGGCGAGCGGTTCGGCGACCGCGGCGTCGATCCGACGCTGGTGCGCCTCGATCTCGGCGAGTTGCTCATCGGTCCGGCGCGTGGCGGCCAGCCGGGCCGCGGCGGCGGCGATCGACGAGCGGATCTCGTACAGCTCGCGCAGGTCCTCGGCCCGCTCCATGTCGGCGAACTGCCAGGCGACGATGTCGGCGTCGAGGAGATGCCACGCCCGCCGGGGCCGGACGCGAGTGCCGGTCTTCGGGCGGACCTCGACCAACCCCTTCGCCTGCAGCGCCTTGATCGCCTCGCGGACGACGGTCCGGCTCACCCCGAGCTCGGCCGCCAGCTCGTCCTCGTTGGGCAGGTGGGCGCCACTCATCCACGTCCCGCCGACGATGCGCAACCCGAGCTCGTCGACGACCCGGCCGTGCAGGCCGCGCCGCGGCGTCCCGGGACCGTTCACCCCCGTCACCACGCGGTGCCTCGCCTCAGGTTCGCTGTCGGTATTCGGACGCGACCAGCTCGACCAGCTCGGCGACTGACGTCTCGCTCACCGCCCGGTCGTACGTGATCCGCCCGTGCTGCAGCAGGTTCACCCGGTCGCAGACGTCGACGATCTGGGCGTAGTTGTGGGCGATCATGATCATCGACACGTCGCCGCGCCGCTTCAGCTCGCGGATCAGGTCGAGGATGACGAGGCTCTCCTTCGCGCCCATCGCCGCCAGCGGCTCGTCGAGGAGGATCACCTTGGCGTCCGAGAACACCGCCCGCGCCACCGCGATCGCCTGGCGCTGGCCGCCCGAGAGCAGGGCCACGTCCGCATCGACGGATGGGATCCTGATCGCGATCTCCGCAAGGCGTTCGCGGGCGATGTCGCGCATCGCTCCGCTTGTCGAGGAACGGCGTCCACCGGTGTCTGACCTCGCGCCTCAGGCTCATGTTGAGGTAGACGGGCAGGTCGTTGATCAGGGCGAGATCCTGGTAGACGGTCTCGATGCCGCGCTGGCGGGCGTCGTTCACCGACCGCAGACGTCACCGGCTCGCCGTCGAGGTAGAGCTGGCCGGAGTCGGGTTGATGGAACCCGGTGAGGATCTTGATCGAGCGTCGACTTGCCGGCGCCGTTGTCGCCGATCAGCCCGAGGATTTCCCCGCGGCCGAGGTGGATCGACACGTCGCGCAGCGCGACCACGGGACCGAAGCTCTTGGCGATCCCCTCGGCGCGGATCACGTCGCCGTTCATTGCGTTCCCGGGCCACGCAGGCCCTCATTGCGTTCCCCGGCCACGCAGGCCGGGTGTGGCCGCTCCTCGGCTCGCGCCTCGTCGCTCGCAACGGAGCTCCCCTCGGCGCTCGCTCGCTCGCATCGGCGACATGGTCGACGCATGATGTTCACGCGTATCTCCGCATCCGGATGCGCAGGCGGTTGGCCGCCGAGTTGAGGATCATCGAGGCGATGATCGCGATGCCGAGGACCATGCTGTACGTGAACGAGCTGATCCCCTTGATCACCAGCCCGTCGCGCAGCACGCCGAGGAAGAGCGCACCGAGGAACGCGCCGATCACGGTGCCCGACCCGCCGGCGAGCGCGGTGCCGCCGATGACGGCCGAGGCGACGGCGAGGAACGTGAAGTCCGGCCCTCCTCCTTGGGGATCGAGCGAGTTGATCCGGATCGCGTCGCTGATGCCGGCGAAGCCGGCGATGACTGCGGCGAACATGAACGTGCCGACCTTGATCCGTCGCGTCGGCACGCCTGCCTCGCGGGCGCCGATCGGATTGCCCCCGGTCGCCACGGTGTGCACGCCCCAGCGCGTGCTCGCCAGGACCACGTGGGCGATCACGGTGATCACGACGGCCCAGACGAAGCCGGAGAAACGGGCGCCGCCGAGCACGTCGGTGATCCCGCCCTCGGGCGCCGGCTTCGGGAAGCCGTCGGAGATCGTGAGCGTGAACCCGTTGAGGAAGAACAGCATCCCCAGCGTCGTGATGAACGACGGCACGCCGGTGGTGACGGTGAGGATCCCGTTGATCGCTCCGACCACGGCGGCGCCGAGCAGCCCGAACACGACCGCGAGCGGCAGCGGGAACCCCCACTCGAGGCCGAACCACATCACGAACGGCGTCATCCCGTAGATGTTCCCGAGCGAGAGGTCGATCTCGCCGGAGATCAGCAGCATCGCCTCGCCGACGGCGAGGATCGCGACGGCGGCGGTGAACTGGGTGATCACGCGCAGGTTGTCCGTGCCGAGGAAGTCGTCCGTCGACACGCCGAAGTAGACGAAGAGCACGACGAGGACGAAGGCGATGCTCGCCTCCTTGCGCCGCGAGACGAGATCCATCGTCCGGAAGCCGATGGATCGCACGGAGCGCGGCGGGGCCTCGAGCGGAGGCCCCGCCGTCAGGTCGCCGTCGCGCTCCTCGCTGTCGACCGTTCCCGTCATCGGTGCACAATCTCGCGATGCGAGCGAGCGAGCCCCAGCGAGTGAGCGGCCAGCGACGGCCTGCGTGGCCGGGGAACGCCATGATCAGCCCGGTTCGACGATCTTCTGCGCCTCGTCGTCGCCCTCGAACCGGCTCGACGTGTCGAGGAACAGCTTCGCCGTGTCGGAGTTGAGGAAGACCAGACCCGTGTTCGTCTCCGGTGGGAGGACGACGCCGCCGGACAGCTTCGACAGATAGAGGTACAGCACCGGAAGGAACCCTTGCAGGTACGGCTGCTGGTCGATGGTGAAGTCGAGCACGCCCGAGGACACCAGCTCGACCGTCGTCGGAAGGAGGTCGTACCCTCCGGCGCCCTTCAGCGCTCCTGACCGCGCGTCCTGGGCCTGCACGACTTGCCCGACCCCTTGGGTGCTGCCGGCGTCGACTGCGAACATGCCCGCCACGTCCGGGTGGCCGAGGAAGTAGGCCTCGATGTTGTCGAGCTCCTCCGGGAGCTCGGCGCCGGTGGCGATGTCCTCGACCTCGATCGGTGCCCCGGACTCCCTGATCGCGTCGATCGCCCCGTCGATGCGGGGCTGGATGTTGAGCTGGCCCGGCGTGGCGATGAACAGCGCGACCGGACCCTCGCCGACGATCTCGACGATCCGGTTGCCCATCTCGAACCCGGAGCCGTAGAGGTCCTGCCCGATGTAGGCCATGCGCGCGTTCGCCGCGTCGGCGTTGTAGGAGACGACCGGGATGCCCGCCTCCAACGCCTGGTTGATCGGATCGTTGAAGGCCTCGAGGTCGACGAGGGCGACGGCGATCCCGTCGGCGTTGCCGGCGATCGCCGCTTCGAAGGCGTCGACCATCTCGGGGATGTCGGACGTTTCGGAGCCCGTCCACTGGAACGAGGTCCCGAGCAGCGCCGAGGCGTCCTCGGCGCCGTACTGCGTCGGCACGAAGAACGGGTTCGTCGTGACGTGGTTGACGAACACGAAGTCCCACGCCGGCGTCTCCGGGAAGTTGCCGTGGGCGCCGCCACCGCCGCCGCCGCCCCCGGTGGTGCCGGTGGCGCCGGTGCCGCCGGTGGTGGGGGCAGCCGCTGGCGACGTCATCATCGTCGTCGTCACCGCAACTGGCGGCGAGCAATCCCGCGGCGGCGGTGATCCCCATCGCCCGCAACACGTCGCGCCGCGACCGCCCAAATCCTGAACCTTCCATCGGACGTCCCCCTCTGTTCTGCGGGTGGCGCCAATCATGTGATGATTGGTCGGAGTGAGCATAACATCACATGATTCGTTGACAAGCTCCAATCATATGATGATAACGTATGCATAAGGGAAATCCCAGCTAGAGGGAATTCCAGACACACGGGAGGATCTCATGCATGGAGTGCGCCCGCGTCGCGCTGCGGTTGGTGTCCTGTTGGTCCTCGGCCTCACCACGGTGATGGCCGGATCTGCCGTCGGGGGCTCGTCCGCCGCCGACCGCGACCGCGCCAGCATCACCAAGGAGCCGTTCGGCACCGTCGAAGCAGAAAACCCGGACCATCCGGAGAACGGGAAGGCGGTCGACCTCTACACCCTCAAGAACGGCAAGGGCATGGAGGTCAAGATCATCACCTACGGCGGGATCATCCAGTCGATCAAAGTTCCCGACAAGCGGGGCCGCCTGGCCAACGTGACGCTCGGCTTCAACAACCTCGACCAGTACGTCGAACGAGAACCCGTACTTCGGGTGCATCACCGGGCGCTACGCCAACCGCATCGCGTTGGGTCAGTTCACGCTCGACGGCGTCGACCTACCAGCTGGCCACCAACAACGACCCGAACCACCTGCACGGCGGCGACTTCGGGTTCGACAAGCGGGTGTGGGAGGCGGACGAGATCCACGAGGGCAAGACCGTCGGGCTCAGCCTCACCTACACCAGCCCTGACGGCGAAGAGAACTATCCGGGCGAGTTGGCCGTGACGGTCGAGTACCGGCTGACCCCGAAGAACGAGATCCGGATGGACTACCACGCCGAGGTCGAGGGCAAGGCCACCATCGTCAACCTGACCAACCACGCCTACTTCAACCTCGCGGGCGAGGGCAACGGCGACATCTACGACCACAAGCTGAAGCTCAACGCCGACGAGCTACACCCCGGTCGATCCGACCCTGATCCCGACCGGAGCTATCGATCCGGTCGAGGGCACGCCGATGGACTTCCGCCGGTCGACCGCGATCGGTGACCGCATCGATGACGGCACGTTCGAGCAGCTCGTCATCGGTCGCGGGTACGACCACAACTGGGTGCTCGACCGCGAGGTGGGCGATGGCAAGTTGGAGCTCGCCGCCCGCGCCGTCGACCCCGAGAGCGGCCGCCGCCTCGATGTGCTCACCACCGAGCCGGGCATCCAGTTCTACGCCGGCAACTTCCTCGACGGCACCCTCGTCGGCACGAGCGGGAAGATGTACCGCCAGAGCTACGGGTTCGCCCTCGAGACCCAGCACTACCCGGACTCGCCGAACCACGACAACTTCCCATCGACCGTGCTGCGCCCAGGCGAGGTCTACGAGACCACGACCATCTACAAGTTCAGCAAGTCAGCGCGGCCGATCGCGCCCCGGTCACCGATTCTGAGCCTTCTCAGTCGCTCGACGCGACCGGGGAGGCTCAGAGCCTCAGGAACGCGGTCAGACCGTCTTTTGCGACCCGGCGGCTCCGATCAGCGCGGAAACCAGCATCCCGAGCGGGAGCGCGCCCCAGAACCCGAGTCCGACGCCCGGCGCGACGTTGCCGAAGAACAGCATCAGCAACCATGTCGCCGGCAAGGAGACGACGACGAACAGGACCAGTCCGACGATCAGCGCGCCGATCATGACGGTCTCTTCCGACGATCTGGCATGGGAACCTCCTGCCTGGTGATCAAGGGCGCGCCGAGCGTAGGGGATCGCTGCACTGACCTGGTGGATGGTCGCCCCTGCTCGGCCGTCACCGGCCGCAACTCTCAACCTCGGGTCGAGGGTACTCATTGGCGCGTTGCGGCGGGCGGCGCGGTACGATTGGACGATCGGCGGACGGTCTGATCGGGTCGCGAACCAAACTCACGGGTTTGCTCGTATCTCGCGCGGTCCAAGCCAGATCATGAACGAGAATTGATGCGCGGCGACTCACAACGGCCGGTCCGGGGGATCCGTGGGATCGAGGACTCCGAACCTGCAGCCGGCGAGCGGAGTGAGCGAAGAGAACCGATGGCCCCCATGTCCCCCAACGAGTACATTCAGCCTGGTCCGGGTCGGGGGACGCGCGCGGCCGCGCGGGAGAAATCATGATGTCGAGGCAGCGAGAACGAAGGCAGTCGGGTGGGCGATTCGCCCGCCGGCTCGTCGTCGTCGCCCTCGTCCTCACGTCGGGCCTCGCCGCCGTGGGATCCACGGTCGGCGCGGGACGGGCCGATGATCCGAAGCCCCCCGCCCGGCGTCCGTTCGCAACCGTGCTCGAGCAGGTCGTGAACGGTGATCTCGTCATGGCGGGGAACTCCAACCTCCTGTCGGCGGGCGGCTGGCGGGACGGCGCCGTCACGATCGCCGACGTCGACAGCGACTCGACCGAGATGTGCCTGATCCGCGGTCTCGGGTTCCCCCGCGCGTGCGCCGACAACTCCAGCTCGGCGCGCCTCGACGTTCCCGATGGCGCCCGGGTGATCGAGGCCCGCCTCTACGTGCAGACGACGGTGGCCGCGGACGTCGGCCCGTTGCGCGTCCGTCTCGCCGGTCCCGACGAGACCTTCCGATACACCGAACTGGGCGGGGCGACGCTCGGCGTGCCCAAGCTGTACGAGGCAGGCGGCGGCCGGCGCGACGGCGCCGCGCTGCGCCAGGCGGTCTGGGACGTCACGGACTATGTGGCCGACCGCGGCCGCGGCTCCTACACCGTGGCCGACATCGTCTCCGAGCGGGCGGCGCCATATCTGCCGTACGCGTCGTGGGCGATCGTCGTCGCCTACGACTTCGATGCGAGCAGCGGCCAGGAGATCGGCAACCTGCCGGTCGACGAGCAGCGTCGGTTCGCTCCTCGCGCCGTGTCGTGGCACGACGGCTTCGACTATGTCACCGAAGGCCCGATCGAGGTGCCGGTCACCGGGTTCGAGATCCCGACGACGGGCGGGGTCTTCGCCAAGACCTTCCACGTCGTCGGCCACAGCCAGCGCGGTGATGCCGACAACCTGTTGTTCAACGGCAACCCGCTCGGGAACAACCTCACCCCCGGCGACTCGGCGCCGCCTCGCGGTGTCATCATCGGCGGGAACTCGGCCTGCAACAGCACGACGGATGTGCAGAACGACACGGTGTGCGTGCTCGGCCGGCCGGTCGCCAGCAAGCGCCCAGGGCGCAAGGCGTACATCGCATCCGGCGACGGGCGCACCAGGACGTCGGGTTCCGGCGTCGACATGGATGTGATCCGCGTCCCGGACCGCTACCTCCTGCCGGGCTCGACTGCGGCGACCCTGTCCATCCAGGTCACCGGCAGCGACGCCCTGGCGCCCGGCATGCTCGCCGTGTCCGTCGATCTCCCCGCACCCGTCGTCCCCGCACCCGTCGTTCCCGCGGTGGTGCTCCCATGAGGCGGCTGCTCACGATCGTGTTGGTGACCCTGTTGGCGCCGGTGGCCGCGTGGCGGGCCTCCGCCGCCGGCCCCGACGCCGCCGCCGTCACCCCTGGCGCGCCGGGGGCTGCCGCCCCGGCCGAGGACTGCGACTCGTCCACCACGACGACCACCACCACCACCACCACGACGCCGGTCTCTGGGCCGGGCAGCGAGCCGTGCGAGCCCTCGACGACGCCACCGACGACCCCGCCGCCGACCGGCGCGCCGACGACCACCACGACGACCATCCCCGACGGCTCCTCGACGACAACCGTGCCTGACAACTCGGCGACGACGACGACCACGACCACCACCCCGACGCCGACGACGGACGCGACCACGACGACCACCTCTGCGCCGTCGCCGCCGACCACGGCCGCCCCGGGAGGACCGACCACCACCACCCCGACGACCGAGCCTGCGCCGAAGCCGGATCCTCTACCGACCAACGGGCCCTCGCGCCGGCGCGAGCCGCGCGATCCCACGAGCGACCCGAAGGAGCCCCCGGTCGAAACGCCGTCGGGACGCGTCGTCGTGCCCGCCGGCAAGGTCGATCCGGGCCAGATCCGCTCGATCACGTTCCCCATCGCCGGCCCCGTGTCGTACGGCAACGACTTCGGCGCGTGCCGCGACGGATGCACGCGGGCGCACAAGGGCAACGACCTCATCGGTGATCGGCTCCAGCCGCTGCTCGCCATGCACGACGGCGTGATCGACCACCTCGTCGACCACCCCACGGCCGGCTACGGCGTGGTCATCCGCGACCCGGAGGGCTGGGAGTACAACATCTACCACGTGAACAACGACAGCCCCGGCACGGACGATGGCGCCGACGGCGGCGCGTGGCGGTACGCGCCCGGCATCGTGCCGGGGGCGACGGTGAAGGCCGGTCAGTTCGTCGGCTGGATGGGTGACAGCGGCAACTCCGAGGGGTCGGTGCCCCATGCCCACGTGGAGATCCGGCGGCCCGACGGCGAGGCGATCAACCCGTTCTGGAGCCTGCGGCTCGCCCAGCGCGACGTGAACTGCGCGGCGGGGACGCCCCAGCCGACGAGGCTCGACCGGATCATGGCGGCGGCGAACCGATCGGAGAGCGACGTCGCCGCATTGGCCGCGCCGGCCGGTGCGGGACGGGCGGTGGGGGTCCGGCGGGCTGCTGCGTTCCTCGCCGCCGGCTGGCGGGAGGTCACCCTGCCCGGAAGCTGGCTCCCGCTGACGCTGTCCGGCGGCAACCCTGGCTCGGACGCCGTCGAGGCACGCATGTGGATCGGGCCGGCCGGCTACACCCCTGTCGACGCTTCGGCCCTTCAGGTCGGTGATGCCCGTTACGACCAGCCCGGTGACTGCAGCTCCGCGGCGACGGATCCGATGTTCGCGCCGATCCCGGCCGAGCTCGGCGCGATCCTCGCCACGATCCGCACGCTCGAGTCCGGGGGCGACTACTCGGCCGCGTCGAGCTCGTCGACGGCGTCGGGCGCGTACCAGTTCGTCGACAGCACCTGGGCCGGCTACGGCGGGTACGCCCGGGCCAAGGACGCCCCGCCGTCGGTCCAGGACGCGGCAGCACTCGAGCTCGCCAACCGGATCCTCGCCGCCAACAACGGTGACGTCTCGACGGTCCCGGTGTCGTGGTACCTCGGCCACGTCCCGGTGGGCGACGAGTGGAACACCGTCCCGGCCCTCCCCGGGAACACGCTGACGCCGCTTGAGTACCAGGCGCGCTGGCTGCAGATCTACTCCAAGTACGTGATGTCGCCGACGTTCTGGGCCAGCGGGGCCTTGAACTGGGCGCCGCAGGCACCCCTGACCTGCCGCACCGTCGTCGACGGACCTCGGCCCACCAGGCGAACCCGAGTACGTGCTGACCCAGGCCAGGGCGTTCAAGGCCGGCTCCGACGGCCGCGCCGTGGTGCGCCCGAACGATCCGTGCGATCCAAGTCGTCCGGTCCCTGCCAAGCCACCGACTGGCCTCGTCGAGCTCTCGACGAGCGGCGGCCACTAGCGTCCCGGCCGCCGCGGTGCGGCCGCGTCGAGAGGGTGGTGTCGGTAGCGTCCTCGGAGTGACCGTCGAGTCCGTCGAGTCGGGACCGCTGCGCCGGTTGGCCGAGGAGCTCGAGGAGGACGGCGTCCGACTGCCGGACGACGTTCCGGTGCGCATGCGCATCCTCGACGAGCTCGACCATGCCCGCCGCCCTCCCGTCCACGAGACGCGGCGCCCGGTGTACGGGTCGCTGATCCTGCCCCCCGACCGGTCACTCCTCGTCGGTGGTGACTTGGTCGAGCTGCACGAGCTCGACGGCTACGACCGTGAGCGGGCCCGATCGTTCGCCGACGGGCGATCGACGTTCCTCGTCCATCTCGACGGTCCCGCCGAGTCCGACAGCCTCGCCCTCGCCCACTTCCGCCGGTCGGTCTCGATGGAAGCCGACCTGGTCGAGATCCAGGAGTCGACCGAGGCCTTCATCGTGCAGCGCACGCTGCTCGGTCGCCCGCGGCTGTTCATGTCCGACGCCGTCGTCGACTGGAACGGCCGGGAGTGGACGACCCGCCCGAACGCCGCCGCTCTGCTCGGGCCGCTGAGCAAGATCGTCCCGACCGCCTCCTACGACGTCCTCCGCGGTCTCCTCGAGCTGTGTGTGCACTGGCTCTCGCCAGGCCACGTCGGGGCGACGCTGGTATTGCGGCTCGACGGCGGCGACCCGGTGGGTGACCCCGCCTACGGGTTCGACGACGTGGCGTCGTTTCCCAGCCCCCGCCTGACGGTCCGCGCCCGCCACCACTTTTCGGCGTTGTACACCGCCCTCGGCCAGACCGATCTGGCCACGCTCGTGGACGCCGACGGCACCGTTCGCTACTTCGGCGTCGGCCTCAACGTCTCCGCCCGCGCCGATCTCCTCATCAGCGACGGGCGGGGCATGCGGCACCGATCGGCGCGGCGGTTCACGTTCGATCATCCCGACACGGTCGCCTTCGTCGTGAGCGAGGATGGTCCGGTCACCGTGTTCAGCGACGGCGCCGCGGTCGCCATGTGCGACGCCAAGCTGAAGCGGAAGATCGAAGATCCGGCCGAGGTGGCTTACACTCCGTCGACGCGACGCTGTGTGAGCTGCGACAAGCTGCTCGTGGTGATCAACCGTCCGCCGGGCCGGGCATCGGGATCGTGCCCGGTGTGCGGAACGACCGATGGCCTCTCCGGGCACAAGGTCATCAAGGTGCGCAAGGAGTGGCCACCGTGAGCGCGCAGCTCTCGTTCGGCATCGACATCGGGGGATCGGGGATGAAGGCGGCGCCGGTCGACCTCGCCGACGGCACGCTCGCTGCCGACCGGTTCAAGATCCAGACACCACGGCCGGCGACACCGCCGGCGATGGCGGACGTGGTGGCGCAATTGGTCGCCCACTTCGAGTGGGCGGGGCCAGTGGGCGTCACGTTCCCGGCCGTCGTGCGCCGCGGCGTCACGCTCAGCGCGGCCAACGTCGACAAGTCGTGGATCGGTACCGACGCCGACGCCCTCTTCACCAAGACGGTCGGGCACGACGTCGTCGTCGTCAACGACGCCGACGCGGCCGGGCTCGCCGAGATGCGGTACGGGGCTGGTCGCGGCCGCGACGGTGTCGTGCATCGTGCTCACGTTCGGGACGGGCATCGGCTCGGGGTTGTTCGTCGACGGCGTGCTGGTCCCGAACACCGAGCTCGGGCACCTCGAGATCGACGGCCACGACGCCGAGCACCGAGCCGCGGCGAGTGCGCGGGATCGCGAGAAGCTCTCGTGGGGTGATTGGGCGAAGCGGGTCGAGCACTACCTGACGACCATCGTCAAGTTGTTCTCACCGGACCTCGATCATCGTCGGCGGAGGCGCCAGCCGGAAGGCCGAGCGGTGGCTGCCGGAGATCGACATCGGCACCGAGGTCGTACCTGCCGCGCTCACCAACGAGGCCGGCATCGTCGGCGCCGCGCTGGTCGGGGTGATGGCCCGGCCGATCGCCTAGAACTTCGTCAGGCGGTCGGCGAGCTCGGTGCGGTAGCGGGCGGCGCGCTCGAGCTTGAGGTGCTCGTAGCCGCGGACCTGATCGGGGAGCGCGGCGATCGCGACCGCCTCGGCGATGTTGTCGGGGGTCAGCGCGGCCGCGATCTGCTCGATCGCCCGCTCGTACTCGGGAATCATCGCCCGTTCGAGGCGCCGCACCTGGGCCCACCGGAACGGGTCGGCGACCGTGCCCCGCACGCGCTTGGCCTTGGCGAGGGCGACGAGCATCGGCCGTGAGCGCGAGCCCAACTTCATCTTGTTCTTCATCCCGAGGGCGCGCAGCATCGGCGGGTGGAGCCGCCAGGTGACCTTGGTGCCGGGGCCGCCGACCGCCTCGTACTCATCCCGGGCCTCGGGGGCGACGAGCAGCCGAGCGACCTCGTACTCGTCCTTGTAGGCCATCAGCTTGTGGCCGTGGCGGGCGACGGCCTCGGTGAAGGCGACACTTCCGGGCGCGACCCGCTGCTCGGCCGTCCTGGCGACCTCGACGAGATCGAGGAAGCGGCGGGCGTAGGCCTCCGACTGGTACCCGACGAGATCGTCGGCGAGCCGGTCGATGAGCTCGTTCGTCGTCTCCGGCGCGGCTTGGCCGGCGAGGCCGGCGGCCTGCTCGACCTCGGCCGGGAACGCGGCCCAGCGACGGCCCCACCGGAACGCGGCGACGTTGCGCTCGACCGCGACGCCGTTGAGCTCGATCGCCCGCTCGATGCGCGTCGGGCTCACCGCGATCGCGCCCTGCTGCACGGCAACACCGAGCAGCATCACGTTCGCCGTCGTGGTGTCCCCGAAGAGCCCGCTGGCGAGCGCAGCAGTGTCCACGAAGCGATTGTCGCCGGCCCGGGAAACCTCGCCGAGGCGCCCGGTGAGGGCGGAGAGGTCGGGGTACGGCGTCGTCGGATGCGACACCATCGTCCCCGTCGGCGTGGGTGCGACCGCGCCGATCACGACGGTGCGGGTGGGGTCGGCTCCGACCCGGTTGGTGTCGCTCGCCGCGACGAGGAGGTCGAAGGCGAGCAGGCAGTCGACACCCGAGCTGTTGGCATGGTTCGACGCGGGCACGCCGACGCGGCTCAGCCGCAGGTCGCTCACGACCGGACCGGCCTTCTGGGAGAGCCCGGTCTGGTCGAGGCCGCGGACGGTCCAGCCGTCGAGCATCGCCGCGGTGCCGAGTATCTGGCTGACGGTGATCACGCCGGTGCCGCCGATGCCGGAGAGGCGGACAGTGAAGTTGTCGGGCGGCACGATCGGCTGCGGGTCGGGCAACTCGGCGGCGGGGTCGCCGATTGCCGGCGCCGCCTTCGGCGTATGCCGTCGACGGCCGTCCTTCTCGATCGAGACGGTGGCGAACGCCGGGCAATCGCCCTGGAGGCACGACAGGTCCCAGTTGCAGCTCGTCTGGTGGATGCGGGTCTTGCGCCCGTACGGCGTGTCGATCGGCTGGACCGACAGGCAGTTGCTCTTGTCACCGCAGTCGCCGCACCCTTCGCACACTCGCTCGTTGATGACGACGCGGAAGCCCGGCTTGGCGACGAGCCCCCGGCTGCGGGCCCGTCGCTTCTCCGCGGCGCACTCCTGGTCATGGAGGAGGACGGTCACGCCCGGCACCGCGGCGAGCTCGACCTGGCTCTCCAGCAGGCGGGTCCGGTCGCGCACGTCGACGCGGCCGTCCGCCAAGCCGCCGAAGTCCGCGCCTTGCCACTTGCCCGGATCGTCCGACGTGACGATGACCCTGCTCACCCCCTCCAGCAGCAGCGACTGCACGACCTCGGGCACCGCCAGCAGGCCCGGCGGGTCCTGGCCGCCGGTCATCGCGACCGTGCCGTTGTAGAGGAGCTTGAAGGTGATGTCGACGCCCGCGGCCACCGCCGCTCTGACGGCGAGCGAACCGGAGTGGAAGAACGTGCCATCGCCGATGTTCTGGACGAGGTGCGGGCGGTCGAGGAACGGCGCCATCCCGATCCACTGCGCTCCCTCGTTGCCCATCGCGGTGAGGCCGGCGATGTCGCCGACCCGCTCAGGGTCCATCAGGGCGACCATCGCGTGGCAGCCGATCCCGCCGCCGACGAGTGTCCCCTCCGGGTTGCGCGTGCTCAGGTTGTGCGGGCAGCCGCTGCAGTAGAACGGCGTGCGGTTGACGGTCAGCGGGATGAGGGATGGCTCGCGGCGCCCGGGCAGCGGGCGCAGGCGGTCCTCACCGAGGCGCGCCGAGAGCCGGCGGTGGAGTGGTTCGAGCAGCCGGTCGGCGTCGAGCAGTCCGGTGCCAGGGACCAGCAGTTCGCCGTCCTCGGCATGCCGGCCGACGACCCGGGGGCGTTCGGCGGAGTCGTACATCGCGCTCTTCACGAGCAGCTCGAGGGTGGGGTTCTTCTCCTCGACGACGAGCACCTCGGCGAGACCGTGGGCGAAGTCGCGCACCTGCTGCTCGTCGACCGGCACCGGCATGAGGAGGTGGAAGAGCCGGACCCCGGCGTCGCGCAGCGCGACGTCGTCGGCCAGCCCGAGCAGGCCGAGCGCCTCGCGCAGCTCGTGGTACGTGTGGCCGCTGGCCGCGATGCCGATCCAGTCCGCGCGGTCCCCGCACCGTGACGCGGTTGAGCTCGTTGTCCACCCCGTAGCGGCGGGCCAGCACCGACCGCACCTGCTGGAACTCGCGCTCCATCTCGAGGGTGTACGGGGTCAGCAGCTGTCCACTTGGATGGGGGACGAACAGCTGGCCGTCGAACTCCATCGTCGGGATCGTCGGCCGGACGCGGTCAGGATGGACGTCAACGGTGCCCGTGCCGTCGGCGATCGGGGCGACCAGCTTGACGCCGACCCAGATGCCGCTCGCCCGGGACAGCGCGATCGCGTGGCGGCCGAGGTCCAGCGCTTCCTGGACGTCACCTGGGAACAGCATGGGCATGTGGAGGTCGACGAGCGTGGCGTCACTGGAGCTCGGCAAGGTGGACGACTTGGCGGCCGGGTCGTCACCGACCACGGCCATCACCCCGCCGTGACGCGACGTACCGGCGAAGACGCCGTGGCGGATCGCGTCCCCGGCCCGGTCGAGCCCCGGCGCCTTGCCGTACCAGACCCCGATCACGCCGTCGTAGCGCTTGTCGTCGAGGGCATCGACGAGCTGGCTCCCCATCACCGCCGTCGCGGCGAGCTCCTCGTTGACCCCCGGTCTGACGACGACCGGGAGGTCGGGCACGATGGCCGCCGCCGCCGATACCTCCTCCTGGAACGTCCCGACCGGTGAGCCCTGGTAGCCGGAGACGAAGGCGGCGGTGTTGAGGTGATTGCGGCGATCGATCCGCAGCTGGTCGATCGGCAGACGGGCGAGCGCCTGCACCCCGGTGAGGAAGACCCGCCCCTCCTCCAGCCGGAAGCGATCGGTCAGCTCGTAGGCGGCCAACGCCGCCAGGTCCGGCTGATCGGCGAGATCCGTCACTCGTCATTCTCCGCTCGTGCCGTGCCGCAGCTTGCCGATCACGGCGGCGTCCTCGGGACTCATGTAGAGGCCGTATGCGGCGCTGTAGACACCGCGGTGACCGCATGGCCCGCGCACGGCGAACACGATCATCTCGTCGTCGGGATCGGACTGACCCTCGAAGCGGAGGACCTCGTCGACAGTGACCTCGGCCGGATCGAACTCGGCGCCGCACTCGCCGCACACCAGCCGGCCGTTGTCGTCGGCGTACCAGTTACCCGTGTAGCCCTCAGCCTGGAGCTGGCGGGTGGCCTCCGTCACCGTCGCCATCGGGTCGCCATCCACTGCCCAGACGGTATCGCCCCCACGCTTCTGTCGTTTGACGTCCACCCGATCCGGCCGATTCCAAACGACGGAACGGTCAGGCCACGTGGTGCCGGACGGCGAGGCGTTGGGCGGAGTCGTCGCCGGGAACAGGGAGCTGCACGACCACCCGCAACGACGGCCACTCCGACGGCGTGAGCTGCTGGTACTCGAACGTCAGCAGACCGGCGCGGGGATGGTTGAAGCGGCGCAGCCGGGTCTCGAACCGGGCCACGTCGTGTTCGGGCCACCACTGCCGGAACTCCTCGCTGGTCGCGCAGAGCTGATCGACGAGCGCCTCCATCTCGCGGTCGTGGCGTACGGAGATGGTGGCGGCCCGGAACTCGGCCAACGCCTGGCGGGCGTGGATGTCCCAGTCGACGACCAGGTCGCGGACGGCCGGGTCGCCGAAGAGGGACCAGATGAGGTTGCGCTGCGGCGCTTCGAGCCGTTCGATCCGGGGGTACAGGCGGGCCTCGGCGGCGTTCCAGGCGGCGAACTCCCAGTGCGGCCCGAGCACGTAGGCGGGCGCCGGATCGAACCCGTCGATGAGCCGGCGGAGCGCGCTCGGCACCTCGTCGGGCGGGGCGAGGGCGGGGCCGGTGGCGTTGATCGGGTGGGCGAGCGAGACGAGGTGGTCCTGGCCGGCGTCGTCCAGGCGGAGCGCGCGCCCGATCGCCCGCAGCACGTCGGTCGAGGCGTTGATCCGGCGGCCCTGTTCGAGCCACGTGTACCAGGTCACCGACACACCGGCGAGCAGGGCGACCTCCTCGCGGCGCAGACCGGGCGTGCGGCGGCCGCGGCCGCGGGGCAGCTTGACCATCTCGGGGGTGAGCGCCTCGCGGTGGGCACGCAGGAACTCGGCCAGCTCCGCGCGGTGCTGGTCGTGGTGGTTGTCACCCATCCGATCCAGTCGATCACACGCGGCGTCGACGAGGAAGGTGGTACGGCTACCCGATCACCCTGGGTACGGGCGGCAGGGCTGGCCGCGCAGCGTGCAGCGCGGGTACCGCGGCGGCACGGCGACGCCGTCGACGACGGGGAGGACGATCCGCGACGGTTGATCGACGCCGTGGGCGATCTCGACGGTCTCGCCGTCGGCGATGGTGTCGAAGACCCACTCGGCGCGGTTGCCGCCCGGCGCGTCGACCGTCACGCGGAGCCGGGACCCCGCCCGGAAGGCGTGGGCGACCGGGAACAGCTCGACGCGCACCGGGTTCCACTCGCCGGCGACGAGCGGCGCGGCGTCGTCCTCGGCGTGGGTGTGCACGGGACGCAGCTCCGTGCTCGCCCTGTCGTCGAGGGCCCGCTGGCTCGCCCGCAGCCAGCCGCTCTGCACATAGACCTCCTGGCCGTCGGGGCGGATCTCGCTGATCGTCACCTCGAGGTCGGTGTCCTCGGCGTCAGCTGCGGATCCACAGGTCCGCCGAACCCGAGCCGATGACGACGGTGTCGGCGGCCAGCGGCGCGCTGGTGAACGACGCCGCCGTCCCGGTGGGCGGCTGGCGCCAGTCCCACGTCACGTCATAGGCCCACACCGATCCGCTCGACGCGTCGAAGAACGTCGGCGGAACGGCATCGGGATCGGCGGTGTAGGACGTCGTGTCGGCGACGTCCTCGGGCGGTTCGGTCGCCAGGCTGTCGGGCCCGAGGTACCACGACGTCGCCGTCGACGGGACCGGCCACGCGTCGTACGACTCGATCCACCGCGGCTGGGGGGTGCCGGGCACCGCGCCGCGGGCGGCACCTTCCTCGAACAGCACCTGGATCGGTGGCTCCGACTCGAAGGTCGCCAACGCCTGCGCGTAGCTCTGGCCGGTGAAGCGGTCGGGCGGCAGCGTCACCTGGTCGGTTCCGAAGATCCCCCCGGCGAGGATCGGGCGCGATCGCCCTGGCCGTGTCGAGCGACGGCACCCGCTCGGCGACGTAGAGGTCGAGGAACTCGACGAAGCGGGCGAAGATCGCGGTGCTGCCGATCGACTCGGTGTGCAGGCCGTTCACGAGCGAGGCGTAGAACTGGTCGGTGCCGACGAAACGGTCGAGCATCGTGGCGAACCGGCCCCCCGTCTGCTCGTCCTGCCAGGCGCCGGCGAGGAAGACCGGGACGTCGATGCGGTCGACGAACGTGCGGGGGGCGATCGGGTCGCCGAGCTCGGCGGTGTAGAAGGGGTTGTCGTGGATCTCGGCGACGAGGTCGGGGTTCTGCAGGCGCAGGCGCTGGTTCGCCGCGCACTCCTCGTCGCCGGCGGCGATCCGGTCGGCGGCCCACTGCTGGCCTTCGGGAGCGGTCTCGTCCATCCGCTCCTGCGTCCACTCGACGCCGAAGCCGGTGTTCAGCAGCCCGCCTGGGTAGACCACGCCGTTGTAGCTGTCGTCGATGACCGACAGCGGGGTGATCGCGGCGAGGCTCGGCGGCTGCGTCGAGGCGACGAAGAGCTGGCTGATGCCCGGGTACGAGATCCCGACCATGCCGACGCGGTGCTCGCGCACCCACGGCTGGGCGGCGATCGTCTCGATCGCGTCGTACCCGTCGAGCAGCTGGGCGTCCTCGAAGTACCGGAACGACCCTCCGCTGCACCCGCTGCCGCGCATGTTCACCCCGACGTAGGCGTACCCGAGGGCGGTGAACAGCTGGGGGAAGCCCTGGGCATCGGGATCGCTCGGCGCGTAGCCGGAGTACTCGACGACGGTCGGGTACGGCCCGTCGGCGGCGGGCCCGGGCAGGACGACGTTGACCGACAGCGTCGTGCCGTCGCGGGTCTCGAGGTAGCCGAAGCCGCCAGCGGGCAGGCGCTGCTCGGCGTAGAACGAGGCCGGCGGGACCTCATCGAGATCGGCGACCTCGAACGTCCTCGGTGGTCGCGGTCTCGCTGCGGATCGCGGTAGAGGCCGCCGGCGACGTTGCGGAACAGGAGCGAGCCGAGCTCGTCGACGACCCCGGTGGCGACGGGGTCGGCGTCGTCGGTCGCGACCAGCTCGAGCTCGGTCCCCGGCTCGGCGTCCAGGACGGCGACCTGCTCCCACCCCGGCTGCACGGTCCAGTCGGCGGGCTCGAGATCCGGGGCGGCGGTGGTCGGCGGCGGGGCGGCGGTGGTGGTGGGCGGCTCGGTCGTGGGTGGAGCCGCGGTCGTCGCCGGGGACGGCGCGATCGCGGCCGTCGTCGTCTCGACGATGGTGCCGCCGCGCGAGGTCGTGGGCGTCGTCCGTGCATCCCGCGGCGAGGACGAGTCGCGAGGGCGAGCGCGAAGGCGACCCGGCTGATGGCGCGGCATCGGGCCATGTTGGCACCGGTCCGTATCACTGCGGGCCGGCACGGACTCCTATCCCCGTAGCAGCGGTGATCCTGGCCTCCCTTGCTTTCGCCTTCGGCGGAGCCTGCATGAAGCTCTCCGACGGCTTCACGCGCCCCTGGCCGAGTGCGGCCGTCGCCGTGCTGTTCCTGGCCGGGGCGGTGCTGCTGGGCTTCGCGATCGGGTCCGAGGGCCTGTCGACGCGCCTACACGATCGGGCTCGGCATCGAAGCCGCGGTGTCGATCGCCCTCGGCCGCTGGATGTTCGGCGAGCACCTCACCGGGCCCCAGTTCGTCGGGGTTCTCCTCGATCCTCGCCGGAGTGGTGTCCGTGCGCATCGGCTGAGCCGCGCAGGGTCGCTACGGTGCGCGAGTGGAGTTCGACCTCGACGCGATGCTCGCCGACCTCGCCGGGCTCGTCGAGGTCGAGTCGCCGTCGTTGCAGGTCGACGCCGTGGAGCGCTCCGCGGCCGCGGTCGCGGCGCTGATCGAGCGCCGGCTCGGCTCGGCGGCCGAGCTCGTCCCCAGCGCGGCCGGGCCGCACGTCCACTGGCGGGGCGGTGGCGAGCCCACGAGTGCTGCTCGTCGGGCACCACGACACCGTGTTCCCGCTCGGCACGCTGGCGACCCGCCCGTTCCGCGTCAGCGACGGGCAGGCGACCGGCCCCGGCGTGTTCGACATGAAGGGCGGGATCGTGCTCGGGGTGCACGCGGTCGGCCGCGCTCGCCGACCGGTCGCGGCGTCGAGCTGCTCGTTCACGGCCGACGAGGAGGTCGGCTCCGGCGCCTCGCGTGCCCTCATCGAGGCGCGCGCCGAGGCCTGTGGGGCGGTGCTCGTCCTCGAACCGGCGGCCGACGGTGGTGCGCTGAAGACGGCGCGCAAGGGGACCGGCGGCTTCGAGGTGACCATCCACGGCCGGGCCGCCCACGCCGGGCTGGAGCCCGAGAAGGGGGTGAACGCGCTCGTCGAGGCGGCCCTCCAGGTGCTCGCGATCTCCGAGCTGGCCGACCCGTCACGGGGCACGACGGTGACGCCGACGGTCGCGCGGGCCGGGACGGCCGACAACGTCGTGCCGGCGGAAGCCACGATCCGCGTGGACGTCCGGGTGACCGAACTGGACGAGGCGGCGCGGGTCGAGGCGGCGATGGCGGCGCTCTCCACGTTCGATCCCGAGGCTCGGCTGGAGGTCGTGGGCGGGGTCAACCGGCCGCCGATGCCGGAGCAGGCCACCGCCGAGCTGTTCGCCCTCGCCCAGAAGGTCGCCGCCGACGCCGGGCTGCCGAGCCCGACCGGGGTCGCCGTCGGCGGCGGGAGCGACGGCAACTTCACCGCCGCCCTCGGCATCCCGACGCTCGACGGCCTCGGCGCCGTCGGTGGCGGTGCCCACGCCGACCACGAGTTCGTCGTCGTCGACACGATGGTCGACCGCGCCCGCCTCCTCGCCGGTCTGGTCGCCGCGATCGCTCGAGCGTTGTCGCATCCGAGGATTTCCCGCCCGGAACGCCTCGGGCTGACGCGAAACCCTCGGACGGCGTGACCGTCAGTCGGCTGACGGGTCGAGCTCGGCGATGCCGCCCGGTGCCGAGCGTGCCGGCGCGGCGGTAGACGTCGAGCTTGGCCCGGGTGTCCTCGATGTCGAGGTTGCGCATGGTGAGCTGCCCGACGCGGTCGAGCGGGCCGAACGCGGCGTCGTCGACGCGCTCCATCGACAGCCGCTCGGGGGCGTAGGTGAGGTTCGGGCCGGTGGTGTCGAGGATCGAGTAGTCGTCGCCCCGACGCAGGCGCAGGGTGACCTCTCCCGTCACCGCCGAGCCGACCCAACGCAGCAGCGCCTCGCGCAGCATCAGGCTCTGCGGGTCGAACCACCGGCCCTCGTACAGCAACCGGCCGAGCCGCCGTCCCATCGTGCGGTAGTTCTCGATCGTCGCCTCGTTGTGGATCGCGGTGACGAGCCGCTCGTAGGCGATCGTGCAGGAGGGCGAGCCCGGGCGCCTCGTACACGCCCCGGCTCTTCGCTTCGATGATCCGGTTCTCGATCTGGTCGCTCGTGCCGAGCCCGTGGCGCCCGCCGACGGCGTTGGCCTCGACGGCCAGCTCGACCTGGTCGGCGAGCTCGCGGCCGTTGATCGCCACCGGCCACCCGTCGGCGAAGCGGATGCTGACGTCCTCCGGCTCGATCACGACCTCGGGCCGCCACGAGGCGACGCCCATGATCGGCTCGACGATCTCCACGCCGGTCGACAGGTCCTCGAGCGCCTTCGCCTCGTGGGTGGCGCCCCAGATGTTGGCGTCGGTCGAGTACGCCTTCTCCTTCGGGTCGCGGTACGGGAGGTCGCGCGAGACCGAGGAACTCGCTCATCTCGGCTCGCCCGCCCAGATCGCCGACGAAGTCCGGGTCGAGCCACGGCTTGTACACCCGCAGGTCGGGGTTGACCAGCAGCCCGTAGCGGTAGAAGCGCTCGATGTCGTTGCCCTTGTAGGTGCTCCCGTCGCCCCAGATGTCGACGCCGTCGTCGTGCATCGCCCGCACGAGCAGGGTCCCGGTCACCGCCCGGCCGAGCGGTGTGGTGTTGAAGTACGTCCGCCCGGCGGTGGTGATGTGGAAGGCGCCGCACTGCAGCGCCATCAGGCCCTCCCGGACCAGCTCGGCCCGGCAGTCGACGAGGCGGGCGACCTCGGCGCCGTACTGGCGGGCGCGGTCGGGGACGCCCGCGAGATCCGGTTCGTCGTACTGGCCGAGATCGGCGGTGTACGCGTAGGGCACCGCTCCCTTCTCGCGCATCCAGGCGACGGCGGCGGACGTGTCGAGTCCTCCGGAGAAGGCGATGCCCACCCGCTCGCCCACCGGCAGCGACATCAGCACCTTCGTCACGCGGCGACGCTCGTTCTGTCGTCGGGATCGGCCGGACGGGTCGATCGCGGTACAGAACGATGAGCCGGCGAAGCTGGCGATCGAGACCGCCGCCGCGGCACCGGCGATCGCCAGCTCGACGATGCCCAGCCGCAGGACGCGGTCGAGATCGCCGAGGCCGATCGCCGCCGTGACCGCGCTGGCCACCAGCCCGGCCACGGGCAGCCGGCGGGCGTTGTTGAGCGTCGCCACGACCATCGCCACCGGGGCGACGAACGGCAGCAGCAGCACGAAGACCGGCTGCGGCTCGCCGATCGGCCCGAGCCACCACGTCGACAGCCCGAGCTCGCGGCTCACCTTCCAGACTGCGGCGAAGGCGACGAAGACGAGCCCCCAGGTCACCCCGGTCACGATGCGCCAGCCGCCGGTGAGCTGCCCCGGACGCGGCGCGCCGCGGCGCCCGGCCGCGTCGGCCTCGACGCGTCCCTCACCGCTCGCCGGTGGCGACAGGGCGGCGGTGGTGGCGGGGCCGACGTCTCCACGCCGGGCGACTGTACGCCCGGCGCCGCCGATCCGGACGCGCACGCGCGCCGATACCCTCGTTCGACGATGGATCAGCCTGAACCGGCGCCCGCGGGCCTGCTCTCCATCTTCTTCCCGATGTGGAACGAGGAGGACTACGTCGAGCGGGCCGTCGACGCGGCCCGCCGGGTCTGCGAGCGCCATGGTCGCCGACGGTGTCGTCGCCGACTACGAGCTGATCATCGTCGACGACGCGTCGACCGACCGCACCCCGGAGATCGCCGACAAGCTGGCCGCCACCGATCCCCACGTGCGGGTCGTCCACCACGAGCGCAACCGCAAGCTCGGCGGGGCCATCAAGACCGGCTTCGCCACCGCCCGCGGCGACCTCGTGCTCTACTCCGACGCCGACCTGCCCTTCGACATGGACGAGCTGCCCCGGGCGCTCCGGCTGCTGCGCGAGTACGACGCCGACATCGTCAGCGCCTACCGGTTCGACCGCACCGGCGAGGGCTACCTCCGGGCCATCTACACGTTCTGGTACAACGTGCTGATCCGGACGATGTTCGGGGTCAAGGCGAGGGACATCAACTTCGCCTTCAAGCTCTGCCGGCGGCAGGTGGTCGACGAGCTCGACCTGCGCAGCGAGGGATCCTTCATCGACGCCGAGCTGATCATCCGGGCCACCCGGATGGGGTTCTCGATCCTCCAGTTCGGGGTCGACTACTTCCCCCGCACCCGCGGGGCGTCGACGCTGAGCTCGCCGCGGATCATCGTCACGATCCTCCGGGAGATGGTGCAGCTCCGCGGCGAGCTGAAGCGGGTCCGCCCGGTCGTCCCCGAGCGGCTGCTAGCGATCGGGACAACCCGGTCGCGATCCCGGAGCGCGGGGGTAGCTTGGGGGCGCTTCGGCGAATCCGCTTCCCCATCGTGAACCCACCGATCCCCCGATCCGATCGCGGCGCTGCCCGCGCTGCTCCGATCGTCGCCGCGGCCGCCCTGATCGGGACCGTCGTGATCGCCGGGGTCGTCGCCGGCATGGGCGACGGAGGATCCGACGGCGCGGGCGGCACGACGACCTCGGCCGCCGGCGGCGTCCGGTTCGGCGCCGACGACGACCGCGCCGGCGACGACCACCACCGCGCCCAAGATCGGTGCTCCGCCGCACGCTGTCGTACGGGCTCGCTCGGCGACGACGTCACGCGGCTGCAGCGCCGGCTCGCCGACCTCAAGTTCAATCCCGGCCCGATCGACGGCCAGTTCGGCGCCCTCACCGAGGCCGCGGTGTGGGCGTACGAGAAGCTCGTGCTCGGCGTGCCGCGGGAGGCGGTGACCGGCGACGTCACGCCGCGGATGTGGAGGGCGATGCAGAACCCGGTGCCGATCGCCGCTCGCCGCCCCGACGCCGGCAAGCACACCGAGATCTACCTGCCCGAGCAGGTGCTCGTCGTGTTCGACGGCAACACACCGCTGTTCATCAGCCACATCTCCACCGGCGACGGCGAGGAGTGGGTGGAGGAGGTCACGATCAGCCCGGGCGAGTACGGCAACGAGGACGGCACCAAGCCCCTGACCCGGATGGAGCAGGGGCTCTCGCTGACGCCCGGCGGGGTGTACGCGCTACGACCGGCGGGTGAAGGGCCGGCGCGAGAGCGCGCTCGGGGGGATGCTCAACCCGGTGTACTTCAACTACGGCATCGCCGTGCACGGCGCGTTCCAGGTCCCGCCGTACCCGGCCTCGCACGGCTGCATCCGGATCCCCAACGCGATCTCGGCCAAGTTCCAGCGCCTGGTCGAGCTCGGCGAGGCGGTGTACGTCTGGGACGGGGAGCAGGAACCGGAGGAGTACGGCGCCCAGCCCCCGCCGTTCAACACCGTGCTCACGACGACGACCACCACGACGACCACGACCGCGCCGCCCCCGACGACGGCGCGACGCCGCCCACCGACGCCGCCGAGCCGACGCCTGCGGCGACGACGACGTCGACGACGACCACGACGTCCACCGTTCCGGTGACGACCAGGGGCCAGCGGACGACGACGTCAACGACCGGACGACTGACGGAGCGCTCGCGACGAGTTCGACGCGGACGCCCGAGCACCGTCTCGAGGAGCTCCTTGCGCTCGTTGGCCGCGTACAGCTCGAGGCTGATGTCGGCGCCCTCGGCGCTCTCGACGTGGAGGACGACCCGATCGGACTCCGAGCTCGGCGCCGGACGTGGCGGACCCGCGCCTGGTGGCTGCGATCGAGGCCGATGGCGACCCGCAGGATCGCGGCCAGTGCCCGCACGAGGTCCTGGTCGGCCGGCGGGAGGGCGGCGAACTCGGGGTGGGACGGCTTGGGCGCGCTCTTGCGGTGGTACCGGGCGATCTGGGCGATGACCTCGATCTCGGCGTCCGTCAGCCCGGCGAGCTCGCTGTTGCGGATGACGTAGTAGGCGTGGAGGTGGTGCTTGCTGTGGGCGACGACGAGCCCGACGTTGGCGAGCAGCGCGCCGGCCTCGAGGTACTCGCGGGCGGTCGGGTCGAGCCCGTGGAGCGGCGCCAGCGCGTCGAACAGCTCGACCGCGAGGCGGGCGACGTGGGCGGAGTGGGCGGGGTCGTCGTCGCACCGCTCGGCGAGCTGGCGGATGCTGCGCCGCGAGACGTCGCGCAGGTGGTGGAGCGGGCCCGCCCGGTCGCCCACTCAGCCGGCTCATCGTGTCGACCAGCACCCCGTCGCGGAGCGCCCCCTCGCTGTACGTGAACCGCGGGACCTCGAACATCGTCGCCACGGTCTCGAGGATCAGCGCGCCGGCGACGATGATGTCGGCGCGCCCGGGTCCAGGCCGGGCACCTTCGTCCGCGCCGCCGCGGTGCGGTGGTCGACCAGCTCGGCGACGACCTGCGACAGCTCGGCGGCGGTGTACTCGAAGCAGTTGTAGGTCCGCAGCGGCTCGGGCGCCGGACGCCGCGTGGACCATCTGGGCGATCGCCTCCGCCGTGCCCGACGACGCCACCGCCACCTCGAAGCCGTGCTCGGCGACCTCGTGCTGGAAGTGGCTGAGGATGCCGCGGGTGTAGTCGCGGCACGCCCGGACCGCCCGCGGCGTGACCGTTCCGCCAGGGAAGAAGCGGTCGGTCGCGCGCACCGCGCCGAGCTTGAAGCTGCGGGCGGCGATGGTCTCGCCCCGCTCGCCGAGCAGCAGCTCGGTCGAGCCGCCGCCGATGTCGACGAGCAGCAGCCGCCGGTCGTAGACCGGGACCGCCTGCAGCACGCCGAGGTGGATCAGGCGGGCCTCCTCGACGCCCGAGATCACCTCGATGTCGATCCCGGCCTCGTCCCGGGCCCGGCAGAGGAACTCCTGGGCGTTGGCGGCCTCGCGCACCGCGCTCGTGGCCACGGCGCGCATCGTGGCGCCGTAGCTGTCGACGATGCGGCGCATCCGCTGCAGCGCGGCGACGCCCCGGTCGATGGCGTCGGCGGCGAGCTCCTTCATGTCGCCGCCGCCGTGGCCGAGGCGGACCATCTCCCGCTCGCGGGTGAGCGTCTCGAACCGGTCACCGCCGGCCGGGCGGGCGACGACGAGGTGGAGGCTGTTGGTGCCGATGTCGAGTGCCGCCAGCGGCGTGCCGTCGTCGGTCGCTCATCGGTCAATCCGCCGTAATCCGGAGCGGCGTGCAGGCCGGGATGCCCTCGAGCACGCCCTCGCGGAAGCTGGCGATCTTCTCGAACCCGCTGCCCAGCACGTCGTCGGTCGACGTGTCGTCGCCGACGACCAGCGCCGTCCTGGATCGCCTCGTCGAGGTCGCCGGCTTCGATCTGGGCGTTGCCGCGGGGCGTTCGCCCCTGGGCGTTGGGGATGATGTCGGCCACCCAGGCGCCGGTCAGGCAGTCCGACAGGAGCGCCCGGTCCTCGCCGGTCAAGCGTGCTGCCGAGCGCCTCCTGCGCCGCCTCGCTCCACGCCTCGCCGAGCATGTACCCGACGACGAAGTCGCCGAAGCGGTCGTACAGCTCGCGGGCGAACGGCTCGTCGAAGAACACCTCCCGGCGTCGCCGCGCAGTACACCGCGCCGGTGGCGAGGTCGCCGGCGGGATCGTCGCAGTCGACGTCGTCGGCCGCCTCGACCGGCACCACCGTCAGCGACGGCAGCTCGGCGTCGACCGACGCCAGCGCCTGCGGCCAGAAGTCGTTCAGGTCGTTGGCGATGAGCGTGACGATCTGGTCGTCGCTCGTAGCCGAACTCGGCGTTGCCCTCGGGGTTGTCGATCGGGCTGCAGCACTGTTGGGGACGAGCGGCAGCGGGTCGTCGATCAACTCCGCGCACCGGGCGGCGCCCTTCGGTGAAGCCGACCTGGAACGCGCCGACCCGGTCGAACGCCGAGCCGTGCCCGCCCTCGGAGAACTGGTCGATGCCGATCGGGTCGCGGACCGTGATCATCGCGAGGAGCCCGATGCGCACGTCGTCGTCGGTGAGCTCGATGCGTCTCGGACTCGCCATTGCGGGCGTGGGCGACCCACGCGCCGGCGAAGCAGTCGGCCTGCTGCTCGGTGACGATCGTGGCCAGGTTGCGGTTGAGCACGCCGGCGCGCGCCTGGATGGCGTGGCCGAACTCGTGGGCCATCACCACGCCGAGGATCGTCGGCCCGAACTCCTCGGCGAGCGAGTAGAGGACCCCGTCCTCGCCGTCGTCGTAGACGATGAAGTCGCCGTCGGGGCAGTAGAACGCGGCGAACTGGGTGATCTCCTCGTACGTCGTCTCCGCGTCCGTCCGCAGCCCGGGATCGGGTCGGTGCGCTCGGGATAGGCGGCGTACACCCCGCCGCGGAGCGGCTCGCATCGGCTCGCCGTAGATCGCCGGGTACTGCTCGCGACCACCACAGCTCGATGTCGTTCAGGGCGGCGCGAGGAAGTCGTCGTAGTCGCGCTCCGGCTTGGCGTCGCCCTCGTCGATCAGATTCTCACCGGCGGGGATCGACGGCGGGGCGCCCGTGTCGGGCGGCTCCGTCGAGCCGGTGCTCGGCGGGGAGGATGGATCGGCGACGGATCCGTGGCCGGCGGGTCCGTGGCGGCGCGTCGGTGGTCGGCGGCTCGGTGGTCGCCGGCCCGGGCGCGGCGATCGGGCTCTCGCGCGCCGCGTCGGTGACGACCCCCGGGTCGGCCGAGCAGGCCACCGCGAGGAGCGACACCACGCCCGCCGCCAGGAATCCTCGGGGGGTCACCGCGAACCGAGTGTACGAGCGCCCCGGCCGGACGCCGCCGCGCCTCTACCCGACCCTTACCCGACGAGGCCTTCGAGCTCGGCGATCTCCTCGGCCTGGCTCTCGGCCATCGACTCGGCCATCGCCCGCACCTCGGCGATGTCGGCCTCGGTGGCGGCGAACTCGGCCATGTGGATCCCGCCCTGGTGGTGGGCGCTCATCAGCTCGACGAACAGCCGGTCGGCCTCCGCGCCGCGCGACGCGCCGAGCTCGTCGAGCTGCTCCTCGGTCGCCATCCCGGGCATCTGGTCGTGGGTCGTCGGCATCCCCATCCACGCCATCGCCTCGTCGGTCTCGGCGGCCTCGGGCGCATCCATGTCGCGGAGCATCTGGATCATCCGGCCGATGTCGATGCCCTGGCTGAGCAGGATGTTGCGGGCGACGACGCGGAGGCCGGGGTCGGTGTCGGGCAGGGCCAGGTACATGAACGCCATCTGCACCGCCTGCTCGTGGTGGGCCCGCATGTCCTGGAGGAAGCCGACGTCGACCTCGTTGCCGCCGGGATCGTTGGCGGCGTCGGCGATCAACCAGCCGATCATCCCGGCGATCAGCGCCGTCCCGACGAGCAGCGTGATGACGTTGACCGGGTGCTGCCACCACGACAGCACGACGACGTCGTCGTCGTCGACGTCGTCGATCGTCGATGACGTCGCCGACGTCATCGTCATCGTCGGGAGTCGAGGTCGCGCGGAGCGTCGGCTGTCACGGCTGCAGTCTGCCGTCACCGCGCGGGTGATCTGACCGAGCGCCGATTGCAGGGCAACTACCATGCTGCGCCGAGCGAACGTCGCGCTGCCGCGTCGTCGGGAGGATCCCCCAGATGGCTGAACGATCGATCGTCGCCGTGACCGCGGCGTCCGGCGACCTCGTCGGCAACTGGTCGTGGACGGTGTGGCTGCTGATCCCGCTGGTCCTGATCCTCGCGTTCGTCACCGCCCGCTGCGTCGGCCCGCTCGGCGAGCCACCGCGCCGTCACTCGGGCGAGCGCGGGGTGAGCAGCTACCTCGCCCGACGCGCGACGTCGGAGGAGGATCGATGAGAGCTCGTCCCAGCCGCCCGCTCATCCTCCTGCTCGCTCCTGCGGTCGCTGCTCGCCGCGCGCGTGCGGGCAGAAGGCCGGCGTCGCCGGCACCGGGGGCGAAGCCGTTGCCGCCGACCGCCGCGCCGGCGACGCGAGGCGCCGGCGTCGGACGGGCCGGCGTCGGCGGTGCCGGCGACGACTCCCGGGTCGACTGCACCGGGTGCGATCACGGCGTCGACGACGCCCGGCACGGGAACGGCGGCCGGCGACGACCGCGGCGCCGCCGACGACAGCGGCCGGCGGCGGGACCGTTCGAGCCCGGTGCCGACGACACCGCCGGCGTCACCGACGCCGAGATCGTGATCGGCATCCACGCGCCCGTCACCGGCGCCTCGCCCATCCCGCAGACGAGCTTCGACATCGGCAAGGACATCTACTGGCAGTTCCTCGCCGACAGCGACCCCGACGCGCTCTTCGGCCGGAACGTCCGGGTCGTGTTCCGCGACGACGAGTTCAACCCGCAGAACGCCGTGCAGGTGTGCCGGGAGATGGTGGAGCAGGAGGGCGCGTTCCTCCTCGTCGGCGGAGGCGGCGCCGACCAGATCACGGCCTGCGCCCAGTACGCGAGCGAGGCCGGCATCCCGTACCTCTCCGCCGGCGTCAACGAGGCCGGGCTCAGCGACCTCGACACCTACTTCGCGACGACCCTCACCTACGCCGAGCAGGCGCCGATGATCATCGCCCAGCTGCAGGAACGGGGCTTCACCGAGACGGCGCTCGTCGTCACCGACACGCCGTCGTTCGACGACGCCTACGAGGCGCTCAAGGCCGCGGCCGACGACGCCGGCATCACGATCGCCGTTCGAGACGCGGATCAACAAGACGGCCGCCGAGCCCGAGCAGCTGTCGGTGGTGCAGGAGCTGAAGAACTCCGGCGTCGAAGCGGTGATCCTGCTCAGCTCGCCGGTCGTGTTCATCGGGCTCGCCAACCAGGGCCTCAACCAGAGCTACACGCCGACGTGGATCGGTCCCGGCATCACGAGCGGGCTCAACGCGGTCACCGGCTTCGGCTGCCCCGCCGTCGACACCGGCGTGTTCTTCTCGCCGACCCCGGGCCTCGACGTCATCGACCAGCTCGACCCCGACTTCAACCCGGCCTACGCGCAGTTCGCCGAAGGCGAGCCGGCGGACGACATCGGGATGCAGCTGTGGTCGCTGAACAAGGTCGATCGCGCTGATGCTGGAGGCGACCGGACCCGAGCTCGGCCGGGCGGCGTTCATGAACACGCTCGTGACCACACCGGAGTTCGACAACGGGATCTACGCGCCGGTCGCGTTCACGGTCGACGACCACTTCGGTGGCACGGGGGCCCACCTGCTCGACGCCGACTGCGGCGCCAAGCAGTTCGTCGACCGCTGACCAGTTCCTCGTGCCGAGCTGACACGGTGGGCGACTTGCTCCAGCGGCGCGCCGGCCTCCTCGTCGGGCTCGGACTCGCCGTCGCGCTGATCGTCGTGCTCGTCGCCGCCGGCGAGAAGCAGTCGCTCGTCATCGGGACGATCACCGGCGCCGGCCTACGGGCTGGTCGCCCTGGGCCTGGTCCTGATCTACAAGTCGAGCGGGGTGTTCAACTTCGCCCAGGGCGAGTTCGGCACCGTCGCGCTCTGCACGCTGTACCTGCTCCACTCCAACGACGTTCCCTACGGTCTGGCCGTCCTCGGCGCCCTGCTGGCGGGGATGCTGTTCGGCTTCCTGACCGAACGGATCGTCATCCGCCCGCTGTTCGACGCGCCGCGGGTGACCCTGCTCGTCGCCACCGCCGGCGTCGCGCTGCTGGCCATCGCGATCCAGCAGTGGCTGTTCGGCAACCAGGGCCGGCCGATCGCCAAGGCGTTCCCGCGGACCGACCGCGTCGCGGTGCTCGGCGTGCAGGTCTCCGACCAGCAGCTGTGGCTGATCGCCACCCTGGCCGTGCTCGCCGTGCTGCTCGGGCTGTTCTTCACCCGCACCAACCTCGGGCTGGCGATCATCGGCGCCAGCCAGGAGCCGACGGCGACCGAGCTGGTCGGGATCAGCGTGCGCCGGCTGTCGACGTTCACGTGGGTGCTCGCCGCCCTGCTCGGCGCGCTCGCCGCGGTGATCGCGGTCCCCGACACCGGGCAGCTTCACCCCCGGGATCATGACGTCGGCCTACCTCATCCCGGCGTTCACGGCGGCCGTGCTCGGCGGCATGACCAGCCTGCCGGGGGCGTTCCTCGGCGGCGTGCTGGTCGGCATCATCCAGTCGGTCGCCACGCAGCGCCGAGATCTTCCAGGACATCCCCGGCACGCCGACGCACGCTCATCGTGTTCCTCGTGCTGCTCGGCGTGCTCATCGTCCGCCCGCAGGGCCTGCTCGGGAAGGCGGCCTGATGGCGATCGTCACGCCGGCGCCAGCACCGTACGAGGACGCGACGCGGCCGGTGACGCCGACGGCGGTTCCGTTCCGGCCGTCGATCGGCGGATGGCTGCTGCGCGGCGTGCTGTGGGCGGCGGTCGCCTATCTCGTGCTGATCTTCCCGCTCGACCGGCCGGGCACCGACCTGCGCCGAGTACACGATCGCCGCCTGCTACGCGATCGTCGCCCTGTCGCTGAACGTGCTGCTCGGCTACGTCGGGCAGATCTCGCTCGGCCACGCGGCGTTCGTCGGCATCGGCGCGTTCACGTCGGCCTACATGATCACCGTCCAGGGCCAGTCGTTCTGGGTCGGCGTGCTCGCCGCGACCGCGATCGGCGGCGCCCAGGCGCTCGTGCTCGGCGGCGTGTCGCTGCGCATCCGTGGCCTCTACTTCGCCCTGATCACGCTGTCCTACGGCCTCGTCGCCGAGCAGAACATCTTCCAGATCCAGGAGTTCACCGGCGGTGGCGCCGGGCAGCCGGCGCCGAAGCCCGACTGGTTCGAATCGCCGTGGCGCTACTACTACCTGTGCCTCGGCTTCCTCGCCGTCGTGCTCTACCTCGACTGGCGGATGATGCGCAGCAAGGGCGGGCGAGCACTGCTCGCCCTGCGGGAGAATCCCCGCGTCGCCTCCACGTTCGGCATCAACGTGCGCCTGGCCACGCTGTTCGCCTTCGTCGTGTCGGGCGCCTTCGCCGGCCTGGCCGGGGCGCTCATCGCCAGCGGACAAGATCCGTCTCCGCCGGCTTCTGGAACTTCAGCCTCGTCGCTGTTCTTCGTCACGATGACCGTCGTCGGCGGCCTCCGATCCCGGGCCGGGCTCGTGATCGGCGGCGCGTTCTTCGCCCTCCTGCCGTACCTGATCGAGAAGATCCCCGGCTTCGAGGACCTGCTCGCCAAGATCCCCGGACCGGTCGACCTGACCCCCGCCTATGCGCCGCTGGTCATCGGGCCGCTGCTCCTGCTGCTCAACCTGATCCAGTTCCCGGGCGGCATCGGCCAGCAGATCCGCCCGATCCAGCGCTGGATGAGCGGGCACCGCTTCGACGTCCACGACCGCGGCCTGAAGGAGGTGCAGATCACCGATGTCCGTGCTTGAGACGTACGACCTGTCCATCCGGTTCGGCGGCGTGCAGGCCAACCTCGACGTGAGCATCGCCGTCGGCGAGTGGGAGATCGTCGGGGTCATCGGGCCCAACGGCGCCGGCAAGACGACGCTGTTCAACCTGATCACCGGCTTCTACGTGCCCGACTCCGGCCGCATCCTGTACCAGGGGCGGGACATCACCCGCCTGCCCGTCCACGAGCGGGCCGCGCTCGGGCTCGGGCGCACGTTCCAGAACGTCGGGCTCGTCAAGGGCGCGACGGTGCGCGACAACCTCATCACCGCCCAGTACCTGCAGGCCGACTACGGCACCGTGGCGGGGATGCTCGGCAGCCGCCGGTCCGTCGCCAGCGAGCGGCTGCTGCGGGCGAAGGCCGACGCCCTCGCCGACGTGCTCGGGCTCGGCGACCTGCTCGACACCCAGGTCGCCGGCCTCCCGTACGGCACGCTCAAGCGGATCGAGATCGCCACCGTGCTGGCCACCGACCCCGAGGTGCTGCTGCTCGACGAGCCGTCGTCGGGGATGGGGCCGGAGGAGGCCCACCGCCTCGGCGACACGCTGCTCGAGCTGCGCCGCGACGTTCGGGCTGTCGATCGTCATGATCGAGCACCACGTGCCGCTCGTCGTCCGGGTCTGCGACTACGTCTACTGCCTCGACTTCGGCCAGCTGCTGACCCACGGCTCGCCCGAGGAGGTGCGCAGCCATCCCGCAGGTCGTCGCCGCCTACCTCGGCGAGGACCCCGACCCGGCGGCGGTGGCCCTCGAGGCCCAGCTCGACGACGCTCGTGGAGACGCGACTGATGGCGCTGCTCGAGGTCGACGAGCTGCGCGTCGGGTACGGCTTCCCGGTGCTGATGGGCATCGAGTTCGCCGTCGAGGAGGGCGAGACGGCGGTGCTGTTCGGACTCAACGGCGCCGGCAAGACGACGACCGTGTCGACGATCGCCGGGCTGCTCAAGCCGGACGGCGGCGCGATCCGCTTCGACGGCAAGGACATCGCCGGGCGCTCGCCGACGCAGCTGGTGCGCGCCGGGATCGCCCTCGTGCCCGAGGGCCGGCGGGTGTTCCCGGCGCTCAGCGTCGCCAACAACCTGCGCCTCGGCGCCTGGTCGCGGCGCCGGCGCCGCAACGAGGTCGAGCAGCGCCGCGAGCTCGTCTTCGAGTACTTCCCTCGGCTCGCCGAGCGGGCCGACCAGGACGCCGGCACGCTGTCCGGTGGCGAGCAGCAGATGCTCGCCATCGGCCGGGCGCTGATGTCCAGCCCGCGGCTGCTGCTGATCGACGAGGCGTCGCTCGGGCTCAGCCCGGCGCTGGCCAAGACGGTGTTCCAGGTCGTGCAGCGGATCAACGACGACGGGGTCACCGTGATCATCGTCGAGCAGAACGTCGGCGTGCTGCCGTACGCCGACCGGGCGCTGATCATGGAGAAGGGCACGCTGATCTTCTCCGGCGTCGGCGACGAGATCCGCCACGCCAACCTGCGCGAGACGTACCTCGGAGGTGATCACGAATGAGAAACCAATGGGTCAAGCTCGGCGGCCTGCTCGGCATCGCCTACTGCATCGCCGGGTTCGTCCTCATCTTCCTCGGCTGGAACGGCACGGCCTCGAACGACGACGTACCGGCGCAGATCCCGTACGTCGTCTCCGGCGGCATCGCCGGGCTGGGGCTCGTCGTCGTCGGCGCGGCGCTGATCGTCGCCCACAGCCTGCGCACCGACCGCGTCGAGCTGCGTGCCGCGATCGACGACCTGCGCGCCGCCATCGAGCGGGGAGCGGCGGCGTCCGCTCCGGCGGCGGTCGCCGAGGGCGGGGGCGCCGTGCGTCGAGGGCGAGCGGCGACACGGTGCTGGCCGGGTCCGACAGCTACCACCGCCCGGCGTGCGCGGTCGTCGCCGGTCAGGCCGGCGGCGGTGGCGATGTCGCGGGCCGACGCGGCCGCCGCCGGGCTCACCGCCGTGCCGGGTCTGCAATCCCGACGAGGCCGCCGCCTGACCCATCCGAGGTTTCGCCGTCACCCGAGGGTCACGGCCCGGCAGGGGCGCACGAAACCCTCGGTTGCCTGGGCTCGGGCTCGGGTGAGGCCCGGGACTAGCGTCCCGCGCAGTGGGAGGTCCGACCCGACCAGTCGTTCCGGTCATCGACGCGCCCCGGCCGCGCGGGCGGCCGCGCGACCAGGACTCCGCCGAGACCAGACTGCGGCTGTTGCGCGTCGCCCAGGAGCTGTTCGCCCGGCACGGCTACGAGGGCACGTCGAACCGCACGATCGCCGAGGCGAGCGGGATCACGAGCGGCGCGATCTACCACTACTTCCCGTCCAAGGCCGAGCTCTACGCCGCCGTGTACGAGGTCGTCTTCGACAAGGTGTTCTCCGAGTTCGAGCAGGCCGTCGCCGGCCAGCACACGCTGGTCGCCCAGTACGCCGCGGTGCTCGACGCGGCGGCGATGCTCAACCGCGAGGACCCGCTGCTGCCGGCGTTCGTCATCGGCGTGGCCGGCGACGCCGAGCGCAACCCCGAGCTGAAGCAGCTGCTGCGTCCGCTGCGGCGGCGCAACAACGAGTTCTTCCGCCGCCTCGTCGCCCAGGCCGCCGAGCGCGGCGAGCTGAGCCCGGGCGTCGACGTCCGCGCCGTGGAGGACCTGCTCAACGCCGTCGTGTCGGGGCTGGCCCGCCTCTCGGCGATCACCGGCGACGGCAGGCGGCACGCCGCCGCGGTCGACGCCCTGCAGCGCTTCTTCGCCGGGACCCTGTCTGACGCAGCTGAGCGTCAGCCGGTGGTGCGTGGCGGGCGCGGTGGTCGCCGGTGCCGGCCGGGGTCGTGCCGTCCGGCGTCGTGCCACCCGGCGTGCTGCCGGTCGACGGCGTGCCCCCGCCGACCTGGTACGAGTTGTCGCCGGTGATCTCGACGGTGAAGTGTAGGTCGTGCCGTCGTCGCCGACGGCCGTGCAGCTGAACGTCGTCCCGACGTCGCTCGAAGCCGGGTCGTCGCACGTCGCGTCGGACAGGGCGACGCCGAGCTGCCCCTCGACCTCGCCGTCGTCGTCCTCGATGAAGCCCTCGGCATCGTCCTTGAAGTCGCCTTCGTCGGGCGAGCACGCGGCGATCCCGAAGATGGCGAGGCCGGCGATGGCCGGGATGGCGGAACGACGCATGCGAGATCTCCTGAGGATCGCGATCGGGCGGCGGGACGAGGCTATCCGCCGGTCGTCGTGGGCAAACGGGGGACATCTCCCCCGGTCGGCGCGACGGCCCGCCACCGGTCGACCGTCACGGCGATGAGGGCCGCCCACACGAGGGCGAACCCGACCAGCCGGTCGGCCGGCATCGACTCGTCGTAGACGAGCCAGCCGAGCAGGAAGTTGATGATCGGCACGAGGTACTGCAGACCGCCGAGCAGCGTGAGCGGGACCCGCTGGGCGGCGAACGCGAACAGCAGCAGCGGGACCGCGGTGACGACGCCGGTGAGCAGCACGAGGACCCAGTCGGGCGCGGTGGCGGTGGCCGGGATGCTGTCGTCGATCGTGTCGGCGAGCACGGCGGCGAGGACGGCGGCGGGCAGGGCGAGCAGGAACGTCTCGCCGGCCAGGCTCTCGACGGGCGACAGCGGCACCTGCCGCTTGACAGGCCGTACAGGCTCCAACTGGCGGCGATGACGAACGCGAGGACCGGCGGGCGGCCGTAGGAGATCGTGAGCACGACGACGGACAGCGCCGCGCAGGCCGAGGGCGAGCCGCTGCAGCCGGGTGGTGTGCTCGTGGAGCACGAGGATCCCGAGCAGCATCGTGCCGAGCGGCGCCATGAAGTAGCCGAGCGCGGCCTCGATCACGCGCTCGTTGACGACCGCCCAGACGTAGCACGTCCAGTTCGCCGTCAGCAGCACGGCGGCGATCGTGACGCGCGCCGATCAGCCGCCGGTCGCGCGCAGGCCGCGACGCAGCGCCGGCCAACGGCCGCGCACCGTGACGACGACCGCCATCACGACACCGGCGCACGCGATCCGCCAGCCGATCAGCTCGAAGGCGTCGAAGCCGGCGAGCTCCTTCCAGTAGATCGGTGAGGAGGCCCCAGATGGTGTACGCGGCGACGGCCGCGCGCACGCCCTGCGAGCTCGTCGTCGGTCACGGCGGGCGAGGCTATGGACCGAGCGGTCCCGGATCCACCTGTACGGTCCGCGTGTGCCTCCGAACCGCCGGCTGCGGCGCGATCCGATCGACCTCGCCGCCGAGAACTGGAGCGCTCGCGGGTGGGAGCGGGCGACCGCCGGGATGGCGGCCGTGACGTCGGTGATGCGGGTGCAGCAGATCATGCTGCGGGACGTCGAGGCGGTGCTGCAAGCCGCTCGGGCTGACGTTCGCCCGCTACGAGGTGCTGATGCTGCTGAGCTTCAGCCGGGCCGGTGCGCTGCCGGTCGGCAAGATGGGCGAGCGCCTGCAGGTCCACCCGGCCAGCGTCACCAACGCCGTCGACCGGCTCGAGCGCGACGGCTACGTGGCGCGACGCAGCAATCCGGCGGACGGGCGGGGGGTGCTCGCCGAGATCACGGCCGCCGGGCGGGCGCTGGCCGACGCGGGCGACGGCCGCGCTCAACGCGAGGTCGTTCGCCGACGCTGCCGCTCGTCGCGACGGCGAGCTGCGCAGCCTGTACCGGATCCTCCGCCGGCTGCGGCGGGCCTCCGGCGATTTCTGCGTGACGCCGACTTGCAGTCTTGGACGTCCAACTATCATCCGGTGCGATGACCGATCGACGCGCGCAGCAGTGGCAGGAGGCGTACGAGGCGTCCAAGCTGCGCGACGCCCAGTTCACGACGATGTCGGGCATCCCGCTCGAGCCGGTGTACGGGCCCGACGACGGCGAGTTCCCCGGCGTGTACCCGTACACCCGCGGTCCGTACGCGTCGATGTACCGCTCGAAGCTCTGGACGATGCGGATGTTCGCCGGGTTCGGCACCGCCGAGGACACCAACTGGCGGTTCAAGGAGATCATCAAGGCCGGCGGCGACGGGCTGTCGACGGCGTTCGACATGCCGACGCTGCTCGGCATCGACTCCGACGACCCGATGGCGCTGGGCGAGGTCGGGCGCTGCGGCGTGGCGATCGACAGCCTCGCCGACATGGAGGACCTCTACCGCGGGCTCGACGTCGGCTCGATCACGACGTCGATGACGATCAACTCGCCGGCCGCCGTCATCCTGGCGATGTTCGTCGCCCAGGCGGAGAAGGCGGGCATCGAACGGGCCCGCCTCGGCGGCACGCTGCAGAACGACATCCTGAAGGAGTACCAGGCGCAGAAGGAGTTCGTGTTCCCGCCGCGGCCGTCGATGCGGCTGGTGCGCGACACGATCGCCTTCACCGCCGCCGAGATGCCGCGCTGGCACTCGGTGTCGATCTCCGGCTACCACATCCGCGAGGCCGGGTCGACGGCCGCCGAGGAGCTCGCGTTCACGCTCGCCAACGGGTTCGCCTACGTCGAGCTGGCGCTGCAGGCGGGGCTGCCCGTCGACGCGTTCGCGCCGCGGCTGAGCTTCTTCTTCAACGCCCACATCGACTTCTTCGAGGAGATCGCCAAGTACCGGGCGGCCCGGCGGATCTGGGCGCGGTGGATGCGGGAGCGGTACGGCGCCGCAGGCCGAGCGGTCGCTGCAGCTGCGCTTCCACACCCAGACCGCGGGCGTGTCGCTGACCGCCCAGCAGGCCGAGATCAACATCGTGCGCACGGCGATCGAGGCGCTCGCCGGCGTGCTCGGCGGCACGCAGTCGCTGCACACCAACTCGATGGACGAGGCGCTGGCCCTGCCGACCGAGAAGGCGGCGCGGATCGCGCTGCGCACGCAGCAGATCATCGGCCACGAGACGAACGTGGCCCACGTCGCCGACCCGCTGGGGGGCTCGTGGTTCGTCGAGGAGCTGACCGACGAGATGGAGCGGCAGGCCGAGGAGCTCTTCGCCCACCTCGACGAGCATCGGCGGGGGATCGATGCTCGAGGGCTGCATCCGGGGGATCGAGGACAACTGGTTCCAGGGCCGGATCGCCGACTCGGCGTACGAGCTGGAGCGGGCGTTCAACGAGGGCCGGCGGGTCGGTCGTCGGGGTGAACCGGTTCACCGAGGGCAGCGAGGAGAACACCCTCGACATCCTCCAGATCACGAACGAGGACGAGGTCCGGCAGCTCAAGCGGCTGGAGAAGGTGCGCCAGGACCGCGACCAGGCCGCCGTCGACGCCGCCCTCGCCCGGCTCCGCGAGCAGGCCGCCGACCCCGAGGTCAACCTGATGCCGGCGCTGATCGACGCCGCCACCACCTACGCCACCCTCGGCGAGACGATGCGCGCCCTCGCCGACGTCTTCGGCCGCCACACCGAGACCCCGACGATCTGACTCGGACTTCATCCGAGGTTTTCAAGGCATCCGAGGGTTTGCGGGCCGGACGGGGGTCACGGAAACCCTCCGATGCTCGCACCGCGCGCGGTAGAGGCTGGCGAGTTCGTCGGCGAGCTGCCCGACGTTCTGCATGTCGGACTCGGTCACGGGCTCGATCTGCCACTCCTGGAGGTGCAGGTCGCGCACGCGGCGAGCGTCGCTCGCATGGCCTTCGAACGTCCGATGCTCCGGATGGATGTCGAGCTCGATTCCCCAACGAACGGATGGAACGGCGAGGTCGACGCGCGCGGTCCGTCCGTTCGATGCCCGCACGAGCCTGGCTTGGGTCTCGATCGGGATCCCTCTGGCGCGCAGCGCCTCAGCGAGCTCGACCTCGGGATGCGATTCGCTGGGAGCCGCGCCATCGAGGCGTTCGAGGTTGCGTCGGAACAGTCCGCTCCCGGGCCGCGCCGGATGTCCGAGTCGTCGCTCGATCGCAACGAGCTCATGCGTGGTGACCTTCCGCTCGTGCAGCAGTTGCTGGAGAACGGAGAGGTGGTCGAGCGGCCGCAGATCGGCCGCGAGATCGAACGCAAGGCGGACCCACGAGGCCAACGCGATGCCGTCGGCCCGCCAGACTCGATCGGTCGCACTGCAGCGCGGTCGTCTGGCGGAAGCGGACTCCGAGGTCTGGCGGCACCCTCGCGCCGTGCCTGATCGAGAAGTGCAGCGGGGCGTGCGTGGGCATGCGTCGCAAACCGACGAGCTGTCCCGCGGTCGGACCCGTGACGAACCCGCCGGGGTGTGCCGCACAGAGCGCCGCACACCGCTGCTCGAGCGTTGCACCCGTCGACGACACCACGAAGACGCCCTTGTGGACACCGCGGAGCACTCCGCGCTCGAGCAGGCGAATCTGAGTCTTGCGACCGACACGGTGCTTCCGCAGTTGCTCGGTCGTGATCACGCCGTGGTGAGCTGCCAACCAGGCGAGGGCAGCAGGGGTGAGCTCGGACATCGACAACCTCCTCAACGTGTCGGGGCGAGGGGGAGTCGGCATGGCGAGCGTACGGAATGGGTGCGCGCCCTTACGTTCGGGGTTTTCCTGCGCCCCATCCGGTACGGAAAACCTCGGGTGATGTGAAAACCTCGGATGGATGGAGCGTTCGTGGTCGAGGACGATCCGGCGGTGTGGGTGGCGGGGTCGATCGCGCGGCGGTTGCGGAGGGCGGTGCGGCGGCAGGGCCGGGCGACGCTTGCCGTGTCGGGGGGATCGAGCGCCCCGCCGATGCTCGCCGCGCTCGGCCGCTGCGTCGTGCCGTGGGAGGCGGTCGACGTCTGGCAGGTCGACGAGCGGGTGGCGCCCGACGGGCATCCCGACCGCAACGCCAACCAGCTCGCCGGCCTGCCCGGCCGGCACCACCTGATGCCGGTGACGGCGCGCGACCTCCGCCGCGCCGCCGCCCGCTACGCGGCGACCCTGCCCGAACGCTTCGACGTCGTCCACCTGGGGATGGGACCCGACGGGCACACCGCCTCGTGGCCGCCGGGCGACCCGGTCGTCGACAGCGACCGGCCCGTCGACCTGTGCGGCGAGTTCAACGGACGGGTGCGGATGACGCTGACACCGCCCGTCGTCAACCCGGCGAGAGCCCGCATCGTGCTGGTCGCCGGCGCCGACAAGGCCCCGCCGTCACCGCGTGGTTGACGCACCACCCGCTCGCCGCTCGGCTGCCGATCTCCCAAGTCCGGCGCTCCGGCACCGTCGTCGTCCTCGATGCCGACGGCGGCCGCCCAGCTCGACCACTAGCGTCGATAACGTCGATTGGCCGGCGCCGGAGACCACCCCGACGTCACAGCCGCGCCCGCGTGGGCGGCACTGACGCGCTCGCCCCGCCCGCCCACCTGCGCGACCTCTTCGCCGCCGATCCCGACCGCGGCCGGCGCTACCTGCTCGAGGTCGGCGATCTGCGCATCGACTACGCCAAGCAACGTGTCGACGACGCCGTCCTGGCGGCGCTGATCGACGTGGCCGAAGCGGCCGGCGTGGCCGCCCGGCGCGACGCGATGTTCGGAGGGCGTGCCGATCAACACGACCGAGCACCGCGCCGTCCTGCACGTCGCGCTGCGGGCGCCGAAGGGCGCCGTCGTCACCACCGGCGGGCACAACGTCGTCCCGGACGTGCACGCCGTGCTCGACCGCATGGGTGAGTTCAGCGAGCGGGTCCGCGACGGCAGCTGGACCGGGTTCACCGGTCGCCGGATCCGCACGGTCGTGAACATCGGCATCGGTGGGTCGGATCTCGGCCCGGCGATGGCCACCCGCGCCCTGGACGCCTATCGCCATCCGGAGATCACCACGCGCTTCGTCTCCAACGTCGACGGGGCCGACATCGCCGCCGCCCTCGCCGGCCTCGACCCGGCGGAGACGCTGTTCATCGTCTCGTCGAAGACGTTCACCACCATCGAGACGCTCACCAACGCCCGCACGGCCCGGTCATGGCTCACCCGCGCGCTCGGTGACGAGGCCGTGGCGAGCCACTTCGTCGCCGTCAGCACCAATCGCGAGGGTGTCGCCGCCTTCGGCATCGACACTGCCAACATGTTCGGCTTCTGGGACTGGGTCGGCGGCCGCTACTCGGTCGACTCGGCCATCGGCCTCGCCCTGATGATCTCCATCGGCCGAGACGCGTTCGGCGACTTCCTCGCCGGTTTCCACGTCGTCGACGAGCACTTCCGCACCGCGCCGCTCGCCGCCAACGCGCCCGTTCGTGCTGGGGATGATCGGCATCTGGAACGCCAACGTGCTCGGCTGCGCGTCCAAGGCCGTGCTGCCGTACGCCGAGGAGCTCGCCCGCTTCCCCGCCTACCTCCAGCAGCTCGACATGGAGTCGAACGGCAAGTCGGTCCGCCTCGACGGCACGCCCGTCTCCCTCGACACCGGGCCGATCATCTGGGGCGAGCCGGGCACGAACGGCCAGCACGCCTTCTACCAACTCCTCCACCAGGGCACCCGCATCGTGCCCGCCGACTTCATCGGCTTCGCCCGCCCCCACCATCCGTACCGCGAGCACCACGACCTGCTCGTCGCCAACCTCATCGCCCAGACCGAGGCGCTGGCGTTCGGTCGCGACCGGCCCGACGAACCGTGGCGCTCGTTCACCGGCAACCGCCCGACGACGACCATCGTCGCTCCCGAGCTCACGCCGTCCGTCCTCGGCCAGCTGATCGCCCTCTACGAGCACATCGTCTTCGTCCAGGGCTGCATCTGGGGGATCGACAGCTTCGACCAGTGGGGCGTCGAGCTGGGCAAGGAGCTCACCAACCGGATCACGCCCGAGCTCACCGGTACGGCGAGCGAGCCGTCCGAGCACGACTCGTCGACGGCCGGACTGATCGACTGGTATCGGTCGGCGCGCCGCTGACGCACCGCGGCGAGAAAGGCGTTCGAGATGGAGAACTTCGCCGGCAAGCTCGCCGTCGTCACCGGCGGCGGGACCGGGATGGGACGCGAACTGGCCCGCCTGCTGTCGGTCGAGGGATGCCACGTCGCGGTCTGTGACGTGTCGGCGGACGCGATGGCCGAGACCCGCGGCCTGTGCGACGAGTCGTCACCTCCCGGCACGATCGTCACGACATTCGTCGCCGACGTCGCCGACGAAGCGCAGCTGATCGCCTTTCGCGACCACGTCGCGGGCGCGCACGACACCGACCACATCGACCTGCTCTTCAACAACGCCGGCATCGGCGGCGGGGCGAGCATGATCGCCGACAGCCGTGACGAGTGGGACGCCGTGTTCGGTGTGTGCTGGGGCGGTGTCTATCTCGGGACCCGCACGTTCCTGCCGCTCCTCCTACGGAGCACTGGCGGCCACGTCGTCAACACGAGCAGCGTCAACGGGTTCTGGGCGTGTCTCGGCGGCAACGCCCACACCGCCTACAGCGCGGCCAAGTTCGCCGTGAAGGGCTTCACTGAGGCGCTCATCGTCGACTTCCGCCAGAACGCGCCCCACTTGAAGGCATCGGTGGTGATGCCGGGGCACATCGGGACCTCGATCGTGTACAACTCCGGCCGGTACTTCGGCCGCGACCTGAAGAACCTGCAGGACGACCAAGTGGCCGAGCTGCGGACCCGCCTCGCGGGCCGGGGCCTCGACCTCGGGTCGGCGTCCGACGAGGACGTCCGCCAGATGATCGTGGCGATGGCCGACGGGTTCCGCGACGGTGCGCCGACGACGGCGGCCGAGGCGGCGACGGTCATCCTCGACGGTGTCCGCGCCGGCGAGTGGCGGATCCTCGTCGGGGCCGACGCGCACATCATCGACGAGCTCGTCCGCGAGACGCCCACCGACGTCTACGAGCCGGACTTCCTCCCCCGGCTGCAGGAACGGGGAGCGTTCGGGTTCATCCCGCAACCCGCCGAGCCCTAGAGGAAGGTCAGGTCCACGTCCTGACCGGCGAGGACGGCCCCGGCCAGCGTCAACGTGTCCGGCTTGACCGCGAAGTGCTGGGTGATCATGTGCACGTCCCGCCAGCGCCGCTGCAGCGGGCTGCTCGAGTAGAGGGCACTGCCACCGCCGAACGTGTAGGCGGTATCGACGACCGACGCGGCCGCGCCGACCACCCACACCGCCGTGGCCCGCAGGCGGGCCCGGTCTTCCGGCATCAGCTCGCCGCCAGCCGTCGCGATCGCCCACGTCGCCTCGATGTCGGCGTCGAGCAGTGCCCGGGCCGCGCGGAGGTGGGCGTCGGCCTCGGCGAGCCGGTTCCGGAACAGCGGGTTGGCGGCCAGGGTTGCGTCGGCGAACATCGGCACCTTGCCGCTCGCCAGCGTTGTGATCTCGGCGACGGCGCCCTCGGCGATCCCGATCGCCACGTTGGCGAACTGGAGCGACGAGTACGTGAGTTCCGGGATCCGCCACAGCGGACCATCGAGTCCGCCCTCCCCGAACACGGTGAACGATCGATCGTCGGCCACGAACAAGCCGTCGACGGCGAAGTCGTGGCTGCCGGTACCGCCCATGCCCGCCACGAACCAGGTGTCGATGATCTCGGCGTCGGCCGCGGGGATCATCATCATCCGCAGCGGGGGGACGCGACCGTCGTCGACGAAGCAATGGGCGAGCAGCCAGTCGGCGTGCTGGCAACCGCTGGCGAACGACCAGCGGCCGGTCACCCGGTAGCCACCGTCCTCCGGCGTGGCCACGCCGGTCGGGTTGAACGTCCCGGCCAGCGCCAGATCGGGGTTCTCGGTGAAGACGGCGTTGAACGACTCCGCCGGCAGCTTGCCGAAGATGAGCGGGGCCGAGCTACCGAGCAGCACCGTCCAGCCGACGGATCCGTCGGCCCGCGCCAGTTCCCGCACCATCGCGACATGGTCGGTGAGCACACCCTCGGCACCGCCGAGACGTCGGGGTAGGAGCATGCGGTAGCAGCCGGCGGCGCGCAGCTGCGCCACCAGGTCGAGAGGCAGTCGGCGGGCCCCCTCGATCTCCTCGCTCCGCGCGGCGATGACCGGGGCCAGCTCACGTACGGCGTCGAGGATCGTCGCCGAGTCGGCGGCGCGGTCGATTGTCTCAGCTGTCATCGCGTCGACAGTACGGACCGCTGACGGTCGGCGCATCGGGCGAACGGGCCAACTCGGGCCCAGTACCCGAATGGGTCATTCTGTGTAGGACGAGCCCACGATCCCGTGCTCGTAGGCGTAGGCGGTCGCCGCGGCGCGGGATGACAGCCCGAGCTTGGTGAAGATGTTGGCGACGTGCCGGGCCACGGTCTTCTCGCTGATGACCAGCTCGGCGGCAATCGCGCGATTGGTCATCCCAGTGGCGAGAAGTCGGAGCACCTCGAGCTCGCGCCCAGTCAACCCGCATGCCACATCGGCCGGCGCCAACCTGGAGACCTGTTCGAGGCCGGCGAGGTCGGTGGCCGCGCCGAGTTGGCGGAACGCCCGAGCAGCGGCGTTGAACTCCAGCGTCGCTCCATCCTCGTCGCCGAGCCGGCGGCAGGCCAGGCCGACGGCCACGCGAGCGCGCGCCGCTTCGTACGGCGCCTCGAGGTCGCGCCAGATGGCCCACGCCGGCCTGAGCACCCCGAGGGCAGCCTTGGGATCGCCCTCGGCGAGGAGGACGGTCCCGGTCGTGTACCCGGCCGTCGCCCGTAGCGCCGGCCCGCCGAGATCGGCGGCGACGCCGGCCAGCTCGGCGGCGGCGAGCCGGGCGGCGCCGACGTCGTCGGCGGCGAGCGACACCTCGACCCGGGCGGCCATCAGGTGCAGGCGGGCCCTCGGATCTCTGGTCTCGTCGGCGGCACGGCGGATCGCCGCCATGGCGACTGGGATCTGCCCCTCGGCGAGCCGGAGCAGCGCCAGACCGGGCTGGGGCTGGCGTCCGTGCTCGCTGGCCCGAACATACGTCTCCTCGGCCCTCGCGAAGTCGCCGCGCAGTCGCAGCAGCTCCGCTTGGCGGTACAGCGCGTCTCCGATCGCCGGATGCCCGGGCGGCCGGGAGAACTGCTCGTAGGCCCGCTCGGCCTCCTCCATCGCGTCGGACCACTCGCCGTGGATCTGCAGGATCTCGGCCCGATGGACGAGACACTGGCCGCGATACGGCACGAGGTCGGGCTGCGACTCGCACCATCTGCTCAGTGCTGCCGTCCACTCCCGGGCCCGGCGCAGATCGAACGTCATGTGGCACATGTCGATCACCGCGCAGTAGACGAGTCCGGCGACGATCGGCGACACCTCGCCGGCGGTCACGGCGACCATCACGTCGTCGAGCTCGGCGTAGCCGGCGACATGTTGCCCGGTCATCACAAGCGTCTGGCCGCGGCCGAGGCGGCCCATCGCCGCCACGTCGCGGTCGCCGAAGTGCTCGGCCACGGCCAGGGCCTCGGTGAACTCGGCGAGGGCCGCCGGGGTTGCGCCCTCGAACATGTGGCGGATCGCCTCGGGGATCAGCACGCCGCCGCGCTCCACGCAGTCGCCGGCGCCCTCCACGGCGCGCTGGGCCCGAGCCAGCCATCCGCCGGCGGGGGCCATCTCGCCGCGGAGGAGCAGGGCGAAGTTGACCCACAGCGCGTTGCGGGCGGCGCGCGCTCGGTCGCCGCGCCGGAGGCACTCCTCGTACGCCCGCGCCCAGTACGCCGTGCCGTCGGCGTCCTCGGCGACGAGGTAGGCGGCGACGGCCAACCGTTCGAGGTCGTCGACGTTGTCGGCGTCGAGCGGGCTCCGCCGATCGGCGGCCGACAGCTCACGGTGGGCGTCGCCCCAGCGCTGTTCGCAGAACGCCTCCCGGCCCGCGTCGAGCGCTGAACCCGTCACCGCGCGTAGCCCTACCACATGCCGGTCGCACTGGACGGAGTGGTTGCGGCGGGCCGGAGGAAGACCGCAGCCAACGGGGGGAGGGTCAGCGGAACGGACTGGGCGAAGCCGTGCTTCGGCTCTTCCCCCGCGATCACCCCGCCGAGGTTGCCGGTGCCGCTGCCGCCGTAGTTCTCGGCGTCGGTGTTCAGCACTTCGAGCCACCGCCCCGGGACCGGGACGCCGACCCGATAGTCGTAGTGCACGGTCGCTGTCGCGTTGAGCACGACGAGGACCGGTTGGTCCTCACCGGCCGGGTCGCGACGCAGCCACGCAAAGACGCTGTGGGTGTCGTCGTCGCCGACCACGAACTCGAATCCGGCCGGATCGCAGTCGCCGCGGTGCAGCGCCGGGTTCGCCAGATAGAGCTGGTTGAGGTCGGCCACCAGGCGGCGGACGCCGGCGTGGGCGTCGGTGTCGTGGAGGTCCCAGGGAAGCGTCGAGTCGTGGTCCCACTCCGTGGGCATGGCGAGCTCGCCGCCCATGAACAGCAGCTTCTTCCCCGGCTGCGCCCACATCGTGCCGAACAGCAGGCGGAGGTTGGCGAACCGTTGCCACTCGTCGCCCGGCATCTTGCCGAGCAGCGAGCGCTTTCCGTGGACCACCTCGTCGTGGGACAGCGGCAGCACGTAACGCTCCGAAAAGGCATAGGCGCTGCGGAACGTGATGTCGTCGTGGTGCCATCCGGCGGTGCACCGGCTGGCGGTGGAAGTACTGCAGCGTGTCGTGCATCCAACCCATGTCCCACTTGAAGTCGAAGCCGAGGCCGTCGCCGTCCGTCGCCGGGCGGGTCACGCCGGGCCACGCGGTGGACTCCTCGGCGAACGTCGCCGCGCCGGGGAACTCCTCGGCGACGGCGCCCGTCAACTGGCGAAGGAAGTCGAGTGCCTCGAGGTTCTCGCGTCCGCCGTAGCGGTTGGGGATCCATTCCCCCGCCTGCCGGGAGTAGTCGAGGTAGAGCATCGAGGCGACGGCGTCGACGCGGAGGCCGTCGGCGTGGTAGCGCTCGAGCCACGAGATCGCGCTGGACACGAGGAATGCCCGCACCTCCGCCCGCCCGTAGTTGAAGATCGCCGAGCTCCAGTCAGGGTGGAACCCCTGGCGCGGATCGGCGTGCTCGTAGAGGTAGGTGCCGTCGAAGCGGGCCAGCCCGTGGGGGTCCATCGGGAAGTGCGAGGGCACCCAGTCCATGATCACCCCGACGCCGCGCTGGTGGAGCCGATCGATCATCGCCATCAAGCCGGCGGGAGCGCCGTAGCGCGCCGTCGGCGCGAAGTAGCCCGTGGTCTGGTAGCCCCACGAGCCGTAGAACGGGTGCTCCATCACCGGGAGCAGCTCGACGTGGGTGAACCCGTGGGCCGCGGCGTGGTCGGCGAGCGGGTCGGCCAGCTCCTCGTAGCGCGGGAAGCGGCGCCCTGGCGCGACGTGGCGGCCCCACGACCCGAGGTGGACCTCGTAGATCGACACCGGGGCCCCGGGGGACAGTCGTCCGCGGCGGGCAGCCATCCACCCGTCGTCGCCCCACGTGTGGGCCAGGTCGGCGATCACCGACGCCGTCGCCGGCGGCTCCGTGGTGGCGGCGGCCACGGGGTCGGCCTTCTCCAGCCGGTCCCCGCCGTAGGTGGTGATCGCGTACCGGTACGCCTGCCCGGCCCGGGCACCGGGGACGTGGGCCGTCCACAACCCCGAGCCGGCGACGGGCTCCAGCAGGTGCTCGTCGTGCCAACTGGTGAAGTCACCGACCACCGCGACGCGGGCGGCGTTGGGCGCCCACACCGTGAACCACGTCCCGGCCGCGTCGGGATGGGCGCCGAGGAAGCGATGGATGTGACGGTGGGTGCCCTCGTTGAACAGGTGGAGGTCGACCTCGCCGGGCGGCCCGGTCATGGGAGCACCCCGAACCGGTGCGAGCGAGTGAGCGCTGGGCGCACCGTTGCGAGCGACGAGGCGCCAGCCGAGGAGCGGTTGCCGACGGCCTGCGTGGCCGGGGAACGCCATGACGGCCTGCGTGGCCGGGGAACGCAATGAACGGTCGTCATCGCGTTCGACCTCGGCGGGAGGCGAGCAGCTCCAGCCGCCGGCGCACCTCGGCGGTGGCGAGCACCTCCGAGGTCGGGGCGCGCAGGCGCCGCCGCCACGTGGTCGGCAGCACCAGGCCGGGCACGTTGTGCGGCTCGGTCTCGCCGACGAGGTCGTCGAGATCGACGAGGACGAGATAGGCGTCGCTCGCCGCCAGCCGCTCGAGGGCGGCGTCGAGCACGTCGGAGGCACCGGAGCCGACCGGACGCCGGAGCGCGGCCTCGAGCAGCCGCCGGTAACGGTCGACACCGCGGGCGGCGTCATCGGTCACCGCGGTGGCGAACGCGGGCATGTCGTGGGTCCGGATGCCGGCGACGGATCGGGCGGGGATCGGGTCCAGATCCACCAGGCGCTCGTCGTCGCGATAGAGGAGGAACTGCTCCTCGAACATCCCGAGCATGTCCCAGCGTTCCATCGCGTCGGTGACCTCCTGGGGCACGGTGCCGAGGTCCTCGCCGACGATCGTGGTGTCGGTCACCGCCGCCTGGGCGGCGATCACGGCCAGCAGCTCGTCGCGCGGATAACGGACGTACACGCCGTCGGTCGCGCTCGCGCCTTCGGGGATCCACCACAACCGCTGCACACCCATCACGTGGTCGATGCGCAGCATCGACGCGTGTTCGCCGGCCCGCGGCGACGAGGTGCTGCCAGAGCTCGTGCCCGCTGCGGCGCCCGGCCGCCGGCAGCTGGGGAGGGAATCCCCAGTTCTGGCCCTCGGCGAAGAACTCGTCCGGGGGCGCGCCGACCGCCATCGCCGGGGCGAACAGCGGGCCGTAGGCCCACGTCTCGTACCCGTCGGGGTGGCTCCCGATCGGGAGGTCGAGGGCGAGGACGGCGCGGCCGGCCCCCTCGACGGCCGCGAGCTGGCAGTGGGCGAGGTGCTGGGCGAGCTCGTGGCTGCGCCGGACCAGCGCGGCCGGTCGGCCGGCGTCGACCGGTTCGGGGCGGGCGGCCCGATAGCGGGCGAAGTCGGCGACGTCGGGGTCGGCTGGCGACGAACCGCGTCAGTTCGCGCGACGCAGGGACGGGTCGAGGTCGCCGCCGAGGTCGAGCAGCTGGAGGCGCCGGCGCCGGGCGAGCGCCTGCCAGTCGACCAGCTCGGTCGCACCTGCGTCAGGGGCGGCGGGGAGCGCGGCGTCGTCGATGAAGACCTCGTTCCAGTGCAGCCGGCTCATCGGCGAGTACGGGCTCGGGTCGAACGGCTCGTCGAGGAACGCGGCGTAGAGCGGCAACGTCGAGATGACGTCGGCTCCGAGCCGCGGCGCTCGCCCGGCCAGCTCCGCCAGGTGGGCGAACGACGGCAGCGGGGCGGCGCGCTCCCACAGCGCGTACGCCGGCACGAACAGCCCGACGCCTCCGGCGAGAGCCGGGTCCCGCGGCATCGTCGGCGGCGGCACGACGACCGTCGTGACCTCCTCCCGGCCGCTGGCGGATCCCTCGAGGCGGTGGCAGCCGATGGGGAGATCGGGCGGGAGCGTCGCCGCGCCGTCGTCAGGATGCAGCTCGATCTTCGTGCCGTCGGCGAGCGTGAGGTGCAGGTCGGTGACGCCGTGCCACCGGGAACGGACCCGCCGGCGCCACGAGGACGGGATCGAGGTGGCGGGTGGAGCCGCCCGCGACGTCGGCTTCGAGCACGTCGACGACGGCGCGCAGGGTCGCGTCCGGTGCGTCGTGGAGACTGCCCGCCACGTCCCAGTACGACGTCTCGACGCCGAGCTCGGTCGCCCGGCGGCGCAGCCCGTCACTGTCCGTCAAGGACCGGCTTTCTTCTCGGTGGCGGGCGACCGCAGCACGACCATCGAGCGGGCGACCAGGTCGACGACGTCACCGCCGGCGACGGCCTTGGGGGAGGCGTCAGGGAACCCGGTGTCGAGCTCGACGGTCCACTCCCGGTGCCATCCCCCTCCGGGAACCAGCCAGCTCAGGTCGGTCTCGCTGGCGTTGAAGATGACGAAGAAGCTGTCGTCGAGGATCCGGCCACCATAGGCGTCGGGCGTCGGGATGGCTTCGCCGTTGAGGAACACGCCGACGGCCCGGGCGTAGCCGGTCTCCCAGTCGTCGTCCGTCATCGGGGCGCCGTCGGGCCGGAACCAGGCGAGGTCCTCGGTGTCCCGGATCTTCCGGCCCTGGAACCAACGCCGCCGGCGCAGGACGGCGTGGGCGCGGCGCAGCGCGGTGACCCGGCGGACCCACTCGCTGAACTCGGTGTCGACGTGCTCCCAGTCGAACCACGACACCTCGTTGTCCTGGCAGTAGGCGTTGTTGTTGCCGCCCTGGGTGCGCCCGAGCTCGTCGCCAGCCGAGCAGCATCGGCACGCCCTGCGACAGGAGCAGGGTGGTGACGAGGTTGCGCCGTTGGCGGGCCCGCAGGGCCACCATGGCCGGATCGTCCGTCGGCCCTTCGACGCCGCAGTTCCAGGACCGGTTGAAGGACTCGCCGTCGCGGTTGTCCTCACCGTTCGCTTCGTTGTGCTTCTCGTTGTAGGAGACCAGATCGGCCAAGGTGAAGCCGTCGTGGGCGGTGACGAAGTTGATCGACGCCGTCGGGCGCCTGCTGTCGGCCTGGTAGAGGTCGGAGCTGCCGGTGAAGCGGTACCCGAACTCGGCGAGCGTCGCCGGCACGCCGCGCCAGAAGTCGCGGATCGTGTCGCGGTAGCGACCGTTCCACTCCGACCACTGGGGCGGGAAGTTGCCGACCTGGTAGCCGCCCTCGCCGACGTCCCACGGTTCGGCGATGAGCTTGACCTGCGACACGATCGGGTCCTGCTGGACGAGGTCGAAGAAGGCCGACAGGCGGTCGACGGCGTAGAGCTCGCGGGCGAGCGTCGAGGCGAGGTCGAAGCGGAACCCGTCGACGTGCATCTCGGTCACCCAGTAGCGCAGGCTGTCCATGATCAGTTGGAGCACGTGCGGGTTGCGCATGTTGAGGCTGTTGCCGGTGCCGGTGAAGTCGAGGTAGTGGCGCGGATCACCGTCGACGAGGCGGTAGTACGCCTGGTTGTCGATGCCCCGCATCGACAGCACCGGGCCGAGGTGGTTGCCCTCGGCGGTGTGGTTGTAGACGACGTCGAGGATCACCTCGATGCCCGCGGTGTGCAGGGCCTTCACCATCGTCTTGAACTCCTGCACGTGGCTGTGCGGGATCGGAACCGGCTGACCCGGCGCCGCCCGGGCGGCATAGCCGTTGTGGGGAGCGAGGAAGGCGATCGAGTTGTAGCCCCAGTAGTTGCGCAGGCCGCGCGCCACGAGCTGGGCGTCGTGGACGAACTGGTGCACCGGCATCAGCTCGAGCGCCGTGATCCCGAGGCGCGTGAGGTGGTCGACGATCGCCGGGTGGGCGAGCGCGGTGTACGTACCGCGGAGCTCCGCGGGGACGTCCGGGTGGCGCATCGTCAGGCCCCGCACGTGGGCCTCGTAGATGATCGTCTCGTGCATCGGGTGGTCGGGCGGGCGGTCGTTGCCCCAGTCGAAGAACGGGTCGCTGACCACGGCGCGCGGGACGTGCGGGGCGCTGTCGGCGGTGTTCGGCTGGTCGGGATCGGCGCGGTCGTAGGCGAAGCAGGCCGGGTCCCAGTCGACCTCGCCGTCGACCGTCTTGGCGTAGGGGTCGAGGAGCAGCTTGGCCGGGTTGCACCAGAGCCCCGCGGCGGGGTTCCAGGGGCCGTGGACGCGGTAGCCGTAGCGCTGGCCCGGCCGCACGTCCGGGAGGTAGGTGTGCCAGCAGTACCCGTCGACCTCGGTCAGCTCGACGCGCTGCTCGACCTGCTCAGCGCCGTCGCCGGACAGGAGGCAGAGCTCGACCCCCTCGGCCACGCTGGAGAACAGCGAGAAGTTGGTGCCCGCCCCGTCGTACGTCGCCCCGAGGGGATACGGCCGCCCCACCCACTGCCGCGGGCGCGGGGGTTCGGGGGCACGCTTACGGGCGGGCATCCGAGCATTCTGGCCGCCGTTCATCCGCGGACGTTGTCGGATGTCGGCCGCGTCGTTCAGAGGCGAAGTCCCGGCTCGGCACGGCGGCGGCTCCAGCCGCTTCGCCGGCCGCATCGGATGAGCGTCAGGCGGTTTCCACCGTCGTCAGGCCGAGGTCGGCGACGGCCTGCTCGCGCATCTTGAACTTCTGGACCTTGCCGGTGACGGTCATCGGGAACTCGTCGACGAACCGGACGTAGCGGGGGATCTTGAAGTGGGCGATCTTGCCCTGGCAGAACTGGCGCACGTCCTCGGGTTCGAGGTCGGCGCCGGGCCGCAGCCGCACCCACGCCATGAGCTCCTCGCCGTAGCGCTCGTCGGGCACGCCGATCACCTGCACGTCCTCGACGTCGGGGTGGGTGTAGATGAACTCCTCGATCTCCCGCGGGTAGACGTTCTCCCCGCCGCGGATCACCATGTCCTTGATCCGGCCGACGATGTTGACGTACCCGTCGTCGGCCATCACGGCGAGGTCGCCCGTGTGCATCCAGCCGTCGGCGTCGATCGACTCCGCCGTGCGCTCGGCGTCGTTCCAGTAGCCCTGCATCACCGAGTACCCGCGTGTGCAGAACTCGCCGGTCTCTCCCGGCGCCAGGGTCTCGCCGGAGTCGGGGTCGGCGACGCGGATCTCGACGTGGGGGTGGGCCCGCCCGACCGTGGCCGTGCGGTGGTGCAGCGAGTCGTCGGGCAGCGTCTGCGTCGACACCGGCGACGTCTCGGTCATCCCGTAGCAGATCGTCACCTCGGTCATGTGCATGCGGTCGACGCACGCCTTCATCACCTCGATCGGGCACGGCGCCCCGGCCATCACGCCGGTCCGCAGGCTCGAGAGGTCGAAGCGCTCGAACTCGGGGTGGGCGAGCTCGGCGATGAACATCGTCGGCACGCCGTACACCGACGTGCAGCGTTCGGCCTCGATCGTCTCGAGGACGTGGGTCGGCTCGAACGCGTCGGCCGGGATCACCATCGTGGCCCCGTGCGTCGTGCACCCGAGGTTGCCCATCACCATCCCGAAGCAGTGGTAGAAGGGCACGGGGATGCACAGCCGGTCGTCCGGCCCGAACCCCTGCAGGCGGGTGACGAAGTAGCCGTTGTTCAGGATGTTGCGGTGGGTGAGGGTGGCGCCCTTCGGGAACCCGGTGGTGCCCGACGTGTACTGGATGTTGATCGGGTCGTCGGGACGCAGCGCACGGCGCCGCTCGTCGAGCTCGGCGTCGGTCGCCCCGCCGGCGCCGGCGACGAGCTCGTCCCAGTCGTCCTCCCAGAAGAACACGGCCCGCTCGAGCGCCGGCACCTCCGGCCGGACCTGCTCGACCATGTCGACGTAGTCGGACGTCTTGAACGACGGCGCGGCGAACAGCATGCGGCAGCCCGACTGGTTGAGGGCGAAGGCCAGCTCGTGCGTGCGGTACGCCGGGTTGACGTTGACCAGGATCACGCCGATCTCGGCCGTCGCGTACTGCACGAGCGTCCACTCGGCGTAGTTCGGGCTCCACAGCCCGACCCGGTCGCCCTGCTCGCAGCCCGAGCCCGATCAGGCCCCGGGCGAGCCGGGCGACCCGCTCGGCGAACTCGGTGTAGCTCCAGCGCACGCCCTGGTGGCGGGCGACGAGGGCTTCGCGGTCGCCGTGCGCGGCGACGGTCCGGGCGAGGTTGCTCCCGATCGTGTCCTCGAGCAACGGGACATCCGTCGGGCCGGCATCGTGCGCCAGTTCCATCCCGTCATCGTCGCGCGCGTCCCAGCCTCAGCGGAGCCACTTCGGAGGCTTGGTGAGGCCGCCGATCATGTCGTCGTACTGCTGCCGCGTGCGGGCGGCGCGCCACTCCTCGAGGGCGTGCAGGCGACCGAACGTGAACGCGCTGTCGCCGGCCGCCTCGGCCTCGGCGCCGAGCCGGCGCAGCAGCGGTCGGACGACGACGCTGTCGTTGTGCTCGCCGAGCACGTCCTGCAGCTTCTCCATCGTTCCGGCGAGGTCGGTGGCGTCCGAGCCGATCGCCGGCTGGGCCGACTCGGCCGCGTAGCGCACCCGCTTGGCCGCCTTGCGTACGTCGTGCAGCAGGCGGTCCGCCTCGTCGGGCGATGCCGCTGCCGCGGCCTGCTCGACGAACCCGACCATGCGGTCGAACGCCCGCCGGACCTCCCGCGGCAGCTGCTTGCGCGCCGGCCGATCCACGCGCTTGCCCTTCAGCGCGCTCCCACCGGCGACCGCGTCGACGTCGTCGAGCAGGCGGAGATACCGGTCGCTGCGCAGCTCGGTCAGGGCACGGCGGTGGGCCTCGCGGTGCTCGGCGCCGAGGGTCCGGTCGAGGCGTCGCGCCACCGGGCCGATGACCAGCGACCGCGGCTGGGCGGCGATCTCCTCGCGCAGGTTGTCGCGCGTGACCTCGGCGTCACGGACGGGCCCGAGCACACGGCCGAGCCAGCGCAGCTCGTCGCGCAGGGGATCGGTGACGGATCGGTCGAGGAGGCGCCGGTAGGTGGCCAGGGCGCTGCGCAGGCGCCGCACCGCGACCCGCATCTTGTGCACGGCGTCGGGACTGTCGACGCGCACCAGTGGATCGAGCGCGACCAGCGCCGCCGCCTGCTCGGTGAGATGGGCGAGCAGCACCTCCCCGGCGGTCGAGTCGCGCCCGGCGGCGGCTGCGCGTCGTCGTCGCGGCGGATGTCGAGCAGGCGGGCCAGCTTCGACGACGCGCCCGACGGTTCCGCCCCCGCCTCCACGAGGCGCTCGCCGACCGAGGCGAGCAGGTCGCGGTCGCCGTCGCATGAGCTCGACCTCGACCTCGCGCCACGCGGTGACCGCGGAGCCGCTCTCGCCGGTGACCCGGTCGTCGGCGACCTCGGCCATCGGCGTGCCGCCCGGACCGAGCAGGTGGCGGACGATGCGGTGCGTCCGCAGGGTGGCGATCGGCACCAGCGGACGACCGCGAGACCCGGGCGAGGACCAGATCGTGCAGGGCCGCCGGCACGTGGGTCGCGTCCCGACCGAGCGGCCGGTGCACCTCGATGCGCTCGTCCAACGCCTGGGCCAGCTTGAGGTGCCACCCGTCGTCCGGTGCCACCGGTTCGGCGGCGCAGGGCGATCCCGGCGTGGGCGAGGCGGAGGTCCGGCGGTGTCGAAGTACGTCGCGTCGAGGTTCAACTCGACCGGCTCGGCCACCGCGGCGACAGCGTCGATGCCGGCGAGCGGCGGCAGGGCGAACTCCGCGGGGACGTCGAACTTCGACTCGATCTCCGTCTGGGTGGGCCGGACGACGCCGTCACGGCTCGAGCGCTCCGCTGACTCTCCGCCCACAGCTCCTCGTAGCAGCGGGCGGCGGCGCTCCGCGGCGCCGACGCCGTCACCGGAGCGCGGACCTCGGCCATGCGCTCGATGATCGACAGCGACGGGATGGATGTGGAGGCGATGCGGATGCCGCCGCGGCCAGGGGGCGCGGCCACGATGTCGTTGTGCAGGCGCTTGCGGCGGTCGACCATCGAGAAGAAGCCCAGCACGCGCGGGGCCCGGCCGTCGAACCCGCCGAGGAAGTCGTCGAGCTGGACCAGCGTGCGCAGGGAGAGGGTCGCCGGGATGAGGGGCACGAGCAGGAGGTCGGCGGCGTCCATCACGCTCTCGGACACCAGCGAGATGCTGGGCGGGCAGTCGAGGACGACGACGTCGTACTCGTCGGCCAGCGGGGCGAGCAGCCGGCGCAGCCGCCGGACCGGCTTCTTCTGGGCGTCGAGGTGGAGGTCCATGTTGCGGTAGGAGAAGTCGGCGGGCAGGAGGTCGAGCCGATCGAAGTCGGTGCCCTTGATCGCCCGTCCGATCCGCGTCGTCCTCCGCACGAGCGCCTTGCTCCCGCCCTTGACCCGCGGCTTGATGCGGAACGTGAACGTCGCCGCCCCCTGCGGGTCGAGATCCCAGAGCAGGGTGCGCCGGCCGTCGCGGGCGGCGAGGTGGGCGAGGTTCACGGCGGCCGACGTCTTCCCGACGCCGCCTTTGAGGTTGTAGGTCGCGAGGACCTTCATCCGTGCCCGTGCCCCGGATGCCAGCGCAACTTGCGGGTGGCCGCGGTGAAGGCGCCGAAGATGCCGGCGAACCTGGCCCGGGCGTGCTGCTGGTCGGCGTCGAGCTGACCGGCCAGCTCACCCATCGCGAGCAGGGTCGCCGGGCGGGCGGTGCCGGCGGCCATCATCTCGGCGGCGAAGGAGCGGATCGCGGCCGCCTGGACCTCGCTGTCCTGGAACTCGCCGAGGCACTCCTGCAGCGCCTTGAGCACCGGGAGCACGCGCTTGCGCGTCCGCGGCGGCTCGATCGGCTCGAAGATCTCGATCAGGTAGCGCAGTTCCTTGCACCGCTTGCGCAACGTGTGGAGCTGGGCGGCCGGCGTGAGCGGGGTGATGGTCGATCCGAGCTTGATCACGCGGCGGTGGGCGCGGCGCAGCCGGGCGGCGCCGAACTCGATCGCCGTCGGGCCGGGCGGCGCCGCGCTCGGCGTCGAGCGACGACACCGTCTGCCACCTGGCGATCAGGGTCGCGAACCGGGGCGATCGGAGATCGGCCTGCAAGCAGGCGAAGGCCTCGGCGCGGTAGCCGGCGAGCTGGGCGCGGAACGCGTCGAGGTCGCCCGCCCTGGCCGCCCGCAGGCGCTCGGCCATGCCCGGGACGCCGAGGAGGTAGACGTCGAGGTCGCGGGTTGGCGTGGTGGCGTCGCCGAGCCACTTCAGATCCGCCGCCAACTGCTCGACCGCGGACGGAACGCGCCGGGCCTGGCGCGGGCATGGCGTCGGAGGCGCCGGGCAGGATGTCGCCGGCCAGCTTCACGGTCGAGCGGGCGCGACGAACCGCGACCCGAAGGTCGTGCAGGAACTCGGTGTCGATGTCGGCGAGCACGCCCGGCACGTTGGCTTCGACGGTGGCGAGGAACGTGCGGAGCACGGCGGCGATCGCCGCCGCGGCCGGCATGTCGGCAGTGACCGCGGCACGGGGTGCGAGGCCGGCGGCGGCGATCCCGTTCCGCCGCCGCCAGCGCGTGCTCGTAGGTCGAGGCCGCGGCGGTCGTGACGCCGTTCAGCGAAGCCAGCAGGGCGCCGGCGCGGCCGGCCTCGCGGTCGTACCCGCGCAACGGGCTCAGGGTGACCCGGGCCGTGGTGACGTCGTCGTCATCTGCCGCCGTGTCGAGGTGGAGCCGGGCGACGGTCTTGTCCTCGTCGTCGAGCACCGGCACCGTCCGGCGGAAGCCCTCGAAGCGGGCCGTGGTGAGGAGGGCGCGGATCCCAGTGACGGCGGCGACCCGGTCGCGCACCGACACCCAGTGGGGAGCTCTGCCGCCTGCGCCGGCCAGTCGATCGGCGCGGTGGCGGACGCTTCCAGATCGTGTCCGCTCGCGCGTGCGCAGCTCGAACGACGTCGCGCCGTTCCTCTCGACCTGCTCCAACTCCAGGCCGGCGCGTTGCAGCCGCCAGTCGAACGTGTCCAGCCAGCTGCGTCGCAGCGGCTCGGGCGGCGTGGTCGGGGCGCCCACGGTGAATCCGCCGGCACCGAGGGCCGCGACCAGGACGGCTTCGTCGACGCGGTCGCGCTCGACCACGAGCTCGGGCGCGCGCGCCCGATCATCGTGACGTCTCCCCGCGTCATCGGCTCGATCATGCCAGGAATCGTCAACGGTCCCTTACATTGCGACCGCGACGTCGCGGGCCCCGGCGTCCACGCGGAACGTCCGCCAGGTCGACACCGGCGAGTCGGCGGACGTGACGTCGTCGACGGTGCGGAACTCCGCGGTCCAGGAGTCCGCGGTGACCGTGTGGCGGGTGTAGCCGCGATGCGCGAGTTCGGCGTCGACGACCGTGTCGAACAGGCCCGTCATCGCCGCCGGGTCGGTGACCGCGCCGATCTCGCTGGCGGACGAGATCGACGTCGAGACGAACTCGACCCCGACGCCGGGAAGGGTCCCAACCAGCGCCAGGTGGATGTCACCGGTGAGGACCACGACACGTTCGGCTCCGGCAGCCCGGGCCAGCAACCGCTCGCGCGCCGGGGCGTACCCGTCCCACTGGTCGTAGCTGAGGATCGCCCCATTGGGCAGCCGGAGGTCGGTCAGCACGGTCTGCTGGCCGAGAACCGTCCACCTCCCGGTCGTCGAGGCGAACGTCTCGTCGAGCCATCGCTCCTGGTCCGTACCGAGCATCGTGCGGGTCGCATCGGCGGCCTCGCCGCACGGCGGGTCGACGCTCAGCACCACGTCGAGGCACGCCTGATCCGAGCGGTACTGCCGCCCGTCGAGCAGGATCAGGTCGGCCAGTTCGCCCCATCGCAGACGGCGGTGAATCGGGTACGCGCCGCGCCGGTGCGGCGGCGGGAGGCGCACCGGCATGTGCTCCCACCACACCTGGTAGGCGGCGGCCCGGCGGGCGGCGAACTCGTCGGCGTCGGAGGGGTCCTCGGGAACCAGCCCGGCGTAGTTGTTGTCCACTTCGTGGTCGTCCCAGATCACCAGCCACGGGCAGGCGGCCCGTGAGGCCTGCAGCTGGGGATCGGCGAGGTACTGCGCGTAGCGCGCCCGGTAGCCGGCGAGGTCGGTGGTTTCCTCGCCCTCGTGTGACCGCACCCGATCAGGACCGACTGGGCGGGCGGCGTCCTCGTAGATGAAGTCGCCGAGGAACAGCACCAGATCGGGCTGCCAGTCGGCGATGTCCCGGTGGGCGGCGTAGAAACCGGTCTCGAAGTGCTGGCAACTGGCGGTGGCGATGCGCAAGGGAGCTCCGTCGCCCGGAGCGGGGGCGGGGGCCGACGCGGCCGGCCGGGCTCGTCCACCCGCCGGCGCGGAAGCGGTACCACGTCGGGCCGTCGAGCTCGACGGTGACGTGCACGCTGTGGCCATCGGCGGCCGACGCCGGGACCACGCCGGATGTCAGGAGGTCGGCGAACGCCGGTTCGCGGGCGAGCTCCCAGACCACGTCGACCTCGTTCCCCAGCGGCGCGTCGCTTCCGGCGACCAGCCGGGTCCACAGGACCGCGGAGTGCTCGTCGGGATCTCCTGCCGTGACGCCGAGCGTGAACGGGTTGGCGGCGAGGGGCGCCGTGCTGGTCGTGGCCCGCAGCGTCGTGGCCGGAAGCGTCGTGGCCGGAAGCGTCGTGGCCGGAAGCTGGCCGGCGCCGCGTCGTGGGCGTCGACGTCGATGCTGGCGTCGATGTCGTGGGCGTCGATGTCGTGGGCGTCGCGCCGCCGCCGTCGCTCGTGCAGGCACCGGCCACGACCGTCGCTCCGAAGGCGAGGAACGTGCGCCGTGAGATCACTAGAACGTCGTGATCTCCCGCAGCGCCAGGCCTTCCCGTTCCACGATCCCGGCCCAGTCGAACGTCATCACTCCCGATCGTACGTACCTGTCGTGGGCCTCGACGTGCGATCATCAGGTCGATGCCGGACACGTTCCCCGCCCTCCGCGCCGTTGCGGTCGATGCCGTCAATGCCCGGGAAGTAGCCGAGTTCTACCGGGAGCTCCTTGGCTACGTGTACCGGGCTGGTGACGAGACACCGCCGCCGGGTGAGCCCGATCCGCAGGGTGACGACTGGCTCGTGCTGAGGGACCGCACCGGCGACGCGCGCCTCGCGGTCCAGCACGTCGCCGAGCTGCCGCGGTCCACGTGGCCCGACGCACAGGTCCCCCAGCAACTCCACCTCGACCTCACCGTCCCGGACATCGATCAGCTCGCGGTGCAGCGCGACCGGGCGCAGGCCCTCGGCGCGACCATGCTGCTCGACCGGTCCGCCGACCCCGAGGAGCCGCTCTACGTGTTCGCCGACCCGGCCGGCCATCCGTTCTGCATCTTCGTCTCGCCGGACCATCCGAGCTAGCGGCGGCAGGTGGTCAGCCGCGCTGGCGCGGTGGCGATCGTTCCTCGTGCGGAACACCGAGCTCGTCGAGGCGCGATCCGACCGTCTCGATGGCCGCATCGACTGCCGCGTCCGGGCGGTCGACGGAGATGTCGACCGCCCAGCCGGCGAGGACGTCTCCGATCCGGTCGAGTTCCATGGCGACCCGGAGGAGGTCGACGACGTGGGCCTGTCGTTCGTCGCTCGGGACGGCGCCGCCGTCGAGCGCTTCCCAGAGCGCGGTACCGTCACGCTGGAGCACCGCCGCGTGCTGGCCGAGGGCGAACTCGGTGCGCCGGACGAGATCCAGGAGGTCGTTGACGCGCCGCGGCTGCGGTTGCGCGTAGCGCACGAGCGCCGCGCGCAAGCTCCAGTCCTCGGTGCGGGGACGTTCAGCGAACCCGACGAGTCGAGCGAGGGCCGGAGGTTCGAGGTCGGCGGGCACTGGTCAGCGACGGTCCTGCCACGTGCAGATGCACGCCTCGTTGCCCTCCGGATCGGCGAGGATCCAGAACGCTTTGGCCCGCTCGTCGCTCACCACCCGGCCGCCGGCGGCGAGCGCGGCGGCGATCCGGGCGTCCGCCTCGTCGTGGGGCACCGTCACGTCGACGTGGATGCGGTTGCGCTGGGGCCGCGGCGCATCCATCTGCTGGAACCAGAACACCGGACCGATCCGGCGAGGGTCGACGAGCACCTCGACCTGGCCGCCCGGCGTGCTCGGCGGCCACTCCTCGTAGCCGAGGACCGCCTGCCAGAACGGCCGCACGGCATCGATGTCGAGGGCGTCGATCGCGATCTCGAGCCGGGCGTCGACCGGTTCGGTGGCGAGGCCCGCACCCGTCGCCAGCGCCGAGATGGTGGTCGCCAGGTCGACGTCAGCGGTCGTGAGCCCGCCGACCGCATGGGTGGTCAGGGTCACGTGGACCCTCCCGGGGTAGCGCAGGTCGACGTCCGGGTGGTGGTCCACCGCGTCGGCGGCGGCGGCGATCTGCCCGACGAACGCGGCCGCCGGCGCGAACGACGGCGCCACGAACGTCGCCTCGATGCGACCGAGCAGCACGCGCCAGTCGGGCAGGTCGGCGCGGTCGTGGAACTGGTCCGCGGTGACCGGCTCGTACGCTGGGCCCACCGGAGGCCGCGCTCAGCCCGCGGCGCGCAGGCGGCGCAGCGGGGGGAGGTTCTTGGGCGGTTGCCGGCGGGGCGGCAGGGACCGGAGCAGCTCGGTCGTCGCGTCGGTGACCCGTCGCACGGCGAGCTCGAAGGCGTCCTCCGAGGTACGCGACGTCGCCTGCACGCCGCTCACCTTGCGGACGTACTGGCGAGCCGCGGCCTCGATCTCCTCAGCGGTCGCCGCGGGCTCGAGCCCGCGCAGGGTCGTGATGTTGCGGCACATGCGCCCATCCTCGCACCGCAGGTCCTCCGGTACCATCCGCGGTCGGTGACTGTGAAATGAGTGACATCGAACGGGTCGGCGTCGTTGGCGGGGGGCTGATGGGGTCGGGGATCGCGGAGGTGTGCGCCCGGGCCGGCCTCGACGTCGTCGTCGCCGAGATCGACGCCGCCGCCGCCGAGGCAGCCCAGGACCGGGTGGCGAAGTCGCTCGATCGAGGCGTGCGGTCCGGGAAGCTCTCGGACGAGGACCGCGACGCGGCGGTCGAGCGCATCCGGTTCACCACCGATGTCGCCGAGCTCGCCGACCGCCAGCTCGTCGTCGAGGCGGTCGTCGAGGACGAGGACACGAAGGTCGCGGTGTTCCGCGCCCTCGACGGTGTCGTCACCGACCCGAAGGCGATCCTCGCCAGCAACACCAGCTCGATCCCGATCATGAAGCTGGGCATCGCCACGTCCCGGCCCGAGCAGGTGATCGGCATCCACTTCTTCAACCCGGTGCCCGTGCTGCGACTGGTCGAGCTGGTCACGAGCCTGCTCACCTCGCCCGACACCGTGGCCGCCGCCGACGGGTTCGCCACCGGGGTGCTCGGCAAGAAGGTCATCCGCAGTCAGGACCGCGCCGGCTTCGTCGTCAACGCCCTCCTGATCCCCTACATCCTGTCCGCGATCAGGATGATGGAGTCGGGGTTCGCGACGGCCGACGACATCGACACCGGCATGGTCGAGGGCTGCAACCACCCGATGGGCCCGCTGCACCTCGCCGACCTGATCGGGCTGGACACCACCCAGGCCGTCGCCCTGAGCCTCTACGAGGAGTTCAAGGAGCCGCTGTACGCGCCGCCGCCGATGCTGTCGCGCATGGTCGAAGCGGGCCTGCTCGGCCGCAAGAGCGGACGCGGCTTCTTCGACTACTCGCCGACCGTGAGCGAGCAGGGAACGGCCGAGCACGGGCGGGTCCTCGTCGCCAAGGTCGGCCTCGACGGCCACGACCGCGGGGTCAAGGTGGTCGCCCGGATCCTGCGCGACGCCGGGTACGAGGTGATCTACACGGGTCTCTTCCAGACGCCGGACACGGTGGCCGCGGCAGCCGTCGACGAGGACGTCGATGCGATCGGCTTGTCGATGCTGTCCGGCGCCCACATGACGCTCGCCCCGCTCGTGGTCGACAAGGTCCGCGCGCTCGGCGTCGACATCCCGGTCGTCGTCGGCGGGATCGTGCCGGACCCCGACGTACCCAAGCTCCTCGCCGCCGGCGTCGCGGGCGTGCTCACACCGGGCGCCACCGGTGAGCAGGTCGTGGCCGTCGTGCGCGATGCGATCGCGTCGCGTCACTAGCGCGGGATCGACGGATGATCGACAGGGTCGAGCGCCTGACGAACCTGGTGGCCCTGCTGCTGGAGACCTCCGCGCCGCTGACGCTGGTGGAGATCGCCGGCGAGCTCGACGGCCAGTACCCGGAGAAGGAGGCGACGCGACGGGCCGCCTTCGAGCGCGACAAGGCGGCGCTGCGGGCGATCGGGGTGCCGATCGAGACGGTGGTGCTCACCGGCCACCAGGCGGGCGTCAGTGCGTACTGGATCGACCGGGACCGCTACGAGCTGGGCGACCTCAACCTCGAGCCTGACGAGATGCGGGCGTTGCAGGTCGCCGTCGCCGCGGTGCGACCGACGGCGGGTCAGGACGCGTTGTGGAAGCTGGGGGTCGACGTCGACGAAGGCGGCCTCGGCGTCACCGCGTCGGTACCGGAGGTCGCCGCCCTGCCGGCGCTCCGCGAGGCGGCCGCCCGGCGGGCGACGGTGCAGTTCGATTACCGCGGCAAGCCGAGGCGCATCGATCCCTACGGCCTGCTGCTGCGGGACGGGTTCTGGTACGTCGTCGGCCACGACCACGAGCACGGCGAGGTCCGCACCTACCGCGTCGACCGGATCGCCGGCGACGTCGCGGCGGGCGGTCGCGACGAGTTCGTGCGGCCGGAGGGCTTCGATCTGCGCGCCGCGTTCCCGAGTGATCCGAAGCAGCTCGGCGCCGTGGGCGAGGCCGCCGTCGCCCGGGTGCGCGTCGACGGGCGGCGCGCCGCCGCGGTCGAGCGCGAGCTGGGGACGGAGCGCGTCATCGCCCGCCGCCGCGGAGGGGCGATCGACGTCGAGGTCCCGTGCGCCAACGTCGCCGCCTTCCGCTCGTGGGTCCTCGGCCTGCTCGACCACGCCGAGGTGCTCGGTCCGGCGGACGTGCGGGCCGACGTCGTCGACTGGCTCGCCGGCGTGGCGTCGGCGCCGCCGCGCCGGCGGTCGCGCCGCGCGCCGTCTCGTCCGTCGACGGGCGGTGATCCGTGAGTGGGGGTCGTCGATCCGCCGAGGAACGGCTCCGTCGCCTGCTCGTGATGCTGCCGTGGTTGATGGAGCGCGGCGAGGTGCCGCTCGCCGACGTGGCCCGCCACTTCCGGACGACGCCGGATGCGGTCGCGGCCGACCTCGAGCTGGCGGCGATGTGCGGCCTGCCCCCGTTCGTCGACGAGCTGATCGACGTGTTCATCGACGACGACGTGGTCGTGGTCGGCGTGCCGCGGCTGTTCACCCGGCCGCTGCGGCTCACCGCGCCCGAAGGCTTCGCCCTCGTCGCGGCCGGCCGCGCCGCGATGGAGCTGCCCGGCGCCGACCCCGCCGGGCCGCTCGGTCGCGGGCTGCAGAAGCTGGCGGCGGCGCTGGGCGACGACGGCGTGGTCGTGGAGCTGCCCCGCTCGACGCTCTCGACGATGCTGATCGAGACCCTGACGCAGGCGGTCCGCCGGGTCGAGCGCCTGGCGGTGCGCTACTGGACGCCCGTCGCGGGACGAGGTCACCGAGCGGCGGATCACGCCCCGCCAGGTGTTCCACGACCGCGGCGAGTGGTACGTCGCGGCCGACGACGAGCGCTCCGGCGAGCGGCGCACGTTCCGCATCGATCGGATGGAGTCGGTGGAGCCGACCGGAGAGTTCGGCGAGCCGGACGACGACGGCACCGTCGTCGCGGTGGGCGAGTGGTTCGCCGACGGTGGCTTGCCCCGGGTGACCCTGCGGCTGACTCCCGCCGCGACGTGGGTGACCGAGCGCTATCCCGTCGACGAGGTCGTCGACGTCGGTCACGGCACCGTCGAGGCTCGCTTCCCCGTCGCCAGCGAGCGGTGGCTCGAGCGGCTGTTGCTGCGCCTCGGCCGCGAGGCGGAGGTGGTCGATCCGCCCGAGTGGCGGCGCCTCGGGCGCGATGCCGCGGCGCGGCTGCTGGCCCGCTACACGACGTCGGCGGCAGGCGGCCGGCCGGTGTAGAGCGAGTCGAGGTCGGCGGCCTCGACGATCCCGTTCGCGGCGAGCAGGCGCGGGAGCACGGCCGCGGTGGCGCGGGCGTCGCAGAGCGCGTCGTGGGGACGCTCGATCGGGACGTCGTAGCGGGCGCACAGATCGGCGAGCCCGTGGGTGAGCTGCGCGGTCGGGATCGAGCCGGCGGGACAGTCGCAACGTGCACAGGCGACGGTCGAGGTGGAGCGGCACGCCGTGGCGGCGGGCGGCCTGCTCGAGGAAGTCGGCGTCGAAGTCGGCGTTGTGGGCGGTGAACACGGCGCCGTCGATGCGTCGCCCCAGCTCGTCGAGGGCGAAGCGGGCAGCGGGGGCGTGGCGCAACGACCGGCGGGTGATGCCGTGCACCCGGCGGGGTCCGACCCGGCTCCACGGCCAGGCGAGGCGGACCAGCGTGGACCACTGGTCGATCACGGCGCCGTCGGGCTCGACGGTGACGAGACCGATCTGGAGGATCCGGTGGCGCCGGCTCGACAGCCCGGACGTCTCCAGGTCGACGACGGCGAACCGGGGCAGTCCCACGCCTCCGACTCTACGACGGGGGTGTCAGCGCTTCGCCGAGCGAGCCGAACTACAGCAACTCGGCGGCGAGGCTGGCGACGTCGCTGCGTTCGCACGAGGTGAGGGTGACGTGCCCGAAGCAGGGCTGACCGCTGAACGCCTGGGTGAGCACGGCGAGGGCGTTGTTGTGCTCACCGAGGTAGGGCGCATCGATCTGGCTGGTGTCGCCGGTGAACACGACCTTGGTGCCTTCGCCGACGCGGGTGAGGATCGTGCGCAGGGTGGTCGGTTCGAGGTTCTGGGCCTCGTCGATCACCACCAGCTGGCGCTGCAGCGAGCGGCCGCGCAGGAACGTCACCGACTCCAGCGACAGCTGACCGCGGGCAGTCAGCTCGTCGATCAGATGACGGGCGTCGGTGCTCGACCCGTGGTCGGTGAGGGCGACGACGGCGTCGTGGATCGCGGCCATCCACGGATCGAGCTTCTCGTCGAGCCCGCCGGGGAGGAACCCGACGTCGGCCCGGCCCGACCGGGACGAGCGGGCGGTAGACGGCGAGGCGCTCGTAGCGGCCGTGCTCGACCACCTGCTCGAGCCCCGACGCCACGGCGAGCAGGGTCTTGCCGGTCCCCGCCCGCCCGTCGAGCGCGACGACCTCGATCGTCGGGTCGAGCAGCAGCTCGAGGGCGAAGCGCTGCTCCTTGGACCGGGGGCGCAGTCCCCACGCCTCCGGCACGGCGTGCGGGAGCAGCCTGAGCTCGGCTCCGACCCGCCGCGTGAGCGCCGATTGGGAGCCCGCTCGCAGCACGGCGAACTCGTTCTCGGCCACGGCCTCGGCGCCTTCGATCGCGGCGGCTTCGGCGGCGGTCCCGGAGTAGAGCCCGTCGATGACCTCGCGCGCGGTCTCGATGGTCGACCAGCCGGTGAGCCGGGTCGGACGTGACGCGCCGGGTGGGCCGGTGCTCAGCGGCGGTGATGCCGAGGTGGGCCGCCTTGATCCGCAGGGCGGCGTCGTTGGACACGATCGTGGTCGGGCCCCGCTCCGCCTGCCCGAGGGCGGCACCGATGATGCGGTTGTCGGAGCTCGCCGGATCGAGCCCGTGCTCCACGAGAAGGTGCTTGCGGATCCCGTTGATCTCGATCTGCAGGCTGCCTTCGCCGAGTGGCACCGGTTCGGCGAGGGAGCCGCCGTTGCGCACGCGCAGCTCCTCGATCGTGCGCAGCGCGGTGCGGGCGGCCCGCCCGACGTCGTCCGGACGGGTCTTCAACCCGTCGAGCTCCTCGACGACCGTGAGCGGGATCACGACGTCGCTGTCGTCGAACGACGTGACGCACGAGGGGTCGGCGATGAGCACGGACGTGTCGAGGACGACTCGGGTGCGCCCGGTGGAGCCCGGCTCCTCGCCCTGCTCACCTCCGATCGCGACGAATCCGGTGGGCAGGAGATCGGTCACCGCCACTCCTTGGGATGGATGCAGGGTCGAGGGCGCGCGGTACGCAACGGAGCCTTGTTGTATCGCAGCGGCGGGGCACGGTGGTGGATGGCGGGCGGTGCGGCAAGATGACGTCGTGCCGGCCTGCCCCTTCTGCGCCATCGTCGCCGGCACCGACGACGATGCCGAGGTGGTGTACCGCGACGACGTCGCGGTGGCGTTCCTGGACCGACGGCCGCTGTTCCCGGGCCATGTGCTCGTCGTGCCCGCCCGCCACGTCGACACGTTGCCGGACCTCGACGACGCCGACCTCGCGCCCGTTCTTCTCGGTCGTGCGACGCATCGCGGCCGCCGTCCCGACGGCGCTCGGCGCGCAGGGCACGTTCGTCGCGATGAACAACAACGTGAGCCAGAGCGTCCCTCATCTCCACGTGCACGTCGTGCCGCGCACGAAGGGTGACGGCTTGCGCGGGTTCTTCTGGCCGCGTACGAAGTACGCACCGGGGGAGGCCGCGAGCGTCGCCGACCGGCTCCGCAACCAGTTGGTCTGAAGCCTGAAACTCAAGCGATTGCATCTGCAACTTTATCGATGCTTGCGCGTCGTACCGATGCGCATGTGTCATTGATGACACACGTTGAAGCGAGTGCCACGCTCAACCCGGCGCTCCATCCCAGAAGGAAGTGCGCATGGCAGTAGCCAAGAAGACCACCGCCCGGAAGTCACCCGCCAAGAAGACGGCGGCGAAGAAGACAACCGCGCGCGGAAGACGGCAGCGAAGAAGGCTCCGGCCAAGAAGTCGACGGCCAAGAAGTCGACTGCCAAGAAGACGGCGGCGAAGAAGGCCGCCGGGACGGCGCGGAAGACCGCGGCGAAGAAGACCGCGGCGAAGAAGGCGCCGGGACGCGGGCGCGGAAGACCGCGGCGAAGAAGACCGCGGCGAAGAAGGCCGCCGGGACGTGGGCGCGGAAGACCGCGGCGAAGAAGACCGCGGCGAAGAAGGCCGCCGCGACGCGCAAGACCACCGCTGACGCCGCCGACGCGATCAGGCCTGCGCGGCCTGCCGGACGCGCCCGCGATCAGAGATCGGTGATCACGGCGAACACCTCGGCGGCGGCGAAGCCGTGGGGGGCGCCGAGATCGCCGAGGCGGGCGCGCACGCGGGCGCGGAATGCGGCGAGCTGCTCGTCGTCGACGGCCTTCATCGTCGACTCGAACTGGCTCTGATGCGCCTCGAGGGCGGCGAGCTTGGTATCGACCGTCGCGCTCGACGTCCTCGACGTGCGCGGGCTGGTCCGCCTCCCAGAGCAGCAGCGCTGACGGTCGGTGCGGCTCGATGCCGTGCTCGGGATGGAAGTGCGGATCGCGAGCCGCCACGATGGCGTCGCAGACGAGCACGCCGGCGTGGCGGTGATCCGGATGGAGCCGGTAGCGCTTCCAGGGGTCGTGACCGAGCACGACCTCCGGACGCAGCCGGCGGATGGCCGCGGCCACGTCGCCCCGGGTCGTGCGGTCGCTGTCCAGCTCGCCGTCGATGCGGCCGAGGAACACGACCTCTCCGGCCCGGTCCCCGGCCAGCCGCCGGGCTGCCTCGCGCTGCTCGTCCATCCGCCGGACGACGAGCTCGGTCAGGTCCGCCGACGGATCCCAGGTGCCCTTCGACCCGTCGGTGCACACGAGGTGGTGCACGACGCACCCGGCGGCGGCCCACTTGGCGAGCGTGCCGCCGGCGCCGAACTCGACGTCGTCGGGGTGCGCGCCGACCGCCAGGGCCGACGTGGGCGCGGGCAGGTTGGCGGTCCAGCCGGCGGCCGGGCCCGACGGCTGGGCTCAGCGGCGGCTGGCCAGGATCGTTCGCAGCCACTGCGGCAGAACGTGAGCGAGGAGCGGGTGGGCCAGGTCGTCGGGGTTGTCGACGTCGAGGGCGAGGAGGGGATCGACTCGGACCTCGACGCGGTACCCGGCTTGCATCGCGAGGTCCAGGTGCCGCGTGAACGACCCGCTGCCGTACGACGCAGGAACCCGGGCGGCAACGGGCAGGGCGAGCGACGTTGGTGCCGGCGCGGCGACGATCGGGCACGAGCGTCACCGTGCCGGCGCGCGCAACCGTGCCGAGATCGTGGGCGAGCGGGATGTCGCTGTGGACGATCACGAGATGGTCGAAGCCCTTGCCGGCGATCGTCGCCCGGCCGGCGTCGACGGCGCCGTTGAGGCCGAGGCCCGGGCTCCACAGCACTTCGGCGCCGGCCGCGTCGGCCCATGTCGCGACACCGTCGTCGTCGCACGCGACGAAGACCGGCGACGGCCGGGCGGCGTCGACGACGCGACCGGCGAGCCAGCGAGCGAGCTCGGCCCGCGCGCCGGCGTCGAGCAACCCGGCCAGGCGCCGCTTGGCCGCGGAGAACCGCTTGACGGGGATCAGGACCGCGGCGTCCATCACGTCATGCGGGCTCACTCGTACGTCGCCGCCCTGACCGTCGCTGCGTTCCCTCGTCCACGCAGGCCGCTTCGCCGCCCATCGCCCTGGCGGGTCTCGTCGGTAGCGTCGCCGGGTCACCATGACCGTCACCGGAGTCACCGGGGTGCTCGGCCAGCCGTGGCGCGCCGATGTGACCCGATGGGGGGCGATCGCGCCGTGGGACGGTTCGCCGTCGCTCGACTGGCACGTCGCCGCCGACGACCGCTGGCACTCGCCGCGAACCGAGGAGGCGGTGCGGCAGCGCCGGCTCGTCGGGCACACCGATCTTCGAGACCCGGATGCGCGTGCCCGGCGGCGATGCCGTGCACCGGGTGTGGTCGGTCGCCGACGCCGGCGGGTGGACGGTGGTGGAGGTCGTCAACGACTCCCCGCTGCCGTTCGCCTGCGCCTTCACCCGGGCCGACATCGCCACCAGCCGGACGCCGGCGGATGTTCCGATCGCGGGCATCGAGCTCCCAGCCGCTTCGGTCGTGCTACCCGTCGGTCACCGCGCGTCGGTGACGGTCGGTCTGCGCCATCACGAGGCGCGGGGCGGACAGCTCCTGCCCGCGTACCCTCGCCGCCGCCGACGCGGTCGCGCGCGGCTGGCTGGCGCGCGCCGAACGGGCCAGCCGGCTGGTGTTGCCCGATGAGCGGCTCGTCGAGGCTGCTCGTCGCCGCCCGCTGCGATCTCCTGCTCGGCGGGCTGCCCGGGCCGGCTGAGGACCCGGTGGCGTTCCTGCTCGCGGCCGGCGAGCTCGTGCGGCTCGGCGAGATCGACCGGACGTCCGCCGGCCAGCATCGGGCCGGACGTGGCCGCGGCAGCGGAACAGGTCGCCCGAGCGCGACGGCTGGGACGTCGACGCCGCGCTCGACTGCCGCCGCCCTCGTGCTCGCCCGGGCCGAGGAGCGGCGCGGCGTCGCCGACCTCGTCCGGATCGCGGGGGCCCGGAGCCCCGGCCGTCCGCCCGTGGAGCCGGTCGCCGGGGTACAGGGCGGTCGCCGCGGTCGAACGGCGCCTCGCTCGCGGCCCGACGCTCCTTCCCGACGGCATCCCGGCGGCATGGCGCGGCGCCGCGCTCGAGGCGCACGATCTCGCCGTCGGGCCGGCGACGACGCTGTCGTTCGCCGTGCGCTGGCACGGCGCCCACCCGGCCGTGCTGTGGCAGGTCACCGGCGAGCCGTCGAGCTCCGCGCTCCCGGCGGTCGACCCGACGTGGCGACACCAACGCCGCCTCCGGCGAGGCCCTCTGGCGGACGACCCGCGAGGCGGTCCCCAGTAGCCTCGGCGACGTGACCGCCGAACCGGCCGACCCTCCGGCTCACCGAGTGGACGTCCTGCGGGGGCTGCGCCGCGAAGTGGGGGGCGGCACTCCTCGCCGACCTCGTCGGCGAGCTGCCGGCGCCGAACGATCCGTCCCTCCTCGTCGGGCTGGCGCCGTTCGACGACGCCGCGATCTACCGCATCGACGACACCACTGCGCTGGTGTCGACGACGGACTTCTTCCCGCCGCTCGTCGACGACCCCGCCGACTTCGGCGCGATCGCCGCCGCCAACGCGTGCAGCGACGTGTTCGCGATGGGCGGGCGGGTCGTGCTGGCGATCAACGTCGCCGCCTTCCCGGAGCACTTCCCGCGCGACGCGATCGCCACGATCTTCGACGCCGCCGCGCGCGTCGTCGCCGAGGCCGGCGGCACGGTCGCCGGCGGGCACACGATCCGCAACCCCGAGCCGGTGTTCGGGCTCGCCGTGCAGGGTCTCGTCCACCCGCGAGCGGGTGTTCCGCAAGTCGGGCGCCCGACCGGGCGACTCGGTGCTGCTCTCCAAACCGCTCGGCACCGGCCTGGTCCTCGCCGGCGCGGACGAGGCCGACAAGGCCGAGGCGGTCGCCGGCATGCGCGCCCTCAACCGTGAGCGCGGCCGAGACGTTGCAGTCGCTCGGTGACTGCGGTCCACGCGGTCACCGACGTCACCGGGTACGGACTCGCCGGCCACGGCTGGGAGGTCGCCGAGCGCAGCGGTGTACGGCTGGTCATCGATGCCGAGGGGATCGTCGCCTACCCGGGGGCGGTGGCCGCCGCCGAACGGGGCGTCAGGACGGGCGGCGACGCCCGCAACCGCGACTACGTCTCCGGCCACCTCGACTCGCAGCGCGCCGCCGGCCGTCGAGGCCCTGTGCCTCGACCCGCAGACCTCCGGTGGGCTGCTCGCCGCGGTCGACGGCGACGCCGTCGCCGAGCTCGCTCGGGCGCGGGTTCTGGCGCGTCGGCACCATCGAGGCCGGCGATCCGGGCGTCGTCGTGCGATGATCGAGCGCGCCCGAAGGCGGGTCGGCGCCCGACGGCTCGACCGGTGATGTCGAAGAAGCGCCCGCCCACCCGTTCGGTCGAGCGCGAGCTGTGGGAGCAGGGCCACGACGTCGTCGTCGGGATCGACGAGGTCGGGCGGGGCGCGTGGGCGGGACCGCTGACGGTGGGGGCGGTGATCCTGCCCCGCGATCGGCGGGTCAACGGCGTGCGCGACTCGAAGCTCCTGACCGCCCAGGAGCGCGAGCGGCTGTTCGAGCGGGTGGCGTCGTGGTGCCTCGCCTGGGGGGTCGCCAGCGCATCGCAGGTCGAGTGCGACGAGCTCGGCATGGCGGCGGCCCAGCGGCTCGCCGCCCAACGGGCGCTGGCGCAGCTGGTCGTCGCGCCCGACGCCGCGGTCGTCGACGGCAGCTGGGACTTCGTGTCGCCGAACGTCGGTCACGTCGAGCGTCGGGTGAAGGCCGACGCCAACTGCCTCAGCGTCGCCGCGGCGAGCATCCTCGCCAAGGTCGTCCGCGACCGGCAGATGCTGCTCGAGGCCGAGCACTACCCGCCGTGGTCGTTCGACACCAACAAGGGCTACCCGTGCGCGGTCCACAAGGCGGCCCTGCAGGCGTACGGCCCGTCGGCGATCCATCGCCGCACCTGGGTCTTCATGGACCACTACGTGCCGTGGCCCGGCATCCACCGCGTCTACCGCGCCGAGCAGCCGGTCCTGTTCTGACACCGACCGGCCGGGCTCACACCTCCGGCTCGGCGAGGGCGACGGTGAGCGCGTGGAGGAACTGCAGGACCTCGGGTGGCCCGGCGAGCCGGAATCGGGCCGCCGTCGGGCCCGGTCCGACCTTGACCGAGCACCCGTCGTCGCCGAGCGCCAATGCCTCGAACACCTCCTCGTCGGTGCGGTCGTCGCCGACGAAGACGACGCCGCCGCCGTGCACCTCGGCCCGCAACGCGGCGATCGCCGTCGCCTTGCTCGTCACTCTGGCGAGCAGCTCGACGACGCCGTGGCCGGGCAGGACGTGGGCCCCGGTGACGTCGGCGGCCCGCCGGTGCAGCTCGGCCACCGAGGCCGCCGACCGGTCGGGCGGAGCCTCGCGCACGTGGAGCACCACACCGGCCGGCTTGACCTCCACCCAGGCTCCGTCGCCCGCCTGGTCGGCCGCGTCCGCGGCGAGCCGGGCCAGGCGCTCGTAGCGCCGCTGCTCCTGTTGGCCGAGCTCGACCGGGCCCTCATCGCGCCGCTCGAGACCGTGGGTCCCGAACATCTCGACGTGCTCGGGGAACCCGAAGCGGGAGAGGTCCTCGATGCTCCGGCCGGACACCACCGCGACCGGCGTGAGCGCGGCCAGCTCCCCGACCGCCTCGAGCACGCCGGGGAGCAGCCGGGCGTCGTCGGCGTGGCTCACGATCGGAGCCAGCACGCCGTCCACGTCGAGCCCGACGACCACGGGCCGCGGCAGGCACGGCCGCCACCGCCGCCACGACGGCAGGGTCGTCGAGTCGTCGTGCTCCCTCCGGTCGCCCATCGCGTCTCAGCTCGCCGCGGCCGTGAGGTCGGCGAGGAATCGCTCGGCCCAGCCCTGCACGTCGCTCTGTCGCACCACCTCCCGCAGGCGGGCCATCCGCGCCCGGCGCTCGTGGCGGTGCATCTCGACGGCGGTGACGATCGCCTCGCGCAGGGCCTTGCCGTCGTGCGGGTTCACCAGCACGGCGTCGGTCAGCTCGTCGGCGGCGCCGGCGAACTCCGACAGCACGAGCACGCCGTCGCCGTCGAGCCGCGTCGTCACGTACTCCTTGGCGACGAGGTTCATCCCGTCGCGCAGCGGCGTCACCAGCATGACGTCCCCGGTGCGGTACAGCGGCACCAGCTCCTCGAGCGGCAGGTTGCGGTAGAGGTAGTGGATCGCCGGGTACCCCAGCCGGCCGTAGCAGCCGTTGATCTCGCTGATCAGCTGCTCGATCTCGCGCCGCTCCGTCTGGTACGTCTCGACGCCTTCGCGGGTCGGCGTGGCGACCTGCACCATCACGCACCGCTCGGCGTCGAGCGTGCCGTCCTCGAGCAGCGACTCGAACGCGCGCAGCCGCTGGGTGATGCCCTTGGTGTAGTCGAGGCGGTCGACCCCGAGCAGGACCACCTCCGGCTCGCCCAGCCGGCTGCGGTAACGGTTCGTGAGCTGGCGGGTGGCCCGTCCGGCGGCCACGGCCTCGAGCTCCTCGACGTCGATCGAGATCGGGTAGCTGCCCACCCGCGGCTGGCGCCACAGCAGCTCCTCGCACACCGTCGTGAAGTTGGCGGCGTTGATCGCCCGCTGGAAACCGACGAGGTCGCAGCCGGCGAGCCCGGCGGCGATCTCGGTGCGCCACGGCAGCCGCATGAACAGCTCGACCGGCGGGAACGGGATGTGGAAGAAGAACCCGATCACGAGGTCGCTGCGGCGGTCGCGCAGCATCTGCGGGACGAGCTGGAGGTGGTAGTCGTGGATCCAGACGATCGCTTCCGGCGGGGCGACCTCGGCGAGGGTCTCGGCGAACCGCTCGTTGACCGCGGTGTAGGCGCTCCAGTGCCGGGCGTCGTACGTCGAGTCGCGCAGCGCGTCGTGGTAGAGCGGCCACAGCGTGTCGTTGGCGAACCCCTCGTAGTAGTCCTGCACCTCCGACGCCGTGACCTTCACCGGGTGGAGGCGCACGCCGTCGTACGTGAACGGGGCCGGGCGCGTCGTCGGCCTCGCCGGTCCAGCCCACCCAGGTGCCGCCGGTCGCCCGCAGGAGCGGGAGCAGCGCCCGGACGAGCCCGCCGGGGCTCGGCGTCCAGCCGCTCGGGCCGCGGCTCACCGGCAGCCGGTTGGCGGCGACGACGAGCGGCCGGCCGGTGTCGAAGGAGCGGGCCAGCCGCTCCCGGGTCGGGGTCTCGCGCTCGACGCCAGGCGACGACCGGGCAGCTCGCCGGTGTCGGCGGGTCGGTGGTCTCGGTCACGTCATGCGGCATCCAGCGCCTGTTCGAGATCGGCGACCAGGTCGGCGGACGACTCGATGCCGACCGACAGCCGGATCAGGTTGGCGGGGACCTCGAGCGGCGAGCCGGCCACCGAGGAGTGGGTCATCTCGCCCGGGTGCTCGATGAGGCTCTCGACCGCGCCGAGCGACTCGGCCAGCGTGAACACCCGCGTCGCCGCGGCCACCCGCTTGGCGGCTTCGGCGCCGTCGCGCAGCGTGAAGCTGACCATCCCCCCGAAGTCCCGCATCTGCTTGGCCGCGGCGGCGTGGCCGGGATGGTCGGGCAGCTGCGGGTACAGGACCCGCTCGACCGCCGGGTGGCGGACGAGCAGGTCGACGACCGCCCTGGCGTTGGAGCAGTGGCGGTCCATGCGCACGGCGAGCGTCTTCACGCCGCGCAGCACGAGGTAGCAGTCGAACGGCGCCGGCACCGCCCCGGCCGCGTTCTGGGTGAAGCGCAGCCGTTCGGCGAGACGCGTCGTCGTCGAGGGCGAGGAACCCGCCGACGACGTCGCTGTGCCCGCCGAGGTACTTGGTGACCGAGTGCACGACGATGTCGGCGCCGAGGGCCAGCGGCTGCTGCAGGTACGGCGTGGCGAACGTGTTGTCGACGACGACCAGCGCGCCCCGTTCGTGGCCGAGGGCGGCGACCGCCTCGATGTCGACGCACGAGAGCAGCGGGTTCGTCGGTGTCTCCAGCCACACCATCGCCGTGTCGCCCGGCCAGTCGGCGGCGAGCGCGCCGAGGGTGTCCGGGTCGCTGAGGTCGACTGCGGACCACTTCATCCCACGCGGCCCCCACACCTTGTCGATGAGCCGGAAGGTCCCGCCGTAGACGTCATTGCCGAGCAGCACCCGCCCGTCCGGCGGGACCAACCGCAGCACGTTGTCCTCGGCGGCGAGACCGCTGGCGAAGGCGAGCCCGTGGCGGGCGGCCTCGAGCGACGCCACGCACGTCTCCAGCGCGGCGCGGGTGGGGTTGCCCGACCGGGAGTACTCGTAGCCCCGGTGGCCGCCGACGCCGTGCTGGGCGAACGTCGTGGACAGGGACAGCGGGGGAACGACGGCGCCGGTGGCCGGGTCGGGCTCCTGGCCGGCGTGCACCGCCCGCGTGTCGAAGTGCAGCTGGCCGATGTCGTCGGACTCACCCACGGGGGATCTCCACGTCGGCGTCGTCGGCGATGGCCTCGAAGTAGCTGAGGATGTCGGTGCGCGTGATCACCGCCAGCGGCCGGCCGCCGGACAGGACGAGCAGGGCGGGGGCGGTCTCGAGCATCTTCACCGCCCGCTCGACCTTCTGGCCGACGCCGATCGTCGGCAGGCTCGGGCCCATCACCTTCTCGACCGGCGGTGCCCATCACCGATGGCTCGCGGGCGATCGCCTCCATCAGCTCGAGCTCGTCGACGGCGCCGGAGACCTCGGCGGCGGCGAACGGCGGCGTGTTCTTGCACACCGGCAGCTGGCTCACGCCGTTGGCGCGCATCAGCCCGATGGCGGCGTGGACGGTCTGTTCGGGGTTGACGTAGAGCAGCTCGGGAACGTCGGACCGGGTCTCGAGCACGGTCCCGACGCACTGGTCGCACTCGCGGGTGAACCCGTAGTTCGCCATCCACTCGTCGTCGAACACGCGGGAGAGGTAGCCGCGCCCGGAGTCGGGATTGAGCACGACGACGATGTCGTCGGGCCCGCCCGCTTGGCGACCCTGATGGCGGCGGCCACGGCCATGCCGCCGGACCCGCCGATGAGGATCCCCTCGACCTCGGAGACCCGTCGGGCGGTGAGGAAGCTCTCCTCGTCGCTGATCGCGATCACCTCGTCGTAGAGGTCGCGCTCCCACGCGTCGGGGAAGAAGTCCTCGCCGACGCCTTCGACGAGGTACGGGCGGCCCGAGCCGCCGGAGAACACCGAGCCCTCCGGGTCGGCGGCGACGATCCGGATGTCGGGGTTCTGCGCCTTCAGGTAGCGAGCCGTGCCGGTGATCGTGCCGCACGTGCCGACTCCGGCGACGAAGTGGGTGATCCGCCCGGCGGTCTGCGTCCACAGCTCCGGGCCGGTCGTCTTCTCGTGGGCCAGCGGGTTGGCCGGGTTGGCGTACTGGTTGGGTCGGAAGGCGTCGAGCTCGCTCGGTGAGGCGGGCGGCCACGGAGTAGTAGCTCTGCGGGTCCTCCGGCTCGACGGCGACCGGGCAGACGACGACCTCGGCGCCGTAGGCCTTGAGGAGGCTCGACCTTCTCGGGGGCCACCTTGTCGGTCATCACGAAGACGCAGCGGTAGCCGCGCTGGGCGGCGACGATGGCGAGCCCGACGCCCGTGTTGCCGCTCGTCGGCTCGACGATCGTGCCGCCGGGACGGAGCAGGCCGTCGCGCTCGGCGGCGACGATCATCTCCAGCGCCGGCCGGTCCTTGGACGAGCCGCCGGGGTTGCCCGTCTCCATCTTCATCGCCAGCACGCTGGGGATCTGCTCGAGCTCGCTGATCCGCTTCATCCGGACGAGGGGGGTGTTGCCGATCAGGTCGATCACCGAGTCGGCGATCGCGGTCCCGTCCAGCCGGGCGTCACCCATGACCCCGCATCGTACCGGCGGGGCGTCAGCCGGTCAGGGGGACGCGAGCCGGTCGGAGCGCCACGCCGCCGGCGCAGCACTGTGACCAGCGAGCGGGCCACGAGGGCGGCGAAGAACACGACGACCGTGCACAGCGCCATCGTCGCCCCGGCGGCGGTCTCGTGGTGGTAGCTGATGAGCAGCCCGACCAGGCCGGACATCGCGCCGATCACGACGCCGAGCGCCATGATCGCCGGCACCCGGCGCACGAGCAGGGTCGCGGTGGCGGGCGGGGCGATCAGGAAGGCGAACACGAGCAGGTTCCCGACGGTGGAGAACGAGGCGACGATGGCGATGGCGAGCAGCACGAGCAGCGCGGCATGGACGAGTCGCGGGCGCATCCCGAGCACCTGTGCCTGGCGCTCGTCGAACGTCCCCACGAGCAGGGCGCGGTAGAGGACCGCGACCACCGCGACGGCGATCGACGGTGAACACGACCTGGCGGCCGAGGTCGCCGGTGTCGACACCGGTGATCGAACCGAAGAGGAAGCGGGTGAGGTCGCCCGTGTAGCTGGCCTGCTCGCTCGACATGATCACCACGGCGAGGGCGAGGAAGCCGACGAAGAGGATCCCGATGGAGGCGTCGTCGGGCAGCGGTGATGCCGCCCGCACGACGTTGACCCCGGCGACCATGGCGATGGCGGCGACGAACGCGCCGATGGTGGGGTCGGCGCCGACGACGAAGGCGAGCGCCAGTCCCGGCAGCACCCCGTGGGCGAGGGCGTCGCCCAGGAAGCTCATCCCGCGCAGCACCACCCACGTGCCGACCACTGACGTGCACACCGCGGTGAGCAGCACGGCGGCGAGCGCGTTCCGGTTCGCCTCGTTGCCGATGAACGGCTCGACCCACCAGTTCCAGGGATCGGTGAGGAAGTCCATCGTCACGAGCCGAGCGCGTCGGCGATCGCCTGGGCGTCGAAGCGCATGAAGTCGGCGTAGGTCTCGACCCCGGAGCCGGGCTCGCCGAGGGACTTCGGTGTAGAGCTCGACGACGTCGACACCGAGCCGGTCGGCCAGCGCCTCGGCGTCGTCGGCGCTGCTGATCGTCTCGGTGAAGATCGCCGGGACGCCTTCGGCCGCGATGGCCTCGCCGAGCTCCTCCAGTCGGCCGGGACTGGCCTCGGTGAGCGTGCTCGTCGACGGCAGGATCGAACCGAGCACGGTGAAGTCGTAGCGGTCGGCGAAGTAGCCGAGCGAGTCGTGGTTGGTCACCAGTACCCGGCGATCCGCCGGCACCGCGTCCAGCGTCGCCGCGACCTCGGCGTCGAGGTCCGCCAGCGCGTCCTGGGCTGCGGTGACACACGCCTCGATCCGGTCGCCGTCGCCTCCCGCGGCGACCAGCGCCTCGCCGATCACGGGCAGCGCCGTGCTCACCCGGGTCGGGTCGAACCACACGTGGGGATCGCCGTCGAGCGTCTCGACATGGTCCCCGACCCGCACCAGCGGGACACCACCGTCCTCCACCTCCGTCAGGGTGTCGTCGAGCCGCTCCTCGAGGCCGAGCCCGTTGGCGACGACGAGCGCGGCGCCGTCGAGCGCCTCCCGGTCACGCAGCGACGGCTCGTAGGCGTGGGAGTCGGCGCCGGCAGGCAGCAGTGTCCGCACCTCGAACGTGCCGTCGCAGGCCACCTGCTGGACCAGGTCGGCCCAGATCGCGGTGGTGGCCATGACGTACGGGCCCTCGTCGGCCCCCGCCGTCGACTCGTCGTCGCCGCCGCACGCGGCGACGGCGAGCACGCCGGCCGCGAGCCAGGCGGTCGACCGCCGACCGGCGGCGGCGGGAGTGGGAATCATTCTCAGCAAGCTACAGTTGAGCGCACTGATGAGCAAACGTGCGGTCCTCCGAGCGGTCGTCGACTCCCCGCGCCTCGTCGTCACCGCGGTCGACATCTGCGTGCACTACGGCACCACCGTGGCCCTCGCCCCGAGCACGCTGGCGATCGAGTCCGGTACGTCGACGGCGCTCGTCGGACCGAACGGCAGCGGCAAGAGCACGCTGCTCGGGCTGCTCGCCGGACTGGTGCGACCGACGGCCGGCACCCTGGCCGTGGCGGAGGGCGTGCGGATCGCCTTCGTCGCGCAGCAGCAGCACCAGCACCGGTGGATGCCGCTGAGTGTCGAGGACGTGCTGCGCATGGGTCGGTACGCCGAGCGCGGCCTGCTCGGCCGGCTCGGCCCGAAGGACCACGCCGCGGTCGACGCAGCCGCGCTCCGTCTCGACGTCGACGACCTGCGCCGCCGCCCGTTCGGGGAGCTGTCCGGCGGCCAACGGCAGCGGGTCCTCGTCGCCCAAGCCCTCACCGCGGCGCCCGACCTGCTGCTGCTCGACGAGCCGATCACCGGCCTCGACCTCGCCAGCCAGGAGCGGATCCTCGAGATCATCGCCGCCGAGACCGAGGCGGGGACGGCGGTCGTGATGTCGACCCACCACCTCGGAGAGGCTCGGCGGACCGATCGCGTGCTGCTCCTCGCCGGCTGCGTCCTCGCCGTCGGCCCCCCGCACGAGGTCCTGCAGCCGCGGCTACTGGCGGAGGCGTTCGGCGACCGGCTGGTGACGTCCGGCGCGGCCGCCCTGGTCGTCGACGAGCACGGCCACGCTCACGACGACTGCCCGGACGGCGAGCCCGAGGCGGCCGAGCTGCTGCCGCAGCACCGGCACGACCATCACGCCCACGGCCACCCGGGAACGCCATGAGCGTGCACGGCGTGCACCGGGCGGCCGAGGCGCGCCTCGCCGAGCGCGATCAGCGCTACACGGCGAACCGGCGACGCATCGTCGAGGCGTTGGCCGAGGCGTCATCGCCGCAGACGCTCCCGCAGCTCCTCCGGCGGCGGCCCAACCTCACCCAGAGCAGCACCTATCGCAACCTCGCCGCCCTGGAGGACGCCCAGGTGGTGCGGCGGATCGTGTCGGGCTCCGAGCACGCCCACTACGAGCTCGCCGAGCACCTCACCGAGCACCACCACCACCTGGTCTGCGTCGGCTGCGGCTCGATCACCGACGTCACGCTCGAGGCGCCCCTGGAGGAACGGCTCGAGCTGGCCTTCGACGTGGCTGCGGAAGTCCGCGGGTTCCGTCCCGCCGGCCACTCCATCGACATCTATGGCCAGTGCGCCACTTGCGCCTCGGCCTGAACCCCCGGTGGGTTCAGAAGGCGGAGATGAGCGCGACGACGGCGAGCGTGGCGAAGATCGCCGCCGCCACCCGGCGGAGGATGCGTTCCGGCAGCACCCGCAGCAGTGACTGACCAGCGACGACACCGATCGCCGCCACCGTCACCATCGCCGCGGTGGCACCGACGAACACCGAGAGCGCCTCGCCGCCGGAAGCGAGGCTGGCGGTCGCCAGTTGGGTGAGGTCGCCCCACTCGGCGACGAACACCACTCCGCAGACCGTCGCGGACACTCGCCACGCCGGCAACCGAGTTCCGCCGATCCGAGCGAGGTCCGAGCTGACCTCCGCCTCGTCGTCGAGCCCGTCGTCGCTCGAGCGCCACAGCACCACCGCTCCGGTGGCGAAGAGAACCGCCACGCCGAGGCGGACCGGCCGCTCGGGGAGCAGTTCCAGCAGCCGCCCGGCGGTGACGGCGATCAGCATCTGGACGGTCAGGGCCGTCGCGGCCCCCGCCCAGACCGCGAACGGGCGCTTGAACCGCGCCGCCAACACGATCGTGGCCAGCATCGTCTTGTCCGGCAGCTCGGCGACGAAGATCGTCGCGAAGGCGGCGACGACGGCAGCCGGGTGCACGGGCGCTCAGTCAACCGGCCGCTGACGCTGACACCCCCTGGATAACGTCGGCCTCGTGCATCCGGACCGCTGGACGCTCGAGCAGGTGATCGCCGTGGCGCCGTCTCCGGCCCGCTTCGCCGCGGCCGAGGGACTCTCGGTGCCGTCGCGGTGGGCCGCCCTCGGCGCCGATCGACGCGCGGCCTGGGGGCGCTGTCGGGGGTCGGGCCGCGAGCCCTACGACACGATGGTCGACCATGCCGAGGTCGCCTGGCGGTGCTCGTGTCCGAGCCGGTCCCAGCCGTGCAAGCACGCCTTGGCGCTGCTCGCGATGTGGGTCCGCGGCCAGGTGCCCGAGGCCGCCGCCCCCGCCGCGGTCGCCTCGTGGGTCGCCGGCCACGTCCGCCGGGAGCTCGCTCCCGACGCACCCGCGGCGCCGGCGGACGGAACCACCACCGAGGTCGAGGGTCCCGAGACGGCCGATCGTGGCGACCGCGATCGGGCCCGCGACGAACGCGTGGCCCGCCTGCGCGACGGCCTGACCGAGCTCGATCGCTGGCTCGACGACCGCATCCGCACGGGGCTGGCCGACCCCGCGCTGGCGCGCTACGCCACGTGGGACACGTTGGCGGCCCGCCTCGTCGATGCCCGGGCGGGTGCCCTCGCCAACCGGGTGCGCCGGCTCGCCGGTCTCGTCGGTACGCGGCCGGACTGGCACGAGCACGTGCTCACCGAGTTGGGGATGCTGCACCTGCTCGCCCAGGCCGGCCAGCGCGTCGCCGAGCTGCCACCCGAGCTCGCCGACGCCGTCGCCACGGTGTGCGGCTGGCAGGTCCGCCAGGCCGACGTGCTCGCCGGGGTCCCCGACACCGATACGTGGATCGTGGCCGGGCGCAGCGACACGCGGGAGGACCGCATCGAGGTGCGGCGGATCTGGCTGCGCGGCCGGGACACCGGGCGCTGGGCGATGATCCTCTCCTTCGCCGCCTACCGCCAGGCGCTCGACAGCTCACTGGCCGTCGGCAGAGTGATCGAAGCCGACCTGCACCGCTACCCCGGCGTCGGGCTGCGCGCCCTCGTCGGCACCGTGCACGGGGCGAGCCCACCGGACGTGGTCTGCTCGCCGCCCGCGGGCACCGTCGCCGGCGTCTGCGACGAGATCGGCCGGGCGATGGTGGTCGAGCCGTGGTCCGACCATCTGCCGGCGACGGTGCGGGCGACGGTCACCCGGGACGGGGGCCGGTGGGTCCTCGGCGACGACACCGGCTCGCTTCCTGTCGCGCCCGAAGCTCCCGGTCTCGCCGTCGTGCTCGCCGCCTCGGCCGGCGCGCCGATCGACGTCACCGTCGAGTGGACCGCCGACGGCTTCGTACCGCTCACCGTGCACCTGGACGACCGCGTGCTCGACATCGGCCCGCGCGCCGACCTGTCCTTCGTGAGCGCCGCATGACCGTTCATTGCGTTCCCCGGCCACGCAGGCCGTTGATGGCCACTCGCTCGCTGGCGCTCGCTCGCTCGCATCGGTACGGGGTGCACCAGTGACCGCAACCACCACCGATTTCTGGCGGGCGCTCGTCAGCGGCGTCGCTGCTCGGCACCGATCGGCGCGACCCCCCGGAGCCACCGGCGGGACCGCTCGCCGACGTCGTCGCCGACGCGGTGCGGCCGACCCCGTCGAGCCGCATGCTGGCGGCCGTGGCCGCCTGCGCCGTCGCCCGGCGGTCCGGCGTCCGCCCGCTGCCGCTGGCCGCCCCGTTGGCCCCGCCGGTGGCCGACGGGCGCCCGGCGGTGCGTCCCGCGGCCGCCCGTCGATGGCGGAAGATCGTCGCGGCCTGGCCGGTGCTCGAGGACGAATGGCTCGCCATCGTCGACCAGCGCGGGTGGCGGTTGCCGCCCGATCTCCTCGTCGGGCTCCTCCGGCGGCATCGCACCAACGGCCCACGGCGGGAAGCGGTACTCCGGATGGCCGGTCCGCTCGGCCCCTGGCTGATCGACCACCTCCCCGAGCTGGCCGCGGCGCCTGGTTCGCGCCGGTCCGACGGCCCAGCCGGCCCGCGCTCCCGGACCTGCCCGTCTCGCCGGAGCTCGTCCCCCTGCTCGTCGCCGAGCCCGATGCCGTCGTCACCGCGATCGCCGGAGGTCTCGCCGGCGGCGACCTCGGGCCGCCCCACCGGGCCGTGCTCGTCAACTTCGTGGCCCGCTGCCGTCCTGACACGCTGCACCCCCTCGCCGAGGTGCTACGAACCGTCGGCGGACCCGGACTGGCGCACCTCCTCGCCGATCTCGCCGCCACCCGCCACGGGATGATCACGGAGCTCACGCCGTGAACAAGCCGGTCTCGATCCTCCGTCCGCACGCCGAGGACCAGTACGCGGCCGAGCTCGCCGCGCTCGCCGCCGCCGACGATCGGCCCCGTCCGCCCAACTGGCGGCTGTCCCCGTGGGCCGTCGTCGCCTACGTGCTCGGCGGTCCGGTCGTCGAGGGCACCGTGATCACACCGAAGTACGTCGGCCAGCGCCGGCTGGTCGAGATCGCCGTGGCCACCCTGGTGACGGACCGGGCCCTGTTGTTGCTGGGAGTTCCCGGCACGGCCAAGACGTGGATGAGCGAGCACCTCGCGGCGGCGATCAGCGGCGACTCGACACTGCTGGTGCAGGGAACGGCGGGCACCACCGAGGAGTCGTTGCGCTACGGCTGGAACTACGCCCGCCTGCTCGCCGAGGGCCCGAGCGAGGCCGCCCTCGTGCCGAGCCCGGTGTATCGAGCGATGCGCGCCGGCCGCCTCGTCCGGGTCGAGGAGCTCACCCGCATGGCGTCGGAGGTGCAGGACGCGCTGGTCACGATCCTGTCCGAGAAGGTGCTGCCGGTGCCCGAGCTGGACACCGAGGTGGCGGCGGTGCGCGGCTTCAACCTCATCGCCACGGCCAACGACCGCGACCGCGGGGTGAACGAGCTGTCCAGCGCGCTGCGCCGCCGCTTCAACACCGTCGTGCTGCCCCTGCCGGCTACGGCGGACGAGGAGATGGCCATCGTCGCCCGCCGGGTCGGTGAGCTGGGCGAGGCGCTGGCCCTACCCGACGTGCCTGCCGCGGCCGACGAGATCCAACGTGTGGTCACGATCTTCCGCGAGCTGCGCAACGGCGTCACTGTCGACGGGGGCACGAGTTTGAAGGTCCCGAGCGGCACGCTCTCCACGGCCGAGGCGATCTCGGTGATCACGAACGGCCTGGCGCTCGCCGCCCACTTCGGCGACGGTCGGCTGCGGTCCGCCGACGTGGCCGGCGGCATCGTCGGAGCAGTCGTGCGCGACCCCCTGCACGACGAGGTCGCGTGGCGCGAGTACCTGGAGGGGGTGGTGCGCGACCGCGATGGCTGGACGGAGTTCTACGACGCCTGCCGCGAGCTCGGGTAGGAGCGCGACCGGATCCGGCCTGCACGTCTGGGGCATACGGCACCACGGGCCGGGCTCGGCCCGTTCGGTCCGCCGGGCGCTCGACGAGGTCCGCCCCGACGTCGTGCTGGTCGAGCTGCCCGCCGACGCCGAGGCTGCACTCCGCTGGGTCGGCCGGCCCGGACTCGTGCCGCCCGTTGCCCTCCTCGGTTACGCCGTCGGCCAGCCGGAGCGAGCGGTGTTCGCCCCGCTCGCCGCGTTCAGCCCCGAGTGGCAGGCAGTGGCGTGGGCCAACGAGCACGACGTCCCGGTCCACCCGATCGACCTCCCGGTCGCAGTCACCCTTCATGACGCGGCCGCCCTGACGCGGCCGCCGAAGGCCGCACTCGCCGCGACGCGGTCCCCGATCCGTTGGCCGCGCTCGCCGCCGCCGCCGGGGAACCCGATCCGGAGCGCTGGTGGGACGACATGGTCGAGCACCGCGGTGACGGCGGGCCCGTCTTCGCCGCCGTCGCCGACGCCATGGCGGCCGTCCGCGCCGGTTCGAGGGCTGTTGGCCTGGACGAGTGGCGGGAGGCGCACATGCGGCGCGAGATCCGCCGGGCCCTGCGCACATCGAGGACCGTCGCCGTGATCTGCGGTGCCTGGCACGTGCCGGCGCTCGATCCGGCCGACTCGACCGCGACGGCCGACACCGCCGCGCTGCGTGGTCTCCCGAAGCTCAAGGTCGCGATCACGTGGGTGCCCTGGACGCATCGGCGGCTCGGTCGGACCACCGGCTACGGCGCCGGTGTCGCCAGCCCCGGCTGGTACGCCCACGTGTTCCATCACCCCGGCCCCGACGGAGTCGCCCGGTTCTTCGTCGAGGCCGCCCACGCCCTCCGAGGCCACGGCCTGCCGGCGTCGCCGGACCACCTCATCGCCGCGTCCCGCCTGGCCACGTCGCTGTCCACCTTGCGCGCCCGGCCGCGGCCGGGACTGGCCGAGGTGCTCGACGCCGCCGACGCCGTGCTCGGGGGACTGGCCCTTGTCACCGACGAGCTGGTGGTCGGCGATGCCATCGGCGAGGTGCCGCCGGGGGCGCCCCAGGTCCCACTGGCCCGCGACCTGGCCGCCGCCCAGCGGGCGGCCCGGCTGCGGCCCGACGCCGCTTCGCGTACCGTCGAGCTCGATCTGCGCACCCCGAACGGACTGCGACGATCGCGCCTGCTGCATCGCCTGGTCGCGCTCGGCGTGCCCTGGGGGATCCTGCGCGAGGGCCGCGGGACCAGCGGCACGTTCCGGGAGACGTGGCAGCTGGCCTGGGAGCCGGAGCTGTCGGTCCGCTTGGTCGAGATGGCCGGCCACGGCACGACGGTCGCCGGTGCGGCCACGTCGTGTCTCACCGAACGCGCAGCCGCGGCCGACCGGCTGGCCGAAGCGACGGCGACGGTCGAGCTCGCCCTGCTCGGCGATCTCGGTGGTGCCCTCGAGTCCGCGCTGCACGCGCTCGGCGAGCTCGCCGCCCGTGCGCCCGACGTCGCTGACCTGATGGACGCGTTGGGTCCAGTGGCGTCGGCCCTGCGCTACGGCGATGTCCGGGGAACCGACGCCGCGGGACTGCGCGCGGTGTTCGACGAGCTGGTGGTCCGCGTGGTGGCCGGCGTCGACCGGGCGGCGCGCGGCGTCTCCGAGGAAGCGGCTACCGCGTTCATCGAGCGGATGAGCGCGGTCCAGGCGGCGTTGGCCGTGGTCGACCATCCGGCCCGGCGCGACGAGTGGCCCCACGCCCTCGAGCAGCTGGCCGACGATCGGCGCGGCCACGGCCTGGTGCGCGGGCGGGCCACCCGCCTTTTGCACGACCTCGGCCGTAGCGACCGGGTCGAACAGCGGCTGGGGCAGGCGCTGACGCCGGGCACGCCGCCATCCGCCGGGGCCGCGTTCGTCGAGGGCTTCCTGGCCGGAAGCGGCACGATCCTCCTCCACGACACCGCGTTGCTGGCGAGCCTCGACGAGTGGATCGGCGCGCTGCCGCCAGACCCGTTCGCCGACGCCGTGCCGCTGCTGCGCCGGACCTTCGGCGCCTTCGAACCGGCGGAGCGCCGCCAACTCGGCCGCTTGCTCAGCCGCGGCGAGGTCGAGCCTGTCGCGCTCGCCGGCGACGACGTCGACCCCGACCGCGCCAAAGCCGGGCTGGAGACGGTGCGGCTCATGCTCGGGCTGGACCGCGGCGCCGCGATGACCGAGGTGGCCGGCGGACGGGTGTCGGAGGCCGAACGGCTGCGCCGGTGGCGGTTGGTGCTCGGCGGTGGGGAGGCGGACGGCACCGGGGCCGGTCTGCAGGGCGACGACGTCCGCGTCGACGCCGCGCTCGGGCGCGCTCTACGACCGGACCGCCCCGACGGGACGCGGCGCCGGTCGGTCGGGTGGTCTCGCCCGTTCGGCCCCCTCGGTCGCCCGCTGGTTGGGCGACATCCGCCGGTACTTCCCGACCCCCGTCGTCCAGGTGCTCCAGCGGGACGCGGTCGACCGGCTCGACCTCCGCCGGCTCCTGCTCGAGCCGGAACTGCTCGGCGAGCTCGAGCCCGACCTGCACCTCGTCACCCTGCTCGTCGAACTCAACCGGGCGCTTCCGGACGAGACGCGAGCGACGGCCCGTCAGGTCGTCGCCACCGTCCTCGGCGAGCTCGAGGCCCGTCTGGTCGACCGCACGCGCCAGGCGGTGCGCGGCGCGCTGGCCCGGCACAACCGCACGCATCGTCCCCATCCCGCCGACATCGACTGGTCACGGACGATCCGAGCCAACCTGCGGCACTGGCTCCCCGAGCAACGCACGGTCGTGCCCGAACACCTCGTCGGGTTCGGACGACACCAGCGCAGCCTCGCCCGCGACGTGATCATCGCCGTCGACCAGAGCGGTTCGATGGCCGGCAGCGTCGTCCACGCCTCGCTGTTCGCCTGCGTGCTGGCCCGGCTGCGGGCGCTGCGTACGTCGTTCGTGGTGTTCGACACCGCGGTGGCCGACATGACCCATCTCCTCGCCGATCCGGTCGACGTCGTGTTCGGTGTGCAGCTCGGTGGCGGCACGGACATCGGAGCGGCGCTCAGCTACTGCCGGCAGCTCGTCACCCGCCCGCGGGAGACGGTGCTCGTGCTGATCAGCGACCTCTTCGAGGGCGGGAGCTCGGAGGCGATGCGGGCGATGGCCGGGCAGCTCGTGCGCGACGGCGTCACCGTCCTCGTCCTGCTCGCGCTGGCCGACGACGGCGTGCCCGCCTACGACCACCACGAGGCCGCGGCCCTCACCGCGCTCGGCGCGGCGGTGCTCGCCTGCACTCCCGACGCCTTCCCGGAGCTGCTCGGGGCGGCGCTCGAAGGCCGTTCTGTCGTTTGGGATGCGCCGGATGGTGCCGATTTCAAACGACAGAACGGATGACTCAGCCCTGCTGCGTCCCGACCTTGAGGTCGCGGAACGGGGTCGTGGTGTCGATGCCCGGGTCCTTGGGAAGGCCGAGCACGCGCTCGCCGACGATGTTGCGCATGACCTCGTCGCTCCCGCCGGCGATCCGCATTCCGGGGACGCCGAGCACGAGCTGGTTCCAGGCGTACGTTCCCCACTCCCCGCTCTCGGCGGTGAGCTTCGGCCCGAGCACAGCGGCGACGAAGTCCGCCAGCCGCACCGACAGCTGCGTCCCGGCGAGCTTGGCGATGCTCAGCTCCGGACCTGGGGTCTGCCCGGCGCGGATCTTGTCCATCGCCCGCTGGTTGGTGTACTGCGCCACCCTCGAACGCACGACGAGGTCGGCCAACCGCTGGCGGACCAGCGGGTCACCAGTCACCTCGAACGCCTTGGCCATCGCGATCGCCCTGGTGAGCAGGCCGCCACCGCCGCCGCCACCACCGCCCGCTCCGATCGCCGCCCGCTCGTTCATCAGCGTCGTCAGCGCCACCGCCCAGCCGTTGTTGACGTCCCCCAGCCGGTGGTCGTCGGGTACCCGCAGCTCCGTGAAGAAGACCTCGTTGAAGCTCGCCCCGCCGGTCATCTGACGCAACGGCCGCACTTCCACGCCCGGAGCCCTCATGTCGACCAGGAACCCGGTCAGGCCCTTGTGCTTGGGCAGGTCCGGATCGGTGCGGGCGATGATCTCGCCGACGTCGCTGTACTGGGCTCCTGACGTCCACACCTTCTGGCCGGTGATCAGCCACTCATCGCCGTCCCGCTCGGCCCGGGTCTGGAGGCTGGCGAGGTCGCTCCCGGCCCCGGGCTCGGAGAACAGCTGGCAGGCGACGATGTCGCCGCGGTAGAGCGACCGCAGGTAACGGTCCTTGGCGGCGGGGCTGCCGTGGGCGACGATCGTCGGCGCGACCATCCCCAGGCCGATCAGGAAGAATTGCTGGTTCGGGACGTCGAAGCGGGCCTCGACGGCGTCGTAGGCGCGCTGATAGGCGGTCGGCAGCCCACGGCCGCCGTACTCGTCGGGCCCAGTGATCCAACCGAAGCCGGCGTCGAAGCGCTCGGCCCGGAACTTCTGCGCCGCGGCCAGCAGCTCCTGTTCGGCGTCACGATCCCGCTCCTCGAACATGGCGACGTTGTCGGCGCCCTCGCCCCACACGAAGCGTCGCTCGGCGGCCTTCTCCTCGGCGTGGGCCTCGCAGGAACGCGGTGGCCTCGGATTTGAACTCGTCGATGGTGATCACGACACCGAACGTACGCCAGGAGTCCACTCGCCGCGGAGTCGTAGCGGGCCGAAGCAGAACACCACCCCCCGAGCGGGAGCAGGGTCGGGGAAGCCGTGCCCTTCGCCGCCCGGGATCGCTCCCGGGAGTGACACGCTGCAGCGCACGGTTTCGACGACCCTGCTCACCAGGGCCGCTCGGTTGGCCAGCGGGGTGCTGGCCTGGGGTGGTTGTGCCGGCGGACGGACACGGTAAGGACCTATCGGGGTCGCGAAGAGCGGGCGGACACTTCACGACCCCGAGGAGCGGCCCACCTCAGAGTCTGTAGGGAGAGGACTCGCGGAAACCATGTGCCGCCGCCGGCACGGTCTCATTCCACCGCGCCCGCGTCCCACGCTCGTCCCGGCTCGTCACTCGGGGACGCGAGCGACGCCAGCTCCAGCTCACCCACGCGGCACGAGCTGCACGGAGCAGCGGACGACACCGGCCCGGCGCAGCAGGTCCGTGCCGAGGTCGACCGCGACGACGTCGAGTCCCCCCCGTCGCAGGGCCGTCGCCATGTCGGCCAGCTCGCGTTCGACGGCGATGCTGCCGTCGTCGCCGTACAGGGCGCGATGCAGGGCGGTCGACCATGTAGCCGCCGCCCCCCAGCGCACGAACTCGTCCCCGAGGACGACCACGGTCGGCACGTCGTGCCCCAGCCGGCCGTCGAGAACGACGAAGCGACCGCAGTCCGCAGCCTCTCCCGCGGGGGCCGTCTCGACCGGCGGCAGGTCCTCACCGCGCTCGAAGGCGACAACCGCCTCCCAGCCGAGCCGGTCGCTGATCCCGACCCCGAACGCCCGCTCCCGCGTGGGCGCGGTCGCCAGACCCACGGGACGCGGGTGCTGCGGACGCTCCGTGTGATCGGCGTCGGACCACACGGCGTCCGCCGCGATCCAGTACGAGCGTCCGGCGAGGTCGTCGGCGGTGACGAGGCGTTCGCCTGTGACGGTCTCGCGATCGAGGAGCGAGCCGAGGGCGACCACCGGACGGTGGCGCAGGGCGACGACGTGGTTTCCGCGCACGACCAGGGCCGGCGCGTCGGCCGCGGGCGCCGCAACCGCTCCCCGACCGGCCGAGAGATCGGACTCGGCTCGTTGACGTTCGATTGTCAGCAACATCGTGAGGCCATCGTGAAGGACGCCAGTAGCATCGGCGTGCAATGCCGTCCGGCGCACGCCATGGTACGCCCGGGGTACGCCGTCCCCCGCACGATGAGGCCATGACACGCGTTCGGCCATCCCTCCACCTCTACCGGTTCGCCACCCTTGTGGCGAAGGTCCTGCCCCTCGTCGCCGTCTTGGCGAGCATCCGGGTGGGCCCTCGCTTCTACTAGGCCAAACGCGTCTCAGCTCCCCGTCGCCGTTCGGCGGACGAGATCGTCGCGGCGCCGCGTCACGGACGACGGGAGCGCGCCGCCGATCTCGCGCGCGACCTCCGCGGCGTCGTCGAGCACCGCGATCGCGGCGGCGACCCGGTGCTGGAGGGTGAGCAGCTCGGCCAGCCGTACGTAACGGGAGTCGGTGTAGCGGTCGAGCCGCAGCGCCCGCTCGGCGAGGGCCTGAGCGGCCGGCAGGTCGCCCGCGTCCTCGGCCTGCACGGACAGTAGATCGAGCAAGGCGATCATCCGATGTTCGGCCGACCGCCGGGCGGCGATCGCCCACTCTTCGTACTCGAAGCCGGCGAAGACGGTGCCCTCGCCGGCCCTGACCGCCTCGGCGGCGACCCGTCCGGCGAGCTCGGGGTCGGCCCGCGCCGACGACAGCGCATCGAGCGCCAACCGTTCGAACTCGAGCAGGTCGCAGACGACATCGTCCGCCAATCGCACTCCGGTCCCGGACCGCACCACCACGTCGCCGACGGCCCGCCGCAGCCGCAGCAGCACGTTGCGCAGCCGGGGTCGGCTCACGTCGACGTCCTCGCCCGGCCACATCGCCTCGCTGAGCTGGTCGAACGTGGCCGTTCCGCCGTTGGCGACGACGACGCCGACGACCCGCTGCGGGTTGCCAGGCGGGACCTTGCGCCCGGAGCCGCCCTGGTCGGCCACCATCTCCCCGCCGATGACGCGCAGCCGGTGCGCGGCGTCGGAGCCGGTCGGCGCGCGGCCCGCAGCGTCGGCCGTGGTGGGACCAGCAGGTGACGGCGCCTGCTGGAGCAGCGCCTGCAGCTCGCTGTGGGTCCGTCCTTCGCCGAGGGCCGTGGCGCTGCTGAACCCGAGGGCGACGAGCTGCCGTTCGGATTCGGCGAGCAGCCGCTTCGCCTGCTCGAGGTCGCCCTGCCGGGCGGCGGCGTGGGCCGCCAGGAGCTCGACCCGCCACCACTCGGCCGGAGGGGTGGAGCGCAGCGCGGCCTCGACGTCGCCCTGCTCGCCCTGGCGGGCTTCGAGCAGGAACTTCGTGGATGCCACCTGATCGGGGAACACCGAGCGGCGCTCCAGCGCGCGGGCGAGGTACCGCGCCGCCAGCTCGGTCTCGCCGAGCGCGCCCAGCGCGGTCGCGGTGTCGCAGAGGAACAGGACGCCGAGCACGTCGTCGGCGTCGGTCAGCGCAGTGTTCTCGGCCGTCGCGACCCAGCGCAGCGTGTTGTCGACGTCACCGCGGCGGGCGGCGACCAATGCCCGGCCCCACGCCGCCGCGGCGATGAGTCGGGGGTTGTCGTGCACGTACCCGACGTCGGCGACCCGGACGAACCGGGCGTCGGCACTCTCGAGACGGTTGGCGTTGCAGAGCACGAACCCCTCGCTCAGCACCGTCCAGGACCGTTCGGCGTCGGACAGGTCGGCCGTCGCCAGGAGCTGGCCGAGCTGGGCGAGTGCCTCGTCGTGGCGGCCGAGCTGGACGAGCACTCCCATCGCCAGGTCGCGACGACACGCCCGCGCCCTGGCGTACTCGCCGCATCCTTCCCACGCCGTGGCGGCCATGCTGTAGCACTCGGCGGCCCGTTGGAGGTCTGGCCGGGCGTTGGAGGTCGCGGCGCACTCGGCGAGGACCTCGTAGGCGCGCGGCGTAGGTGTGCTCCTCGCCCACGCCGAGGTCGACGAGCGCCTGCTCGGCGGCGCGCACCGCTTCCTGGTGCCGGCCCTCGCTGAGGCGGGCGCGGGCGGCTTCGACCTCGGCCCGCCGCCGCAGGCGCGGCTCGCTCGTCGCGGCCTGGGCGACGGCCCGGTCGATGTCGGTCACCGCGTCGTCGACGCGGCCGATCGAGCGAGTGGCCGCGGCGCGCAGCAGCAACAACGCCGGTTCGCGCTCGGTGACGGTACCCAGCCGGGCGAGCAGACCGAGGAGGAGACGCGGCTCCACGGTGTCGGTGACCGACTCGCTGAGCTCCATGACCATCCGCGCGGCCTCGGCGTGGGCACCGGCATCGAGGAGCAGCCCGATCGCTTCGATCGGTCGGTCGCGCTCGACGAGCTCCACGGCGAGGTGGGCGGCCGCCATCGGCTCGACCGGGGCCGATCGGAACGAAGCGGCCGCGGCGAGGTCGAGCCCACCGGTCAGGAGCCGGCGCAGCGGCACGCCGGCGGCGAGCGCCCGCTCGACGAAGCCGGGCCCCCCCAGACGGTCGAGCAGCCGCCGATCGATGCCGGGAGCCCTCGCCAGCAACCCGATCACGGCGTTCTCGCGAGGTCCGAGCTGCTGCAGGGCGGCGGTGTTGGCGGCCCGCGCCATCCGCGAGGCGAGGGCGATCGGATCGGACCCGGGCTCCCGGATCGCCTGGTCGAGGGCGGTGGCGATGATGCGGACACAGCCGTCCGCGGCTTCGACCACCCTCGTGGCCAGGGTGGGCGACCGTTCCGGGACATGGTCGATGATCTCGTGGGCCGTGACCGCCAGCGCGGTGGCGTCGATGATCAACCCGTCGACGAGCTGGGTGACCTCGTGGACGCCGTCCGGCAGGATGCGTCCAGCCACGATCAACCGCAGGTCCTCGACGTCTTCGATCCGGTCGACCAGCCGGCTCACTGCCCCGGGGTCGAGCAGATGGGCGTCGTCGATGATGATGGTGTCGAGACCAGCCGGCGCGTCACCGATCTCACCGCCGAGTGGGCCCAGCTCGCCGCGCAGGCGCAGCACGCCGGGCGGGTGCCGCCTTGCGGATCAGCCACGACTTGCCATAGCCCGGCAGGCGCCTCGAGCACCACCACCCTGGGGGCGTGGGCGCCGGCGAGTCGGCCGAGGAGCGTCGTGCGGGGAAGGCGCATGAGGGGTTGGGCGAGCCTATCGGCCGGGATTCGGGCGGGATCGGCCATTGCGGCGCTGACCGGCCCGATCGACACCGATTCGGCCATCCGCCTCCCCTCTCGGTTCGCTGCCCGCGCCGAAAGCCTGCTGGCGGGGGTCATCGTGTGTCAAGCGTCACGCCCGGTAGCGGGGTCGGCAGCCGGAAATACGTAACTCGGCGGATGCGGCGGCGTGCCTTAGTCGATCACCATGAGACATCCACCCACCCGTCGCCCATGAGGACCCCCCGATGTACCACTTCGACCTCCATTACGACATCGCCCGCATGCGTCACGACGAGCTCGTCCAGCAGACCGCACACCGGCGTCCGGGACGGGAGCGCCGCCGCCGCTGGTTCGGGCGTCGCCGCCGGTCCGCCGGCCCGCCGAGCCGACCGACCGAACGCCGTCAACTCGTCGCGGTGCCTCCTCCCCGGCCCGCTGCCGCCGATCAGGACACGCAGGTTGCCTGACGTTGCGCCGGGCAACCAGCGTCGCCCGTCCTCCCGACCGCCCCGCCGGGGCGGCCGGGAGGCGGCGGTAGCGTCGGTCCCATGCTGACGGGCCGGGCCGGGATGAGCCCCGTGATGGTCGGGCGCGCCGGCCCCTTCGCCCATCTCGCCGGGATCGTCGAAGCGGCCGACGTGATGACCGGCGACCAGCCGTCGGTCGCACTGGTCTCGGGGGAGGCCGGGATCGGCAAGACCCGGCTCGTGCGCGAGCTCGTCGCGACCCTGTCAGCGGCCACGACGACCCTCGTCGCCACCGCCCAGCCGGGGTCGATGGGACGGCCCGGCGACGCCGTGGCCGGGCTGCTCGCCGGCGGCGATGGAGCGGTGGGCGATCCCGGGGACCAGGAGGCGGGCGCGTTCCACGCCGTCGCCTCGGCGCTCGAGCGCGGCCCGACGGTTCTCGTGATCGAGGACCTCCACTGGATCGACGCGGCCAGCGCCAACGCGATCGACCGCATCACCCAGCAGCGCTGGCCGCAGCTCGTCGTGATCGGCACCTACCGTCCGGCCGAGCTCTCCCGGGGGCAGCCGGGCGGCGAGCTCGTGCTCCGGCTCGAGCGGCGGCACGCGGTCGAGCAGGTCCGCCTCGATCGCCTCGATCGCACGGAGGTCGCCGCGCTCGTCGCCGCGATCCGGGGCGACCAGCCGCCGTCGGCGGTCGTCGAGGCCGTGTACCGGCGCAGCGGCGGTGTTCCGTTCGTGGTCGAGGAGCTGATTCGCTGCTGCGGCCCGCAGTCGGGCGCCGGCGACCTGCTGACGGTCGAGCTGCCGTGGTCGCTGGAGGAGGCGGTGCAACAGCAGCTCGCCGGCCTGCGACGCTGCCGAGCGCACGGTCGTCGAGGCGCTCGCCGTCTACGGCCGGGCGGCGCCGTTCGACGCCCTCGTTCACGTCACGGCCGTCGACGACGACGCCGTGCTCGCCGCACTGCGTTCGCTGACGTCCGCCGGCGTGGTCGTCGAGGTCGCCGACGACACCTTCTGGTTCACCCACGCCCTGGTCGCCGACGCGATCGAGCACCAGCTGCTCGGGCGCGAGCGGCGTCGGCTCCACGAGCGCAGCTTCGAGGCAGTACGGGCCCGACCGGTGGTCAACTTCGCCGCCCTCGCCCATCACGCCATCGGCGCCGGGCGCTACGACGAGGTGCCCACGATCGCCCGCAAGGGCGGGCCCAAGTACCTGGCCAAGGGGCACACGTTCCAGGCGCTGCGGCTCGCCGCCGACGCGCTGGGGGAGGCCCCGAACGACCCTGAGCTGCTCGCCGTCGCCACCGAAGCCGCCTGGCGGTTGAACTTCCTCGACGAGGCCCTCGGCACCGCCCAGCGGTGGGAGCGGGTGGCAGTCGAGCCCGCCGACCGGATCGAGGCGATGCGGTTCGTCGCCCGCCTCCACACCGAATTGGGCGACATGATCGCCGCCGCGGCCGCCCGGGAGGCGTTGCAGGCCTACGCCGAATCGCTCGATGCGCCCGAGTTGCGGGGGCCGGCGCGAGCCGCCCTCGCCCAGGTCCACATGCTCGTCGGCAACGCTGCCGAGGCCATCGCGTGGGCCGAGCTCGCCCAGGCGGACGCGGGCGCCGTCGGCGACGATGCCACCGCGGCCCGGGCCCGCGTCGAGGCGGCGAGCGCGATGGTCACCTCGACCAGCCGGGTCGAGGCGACGGCGGCGATGCACGACGCCCTCGAGCGCGCCCGGCGGGTCGGTGACACCGTGCTGCTCTGCCGCGCCTTGAGCAACGGTCTCGACCTGGTGCCTCCCGGCTCACCGGAGGGCAAGGCGATGCGCGGCGAGCTGCTCGAGGCGAGCCGGCGGGTCGGCATCGACAAGCTGGGGGCGAGCGTGGGCCTCTTGTGGGAGGTTGCCGCAGCCTTCGACGACGGCGATCTCGCCGCGATGCGCCGGGCCCACACCGAAGGCGAGCAATGGTGGGGTACCCGCGACGACGACAACTGCTGGGTGCTCGAGTGGCAGGCGAACTACGCCTTGGAGGAGGGTCGTCTCGGCGACGCGAGAGAACGGGTCGCCCGGCTCGGCGACCGGGCTGCTCCACCCCACAAGACGGGCGGCAAGGCGCTCGTCGAACTACAGCTGGCCGCCGCCGACGGTGACGGGGCGTCCGGGGAGCGAGCGTTCGTCGGGTTGGCCAGTAGTCCCGTTGTGCCCGACGTGCACTCGGCGCTCAACTTCGTCGTCACGGCGGTGGAGGCGGCCCTCGGCGTCGGCGTGCTGCCGGCCCGGGTGCGGGCCGAGCTGGTCGAGGGTTGGCTCGGCGGCCACCCGTCGGCGGAGGTCTTCCGCGCCCACGTGGACGGGCTCCTGTTGGCCGTGGCCGGCGACCACGCCGCCGCGGTCCGCGCCCTCGGCGCGGTGCTCGACGAGCCGGATCCTGACCTCGCCCGTCCGCTGCTCGGATCGATGCGTACCGCGCTGGCGGTCGCGCTCGCCGCCACCGGCGACCGGGCGGGCGCACGGCGCGCCGTGCGTCTCGTACTCGACGAAGACCTCGCCCGTTGGCCCGGCGTGCGCAGAGACCGCGCCCTCGGTCTCGCTCGCCGTCTGGAAGGCGCTTCGACGCGCCCGGACGGCGAGCTGACCGGGCGCGAGCGGGAGGTGGCCTCGCTGCTCGCCGACGGCTTGACCAACGGACAGCTGGCTGAGCGGTTGTTCATCTCCCCGAAGACCGCGGCCGTACACGTGTCCAACATCCTCGCCAAGCTCGGTCTGTCCAGCCGGGCCGAGATCGCCGCGTGGGCCGTGCGCCACGGCATCGCCGACGCCCGCGCCAGCTGACGCGTTACCTTGCTTTCCCATGGGTCAGCCGGTGGCGGTCACGGAGAAGCCGAGCTCGTCGCCGGGCATCGTGCGCTTCGAGCTCAACCGGGCGCTCACCGGGATGGGCCACGAGCACTTCGGCTCCGTCGACGAGGCGTTCGGTCCTCGCCCGGCCGCCGAGCTGGCCCGGCGGCTCTTCGCCACCGGGCAGGTCTTGGGCGTGCACGTGTACTCGAACATCGTCACGGTCGACCTCGGGAGCGGCCGGACCGCGAGCGGCCTGGCCGACGTGGTGCGCGACCTCTACCAGTACTGGAAGCCGGGCATGGAACCGCCCGCGTTCGAGGACGTCGAGCCGGCCGAGGAGGAGTCAGCGGGTGCCGCCGCCGCTGGCGGCGGTGACGCCGGCAGCGACGCCGCGTTGAGCGAAGCCGCCAAGCGGGTCCCGGCCCACCTGCTCGAGCGCAGCCGCGCCGCCCGTGAGCGCTGGAAGGCGAAACAGGGCTAGCTCTCCTTGACGGCCTGCAGCGTGTAACTGAGCGGGATCCGCTCCGATCCCTCGCGGAGACGGAACTCCTCGTCGTCGCCTTCGACCATGAGCGTGTCGCCGAGCGCCATCCACGGGACGCTGCGGTGCTCCTCCAACACCGTCAAGCGCATCCCTTCGTCGAGCAGGGCGGTGACGACCTCGCCCAGGCCATGGTTGAACTCGATCGTGTCCGGCTGGTCGAGCTCGCCCTCGTGGGGGACGTAGCTGACCGGCACGTGGAAGCGGGTGCCGCCGGGTGTCTCGAAGTATGGGTACTCGATCACGAGCAGCCCGTCGTCGCGAGGATCGCTCATCGCCTGGAGCACCGGATGGCCTTCGCGTATGAACAGCCGCCCGCCCGGGCGCAGCAGCGCGGCGACGACGGCGGCCCATCGGCGGATGTCGGGGAGCCAGTTCAGCGCCCCGATGCCGGTGTAGACGAGGTCGAAGCGCTCGCGGCCGAGCACGTCGGGTGCGTCGTCGACGTCGGAGACGACGAACTCGATGTCGGCACCGGCTCGGGCGGCGAGGTCACGGGCGGCGGCGATCGCCGACGGCGAGAAGTCGAGGCCCGTCATCCGGGCGCCGAGCCGGGCCAGCGAGAGGGTGTCGGTGCCGATGTGGCACTGGAGGTGCACGGCTTCGAGGCCGGCGATGTCGCCGAGGCGGAGCCGGTCGAACGCCACCACACCCGAGAGCGCCTCGGGATCGGCGAGGAGCGGGGCGATCCGGTAGCCGGTCAGGTGGTGCGGCACCCGACTCTCCCAGTTCGCAAGGTTGACAGTGCGCGCCTCGTTCGCCGTGTCTTCCATCCCCGTGGCCTCCATCAGCTCAGCATCGCGCCCTTGCTTCCACGAACACTCGTTCGTAAGATGAAACCCCATGGCCGAGCCAAGTCGTTCAGAGGTGAATCCCGGGTTCGGCACGCCGGCGCCTCCAGGCGCTTCGGCGGCCGCATCAAGGGTGGCTGCTGGAGTGGCCCCGACGACGCTTGCGCGCGAGCGCACTCTGCCCGTCACCGATCCGCTGATCCCGTTGCTGCCCGCCGGGTCCCTGGTGCGGGGTCAGGCCGTGTCGTGCCGCGGCATTGCCGCCACGTCCCTTGCCCTCGCCCTGGCCGCCGAGGCCACGGGGGCCGGGGCCTGGCTGGCCGTTGTCGACGTGCCCTGGCTCGGGGTCGAGGCGGCGGCCGAGGTCGGCATCCCCCTCGAACGGCTGGTGCGCGTCGATCCCGGAGCCGACAACAGCTGGGCCGACCTCACGGCCGCGGTGCTCGACGGCTTCGAGGTGGTGATCACGCGGATCCCCCGGCGCCTCGGCGCGGCCGCGCTGCGTCGGGTGAGCGCCCGGGTCAAGGCCAGGGAAGCCGTGCTCGTCGTGCTGGGCGAGCCGGGCGCGCTGGCGCCCGATGTCGTGATGGAGTCGTTCGCCCCCGTGTGGGAAGGCGTCGAGGACGGTTGGGGTCACCTGCGCGGGCGGAGGGTCACGGTCGAGGCCTCCGGGCGCCGCGTCCCCCGGCCCCGCCGCGTCGACCTGTGGCTCCCCGCCGCCGGCGGTGGTGTGCGCGAAGCGAGCAGTCCGGTGTTGCGTTCGGTGGGGTGATGAGCTCGTTGCGCATGGTCACCGTGTGGTGCCCCGACTGGCCGGTGACGGCGGCCGAGGTCGCCCCCGGCGTGCCGGCCATGGTGCTCCTCGCCAACCGCGTCGTGGCCCGCTCGCCGGCGGCCGCCGCCGAGGGGGTGGTGATCGGCCAGCGCCGGCGGATCGCCCAGCAGCGCTGTCCCGACGCCGTGCTGCTCGACCACGATCCCGACCGCGACGCCAGGGCGTTCGAGCCCGTGGTGCGCGCCGTGGGCCGTTTCGCCCCTCGCCTCGAGGTCGTCGAGCCGGGATGGCTGTGCCTCGCCGCACGCGGCCCGTCGCGTTACTTCGGCGGCGACGAGCGGCTCGCCGAGCAACTCCTCACCGCCGTCCACGACGCTTTGGTCACGAAATTGGTTGACCCTGCAACCAAAAACGTGACCAAAGCGCAGGTCGGTGTCGCGGACGGGAGGTTCACCTCCGCCGTTGCCGCGCGCCTGGCGGCGCGCCACCCGGTTGTTGTCGCGCCCCGCGGTTCGGCGGACTTCCTCGCCCCGCGGCCGGTCGCCTGGCTGTCCGAGGTGGGCGAGATCGATGCCGAGCTGGTCGGTCTGTTCGCCCAGCTCGGGCTGGCCCGCCTCGGCGACCTCGCCGCCCTCCCGGCGGGCGATGTCCTGGCCCGGTTCGGCCCGCCCGGTCGTCATGCCCATCGCCTGGCGAGCGGGTCCGACGACCGTCCCGCCGACGCCGCCGACCCGCCGACCGAGCGCGGCGCCGAGCACAGCTTCGACGACCCGGTCACCCTGCTCGACACGCTGGTGTTCGTCGGCAAGCACCTCGCCGACGGGCTCGTCGCCGGGCTCGCCAGCGAGGGTCGCGTGTGCACCCGGCTGGTGGTCACCGCCGAGACCGAGCACGGCGAACGGTGCGAACGGGCCTGGTACCGGGCGGCGGGGTTGTCGGCGCCGGCGATGGTCGAGCGGGTGCGCTGGCAGCTCGACGGCTGGGCCAACCAACCGGGCAGGCTGACCGGGGGAGTCGTCCTCCTCCGACTGGCGCCCGACGAGGTCCGCGGCGACGACGGCGATCAGTTGGGTCTGTGGGGCGGGCGTTCAGCTGCCGACGAGCGGGCAGCGCGCGCCGTCACCCGCTTGACCGGGCTGGTCGGCGACCGGGCCGTCCTGGTCCCGGCGTGGCAGGGCGGGCGTCTGCCGGGTGACCGGTACCGGTGGGTGCCGGCCGCCACCACCGATCTCACCGATCCCGACGACACCGCCGAGCGCCTGCGCCCCCGGCTCGACGCGGGGTCGTGGCCGGGAGCCCTCCCCGCGCCCTCGCCGGCGGTGGTGTTGCCGGAGGCGCGGCCGGCCGAGCTGGTCGATGCCGAGGGTCGCCCGGTACGGGTGAGCGGTCGGGGCGAGCTCAGCGCCACTCCGGTCACGCTGACCATCGACGGTCGCGAGCCCCAGCCGGTCACCGCGTGGGCGGGGCCGTGGCCACTCGACGAGCGGTGGTGGGAGTCCTGGCGGCACCGCCGCCTCGCCCGGTTGCAGGTGGTCACCGCCGACGGCGCGGCCCATCTCGTGCTGGCCGAGCACCGCCGCTGGTGGGTCGCCGCCGCCTACGACTGAAACCCCCCGTTCTGTCGTTTGGGATCAGCCCGAAGCGGTCGATTCCAAACGACAGAAGGTGTAAAACGGTTGGTGGAGGTGATCGCCATGGACCCTCGTCGGATCCTCGTCGTCGCCAACCAGACCGCGTGCGGTGACGAGCTGCTCGACGTGGTCAAGACCCGGATGGGTGTCGGCGCCTGCCGGTTCACGCTCCTCGTGCCGGCCACGCCGCCGCACGAGCACGCGATGTGGACCGAGGGCGAGGCCCACACCATCGCCCGCCACCGGATGGACGAGGCGCTCGCGCGCTTCCGGGCCGCGGGCGCCGACGTCGACGGTGTGGTCGGAGACGCCAACCCGGTTCGGGCCATCGACGACGCGCTCATCGCCCGGCCGTACGACGAGATCATCCTGTCGACGCTGCCGTCCGGGGTGTCCCGCTGGCTCAAGTTGGACCTCCCGCACCGCGTCGAGCAACGCTTCGAGCTGCCCGTCACCACCCTGATCAGCCAGCGCCAGCCGACGGCCTGACCTTCTCCGCGAGCGCGGGGAACACCTTGGCGACCTTGGCGGTGAGGTACTCGCCGTAGGTCCCATCCCACCCCCGCACGCTCGTGCCGTCCCAGCGGCGGGCGGCGTCGTCGGGCGGTGGGCTGCCCTCCAGCGGCATCGGCGGGCACACCGCGTCCCATGACGGGTCGATGAAGCACGGGAACGACAGCCTGGTCCCACCGGTCCGGTTGACCACGCGGTGCGGCGTCGACCGATAGCGACCCTCGGTCATCCGGTCGAGCATGTCGCCGAGGTTGACGACGAACACCTCGGGATCCGACGGCACGTCGATCCACCCGCTGGGAGCGTGGACCTGGAGCCCATCGTGGTCGTCGGTTGCGAGGATCGTGAGCAGCCCGTAGTCGGTGTGCTCGGCGACGCCCCAGCCGTCGTCGTGGCCGCGGCGGGTAGCGGAAGATGCGGAACAGGACGGTCGGTTCGGAGGTCACGTGGCGGTCGAACCAGTCCGGCGGCAGGGCCAGGCCGAGGGCGACGGCCCGCAGGAGGACGGTGCCCGAGGGCGGTCATCGTGTCGATCCAGGCCACCACGGCCGGGCCGAGCCCGGCGGGAGTCGCGGGGAAGAGGTTCGATCCGTGCAGCGGCCGCCCGGCCCGCACGGCCGGGTGGTCGGGGCCGAGCTCGGTACCGAAGTAGATCCCTTCCTTGTGGTCCGGCCGGCCCGAGGTGAGCTCGCCGTCGAGCGGGAACCAGCCCCGCCACGCCACGCCGCCGTGGGCCATCGCGATCTCGGCCTTGGCGTCGTCGGGCTGGGCGAAGAACTCCCGCGCGAGGCGCTCCAGCTCCGCCAACTGGCCGTTGGGGACGCCGTGCCCGGCGATGCGGAAGAACCCGAAGTGGCGGCAGGCGTCGTCGATCTGGCGAGCGGTCGGACGATGATCCGCGCCCGGATCGAGCAACGGGGAGATGTCGATCAACGGCAGCACGGCCACGAGCGCATCGTAGATGGAGCCGGTTGACAATAACCGTTTCGAAGTATATGTTTCGAAATAACCCTTGTGACGGGAGGAGGCAGGCGATGCACCCGGAGATGACCATGATGCTCGCCCGACAGCGCTGCGCCGAGCGGGCCGAGGCGGCCCTGCTCGCGACCCGCCGCGGCGTCGGCCGATCGCGGACGGCGACCAGCCTCCGCGCCGTGGTCGGCCGAGGGCTGGTGCGTCTCGGAACCTGGCTGGCCCCGGCGAACGTTCGGCCCGAACGGGGGGTCGGTGCCGGGGCGCGGGCGCTGAGCGTGTGAATCGGACCGGCGGCGAGGCCTCACCCAAGCGCCGGGGGCCTCGACCGGCGAGCGCGCGCGTCCCCCGCCGGCAACTGAGTGACGCCCGTGAGATCCGCGCCGTCGCCCACCCGCTGCGGATCGCGCTCCTCGAGGCCCTCGGCCGGGAAGGGCCGCTCACCGCGACCGAGGCCGGAGAGCTGCTCGGTGAGTCGCCGGCGAACATGTCGTTCCACCTCCGCACCCTGGCGAAGTACGGGCTCGTCGAGGAGGCGCCAGGCGGCACCGGCCGCCAGCGGCCCTGGCGGCGGGTGACCGTCAGTCACGTCATCGACCTTGACAGCGAGGAGCCCGCGGCGACGATCGCCGCCCAGACGTTGTCCCGCCACCTCGCGGCGCGGGCGCTCGAGCGGCGCGCGGAGTGGGAGGCGACCCGTATGTCGTTCCCGCAGCGCTGGCGGGACTCGTCGTTCGCCTTCAACTCCCTGGTCTACCTCACCGCCGCCGAGTTGGAGACGGTCGGCCAAGAGCTCCTTGCCATCCTCGACCGATACAGCGACCGGGTTCCCGACCGCGCCAAGCGACCGGAGGGTGCGTATCCGGTGGCCATCGTCGCCCACGGTCATCCGCTGCCGCCGAGCCCGTCCGGAAATTGACTGGTCGGTCAGTAAGCGGGCTACCGTTCGCCGCCATGGCGGATGGAAGCGCTTCCAGTTCGCTGCTTACGCAGGTCCTCGCCGACGTGCGGGCACGGACTCCGGTCGACGCCCGCGAGCAGATGTGCATCGAGCGCTTCCTCACCGAGATCGACGGCCTGGACGAGCCGTTCTCCGAGCACGCCCAACCGGTGCACGTGACCGGCTCGGCGCTCGTCGTCGGCCCCCGCGGCTTGGTCTTGCACCGTCACCGCGTCCTCGGCATCTGGCTCCAGCCCGGTGGGCACATCGACCCGGGCGAGACGCCGTGGGGGGCGGCCCTGCGCGAGACCGTCGAGGAGACCGGCCTCGCCGTGACTCATCCCGGCGGGGTGCCGCAACTGGCCCACGTCGACGTGCACCCTGGGCCACGAGGGCACACCCACCTCGACCTGCGCTACCTCCTCGATGGCGGGGAGGCTGACCCGACGCCGCCGCCTGAGGAGAGCCAGGACGTCGCCTGGTTCTCGTGGGATCGGGCGCTGGCGATCGCCGAGCCCGACATGGAGGGCATCATCCGCGCCCTCGCCGCCGCCCGCTGACCCGCGTTACCGTTGCCTCCACACTCGGGGAGGGGCAGCCATGGACGTGATCACCCTGCACGGTCGGTGTGTCGCGGAGTTCGTCGCGCGGGTCGCCACGGTGCCCGCCGACCGGTGGGACCGTCCGACGCCGTGCCAGGACTGGAACACCCGCGAGCTCGTCAATCATGTCGTCGGCGAGGACCGCTGGACCGTGCCGTTGCTGGAAGGGGCGACGATCGCCGACGTCGGCGCGGAGTTCGACGGTGATCTGCTCGGCCACGACCCCGCGGCGTCCGCTCGCCGCGCCGCCGACGAGGCCGTGGCGATGGTCGCCGAGGTCCTTCCCGCCGGCGGGCAGGTTCACCTGTCGTACGGCGACGAGGACGTGGTCGAGTACGTCCATCAACTGGCGGCCGACCATCTGATCCACGCGTGGGACCTCGCCGCGGCCACCGGTGGCGACACGTCGCTCGATCCGGAGTTGGTCGCCGCGGTCGGCGCCTGGTTCGCCGAGCGGGAGGAGCTCTACCGCGGGGCGGGACTGATCGGACCGCGCGTCGAGGGTGGCTTCGACGATCCCCGGGCTGCGCTGCTGGCGGCGTCCGGACGGGACCCGGACTGGACGCCCGACGACTGACCCCACTACGAACTTGCGTTCGGCGGACAATCGTTCGATACTGGGTCGGTGGGGTTCAACAACCCGTCGTGGACCTGGAAAGAGCTCGAGGCGGCCCTCTCGGGCAAGCCGCGAGCCGGAGGCGAACAATCGAGACGTCGCGATGGGCGGGCACCCGGCAGCCCGTCGTGGAACGCCGGCGGCGACGGCCCGGCGTGGAGCCGGCGGCGGCAACCGTTCCAGCCCCCGGGTGACGTCGACGGGCTCCAGCGGCGGGAGGGCGAAGTGCCCTACGCCGAGCTCCACTGCCACTCCAACTTCTCGTTCCTCGACGGCGCGTCGCACCCCGAGGAACTGGCCACCGAGGCGGCCCGACTGGGGCTGGACGCCCTCGCCATCACCGATCACAACGGCTTCTACGGGGTCGTCCGCTTCGCCGAGGCGGCCCGCGCGGTCGGGCTGCCGACGGTGTTCGGCGCCGAGATCACCCTGACGCCCGACCTCGCCCCCGACCAGCAGATGGTGCTCGACGAGGCCGAGACGCGCACGCAGGTGATCACCGGCCGCGTGCCCGACAGCCACGCTCCCGATCCTCCACGGCGATCATCTGCTGCTGCTCGCCGACGGGCCGGAGGGCTACGCCCGGCTCGCTCGTACGGTGAGCCTCGGCCACCTCGCGGGGGAGAAGGGGGCGCCGCAGTACACGCTGGCCGACGTCGCCCGCAACACGGCGGGCCACGTGTGGGCGCTCACCGGATGCCGCAAGGGGGCGGTGCCGGCGGGGCTGGTGTCCGACGGGCCGGCGGCGGCGCGGCGCGAGCTGCATCGGTTGATCGAGGCGTTCGGGCGCGACCGTGTGCTCGTCGAGCTCTGGGACCACGGCGACCCGCTCGACTCCGCCCGCAACGACGCCTTGGCCGAGCTCGCCGCCCGCAACGACGTCGGGTGCATCGCCACCAGCAACGCCCACTACGCCACGCCGGCCCAGCGCCGGCTGGCCACGGCGCTCGCGGCCATCAGGGCCCGCCGCAGCCTGGCCGAGCTCGACCCGTGGCTGCCGGCCGCAGCCGGCGCCCACCTGCGCGCGGGCGCCGAGCAGGCCCGCCGCTTCGCCCGCTATCCAGGCGTCGTCGAGCTGGCGGCGGAGATCGGACGGTCGGCCGCCTTCGACCTGTCGCTCGTCGCCCCGGCGCTGCCACCGTTCCCGTGTCCCGACGGGTTGACCGAGATGCAGTACCTCCGCCGCGTCGTCGAGGAGGGCGGGCGTCGCCGTTACGGCGAGCGGTCCGCTGATTCGGTCGCCTGGCAGACGATCGACCGCGAGCTGGCGATCATCGAGCAGCTCGGCTTCCCCGGCTACTTCCTCGTCGTGTGGGACCTCGTCGAGTTCTGCCGGCAGGCGGACATCCTCTGCCAGGGCCGGGGGTCGGCGGCCAACTCGGCGGTCTGTTACGCCCTGGGCGTCACCGCCGCCGACGCCGTCAAGCTGGGCCTGCTGTTCGAGCGCTTCCTGTCGCCCGAACGCGACGGCCCGCCGGACATCGACATCGACATCGAGAGCGACCGCCGGGAAGAGGTCATCCAGTACGTCTACGCCAAGCACGGCCGGCACCACACGGCCCAGGTCGCCAACGTCATCACGTACCGGGCGCGCTCGGCCGTGCGCGACATGGCCAAGGCGCTCGGCCACGCCCCCGGCCAGCAGGACGCCTGGTCCAAACGCATCGACGGCTGGGGCAACGTCGCGGCGACGGCGAAGCAGCCGGACCACGGGATCCCAGCGACGGTGCTCGAGCTGGCGGCGCAGGTCGAGGACGCCCCCCGTCACCTCGGCATCCACTCGGGCGGGATGGTGATCTGCGACCGCCCGGTGATCGAGGTGTGCCCGGTCGAGTGGGGGCGGATGAAGGACCGCTCGGTGCTGCAGTGGGACAAGGACGACTGCGCCGCGGCAGGGTTGGTGAAGTTCGACCTCCTCGGCCTCGGGATGCTGTCGGCGCTGCACTACGCCATCGACCTGATCCGCGAGCACCGCGGCTATGAGGTCGACCTGGCGACGATCCCCCAGGAGGACGAGGTCTACGAGATGCTCTGCCAGGCCGACACCGTGGGGGTGTTCCAGATCGAGTCGCGGGCGCAGATGGCCACGCTGCCCCGGCTGCGGCCGCGGGAGTTCTACGACCTCGTCGTCGAGGTCGCCCTGATCAGGCCGGGCCCGATCCAGGGCGGGTCGGTGCACCCGTACATCCGCCGGCGCAACGGCCAGGAGGAGCCGACGTACCTCCATCCGCTGCTGGAGAAGTCGCTGAAGAAGACGCTCGGCGTGCCGCTGTTCCAGGAGCAGCTGATGCAGATGGCCATCGACGTCGCCGGGTTCACGCCGGCGGAGTCCGACGAGCTGCGCCAGGCGATGGGGTCGAAGCGCTCGGCGGCGCGGATGGAGCGGCTGCGCGAGCGGCTCTACGCCGGGATGGCCGAGCGGGGGATCACCGGCGAAATCGCCGACGAGCTGTACGTGAAGATGAAGGCGTTCGCCAACTACGGCTTCCCCGAGTCGCACTCGGTGTCGTTCGCCTACCTCGTCTACGCCTCGTCGTGGATCAAGTACCACGAGCCGGCGGCGTTCTGCGCGGCGCTGCTGAACGCCCAGCCGATGGGGTTCTGGAGCCCGCACACCCTGGTCCAGGACGCCCGCCGCCACGGCGTCGTCGTCCGCACCCCCGACCTCAACGCGTCGCTCGCCAACGCCACGCTCGAGCCGGAACACCTCGAGCCACGCGCCGAATCGCGCCGTGCAGAGGTGCAGACCCAGTTCGGCACGGCGGGCGCTCCAGCGCCTTCGCCGGCTGCATCAAGCCGCGGTGCGGCTGGGGATCGGGTCGGTGCGCGGGATCGGGTCCGAGCTGGCCGAGACGATCGAGGCCGTTCGGGTCGCCGGCGGGCCGTACCGCGATCCCGAGGATCTCGTGCGGCGAGTGCCGGCCCTGAACCTGGCGCAGCTGGAGGCGATGGCCACCGCGGGGGTGTTCGAGGAGTGCTTCGGGTTGCCGCGGCGGGAGGCGCTGTGGGCGGTCGGGGCCGTCGCCCAGTCGCGCCCCGACCGGCTCGCCGGCATCGTGACGGGGGCCGAGTCCCCGCGGCTGCCGGGCATGTCGCCGGTGGAGGAAGCGGTGGCCGATCTGTGGGCCACCGGCGTCTCGCCCGACGGCCACCCCACGCGGTTCCTGCGCGAGCAGCTCGACGGGCTCGGCGTGGTCACGTCGGCGGGTCTGTGGGACGTCGAGCCGGGCTCACGCGTGACGGTCGCCGGCGTGGTCACCCACCGTCAGCGTCCGATGACCGCGCAGGGCACGACGTTCCTCAACCTCGAGGACGAGACCGGTCTGATCAACGTGGTCGTGTCGAAGGGCTGCTGGGCCCGTTTCCGCCGGGTCGCCAGGGAGGCGCCGGCGATGACGATCCGCGGCCGCCTCGAGCGCAGCGAAGGCGTGATCAACCTCGTCGCCGAGCACCTCAGCCCGCTCGGGTTGCCCGGGAGCACGTTCCACCTCAGCCGTGACTTCCATTGAAGCTGCATCCGAGGTTTTCCCGCACCCGAGGGTTTCCGTACCGGCAGGGGCGCCGGAAAACCTCGGTGCCGTGAAAACCTCGGATGGAGAAGGGTCAGACGCGGGCGGGGTTCATCGACCGGAGGCGGCGGATGCGCTCCGCGGTCGACGGGTGGGTCGAGAACAGGCGGGCCATGTCGGGGCCGCCGCGGCGCTGCCGCTTGCCCTCGGCGAGGGGGTTGTGGATCCAGGCGTACGCCTGCTGCGGGGCGACCTGTTGCATCGGCCGCTGCTTGGCGACGACCTCGATGTTCTCGAGAGCCCGGGCGAGCGGCTCGCCCGTGCCGAGCAGCTCGGCGGCGCCGCGGTCGGCCTCGAACTCGCGCGACCGGCTCACGGCCATCTGCATCAACCCCGCGGCGACGGGAGCGAGGAAGGCGACGAGCAGCGCGCCGATCGGCACTGCCGCCGTCGTCGTCGTCACGACCACCGAAGATCGCCGAGAACATCGCCATCTGGGCGAGGAAGCTGATGCCGGTGGCGATCGCCGCGGCGACCGAGCCGATCAGGATGTCGCGATGGCGGACGTGCATCATCTCGTGGGCGAGCACGCCCTCGACCTCGTTGCGGGGCAGGGTCTGCCACAACCCCTCGGTCACGCACACGACGGCGTGGTGGGGGTTGCGGCCGGTGGCGAAGGCGTTGGGCTGGGCGTCGGGCGAGATCGCCACGGTGGGCATCGGGAGGTTGGCCCGCTGGGCGAGCCCGGCGACCATCTGGTACAGCTCCGGCGCCTCGGCGGCGGTGACGACACGGGCGCGGGCGGCCCGCAGGGCGAGCTTGTCGCTCTTCCAGTACGAGAACCCGACGATGCCGAGGCCGAGGAGCAGACCGATCAGCAGACCCGTCGACCCGCCCGAGCAACCCACCGACCAGGACGGCCAGACCACCGAGGCCGGCCAGCAGGGTGAAGGTCTTGAACGTGTTCTTGAACATTGGGGATTCAGCGTCTCCTTGGGACGTTCGTGGGATCAAATGTACGGACACCAGGTAAGAATTCGGCGCGTTGTCGATCCCGGATCGCGCTCGTTCGTCTACGTGTCATCCGTCGCATCCGGCGGCGGCTCTGAGGAAGGATGGCGGCATGCCCAAGTACCTGATGCTCATCGTCGAGAACGAGGCCGACTTCGAAGGAGTCGAGGCCGGGTCACCGAAGTTCAACGAGGTGATGCAGATGCACGGCGACTTCACCGCGACCGTCGAGAAGTCCGGCGCCAAGATCCTCGGCGGCGAGGCCCTGCAGCCGGTCGCCACGGCGACCTTCCTGCGCAACACCCGCACGTCCGACGTCACGGTCGTCGACAACCCGGCGCCGGACCTCAAGGAGGTGCTCGGCGGCTACTACCTCATCGAGGCGGCCGACGACGCCCAGGCCCGCGAGCTCGCCGAGCAGTGCCCCGCTCCCTCCGGCTACATCGAGTTGCGTCCGGTCTGGGACATCCCGATGTGACGGACGACGCGGCGGCGGCCGCCGCCGACGCCCAGCGCCGCTACTGGGGGCGCGTCCTCGCCGCCACCCTGCGGCTGGCCCGAGACCTCGACATCGCCGAGGAGGCGACGGCCGACGCCTTCGTGCTCGCGCTGCAGACGTGGCCGGAGCGCGGCGTGCCGGAGTCGGTCGAGGCGTGGCTGCTCACCGCGGCCCGGCGGCGGGCGATCGACCGGGTCCGCCGGGCCATCGCGTTCCGCGACCGCCTGCGATTGATCGCCGCCACCGGCGACTTCTCCGCCGCCCCTGCCGACGCCGTGGTCGAAGCCCCCGCCGTCGCCGACGACGAGCTGCGACTCGTCGTGCTGTGCTGCCACCCGGCCCTGACCCCCGAGGCCCAAGTGGCGCTGACGATGCGCCTCGGCTGCGGCATCGCCACGGCGTCGGTGGCGGCGGCGTTCCTCGTGCCCGAGCCGACGATGGCCGCCCGGCTCACCCGCGCCAAGCGACGGATCGCGGCATCCGGGACTGGGATCGACCTCCCCGACGATCTCGCCATGGAGGAGCGGATGCCGGCCGTGCGGCGCACGATCCACCTCGCCTACACGATGGGTCACACGGCGGGTTCCGGGCCGCGCCTGCGCGACGACGACGTCGCCGCCCACGCCGTACGACTGGCCCGGCGCCTCCACGCCCTGCGCCCCGACGACAGCGAGGCCGCCGGGTTGCTCGCGTTGGTGCTGCTCACCGAGGCGCGTGCCGCCACCCGCCTCGACGACGGCGGCGCCCAGGTCCTCCTCGCCGACGCCGATCGCCGGTGCTGGGACCGCGACCTCATCGCCGAAGGTCTGGCTCTGATCCCCGAGCGTGTCGCCCGCGGCCCGCTCGCGGTCCAAGCGGCGATCGCTGCCGAGCACGCCCGGGCGCCGACGTTGGACGGCACCGACTGGAGGCGGATCGTCGCCCTGTACGACACGCTGCTGGAGATCGAGCCGAGCCCCACGATCGCCGTCGGACGGTGCGTCGCGCTGTCGTATCTGCTCGACGCGGCGGCTGGGCTTGGCCGACCTCGACGAGGTGCTCGCGATCGGTGGGCTCGAGCAGTACCCGTACGCCCACGCCGCCCGAGCGCAGATGCTCGACCGCCTCGGGCGTCGCCCCGCGGCGGAGGATGCGTGGGCCCGGGCGGCGTCGTGCGCGCGCACCGACGCCGAGCGGACCTACTTCGCGGCCCGCGCCGAGGTCGCGGACCGCGGCCGATGATCCGCCGCCGTTCTTCCACTTTGGAATACTTGGTGGGTGACGCGAGGCGAGCACACGACGTGGGGGGCGACCGCCCACGCAGCCTTGGCGTTGCTGTCGTTCGGTCCGGCGTCGGGGTACGAGTTGAAACAGCGCGCCGACAACACGGTGCGCCACTTCTTCGCCGCGCCGGCGATGAGCCAGATCTACGCCGAGCTCGACCGCCTCGCCGCCGCCGGTCTGGTGGCGGACCGATCCGAGCGCCGCGGCGGCGATGCGGGAGACCCGCGTTTTCAGCCTCACCGCCGCCGGGCGCGACGAGCTGCGCCGCTGGCTCGCCGACGACCCTCTCCCGACCACCGTCTTCAAGAGCCACCTGGCCCTGCGCCTCGTCGTCGGATATCTGGCCGATCCCGGATCGGCTGCGCCGGGACATCGCCATCGAGCGGGCGCGGACGGAGGCCGAGCGCGAGGCGGTGGAGAAGGTGGCGATGTCGCTCGATCCTGACGACCCCGAGCGCGGCTGGGCCCGGCTCGTCGCCAACTGGGGCCGGCGGTACTTCGCCGACGCGGTCGAGCAACTGGACGACCTCGCCGCCGAGCTCGACCGGCTGGTCGCGCCGGAAGGACCGGCGGGCTACTGAGGCTCGATCGCCACCGCGAGGTCGTCGACGACCTCGGCGCCAGGCACCGTCAAGAGCATCGACGGCGGTCCGACGACCTTGCAGGCGCGGCTGCCCCCGCCGACCACGACGCGTTCCCGCGCCATCACGCGGGAGTCGATCCAGAGGGGCAGGCCGTCGGGCAGGGCGAACGGCGTCACGCCGCCGATCTCCATTCCGGTGAGCTCGCGGGTCGCATCGGGGGGTGCGAACGAGGCCTTCCGCGTGCCCAGCCGTCGGCGGACGGCCCGGTTGACGTCGAGGCGAGTCGTCGCCAGCACGACGCCGACGGCGTACACGGGTGGGTCCGACTTGCCGACGACGAGGATCGCGTTCGCCGAATCGTCCATCGCGTAGCCGTAGGCGGCGCAGAACTCCGCCGTGTCGGCGAGCGCCGGGATCGATGTCGATCACATCCACATCGGGGAGGTCGGCGACAGCGGCGCGGACCTGCGCTTCGGTCGGGTCCATGGCTTCAGACTCCCACGTCCACCGGGGAAGACGGTGGTCCGTCGGCGAGCAGGGCGGCGAGGCGGGCCGGCAGGCGCCGCGGGGCGAAGCGCACGCCGGCCGCGCCGGCGGCGGCGACCTCGGCGAGCGTCCACCAGCGCATTTCGTAGAGCCGCTCGGCGCGGAGCTGTTCCCACGACAGGCGTGGCCGGGGCTCGAAGCTTCCGGCGCGGACGAGATAGATGTGGTCGCGCTGGCCGTCCCAGTTTCCGTCGAGGAACGGGATCACGTGGAGACGGCTCCAGATGTGCGGGCCGATGGCGACGTCCGTCAGGCCGAGCTCTTCGTCGAGCTCGCGCCGCAGGGCGACCTCGTCGTCCTCGTCAGCCTCCTTGCCACCACCTGGCGTCGCCCACACGGTGACCCGCGGGAACTCGAAGCGCACCAGGAGCACACGGTCGTCGTCGTCGAGGAGCAGCGCCCGTACCGCGGTGCGGATCCGCAGCCCGGTCACTGGGCCACCCTTGATCTGATGCGAGCGAGCGAGCGCCAGCGAGCGAGCGGCCAGTCACGGCCTGCGTGGCCGGGGAACGCCGTGAGGGTCACTCGTCGGGTGACTCAGGGAGGTCGTCGTTGAAGCTCTGGTACAGCTCGTAGATCGACTTGCACTGCTCGCACAACGGGAGCTGCTTCGGGTCCGTGGACGGCACCCACACGAAGCCGCACAAGGCCTCGACCGGTGTGCCGTAGATCCGGGCCTCGAGGACCTTGGCGACCGCCGATTCACCCGGATCCACCTTCACGATGTGGGCGTTCGCCGGTTCGCCGGGTTCGACGACCTCTTCGACGTCCGGCCGTGTCTCGGCGGGTTTGGTGACCAACTCGGGCACGACCTCAAGTCAACCACGAATGATCCGCTTCAGGTCAGGGTGGCGAGCTCTGCGGCCAGGTTGGCGCGCGCCCGCGACTCCCACCGGCGCTGACCCGGCTCGGTGGCGTAGAGCGGCTGCCGGGCGAGCAGCCGCCGCAGCACCTCGGTCCGGCCCTGCCGCCACGCGTCATCGTCGAGGTGGGCGTACTCGACGCGAACACCCGTGGCGTAGGCCTGGTACGCGGCCGGGTCGCTCCCCAGCACGGCGAGGTCGGCGTCGATGAGCACGCTGCGATCGGGATCGCCGTCGGGCTCGTGCCCCGCTGTGGCCCGCACCAGGTCGCCGACCGCCTCGGCAGCGGCGGGCGTCCCAGCCGAGCTCGGCCAAGCACTCGCTCGGCGAGCGCGGCGCTCTCGGCCTCGTTGTCGTTCGCCGGCGGGTCGTACACGGCGTCGTGGAAGAAGGCGGCCGCCGCGACGGCGGGCGCGTCGCGCACCGCCACGTCGACGACGAGCTCGTGGACATGGCGTACGACCCACACCACGTGGCGGACGCCGTGGTACCGGCGGTGCGGCTCGCGGTGACGGCCGACGACATCGTCGAACGCGGCCATGCATCGGGCGTCGCGACCGATCGCCTCGGTCCACGCCGTCCGCAGCTCGACCTCGTCGCTCACTGGTGCACCATCTTCCCCGATAGTGAATCAAACTGGATCGGTGGCCGTGCTCGTCGACGAACCGCTCTGGTGGTGGCGCGGTCGCCGCTGGTGCCACCTGGTGAGCGACACCTCGCTTGTCGAGCTGCACGACTTCGCCGCCCGCCTCGGGATCCCGCGCCGCGCCTTCCAGGGGGACCACTACGACGTTCCCGAGGAGCATCGGGCGGACATCGTCGCCGCCGGAGCGACCGAGGTCGGCAGCCGCGAACTGGTGCGACGCCTGCGCGCCGCCGGGTTGCGCCTGACCCCCGCTCAGCGACGGGCGCGAGTGAGCTGACCGTCATCGCCCCGGCCGCCAGCGAGGTGGCTCGGCCATCAGGTCACGCGGGCACCACGCCGTCGGCGGACCGGTGTCGTCGGACACGACGAACCACTCGAGCAGCTCGACGCCCGCCGCGTCGGCGAGCTCACTGGCCTCGAGCCACAGGTCGCCGTCTTCCGCTGCCGGCCCACCGCCCGGCCGGATCGAGGCGAGCACCAGTGCGCCCAACCGGCCGGCGGTCGCGATCGAGTCGGCGAGGCGCTCCGTCACCTCGAGCACGCACTCCGGCTCCTCGGTCTCGTCGACGACGACGACCGTGCGGCCGCGGTGATCGGCGTCGAGAACAAGGGCGATCGTCTCGGCGGCGAGCGGTAGCCGCATCGCCAGCTTGATCACGGCGAGGGCGGCGGCCGGCGAGTCGATCGGGTCGATGCCGGCACGCGGGGCGCGATGGGCTCCGCAGAACTGGGTCATGGGTTTCCCTCTCCTCCCACTGGATTCCCCGAAGGGGCGTGGCGAGGGGGATGCCGGTGTCGTCGACCTTACGACGAGGGTGTGACAGTGCGCACGACCTGAGCGTCGACGGCCGGGCGGCGGGGCAGGCGGGTCACCGCGACCGCCACCGCGGCCGAGCCGGACACGATCAGGATGGCGGTGGCCACCGACGTGGCCTCGGCGACGAGGCCGACGACCGGCGAGGCGATCAGGAACCCGAGCCGGGCGCCGGAGGAGAAGGCGGCCATCCCGCTGTGCGACCCGTGGGTGAGATCGGCGGCAGAGCGGAAGAGCAGGGGGAACAGCGACGCCAGACCGAGACCGGCGACGAACAGACCGCAGCCGGCGGCGACCGGGCCGGGCAGCGTGGTGGCCATCACGATGCCCGCGGCGGCGACGACGGCGCCGCCCCGTCGCGTGGAGTCGACGTCGAACCGATCGGTGACCCGATCGCCGAGTAGCCGACCGATGAGCATCCCGCTGGCCGTGGCGACGAACCCGAGCCCGGCCTGACCCTCGGTGATCGCGAAGCGATCGTTCATCATCAGCGCCGCCCAGTCGTTCGGCGGCAGCTCGGCGAGGGCGATCGCGATGCCGACGACGAAGAGGCGGACGAGGATCGGGCGCGGCGTCCGTCGTTCGGTGGGTCCGGCGGGCAGCTTCGTCGGCTGCGTTCGCCCGGGCAGGAGCCAGAAGGCGGCCACGACCGTCACCACGACCATCACCCCGGCCGTGGCCAGCAGCTGCGACTCCAGCGAGATCCCCGCGCCCGCCGCCCGGCTGGCGATGAGGCCGCCGAGCACCGCGCCCGCCGACCACATCGCGTGGAAGCGGGTGATGATCGAGCGGTGGAAGCGCTGCTGCAGGGCGACGGCCTGGGCGTTCATGGCCACATCGGTCAGCCCGTCGAGCGCACCGAGGCCGATCAGCACCGCGAACAACACCGCCGCCGACGGGGCGACACCGACGAGCGGGAGGCCGAGCGTCAACGCGGCAGAGGTCGCCACGGTGACCGCGCGGCTGCCGCGGCGGTCGACGAGCCATCCGCTCATCAGGCTCGCCGAGAGCCCTCCGACACCGGCGCCGAGCAGCGTCAACCCGAGGGCGGCGTTGGACACCCCGAGCTTGATCCTGCACCTCGGGGAGCCGCGCCGACCACGACGCGAACGTGGCTCCGTTGACGAGGAAGACGGCACCGATCGCCGCGGCCGCGTGGCGGGGGGAGACCGGGCTGCGACTCTCAGTAGCGTGACGAGACATGGCCGAGGTGACCATCTACCACAACCCCCGCTGCACCAAGTCCCGCCAGGCGATGCAGGTGATCGACGAGCTCGGCGCCGAGGTCGACGTCGTGCGCTACCTCGACACCCCGCCGGACGCGGCCACGTTGCGGGAGATCCTCATCAAGCTCGAGGACGACCCCGCTGAACTCGTCCGCCACGACGACTGGGACGAGCTCGGCGTGACCGCCGACGACGTGGCGACGGACGACGGGGTGATCGACGTCCTCGTCGCCCACCCCCGACTGCTCCAGCGGCCGCTCCTCGTCACGCCGGACACAGCGATCATCGGCCGCCCGACGGAGCGGGTGCGCGACCTGCTGTCGCGCTGAGCCGTCATCAGCGCCGGCGCGTGCGTCGCCCGCGCCCGGCGATCGCCTGGAGCACGAGGAGCAGGAGGATCGCGCCGAGCGCGGCCACCACGACGGTGCGGAACGAGAACTCGTCGAGCGGGCGGTCGTCGATGAGCTGCATCAAGGCCCCGCCGACCAGGGCGCCGAGCAGGCCGATCGCGATCGTGTACAGGCAGCCCGCCCGCTCGTCCCTGACGATCCAGCGGGCGAGGAACCCGGCGATCAGCCCGGTGAGCGTCCAGGCGACGATGCTCCCCACCGCGTCAAGCTAACCCGGAGACGATCGTGCAGGACCTCGTCCACGGAGAGCCGGACAAGAGCGTCAAGCTCACGCTGTCCGAGCCCGGCGGCTGCGCGGCGTTGGGCTCACTGACCACGACACAGTTGACGATCCGGGACAACGACGTGGCACCGCCCGAGCCCGAGTTCGTCGGTGGCCTGGACACCACGTTCGGCACTGAGGGCAAGGCGACCACCTCCGCATTCGGCGGCAGCCCGTCGGCGATGGCGCTGCAGCCGGACGGAAAGATCGTCATGGTCGGCGGCGACGACTTCGACTTTGTCGCCGCTCGATTCAACACGGACGGCACGCTCGACGACGGCTTTGACTCCGACGGCAAGGTCACGACCGACATCCTTGGGGGCTTCTCCCCGGAGGAGGCCCTCGGCGTCGCCGTGCAACCAGACGGGAAGATCGTCGTCGCCGGCGCCGGCCTCCTCAGCCCCGGCACCGTCCTGCTCGTCCGATACAACCCCGACGGCAGCCTGGATCAGGGCTTCGGAACCGGTGGCAAGGTCATCAGCGACTTCGCCGGACGAGCCAGCGACGTGACGATCCAACCCGACGGCAAGATCGTCGTCGCCGGCACTGTCTTTCTCAGCGTCGGAAGCGACTTCGGCGACTTCCTCGTTGCCCGATACCTCGCCGACGGAACGCTCGATGCGAGTTTCGGTTTCGGCGGCCAGCTGGCGACCGACTTCGGCAACGTCACCAACGGGGCGCAGAACGTTGTGGTTCAGCCCGACGGCGAGATCGTCGTCAGCGGCTCCAGCCGGAACCCAGGCAGCAACGGAGTCGGCATCGACCATCACACCGACATCGCCCGCTACCAGGCGGACGGCCAGCTCGACCTGAGCTTTGGCACCGGTGGCAAGACGACGCCCGCCGACCGGCTCCTCGGCAACGATCTGGCGCTGCAAGGCGACGGCAGGATCGTGCTCGCCGGAACGGTCGACACCAGCGTCCCCCCGACACCGCCGAGCAGCGTGACCGAGTTCTCGGTCCTGCGCCTCGACCGCGACGGCAGCCCCGACCTGACCTTCGGCACAGCGAGTACGGCGAACGTGTCGGTGCAGTGCACGAAGCTCCGCGTCCGAGATCGCCGAGCGCGACAGCGCGGCTGCGGTCGCGCTGCAGCGTGACGGCAAGATCGTCGTCGCCGGGAAGACGTCGAACATCAATGCCAACTTCGGCCTGGCCCGCTTCAACAGCGACGGCTCGCTCGACACCGGTTTCGCCGACGACGGCGTCCTCGTCATCGACTTCTTCGGCTTCGGCGACGCCGCCGCGAGCGTGGCCGTGCAAGACGACGGCAACCTCGTCGTCAGCGGAGTCGCCGGAAACCTTGCCAGCGGCTACGGCGTCGCCCGTGTCTTGCCATGACCCGCGACATTGCGCAGACGCGTAGTCCCGGCTCGGCTCCCGATCGGAGCGCCGTACATCGGGAAGCCACTCAGCTGACTAACCGTCGTCGGGCGGCCGGCGGAGGCGCTTGGTCTCCGACCGACGCCGCTTCCCGGCGACCCGCCGCTCCCGTGACGCCGTCGTTGGCCGGGTGGGCCGGCGCGGCGGGGGAGGGGGCGCGATCGCCTTGGCGATCAGCTCCCCCAACCGCTCGCGGGCGGTCGTCCGGTTGCGCAGCTGTGACCGGCGCTCCGACGCCGTCACCGTGACGACTCCGTCCACCAGCTCGCGGCCCAGTCGCCGGCGGGCCCGTTCTCGTTGGGTGGCGGACAACACCGTGGACGCGTCGAGGTCCCACGACAGCTCGACCCGGGTGTCCGAGGTGTTGACGTGCTGGCCGCCCGCCCCCGACGCTCGCGAGAACCGCCATGTGAGCTCCCCGGCCGGAATCGTGACGGACGGGGTGACGCGAACGTCGTCGCCGGCGTTAGCCACGGTCAACTCAGACCGGTTCGAAGACGAGGACGAACTCGAGCAGGCCGTTGTCCTCGGTGGTGATCCCCGACATCGACGGGTTCTCGATCTCGTAGTCCGCGAAGCGCACCGGGATGCTCCCGAGGACGCCGATGCGGTCGTCGCCGCCCTCGGCGGTGACATCGAACGTCACCGGCCTCGTCACCCCGTGCAGCGTGAGTTCGCCGGTGGCCGAGGCCGTGATCTGCTCCCCCGGCGCAGGGACGGCGCCGAACTCGATCGGGGCGGCGAGCGTGAAGGTCGCCTCGGGGTACCGGTAGGTCTCCATGATCCGGTTGCGGAACTGGTTGTCGCGGCGGCTCTCGTCGCTCGTGATCGAGGCCACGTCCACCGTGAAGGAGGCCTCGGTCACGGTCGTGCCCTCGATCGTCATCGACCCAGTGATCTCGTTGCTCCGCCCGGCCGCGGTCGTGTTCACGCCGAACAGGACCTCTTCGACGCGATAGCCCAACTCGGACTCCGGGGTCACGTTCCACATGCCGTCGACACCGCCCTCGGTGGCGGTGGCAGCGGTCGATGGCGTCGAGGCGAGCACCGCGGTGTCGTCCTCCGCGCTGCCCGCGACCGCCTGCGTCAGGTCGTCCTCGCTCAGGGCGTCCGGAGCGTCGTTGAGCACCTTGGCGTACAGGATGATCGCCCCGAAGAACAACGCCACGAGCACGGGGATCGCGATCAGCGCGCGCTTCAGCCACCGGTTCATGCGGTCATTGTGGACGGCCATCGGCTCGGAGTTCCGTCGGGCCCCGGCAGGGTCTCGCTTTCGTCACGAAATCGGTTCCCCGTTCAACCAATAACGTGACCAAAGCACCGCGTCAGCGGGCGACGAAGTACTTGGCCTGGGGGTGGTGGCAGATGATCGCCGACGTCGTCTGCTCGGGCTGGTACTGCCAGCCGGTCTCCTCGCTCACCTCGATGCCGATCCGCTCGGCGCCGAGGAGCCGAGCGACGGTGGCGTTGTCCTCGAGGTCCGGGCAGGCCGGGTATCCCCACGAGTAGCGGCCGCCGCGGTACTGCTGGCGGAACAGCCCGGTCAGCGTCGGACCGTCCTCGCCGACGAACCCCCACTCGTCGCGGATCCGGCGGTGCCAGTACTCGGCGAGCGCCTCGGCCATCTCCACGCCGAGGCCGTGCAACAGGAGGTACTGCTGGTACTCGTTGGCGGCGAACAGGCGGGCCGTCTGCTCGCTCACCGCGGCGCCCATCGTGACGATGTGGAAGGCGGCGTAGTCCTGCTCACCAGCGTCAGCGGCGCGGAAGAAGTCGGCGATGCACAGGAACGGCGCGGCCTTCTGGCGGGGGAACGTGAAGCGGGCCGCCTCGGCCGATCGGGATTCGTCCGTCCACACGACGAGGTCATCGCCGTCGCCGTTGGCCGGGAAGTAGCCGTAGACGACCTGGGGCACGAGCACCCCGGCGGCCTTGGCCGCGGCGAGCTGTTCGCGGAACGTGGCCCGGATGCGGGCCTTGAAGGTGTCGTCGCTCTCGGGCACCCCGGCGGCGTTCTTCTCCGGCCGGAACTGCCACTGATTGCGGTACAGCGCGGTCTCGTTGACGTACTCGGCGAGCTCGTCGATCCCAATGCCCTTGACGATGCGCGACCCGATGAACGGAGGCGTGAAGACCTCGTTGTCGCCGGCGACGTCCGGCGCCCGCGGCGGCACCCGCACGATGAGGTCGGCATCGGCGGACCGCTCCGGCAGCTCACGACCGGTGGGGACCCGGCCGAAGTCGGGATCCCACTCCCCGCTGCGCTTCATCCCCATCAGGGCCTCGAGCGTGGACAGCCCCTCGAACGCGTCCTTCCCGTAGAACAGCCGGCCCTCGTAGATCTTTCGTAGGTCCCGTTCGACGTAGCGCCGCGTCAGCGCGGCGCCGCCGAGCAGCACCGGGACCTCGTTCAGGCCGAGCGAGTTGAGCTCCTCCAGGTTCTCGCGCATGATCAGCGTCGACTTCACGAGCAGGCCGCTCATCCCGATCGCGTCGGCCTCGACCTCCTTGACCTTGGCGACCATCTCGCCGATCGGCACCTTGATGCCGAGGTTGTGGACCTCGTAGCCGTTGTTCGTGCAGATGATGTCGACGAGGTTCTTGCCGATGTCGTGGACGTCCCCCTTCACGGTGGCGATCACGAGCTTGCCCTTGGTGGAACTGCCACCGACGCGCTCCATGTGCGGCTCGAGGTAGGCGACGGCAGTCTTCATCGTCTCCGCCGACTGGAGGACGAACGGGAGCTGCATCTGCCCGGATCCGAAGAGCTCGCCGACCACCTTCATCCCCCCGAGGAGGACGTCGTTGACGATCGCCAGCGCGCTGAGGCCGGCGGCCATCGCCTCGTCGAGGTCCTCGGTCAACCCGTCGCGATCGCCGTCGATGATGCGGTGGTGCAGGCGCTCGGGCACCGGCAGGCCGCTGCGGTCGGGCTTCTCCGTCTTCGTCGACTTGACGTCGGCGAACACCTCCAGCAGCCGCTGCAGCGGGTCGTAGGCCGTCATGCCGTTCGCCACGGAGGCAGGGGTCCGTCGATCCCACACGAGGTCGAGGCACACCTCCCGCTGTTCCTCGGGCAGGCGGTTGAGGGGCACGATCTTGCCGGCGTGGACGATCGCCGAGTCGAGCCCGGCCTGCACGGCCTCGTGGAGGAAGACGCTGTTCAGGGCGTGGCGCGCCGCCGGGTTGAGCCCGAAGCTGATGTTGGAGACGCCGAGTGTCGTGTGCGCACCAGGGATCTCGGCCTTGATCCGCTTGATCGCCTCGATCGAGTAGATCGCGTCGCGCCGCAGGTCGTCGTCGCCCGTCGAGAGCGGGAACGTGAGCGTGTCGAAGATCAGGTCACTTGCCGACAGCCCATAGCGCTCGGTGGCGATCTCGTGGATGCGGTGGGCGATCTCCATCTTCCACTCGACGTCGCGTGCCTGGCCGCGCTCGTCGATCAGCAGACAGATCACGGCTGCGCCGTACTCGCGGGCCAGTGACATGACCCTGTCGAAACGACTGCCGGGCAGCTCGCCATCTTCGAGGTTGGCCGAGTTGAGGATCGCCCGCCCACCGATGTGTTGTAGGCCGGCCTCCAACACCGGGGTCTCCGTGGAGTCCAACACGAGCGGCACGCTGGCCTGGGTGGCGAAGCGCTTGGCGATCTCGTCCATGTCGACGGTTCCGTCGCGGCCGACGTAGTCGACGCAGACGTCCAGCACGTGGGCGCCCTCGCGCACCTGCTCGTTGGCCATCTTCGTGCACGTGTCCCAGTCGCCGGCGAGCATCGCCTCACGGAACGCCTTCGAACCGTTGGCGTTGGTGCGCTCGCCGATGATCAGGAAGCTGAGGTCCTGCTCGATGGGGACCGGGCTGTAGATCGACGTCACGCTCGGTTCCATGGTCGCCGCCCGGGGGGCGCGCTCGACGCCACGGACCGCCTCGACGACCTGGCGCAGGTGCTCGGGGGTGGTGCCGCAGCAGCCTCCGACGATCGATACCCCGAGCTCGGTGACGTGCCGGCTGTGGTACTCGGCGAGCTGCGCGGGCGTGAGGTCGTAGACGGTGCGCCCGTCGACGATGCTCGGCAGGCCCGCGTTGGGGAGCACGCTGATCGGAAGCGGCGAGTTCTTGCTCAGGTAGCGCAGGTGCTCCTGCATCTCGGCCGGTCCGGTGGCGCAGTTGATGCCGAGCACGTCGGGTCGCATCGCCGCCACGGAGACCAGGGCGGCACCGATCTCGCTGCCGACGAGCATCCGGCCGGTGGACTCGATCGTGACCTGAACCTGCATCGGGACGGCGCGGCCGAGGTCGTGCATCGCGCGGCGACACCCGAGCATCGCCGCCTTCACCTGCAGCAGGTCCATGCACGTCTCGACGATGAACAGGTCGACGCCGCCCTCGAGCAGCCCGTGCGCCTGTTCGTGGTAGGCGTCGCGCAGGTCGGCGAAGCCGACGTGGCCGAGGCTGGGCAGCTTCGTGCCGGGCCCGATCGATCCGGCGACGTAGCGGGTGCGGCCGTCGGCGGAGAACCCGTCGGCGACCTCCCTGGCGATGCGCGCGGAGGCGACGTTGAGCTCGTGGGCCCGGTCGCCGACGTCGTACTCGGTGAGCACGGTGGAGAAGGCGCCGAAGCTGGCGGTCTCGACGGCGTCGACACCGGCGGCGAAGAAGGCCTCGTGCATGCCGGCGATGACGTCGGGCCGGGTGAGGCAGAGCATCTCGTTGCAGCCCTCGAGAGCGAGGCCGCCGAAGTCGTCCGGAGCTGAGGTCGAGCGTCTGGACGTACGTGCCGAAGGCGCCGTCGAACACGACGACCCGCTCCTTCACCGCGTCGAGGTAGGGCTGCTCCACCATCGAGCAGCCGAGGCTACCGTCGCGCGTCGTGCCCGGGAGCAGGAAGATCTACACCAGGACCGGCGACGACGGCACCACCGGCCTGCTGTTCGGCGGCCGGGTGGCGAAGGACTCCGAGCTGCCGGCCGCGTACGGGTCGGTCGACGAGGCGCAGGCCGTGCTCGGTCTCGCCCGGGTGCACGCGATCGGCGAGCTCGAACGGTCGCTCGTGCCGCTGATGCGGGACCTGTGGGTGCTGATGGCGGAACTGGCGACGGCGCCGGAGAACAGGGCCCGGCTCGAGCCGGGCGTCACCGCGGTCACCCAGGAGATGGTCGACCGATTGGAGGCCCGGATCGACGAGCTCGACGAGACCTTCCAGCCTCCCGCCGAGTTCGTCGTGCCCGGCGGCAACGTCACCGCGGCGTGGCTCGATCTCGCCCGCACCGTCGTGCGCCGCGCCGAGCGGCTGGCGCTCGCCGCGGCCCCGGCGCCCTCGCTGGTCGGGCCGTACCTCAACCGGCTCTCCGACCTGTTGTGGACGATGGCCAGGTATCAGGACGCCGCCGACGGCTCGACGCTGCGCGCCCGGGACGTCGAGACGCCAGACTGACGGCGATGCCTGCCACCGCGACGAACGTCCTGACCACCGCCTCGTTCGACCCGACGCCGTCGTTCGCCAAGACGGACGTGACCATCGCCGTCGCCGGCCGGGCGCCGACCGATGCCGGCGTGATCGGCGTACCGGTCGCGGCTACCGGGCCGGTCCCCCGACAGCTCGGGATCAGCCGGGCGACGCTCGCCAACTCGGGCTTCGAGGGCAAGGTCGGCGAGACGCTCGTCGTCCCGCGGCGGGACGGGCCGAGTGTCGTCGCCGTCGGCATCGGCGATGCCGCGGCCCTGGACGCCACCGCGCTGAGGGACGCGGCGGCGGCGTTCGCCCGCGCCGCGGGCAAGCACCCGCACGTCGCGACGACGCTGGCCGACGTCGCCGCCGTCGAACCGGAGCTCGCCGGGCAGGTCGTCGTCGAGGGGCTGCTCCTCGCGCGCTACCGGTATGACACGCTCAAGCGGGATGCGCCGGCGTCGGCGCTGCTGGCGATCACACTCGTGGCCGGCTCGGACCGCGCGCAACGGGTGGAGCGGGGCGCGGGTCGCGGGCGGGTGATCGCGGGAGCGGCCCAACTGGCGCGCGACCTGGCGAACACGCCGCCCGGTCACCTCACCGCGAGCAGGATGGCCGAGGTGGCCGTGGCCGTCGCCGCGAGGAGCGGGCTGCAGGTCGAGGTGTTCGACGCCGATGCGCTCGCCGCCCTCGGCTGCGGCGGGCTGCTCGGCGTCAACGCCGGCAGCGACGAGCCGCCGCGCATGATCAAGCTCACGTACCGCCCACGCACCCCGCGGGCACATCTGGCGATCGTCGGCAAGGGCGTGATGTACGACTCGGGCGGGATCAGCTTGAAGCCCACCGACCCGATGCACGCGGCGATGAAGATGGACATGTCCGGCGCCGCCGCCGTGCTCTCGTCGATGTCCGCCCTCGCCGCGGTCGGCTGCCGGACCGCTGTCACCGGCTACCTGATGTGCACCGACAACATGCCCTCGGGCTCGGCGATGAAGCTCGGCGACGTGCTCACGATCCACGGCGGCACGACCGTGGAGATCCACAACACCGACGCCGAGGGTCGTCTTGTGCTCGCTGACGGGCTGGCGCTGGCGACCGAGGAGCAGCCGGACGCCGTCGTGGACATCGCCACGCTGACGGGCGCATGCATGGTCGCGCTCGGACCGTCGGTGGCCGGCGTGTTCGGCAACGAACAGTCGTTGATCGAACAGATCAGAGCGGCGTCGGCAGCAACCGACGAGGCGGTGTGGCCGCTGCCGCTCGAGAAGCGCTACCGCAAGCTGCTCGACTCGGACGTGGCCGACGTGAAGAACGTCGGCGGCCCGTACGGCGGGGCGATCACGGCCGCGGTGTTCCTGTCCGAGTTCGTCGGCGACCTCCCGTGGGCGCACCTCGACATCGCCGGCCCGATGAAGGTCGACGCCGACGAGTCGTGGCGGTCCAAGGGTGCCACCGGGTTCGGGACCCGCCTCCTCATCGAGCTGGCGTCGTCCTTCGCCAAGCCCTGACCCGACACTCGACGCTCACCCATCACGGCCCGACTGACGGCGCACCAGCTCACACACTTCCGCCGCGGCGGGCGCGGGGACGCCGACGGCCGTGAGCTGGGGCTCGAGCATCCCCCGGTCGTCCCCCGACTCGATCATCGCCATGGCGAGGGCGCGGCCGCGTTCGAGGGTGTCGAGATCGATCGTCGCCCCGGTCCAGTGGGTGTGGGCGGCCTGCAGCTCGTCGGGGAGGCGCATCAGATGGCGTTGGGAGATCGCGGGGAGCCGGCGTCGCACCGCCCAGCCGTCACTCGTGTCGTGGGCGACGCCGAACATCACGCAGCGCCTGACGGCCTTGGCGAACGGGCTCGCCAGCCCCTTGCTGACGCTCAAGCCCAGGGCCCGGGCAGTGGCCGGCACGTCGAGCTCGTAGCCGTCGGGTTGGCGGTCGAACCCGGCGACGAGCCGGCGCAGCAGCCAGGTCGCGGTCGGACCGAGCACGCTGAGCCAGAACAGCTCGACGTAGCCGGAGCGAGGATCGTGGCCGCGTCGATCGACGACCGGGTCGACCCACGGGGTCACGCGAACCTTCGCCGGCAGGGGTGGTGGGACTTCAGGTGGACGAGGGAGCACGAGGACCTCCTCCTGGGCAGGTCGGAACGGAGGGGTGTCGGCACCTGTCCTGGGCGCGTCGAGCCGGGGGAAGGGGAAACGCGAGACTCGAGGCATGGACGTCGCTGAGGTCGCGAAGGTCACCAGGGCCGCCGAGTGGATCGACGAGGCCGAGCGGGTGACCGTGCTCACCGGAGCGGGGATCTCAACCGACTCCGGCATCCCGGACTTCCGCGGCCCGCAGGGGGTGTGGACGAAGAACCCGGGGGCCGAGAAGGCGGCCACGCTGCAGAACTATCTCGCCGAACCCGAAGTCCGGCGGGCAGCGTGGCAGACCCGGGCCGGGTCGCCCGCCTGGGATGCCCAGCCGAACGCCGGGCACCGTGCCCTCGTCGAGCTCGAACGGCGCGGCAAGCTGCACGCCCTCGTCACCCAGAACGTCGACGGTCTCCACCAGCGCGCCGGCAACTCTCAGGACCGCGTGATCGAGGTGCACGGCACGATGTGGTGGACGCGCTGCATCGGGTGCGACGACCGCCGGCCGATGGCCGAGGCCCTCGACCGGGTCCTCGGCGGCGAGGAGGATCCGCCGTGTCTCGTGTGCGGGGCGATCATCAAGAGCGACACGATCTCGTTCGGCCAGGCGCTGGTACCCGAGGTCATCGACCGGGCCATGCAAGTGAGCGGCGAGTGCGACCTGCTGCTCGCGGTGGGGTCGACGCTCAGCGTCTACCCGGTCGCCGGTTGCGTGCCGCGGGCGAAGGCCCACGGCTCCCGGATCGTGATCGTCAACGCCGGACCGACGGAGATGGACTCGATCGCCGACGCCGTGCTCTACGGCCAGATCGGCGAGATCCTCCCGGCCCTGATCCATCCGAGGGTTTCCTGACCGGGGGACGGTCCGGAAAGCCTCGGGTGCGCTGAAACCCTCGGATGGGTTAAACCCGACCAGAGCGGTAGGCTTTATCCCGATGCCCACGTTCCGCGAACCTCTCTCGGCGGCGAAGGCCGAGATCAGCGAAGTCACCACGGCCGGCGCGGCCGAGCGCATCGATGCCGGCGCGCTCGTGCTCGACGTCCGCGAGCCCGATGAGTTCGACGCCGGGGCGCTTCCGGCGGCCGTGCACATCCCCCGCGGGCACCTCGAATCGCAGGTCGAGAACAAGCTGACCGACAAGACCAAGCCCGTCGTCGTGTACTGCGCCGGTGGGGTCCGGTCGGCGTTCGCCGCCCGCACGCTGCAGGAGCTCGGTTACACCGACGTCGTCTCGATGGACGGTGGTTTCGGCCGCTGGAAGGACGAGGGCCGGCCGTGGCAGCAACCGGTCGTGCTCAGCCCCGATCAGCGCAACCGCTACATGCGTCACCTGCTGCTGCCCGAGGTCGGCACCGAAGGGCAGGCCAAGCTGCTCGACTCGAAGGTGCTCCTGCTCGGCGCGGGTGGGCTCGGCTCACCGGCCGCGCTCTACCTCGCCGCGGCCGGCGTCGGCACGATCGGCATCGTCGACATGGACGAGGTCGACGCATCCAACCTGCAGCGCCAGATCCTCCACAACCTCGATCGGGTCGGCGACCGCAAGGTCGACTCGGCCAAGAAGACGCTCGTGTCGCTCAACCCCGACGTCGACGTCGTCACGTACGACACCCGGATGTCGGCGGACAACATCATCGACATCATCTCCGGCTACGACGTCATCGTCGACGGCGCCGACAACTTCCCGTCGCGCTACCTCCTGAACGACGCCAGCGTGAAGCTCGGCATTCCCGTCGTGCACGGGTCGATCTTCCGCTTCGAGGGGATGGTCAGCGTGTTCCACCCGCTGCAGGGTCCGACGTACCGGGACATGGTGCCCGAGCCGCCGCCCGCCGAGCTCGCCCCGAGCTGCGCCGAGGCCGGCGTGCTCGGCGTGCTGCCCGGCATCGTCGGGTCGATCCAGGCGCTCGAGGCGATCAAGGTGCTGCTCGGCCTCGGCGAGCCGCTGATCGGACGGATCCTCACCGTCGACACGACCGACATGACGTTCCGCACGTTCAACCTCAGGCCGGATCCTGCGAACCAGGTCACCTACGAGAACCGCGACCGCATCCAGATCCGCGAGCTCGAAGGGCTCTGCGCCCCCGGACTCGACGATCACTGACCTCCTTCGCGATTCTCCGGAGTTCTGGGATCACTGGGTGATCCCAGCTGTCGTCAGAAGCCGATCTCAGCCGACGTAGCGGTCGACGGCGTCCGGCGCGAGCGCCTCGTCGATCGCCAGCACGGCCGCGCCGACGACGCCGGCGAGATCGCCGGCCGACGACTGCACGATGCGGAGGTGGGCGGTGGCCAGCGGCAGCGAGCGCCGGTACACGACCTCCCGCACGCCGGCGAGCAACGGATCGCCGGCCGCGGCGAGCGACCCGCCGATCACGATCACGCTCGGGTTGAGCAGGCTCACCGCGCTGGCCAGCACCTCCCCGATCGTGCGTCCGGCCTCCCGCACCAGTTGGGTGGCGAGCACCGAGCCTCCGCGGACGAGCGTGGCGACGTCGAGGCTCGAGGCCGCGTCGACGCCGGCTTCACGCAGCCGGCTCGCCGACCGCGGCTCCGCTGGCCACCGCCTCGAGACAGCCGACGTTGCCGCAGCGGCAGACGGCGTCGACGTCGCGCGGGACGTGGATGTGGCCGAGGTCGCCGGCCGCGCCCTGGGCCCCTCGGCGCAGCGCGCCGTCGCTGATGATCCCGCTGCCGATGCCGGTCGCGACCTTGACGAACATCAGGTGGCCTGACATCGCGGAAGTCGATGAAGTGCTCGCCGAGCGCCATGACGTTGACGTCGTTGTCGACGACGGCGAGGCAGTCCCAGTTCCTGCTCGACGAACCCGGGCACGTCGAACCCGTCCCAGCCGGGCATGATCGGCGGATTGGTCGGACGCCCGGTGGCGTGCTCCACCGGGCCGGGGAGACCAACGCCGACCCCGGCGAGATCGGCGACGTCGCGGCCGGCCTTGTCGAGGAGCTTGCGGCCGTGGTCGAGCACCCACCGCAGCACGGCCTCGGGTCCGAGCGCGATGTCGAGGTCGACGTGCTCGTTCGCCAGCACGGTCGCCGCCAGGTCGGTCACGGCGAGCCGGACGTGGGTCGCGCCGATGTCGGCGGCGAGGACCACGCGAGCGGCGGGGTTGAACGCGAACTGGGTCGGTGGACGGCCTCCCGAGGAGGTCGCCTCGCCAGCCGGCGCCGACGAGCGAGCAGGCCAGCAGCGCGTCGACCCGCTGGGCCACGGTCGAGCGCCCGAGACCGGTGGCGGCAGCGAGCTCGCTGCGGGTGCGCGGCGCGCCGTCGCGCAGCAGTCTGGAGCAGGTCGCCGGCACCGTCCACCGCGCTAGTGAAACACACCCACCTTCTGCATTTCCACGACATCTTTTGCTTGACATCCGGCAGAAGTGACGTAGGGTCGGCCTCTGATGGGCCCTGGGGGACCAGGGGGGAGGCCGGTCGGGCATCAACCATCCCGGCCCGAACAAGGAGACCCGACAAGCATGAGAAGCTCGAGGACGAGGCTGGGCTTCGCCGCCCTCGCCGTGACCGCCCTCACACTCGGCGTGGCCTGCGGCGACGACGACGACGATGAGGCCGGCAGCGACACCACCGCAGCCAGCGGGGCGACGACCGGCGACACCACCGCGCGCGACACGACCGGCGACACCACCGCCGCCACGACCGGCGACACCACCGCCGCCACGACCGGCGACACCACGGGCGCCACCGGCGGCAGCGCGCCCGCGGGCGGCGGCGACTACGTGATCGGCGTCAGCAACACGCTCGCCGGCAACGGCTGGCGGGAGGAGATGATCTGCGCGGTGAAGGCCGAGGCACTCGCCAGCGGACAGGCGAGCCAGGTGATCGCGATCTCCAAGAACGGCGGCCCGAGCGAACAGATCCAGGACCTCCAGAACCTGATCTCGCAGGGCGTCGACGCGATCATCGTCAACCCGTCCGACCGCGAGCAGCTCAACCCGGTCATCGAGGAGGCGATCGCCCAGGGCATCGTCGTCGTCGCCGTCGACCAGGCCGTCACGGCCGAGGGTGCGTACGTCGTCACCAACGACCAGGTCGAGTACGGGCGCCTCGGCGCGCAGTGGCTCGCCGACGAGCTGGGCGGAGAAGGCAACGTCCTGTACATGCGCGGCACCGACGGAGTCCCCGCCGACGCCGACCGCCACACGGGCTTCACCGAGGTGATGGAGCGAGTACCCGGACATCGAGTTCAAGGAGACGTTCACCGACTGGGACTTCACCAAGGGTGGCGACATCGCGGTCCAGGAGTTCACCGCCGACACCTACGACGGCATCTGGACGTCGGGTATCGACTACACCGTCGTCAATGCGTTCGAGACCTCGGGCCACGAGTCGGTCCCGGTCGTCGGCGCCGACAACAACGAGTTCATCAACCAGCTGATCGAGGGTCAGCCAGGGGCGTTGGTGACCAACCCGGCGGTGATCGGTGGCGCCGGCACGGCGGTCGCGATCCGGGCCCTCAACGGCGAGAGCCCGGAGCAGACGACCCTGCTCAGCCCGGAGCTCTGGGACGCCGAGAGCAACATGGCCGACCTCGAGGCGAACTACTTCCCCGATCGGGACCCGACGTTCAGCTCGGCGGTCTCCATCGAGGGCTACACCTCGTTCACGCCCGAGCAGCTCTTCGCCTGCAAGGGCCCGGGGGAGTGACCTGACACGACCCCTGATGCGGCCGGCGAAGCGGCTGGAGCCGCCGCCGTGCCGAACCGGGAGGTCGCCTCAGAACTCGGGAGTTCACCCATGGCCTCGACCTCGTTGACATGACGCCGCCGTTGCTGGAGACGGCGGCCGTCGCCAAGGCGTTCGGCACGGTCGTCGCCCTGCGCGCCGTCGACTTGTCGGTCCGTCCCGGGGAGGTCCACGCCCTCCTCGGGGCGAACGGCGCCGGCAAGTCGACGCTCGTCAAGATCCTCACCGGCGTGCTGCGCCCGGACGCCGGCACGATCGCGATCCACGGCGAGCCGGCGATGCTGCGCCGTCCCGCAGACGCCCAGGCCCGCGGGCTCGCCCCGGTGTTCCAGGACCCGGCGATGGCGCCCGATCTCACGATCGCCCAGAACCTGCGGCTCACCGGGATCGACGTCGGCGCCGTGCGGTCGCAGCTGGCGGCGATGGATCTCGACGGTCTCGACCTCGACGAGCTCGCCCGCGACGTGCCGCTCCCGTTCCTGCGCATGCTCGACCTCGCCCGCGCCCTCGCCTTCGACCCCGAGCTGCTCGTGCTCGACGAGATCACCGCCGCCCTGCCCCCCGATCTCTCGGCGCGCGTCTTCGACGTGATGCGCCGCTGGAAGGAGCGCGGCCGCTCGGTGCTGTTCATCTCCCATCGCCTGGCCGAGGTCCGCGAGCACTGCGACATGTGCACCGTGCTGCGTGATGGCCGCAACGTCGCCGCGTTCGTGCCGGGGAGGGCGGCGAGGCCCAGATCGTGTCGGTCCATGCTCGGCGAGGCCGCCACCGTCGTCCGCGAGGAGGCCCGGGTGCGGTCCGCCGACGCCGCGGCGATCGGCGACGTCCCGGTCTTCGAGGCCCGCCACGTCGGCGCCGGGCGCCTGCTCGACGACGTCTCGATCTCCGTCGCGTCGGGCGAGGTGCTCGGCCTCGTCGCCCTCGAGGGCCAGGGTCAGGACACCCTGTTCGAGGTGCTGTCCGGCGACCGCAAGGCCGATCGCGGCGAGCTCGCCATCGACGGCCGGCCGATCAAGGCGGGTCACCCGTTCGACGTGATCCGGCGCGGCGTCGTGCTCGTGCCCAGCGACCGCCTCCACGCGCTCCTGCCCCAGCGGTCGGTCCGGGAGAACATCGCCGCCCCGTTGTTCAACCGGATCGGCAAGTGGGGCCCGATCAACGGACGGGAGGAGCGCCGCCGCGTCGGTGAGGCCGTCGAGCGCCTCTCGATCGATACCCGCGCCGGCAGCCAGGTCCGTCGGCTCTCCGGCGGCAACCAGCAGAAGGTGACGATCGCCCGCTGGCTCGCCCGGGGGCTCAAGGTGATGCTCCTGTTCGACCCGACCCGCGGCATCGACGTCGGGACCAAGCACCAGGTCTACGACCTGATCAGGGCGCTCGCCGACGAGGGCGCGGCGATCGTGATGTTCACCAGCGAGCTCCGCGAGGTCGCGCTCGTCTGCGACCGCTCGGCCGTCCTCCACAACGGCCGGATCGTGGCCGAGCTGCCGGCCGACGCCGGTGAATCGGCCCTCCTCCACGCCGCCCACGGCCTCGAGGTCCAGCCACGTGACCGTCATTGCGTTCCCCGGCCACGCCACTGCCGCCTGCGCAGTCGCTGGCCGCTCGCTCGCTGGCGCTCGCTCGCTCGCATCATCGAGAGGGTGGACCAGTGACCGCCACGGTCCAGACCACGCTGCCCGCGCCGCGCGTCGCGTGCCGCGCGGTTCGTCCAACGGCAGGGGTGGACGGTCGGCGTGGCCGCCCTGTTCGTCGTCCTGCTGCTGTGGCGCGTCTCCCAGCTGCCCAAGTTCGAGGGCTTCGAGATCCGGACGATCGCGGCCGGGACGATGAGCCTCGCCTTCCTCGCCATGGCCCAGAGCATCGTCGTGATCTCCGGCGGCATCGACCTCTCCGTGGGCCCGATGATGGTGTTCGTCAACTGCCTGTCGGTGGTCTGGATGGGGGACCGCGGGCCTCGGCCTGTGCCTCGCTCATCGGTCTCGCCGTCGTCGTCATCGCGGTGGCGTCTGTCGACGCTGACCGGGGTCGATCATCACCGCGTCGGGCGTGCCCGACATCATCGTCACCCTGGCCACCGGCTTCGTCCTCGCCGGCCTGGCGCTGTTCGTCATCGAGTCGCCGCGGCAGTGGTGTCACGCCGGACTTCCAGCGGGTCGATCGCCGGCAGCCTGTCGAACCCGTGGCCGTCGATGCTGTGGATCGTCGGCGCACTGGTGCTGATCTGGGTCCCGCTGAAGCGGAGCCGGCTCGGCCTCGCGATCTTCGCCGTCGGAAGCAACCGCAACGGCGGCGTTCCTGTCCGGCGTGCAGATCGCCAGGACACGGGTGCTCGCCTACTCCATCGGCGGCCTGTTCACCGGCCTGGCCGGGCTCGCCGATCACGGCGGTCACGCTGCGGGGGCGAACCGCGGGAGTCGATCGGCGCCAACGCCACGCTCAACAGCGTGGCCGCAGCGGTGCTCGGTGGCGTCGCCCTCACCGGTGGGGTCGGCGGGCTCCTCGGCCCCGTGCTCGCCGCGTTGTGCCTGACGCTTGATCCCGGCGATCATGCTCGGGCTGGGCTGGGACCCGAGCAACGCCGACACCGCGCGGGGCGTGATCATCATCCTCGTCGTGGCCGTCGCCGGCCTCGTCCAGACGCGCCGGACGGGTGACGTGAGCGACGTCGTCGATGAAGCTCCCCCGACCGCGGAGGAGTCGACCCAGGTCGTCGCCGCGATCGCCGAGCAGGCGGCGCGGCCGGGGTGGCGGACGCGGCTGGCCGAGCGGCCGACGCTCGTGCTCGCCGGCGTGTTCGCCGTGCTCTACGCGATCACGGCGTGGAAGGACGACAGCCTGCTCACCGAGGGCGGGCGTGCGCTCGATCCTGCTGCTCGCCTGCCCGCTCGCCGTGTTCGCCGCGGCCCAGACGCTGTGCATGCTCACCGGCGGCATCGACCTCTCGGTCGCGATGACCGCCAACCTCGCCGCCTACGTCGCCGCCAACCAGAGCGGCAGCGGCGAGGCGACCGCCCTCGGCGCTGGCCCTCGGCGTCGGGCTCGCCGTCGGCCTCGTCAACGGCCTCGCCATCGGCGTGTTCCGCGTCAACCCGCTGATCATGACGCTGGGCATGGCGAGCGTGCTGCTCGGCGTGATGACCGTCGGCCTGCCGCGGCTGGCTGTCGGGCTCGGTCGTGGTGCCCGACATCGTGCGCGACATCGGATCGGGCACGTTCTTCGGTCCGCTGCCGAGGAACCTCATCGTGTGGGTCGTGATCAGCGCGATCTTGGTGCTCGGACTGCGCTCGTCGGGTCTGGGAAGGATGATCTACGCGGTCGGCGACAACCAGATCGCCTGCCGCCTCGCCGGGGTGCGGGTGTGGCAGGTGCTCCTGGCGGTCTACGTGCTCGCCGGGCTGCTCGCGGCCGTCGGCGGGCTCCTCTTCTCCGGGACCACGGGCTCGGTCGGCGTCGACCAGACCAACGCCTACCTCCTGCCGTCGATCGCGGCGACGGTGATCGGCGGGACGTCGATCCTCGGCGGCACGGGCGGGTACAGCGGCACGATCATCGGTGCGCTCATCCTCACGGTGCTCAACCGTCTGCTGCTGCGCCTCGACACCAGCGAGGCGTTGCAGCAGATCCTCTACGGGCTCGTCGTGCTCGCCCTCGCCTGGCTGTACGTCCGGCTCACCGGCCAGAAGGTGGTCGAAGGTGGAGGGTGAGCGGGTCCGGGTCGGGGTTGTCGGCACCGGGTTCATGGGCGTCGCCCACACCGAGGCGCTGCGACGGCTCGGCCTCGACGTCGTCGGGATCGTCGGCTCGTCCCCCGAGCGGGCGCGGGCGAAGGCGGCCACCGCTCCGCTGCCACCGGTGGTCGACAGCGTCGAGGCGCTGCTCGCCGACCCGTCGGTGGACGCCGTGCACGTCACCAGCCCGAACCACCTCCACGCCGACCACGTGCGCGCCGCGCTCGGCGGCCGGCAAGCACGTCGTCTGCGAGAAGCCGCTCGGGGTCTCGGTGGCCGAGACGGCGGAGCTGGTGGCGCGCGCCGAGGCCGCTGGCGTCGTCAACGCGGTCTGCTTCAACCTCCGCTTCTACCCCCAGAACCAGAACGCCGCCGCGCTCGTCGCCGCCGGCGCGATCGGCGAGCCGCGGTTCGTCACCGGGCGCTACCACCAGGACTGGCTGCTGCTCGACACCGACTGGAACTGGCGCCTCGACGGCGCCCGCCAGGGCGGCCTGCGTGCCGTGGCCGACATCGGGTCGCACTGGCTCGACCTCGCCCGCTTCCTCACCGGGCAGCAGGTCGTCGAGGTGCTCGCCGACCTCCACACGTTCGTGGCCGAGCGCAACCACCCGGTCGGCGAGGTCGAGACGTTCGGCGCGGCGAGGGTCGCGGCCGACGTCGAGCGGGTGCGGGAGTACGATGGTCGAGCGACGACGCGGCGGGCCTGCTGCTGCGCTTCGACGGCGGCGGACGCGGGGTGTGCTCGGTGAGCCAGGTCTCGGCCGGGCGCAAGAACACCTTGGAGTGGGAGCTCGACGGGTCGACGTCGGCGCTGGCGTGGAGCTCGGAGGAGCCCGAGAACCTCTGGATCGGCCACCGCGAGCCGGGCGAACGAGGTCGCGGCGAAGGACCCGTCGGTGATGACGCCGGCGGGTGTGGCCGCGGCGGCCTACCCGGTGGGTCACGTCGAGGGCTATCCCGACACGTTCCGTGCCCTGTTCGCCGCGGTCTATCGCGACGTGGTCGCGGGCGGTCCGTCCGCGGCGCCGGGGTACCCGACCTTCGCCGACGGTCACGACGCGATGGCCGTGTGCGAGGCCGTCTCCGCTTCCGCCCGCTCCGGAACCTGGAGCAAAGTTGAGAGAACCTAGAAGGGACTGACTCATGAAGCTCGGATTGCTCACCGCCGCCTTCCCCGACACCCCGCTCGACGAGGTCGCCGACTGGGCGGCCGCCAACGGGTTCGAGATGCTGGAGGTCGCCTGCTGGCCGCGGGCCGAAGGGCCCAGCCGCCGCTACGCCGGGGTCTCGCACATCGACTGCGCCGACCTGTCCGACGACCAGGCGAAGGACCTCGTCGGCGATCTCGCCGGGCGGGGCGTCGAGATCTCCGGCGCTCGGCTACTACCCGAACCCGCTGCACCCCGACCTCGACCACCGCGCCGAGGTGATCGCCCACCTGCGCAACGTCATCACCGCCGCCGAGAAGCTCGGCGTGCCGGTCGTGAACACGTTCATCGGCAACGACAAGACCCGTCCGCTCCCGGAGAACTTCGCCGAGTTCACCAAGGTGTGGCCGGACATCGTCGCCTTCGCCGCCGACCACGGGCGTGAAGATCGCGATCGAGAACTGCCCGATGATCTTCAGCTACGACGAGTGGCCGGGCGGCGACAACCTGATGCACGCCCCGGCGACGTGGCGCGACGTGTTCGGCCATCTCGACGGCGACACGCTCGGGCTCAACCTCGACCCGTCACACCTCGTCTGGCAGATGATCGACTACGAGCGGGTCGTGCGCGAGTTCGGCTCGCGCATCTACCACGTCCACGCCAAGGACATGGAGATCGACCGCGACGGGCTGTACGACCGCGGCGTGCTGTCGGCCGGGATGGGCTGGCAGGTCCCGCGCCTGCCGGGGCTGGGCGAGGTGCGCTGGGACCGGTACATCAGCGCGCTCTACCGAGCGGGCTACGACTACGCCATCGTCGTCGAGCACGAGGACCGCCAGTTCGAGGGCACCGACGAGAAGGTCAAGGCCGGCTTCCTGCTGGCCAAGAACGCGGTCGCGCCCGTACATCGTCTGACCGCTTCAGTCACCAAATCGCGCCCGGGCAGCGCGTATCGGTGACCAAAGCGCCGGGGACGCGCACGCGCGACGGCTAGGCCTTCGCCTCCTGGATCGCCTGCCACACGCGCTGGGCGGTGCACGGCATGTCGATGTGCTTGACCCCGAGATGGGACACCGCGTCGATCACGGCGTTGTGGACGGCGGGGGTCGAGCCGATGGTGCCGGACTCACCGATCCCCTTGGCCCCGAGGGGGTTGCGTGGGCTGTCGGTCTGGGTGTTGCTGACCTCGAAGCTCGGCAGCTCGGCGGCCGACGGCATGGCGTAGTCGGCCAGGTTCGACGTGACCGGGTTGCCGTCCTCGTCGTAGACGACCTCCTCGAACAGCGCCTGGGCCGCTCCCTGGGCGATGCCGCCGTGCTGCTGGCCGGCGACCAGGAGCGGGTTCAGGATGCGCCCGCAGTCGTCGACGGCGACGTGGCGCAGCAACCGCACGGCGCCGGTCTCGATGTCCACCTCGACCACCGCGACGTGCGACCCGAACGGGTACGTCGAGTCGGTGCCGTCGAAGTCGAGCTCGTGGCGGAGCGGTCCGGGCTCCATCCCCGAGGGCAGCTTGGCCGAGTCGGCGGCGGCGGCGGCCAGCTCCGCCCACGTCACCCCCTTCGACGGGACCCCCGTCACCTCCAGCTGCCCGTCGCCCACGACGATGTCGCCGGCGTCGGCCTCGAGGAGATGGGCCGCGATCTCCTTCGCCTTGGCGAGCACCTCGTTGGACGCGACGTGCACGGCGCTGCCTGCGGTCTGCAGCGACCGCGAGCCCATCGTCCCCGACCCTCGGGGCACGGAGCCCGTGTCCGAGTTGACGAGCTTGAAGTTCTCCATCGGGATCCCGAGGACATCGCTCGCCAGCATGGCGAAGGCGGTCTGGTGGCCCTGGCCGTGGACGCTCGTGCCGACGAACATGCTCGCCGTGCCGTCGTCGTGGACCTCGACCGCGCCGTACTCGACGTGCAGCCCGATCGGTGCCGTCACCTCGACATACGACGAGAGCCCGATGCCCAGCTGCTTGTTGTCCCCGTTCTCCCGTCGCTTGGCCTGCTCGGCGCGCAGGTCGTCGTACCCGGAAGCCGCCAGGACGGCGTCGAGCGCCTTGGCGTACTCGCCGGAGTCGTAGTTGGCCCCGGTGGTCGTGGTCAGCGGGAAGTCGTCCGGGGTCAGGTAGTTGCGGCGGCGAAGCTCGGCCGGGTCGATGCCGAGGTCGTCGGCGGCCACGTCGAGCACCCGCTCGATGAGCTGGGTGGCTTCGGGCCGGCCGGCGCCGCGGTAGGCGCCGGTCGTGGTGTTGTTGGTCACGGCCGTGGTCGCCTCGAAGCGGACCTTGGGCACGCGGTAGACGCCCGGCGACATCATCTGGGTCAGCATCGGCAGGATCGCGCCGATCCCCGGGTAGGCGCCGCCCGACGCCACCACCTTGGCGTGGAGGCCGACGATCGTGCCGTCCTCCTTCAGGCCCAGCTTGGCCGACATCTCGAAGTCGCGTCCGTGGACGAGCGACACCATGTCCTCGGAGCGCATCTCGGTCCACTTGACGGCGCGACCGAGCTGCCCGGGCCGCCGCCGCGGCCACGATGTACTCGACGTACACCGCGGCCTTCGGGCCGAACCCGCCCCCGACCCACGGGCACACGACCCGGAGTTGATCGGGCTCCAACCCGAGCGCGGGCGCCAGGGCGGCGTGGGCGCCGTGAGGAGCCTGATGCGACACCCAACAGGTGACGCCGCCATTCGGCTCGCCCGGGCACCGCCACGAACCCGTTGCACTCCATCGGCACACCGGCGAGACGCTGCGTCACCATCGTGACCTCGGCGACGGTGTCGGCGTCTTCCAAGGGATCGACGTCATCACCGAACGTGGTGGTGAAGCACACGTTGGAGCCGTGTTCCGGGAACATCACGGGCGCGTCGGGCGCCAGCGCGGCCGACGACGACGTCACCGCCGGGAGGGGGTCGTAGTCGACCTCGACCGCCTCCGCGGCATCGACTGCCTGCGGCCGCGTCTCGGCGACGACCGCGGCCACGATGTCGCCGACGAAGCGCACCCGGTCCTTGGCGAACACTGGGCGGTTGAGCTCCGCGGGCATCATCGGGAACGCCTGGAACGGGGCCAGGCCGAGGTCCCTGCCGTCGGCCGCCGAGTACACCGCGACGACGCCTGGCATCCCCTCGGCGCCGCTCACGTCGATCGAGCGGATCGTGCCGTGGGCGACCGGCGAGCGCACGAACACGACGTGCGCGGTGCCGGGTTCCGTGAGGTCGTCGACGTACTTCCCCGCGCCGGTCAACAGTGTCGGATCCTCCAGTCGCACGACCGGATTGCCGAGAATCGAACCAGAAGTCGCCATGAAGATCCCCTCGTTGAAGCCCGCCAAACCGTAGCCCGACAACAACGTGACGTCGTCGTCCGGGCGTACCCCGCGGCGCACCATTGACGTCCCGTCGATCGTCGGACTACCGTTTGGGAGAATTTGTATAAGTAGTTTACAAATAGCTGGAGGGACCCATGAAGCACAAGCACCAGGCCCATCGACTCCTCGCTGGCGCGGTGGCCTTCCTGTTGGTGCTGACGCTGGCGCCGTCGGCGAACGCGGCGAACGCCTCCGGACGCGGGCGTGACGACTTCGTCAAGGTCGGCTACTTCATCCAATGGGGGATCTACGGGCGCAGCTTCTTCGTCAAGAACCTCGAGGACAACGGGAGCGCCGGCCGGCTGACGCACATCAACTACGCCTTCGGCAACGTCAAGCGGGAGCCGGACCCGGGCGGCGACGTGGTCTGCCTATCCGCCGACCCTTGGGCGGACTACCAGCGGCCGGTCTCCGCCGCCGAGTCCGTCGATGGCGTCGCCGATCTGGAGGGTGCACCGCTCCGCGGCAACTTCAACCAGCTCAAGAAGCTCAAGGCCAAGCACCCGGATCTCAAGATCCTGATCTCGCTCGGCGGCTGGACCTTGTCGAAGTACTTCTCCGATGGCGCGCTCACCGCGGCGTCGCGGCGCACCCTCGTCGAGTCCTGCATCGACCTGTTCATCGAGGGCAACCTGCCCGGTGCTGCGCCCGGCTCGGGCGCAGGGGTGTTCGACGGCATCGACCTCGACTGGGAGTGGCCGGGTTCGGAGGGCAACCCCGGCAACATCATCCGCCCCGAGGACAAGCGGAACTTCACCAAGCTCGTCGCCGAGTTCCGCGCCCAGCTCGACGACGCCGGCGAGGAGGCCGACAAGCACTACGAGCTGACCGCATTCCTGCCGGCCGCGCCGGCGAAGATCGACGCCGGGTTCGAGGTCCGCAAGGTCTTCGCCCTGCTCGACTTCGCGACCGTCCAGGGGTACGACTTCCACGGGACGTGGGAGCCCACGACCAACCACCAGGCCCAGCTGTACTCGCCGACGGGCGACCCTGACCCGGCGGGGTTCAGCCTCGACCTCGCCATCGACAGCTACCGGGCGCGGGGAGCGCCGGCGGGAAAGCTCGTCGTCGGCGTGCCCTACTTCGGTCGCGGCTGGGCCGGCGTGCCGAGCGCGAACAACGGCCTGTACCAGACCTCCACCGGCGCGGCGCCGGGCACGTTCGAGGCCGGGGTCGAGGACTTCAAAGTGCTCGCGACCAGACCGGGCCGGCACCACCGCGATCTCGTCAACGGTGCCCACTGGCTCTACGACGGCACCCAGTGGTGGAGCTACGACGACCCGATCACCGTCGCCAGGAAGATGCTGTACGTGCGTCTCAATCGACTCGGCGGGGCGATGGTGTGGTCGCTCGACGCGGACGACACGCGTGGCACGCTGACGGCGACGATCGACCTCATGCTGCGGTAGGCCTCACACGACCCGGTCGACGAACTCACCGCTGGCCGGATCCTTGAGGATCAGCTTGCGGCGCCCGTCGGGGAGGTGCTCCTCCTTGATCACGGTGAGCCCGTCCTCCGTCCGGGCCGGCTTGCCGATGCGCTCGGTCGTGCCGCCGCGCCAGTCGACCTCGACCGGCTCCCATTGCCTGTTGGAGGCGGATCGGTAGCACGCATCCATGACGGCGTTGACGACGTACCCGTCGTAGAACGTCTCCACCGGCTCGCGACCCTGGTCGATCGCGTCGAACATGTCCGTGAACATCTCGGTGTACCCGAGCTCGCCGACCTCGTCGCCCACCGGGAACAGCCAGCCGCGCTCGGTCTCGGCCTTCTCGGCGACGTACCCGCCGTCGCCGCTGGAGAACATCTCGAACCCCGTGCGCAGGAAGTGGTTCGTCCAGATCGTCCCTTCGGTGCCGGCGACCTCGTCGCGCAGGTCCATCCCACCCCGGAACGTCCAGCTCACCTCGAACTGGCCGACCGCGCCGCTCTCGAACTTGATCAGCGCGATGGCGTTGTCCTCGGCCTCGATCGGGTGCACGAGTGTGTCGCTCCAGCACATCACCTCGACCGGGCGGTTGCCCTTGCCGACGTAGCTGCGGATGATCTCGATGCAGTGGCAGCCCAGATCGACGATCGCGCCGCCACCGGCCCGGCCGGCATCCCAGAACCACGCGCTGTGCGGGCCGGGATGGGTCTCCCGGCTGCGGACCCACATGACGTCACCGATCGCCCCGTTGCCGACGGCGGCGAGCGCCTTGAGCGTCTTCGGCGTGTAGACGAGGTCCTCGAGGTATCCGGCGAACACGCCCGCCGACTCGACCAGGTCGAGGATCCGCTCGGCCTCGGCGGCGGAGCGGGCGAGTGGCTTGGTGCACAAGACGGGTTTGCCCGCGGCGACCGCGGCGGCGACCGCCTCCTCATGGAGATGGTTGGGCACCCCGACGAGCACGGCGTCGACGCCGGTGTGGTTGACGGCGTCCTCGATGCTCGTCGTCACGTGCGGGACGTCCCAGCGCTGGCTGAACGCCTCGCCCCGCTCGGTCGTGCGCGAGTAGACGACCTCGACGCGGTCGCGGCCACGACCGCCGTGGAGGGTCATCGTGTAGAAGTCGCCGATCAACCCGGTGCCGAGCATGGCGACACGGTGGCCGTTGGTGGGTACGGATGGCATGAACCGCATGCTGTCACGACATCTGGGCGGGATCTGTGCCAACTGTTGGAACGATTCCCGCCCAGATCCACGGGTGGGACGATTCCCGCCCAGATGGGGAGTTACCCGGGATCTGGGGCCTCCAACTCCGCGCGCGACCTCATCTCGCTCTTGCATCACCACACCCGCCAGGACGAGGGCGATGCCGGCGAGGTCGGCGCCGGACGGGGTCTGGTCGAGGGCGATCCAGCCGATCGTCACCGCGGTGACCGGCAGCAGGGCGAGGAGCACCGAGAACCGGCGCACGGGGATGCGCCGCAGCACGTGCTGGTCGATCCCGTATCCGATGGCGTTGGAGAAGACGCCGATGAGGAGGCACGCCACGAGCAGGCGGGGCGATGACCACACCGGCCCGCTCCCGGGCGCGCCGAACGGCGTGAGGGCGAGCGCGCCGAATGCCAGCCCGACGCCCAGGCCGGTCACGCCCCGCCGGACGTGGGCGACCCGCGACCCCAGCACGATGTAGACCGCCCACATCGTCGACGCCGCCAGCAGCCAGAGGATGCCGGCGGTGTTGCCGTCGAGCTCGGCGCCGCCGAGGACGACGACGCCCACCGTGGCGAGCGCGAGAGCGCCGGCGTTGCGGCGGGTGCGGGTCATCACCGCGGCGACGGCGATCGGTCCGATGAACTCGATCGCCACGCTCTTGCCGAGGTCGGTCCGATCGATGGCGAGGTAGAAGAACGTGTTCATCGCCGCGGTGGCGATCCCGAACACCGCCGCCACGCCGAGTTGCTGTCTCGTCCAGCCCCGCCACGGCGCGCGGGCGACGAGGAGGAGCACCAGCGTGGCGCCGATGACGCGGAGCCAGGCGACGGTCGTCGGCTCGACCTCGTCGAAGATCAGGACGGCGATCGTCGCCCCGACGTACTGGGCGATGGCGGAGAGGACGAACAGCGCCTCGGGCGAGGCGGTGTCGAGGTACCGGGCGACGGCCCCCGGCGGGCGGGGGGAGCGTCTCAGTCGAACAGCTCGGGATCGGTTTGGCAGATCTCCTGCCAGAGCGGCTGGAAGCTGAACCAGCCGGCGAGGGGGAACCCGGTCTGCGCCGCGGTGTAGGAGGCGTACTCGTGGTTGACCTGCTTCGGCTCGCCGGCCGCCATCGCGAGCAGCTGGGCATGGCACGAGCGCTCGAGCGAGACGAACCAGAACACGGCCTCGTCGACGGTTTCGCCGACGGTGAACAAGCCGTGGTTCTGGTGGATCGCGGCCTTGCCGGTGGGGAACGCGGCGGCGAGCTCCTTGCCCGCTTCGAGTTCGAAGGCCACCGCCCCGCCCTGGGCGGTGATGACGGTGTGATCCTCGTAGAAGATGCAGGCATCCTGGGTGATTGGGTCGAGCGGGATGCCCAGTGAGCTGAACGCCTTGCCGTGGAGCGAGTGTGAATGGGCCGCGGCGACGACGTTGGGCCGTGCCTGGTGGATCGCCGAGTGGATGACGAAAGCGGCGCGGTTCACCGCCTGGGTGCCGTACACGACGTCGCCCGAGTGGTTGACGAGGAGGAGGTCGCTGACGCGGCATGTGGCGGAAGCTCTTGCCGAACGGGTTGACCCAGAAGTGGTCGGGGAACTCGGGGTCCCGCACGGTGATGTGGCCGGCGACGCCCTCGCCGAAGCCGAAGCGGCCGAAGATGCGCAACGCACCGGCGAGCTTCTGCTTGCGGTGGAGGCGCTCCTCGTCGACGGTCGCGAAGGTCGGCGGGCCCGTGAGCGTGACCTCCTTGGCGGTCAGCTCGACGCCGTCGATGGTGGGGGTACCGGTCTCGATCATTGGACCACCTCGCGACGGTGCGAGCGAGTGAGCGCCAGCGAACGAGTGGCTACCAGCGGCCTGCGTGGCCGGGGAACGCAGTGAATGGCCATGACGAAAGGCTACTTCGGGGTCCTCCCGGAGGAGTCAGGCACCGGGAGCACGGCGATGCCCTCGGCCCGTGCCACCTTGAGCATTGCCCTGTCGGACGTGACGAGGTCGGCCCCGAGTTGCTCGGCCAATGCGATCGCGCCGCAATCGGCCAACGAAACCGCGCATTGTGTGCGGTGATAGTGAACCGAGCGGAGCTCCGCCGCCCGTCGGGCACGGTCCCAGCCGAGCGGAACGACACGCAACCCCGCTTCGATCCATCCTTCGAAGAGGTCGATGACGTTGATGGGACTCGAGGCACTTCGTCGGGCCACGATGTTGACGACCTCCGCGGCGTCGAGTGCGCAGATCGCGTGCTCAGCCGGCTTTTCAGCGAGCATCGGCCCGCCGACAAGTCCGCCGGGCTCACCGAGAAGTATGGCGACCAGTGGCTCGGCGTCGAAGACGGCCATACTTCCGCTCCTCGCGTTCGGCTTCCTCTTCCCGCTCCATCGCACGGAACTCGTCGCTTGTCATTCCGTCCCTGGCCGGGAACGCACCGAACGCGGCCATGAACACGTCGTCGGGGATCGGCTCGAGCGTGAGGTGGTCGCCGTGATCGACGAGCCGGACTCTGGTGACGCCCCATCTCCGCCGGACCTCGGCGGGAAGAGAGATCTGCCCGCTGGAGGTGATCTTCATGGTGGGCATGACTCTCACCATATCGCCGCGATGTGACATGATCAAGGGATGAACCACCAGATCGCTCCCACCGGCATTGCAGCACCGGCCGCCAACTACGCCCATGCCGTGCTCAGCGACGCGTCGGCGCGACTGCTGCACACGGCTGGCGTCGGTACCCGTCCGCCCTGACGGAAGCATCCCGACCGACCTGGCCGACCAGGCCGACACGGTGTGGGCGAACATCGGGGCGATCCTCGCCGCAGCCGAGATGGAGCCCGCCGACGTCGTCTCGATCACGACCTACGTCGTCGCTGGCGAGCCGCTCGGGCCGGTGATGGCGGCACGCGACAGCTTCATGGGCGGGACGCTCGCCGCGTCGACGCTCGTCACCGTCCCGGCCCTCGCCCGATCGGAGTGGCGCGTCGAGATCTCGGTTGTTGCCGCGCGCTAACCCCCTGAGATCGCGCCGATCACGCTGACCTCGGCGCCGTCGGCGAGGCGCGTGGCTTGCTCGTCCAGATCGCGGACGTTGTCGGCGCCGATGAACACGTTGACGTGCTGGCGCAGCCGCCGCTGCTCGTCCCGGACCCGCCGCTCGAGCGCCGGCCACTCGGTGCCGAGCTGATCGAGCAACGCCCCGATGGTCGCCCCGTCGGCGAGCTCGACGTCGAGCTGGGCCGCGCCCTCGACGACCTCGCGAAGCGGAGTGGGGATGCGGACGATGACCTTCACGTGTCAGTTCACCGCGGCGGCGCGGACGCAGAGCACGTCGGGCAGGTGACGAAGCGCGGGCGTCCACGACTCGCCCTCGTCGCGGCTGGCGAACACCTCCCCGGTACGGGTACCGAAGTACACCCCGGCGGTGTCGGCGTCGTCCACGCACATCGCGTCGCGCAGCACCGAGCTGTACACGGGCTCTTCCGGGAGACCCGATGAGAACGGTTGCCACGACTCGCCGGCGTCGTCGGTGCGCCACACCCGGAGCCGGTCGTCGGGGGGATTGCGGTGCACGTCGGCGACGAGCGGGAGGGCGTAGGCAATGCCCGGGCGGTGTGGATGGCACACCATCGGGAACCCGAAATCGGACGGCAGTCCGTCGGCGATCTCGGACCACGACGCCCCGCCGTCGTCGCTGCGGTAGACGCCACCGTGGTTCTGGAGGAACAGCTGATCGGGCCGACCGGGGTGGCCGGCCACCTTGTGCACGCAGTGGCCGAACTCCGGGTACTGCTCGCCCTCGGGGAGGAACCGGGCGCAGATGCCGGCGTTGGACGCCTCCCAGCTCTTCCCGCCGTCGGTCGTCCGGTAGACGCCGGCCGCTGAGATCGCGATGAGCATGCGGTCCGGATCGTCTGGGTGGGGGACGACGGTGTGCAGGCACAGGCCACCACCACCGGGCTCCCAGTTGGGACGGTGCGGGTGATCCCAGAGACCCTCGACGAGGGTGAAGTTCTCCCCGCCGTCATCGGAGCGGAACAGCGCGGCCGGCTCGGTCCCCGCCCACACCACGCCGGGTTGACTCGCCGGGCCGGGGCGGAGTTGCCAGACCCGGGCGAGCGCGGCGCCAGTCGACTCGGGGAACTTGATCGCGCCCTCCTCGGGCTCGCTCCACGTCTCACCGAGGTCGTCGGAGTGCACGACGGTCGGGCCCCAGTGCCAGCTCATCGACCCGGCGAGGAGGCGGCAGCGCACCGTCACGCTTGTCGATGCCGATCGCCGAGACCTCCTCCATCGGCAGGTGCGGACCACTCACCGTCCAGGTCGCCCGATCGTCGCCGCTCCGGGCGAGGAACAGGCCCTTGCGGGTGCCGACGGCGAGCAGAACATCGGTGGCCATGGGTCCTCCTTGCACTTCGCTTATTCCACTTAGGAATACCGTAGCCGATCTCGGCCGACCACGGTCAACTGCATACGCTCAGACCGTGGCCGGACCCGAGAATCATCGGCACACCGACTCCGGCATCGAGGTCAACCCCCTCTACACCGCGGACGACCTCGCCGGATGGGATCCCGAGGGGCAGCTCGGCCGGCCCGGCGAGCCGCCGTACACCCGCGGGATCTATCCGTCGATGTACCGCGGCCGGCTGTGGACGATGCGCCAGTACGCCGGATTCGGCACCGCCGACGCCACCAACGCCCGCTTCAAGTTCCTCCTCCACCACGGCCAGACCGGCCTGTCGTGCGCCTTCGACCTGCCGACGCAGATGGGCTTCGACTCCGACCACCCCCGGGCCGAGGGCGAGGTCGGCAAGGTCGGTGTGGCCATCGACTCGATCGCCGACATGCGCCGCCTGCTCGACGGGATCCCGCTCGATCAGGTGACGACGTCGATGACGATCAACTCGACGGCGTCGATCCTGCTCCTCCTGTACGAACTGGTCGCCGAGGAGCAGGGGGTCCCGTCGACGGCGATCAGCGGGACGATCCAGAACGATCTGCTCAAGGAGTACATCGCCCGCGGGACGTACGTGTACCCGCCGCGGCCGTCGATGCGGATCATCACCGACGTGTTCGCCTACTGCGCGGCAAACGTGCCGAAGTGGAACACGATCTCGATCTCCGGCTACCACATCCGTGAGGCCGGCTCGACGGCGGTGCAGGAGATCGCCTTCACCCTCGCCAACGCCATCGCCTACGTCCAGGCGGCGATCGACGCCGGGTTGGAGGTCGACGACTTCGCGCCTCGGCTGTCGTTCTTCTGGAACGGGCACAACAACTTCTTCGAGGAGGTCGCCAAGTTCCGCGCCGCCGAGGCGGATGTGGCACCGGATCATGGGCGAGCGCTTCGGAGCGCAGCGCGAGACGAGCAAGCTGCTCCGCTTCCACACCCAGACCGGTGGGTCGACGCTCACCGCCCAGCAGCCGTTGAACAACGTGGTGCGGGTTTCGGTGCAAGCGCTCGCCGCCGTGCTCGGGGGTACCCAGAGCCTGCACACCAACGGCTACGACGAGGCGATCGGCCTGCCCACCGAGGAGGCGGCTCGCATCGCCCTGCGCACCCAGCAGGTCATCGGGTACGAGTCGGGGGTCGTGGACACTCCCGACCCGCTCGCCGGCTCGTACTTCGTCGAGTCGCTCACCGACGAGATCGAGCGCAGGGCGTGGGAGTACATCGAGCGCATCGACGCCCTGGGCGGGGCGGTGGCGGCGATCGAGGCCGGCTATCAGATGGACGAGATCGACCAGGCGGCATACGAGTACACCAAGTCGATCGACGACGGCGAGCGGGTGATCGTCGGGCTCAACCGCTTCCGCCTCGACGACGAGCCCGAGCCGGTCCCGTTCCCGACAGACCCCGCGCTCGAGTCCGGCCAGCGCGAGCGACTGGCGGCGTTCAAGGCCGATCGGGACGTCGACGCGATGCACGCCCGCCTCGACGAAGTCCGCGCCGCGGCGCGTGGCACGCAGAACCTCCTCGAGCCGATGAAGGAGGCCTTGCGCGCCAACGCCACGCTCGGCGAGGTCAGCGACGCGCTGCGCGACGTGTTCGGCGTCTACCGACCCTGACGTCTGGGCGCGCTACACGAGCCACGCGTCGCGATCGACCGGCGCGCGAAGGCCCGGACGGGTGAGGGAGAACGCCGAGATGTCGTCGGGCGTGCCGCCGTCGACGACGAGCTCCGCGAGCGCGCGGCCGAACCACGACGCGAACTTGAACCCGTGCGCGGCGCCGAGGGCGAGGAGCACCTGCGGGTGATCGGGGAGGCGGTCGAGCACGAAGTCCCGGTCGGCGGTCAGCGTGTACAGGCACGTCGTCGAGCGCGGCGCACCGGTCAGCGGGTCCCCGACCAGCCGGCGCATGAATTGGGCGACGCGGGCCTCGGCCGCGGGGTCCGGTTCGAAGCGTGCGGTCGTCCGGATCGACCTCGGGTCCGCCGCAGTCCTCGGCTGCCTTGACCGCGGTGGTGTCCCCGTACACCGGGAACCCGTAGAAACACGGGTCGTCCATCCAGATCCACACCGGGAACCGTCCCGGCTGGAACGGGCCGAGGTCGGCGGCGGGGAAGTAGCTGACCTGCTCGCGCAGCACGATCAGCGGGACGTCGTGGCCGAGCGGGGCGAGCAACCGGTTGACCCACGCGTCGCAGGCCAGCACCACGGCGTCGAAGTGCTCGGTGCCCCCGTCGGTGACCACGTCGACCGCGCCGCCGACCGGCCGGATCGCCCGCACCGGCGTGTGCGCACGCAACCGGGCGCCGCGGCCGGACGCGAGGTGTTGGAGCGTGGCGGTCGCCAGGGCCGCCGGGACGATGCCGGTGTCGGCCTGGAAGAGCGCCATCGTCCCGTCGACGGCGGCTCCGGGCGCGAACGCCGGCCAGCGCCGCCTGACCTCCGCGCCGTCGATCCAGTCGAACGGCACGTCGGCGGCGGCGAGGCTCGCCGTGTAGGCGCGGTGATCGATCGCGGCGTCGGGCGGGAACAGGTCGATGCCGCCCGTGCGGGTGACGATGGTGTGCCCGGCCTCGCGCTCGACCGCCTCCCAGGCGTCGTACGCTCCCGCGCTCAGCTCGACGTACCCGCGGGTGTGGTACGAGCGGCGGATGATGCGGGAGTGGTCGTGGGACGCGCCGCGGACGTGGCCGAGCTCGAACTGCTCGAACCCGGTGACCGTCGCCCCGCGGCGGGCCAGCCAGTAGGCGGCGGCCGACCCGAGTCCGCCCAGCCCCACCACCGCCACCCTTGATGCGGCCGGCGAAGCGGCTGGAGCCGCCGCCGTGCCGAACCGGGGCTTCACCTCGCTCCGACGCGGTCGACCACCGTCATCGCAGTTCTCCCTCGCGGCCCATCGCGCGCAGGTACCAGCGGGAGATGTCGGCCGACTCGTCCTCCATCGGCGCGAACCACCCGCCGTGCCACGCCGCGGGACGACATCCCCCGCTGGACGCTCTCGCAGATCGCCCAGTCCTGACGGTTGACGAGGTCCCACAGCTCGGCGGCGTCCGACGGATCGAAGCGGTCCGACGCGATCTCGTCGGGATGGAAGAGGAGGTCGCAGACGACGGTCGTGCGGGCCGGCCCGTGCGGTCGCAGCGTGGACGCGGCGACGTGCTCGGCGGCGAGGCTCAGCAGCAGGTTGGGATAGGCGAGCTCGCCCTTGTGTCGCGTGCGCTCCGCGTCGTCGAGTTCGGGGAACGGTGCCCGCGCCGACGTGCCGGTGGTGGTGAGCGTCCACGCCCCGTCGCGGTGCGGGATGCCCGCTTCCCACTCCAGCCCGCCGCCGCCACGGCGGAAGGCGGGGATCAGCTCGCACAGCTCGGGATGGACGGGACCACAGTGGTAGCACTCGTTGTAGTTCTCGGCGAGCACCTTCCAATTGGCGGCGACGTCGTAGGTGAACGTGACGCCGCGGCGGAGCTCGGCGAGCGGATACCGCCGCACCCGGTCGACGATCGGGCCCAGCTGGCTCGCCAGCGGCGGGGCGGCGGCGGGGGAGAGGTGGACGAACAGGAACCCGCCCCACTCGTCGACCCCGACCGGATGCAGCGCGACGTCGCCGCCGTCGTCGGGAACGAACGGGCGGCGGCGCAGACCTCCGTCGAGGCCGTAGGTCCACTGGTGGTACGGGCAACGGATGACCGGTCCGAGGTGGCCGCGTTCGGGCGCGCCGAGGTCGACGAGCTCGGCGCCGCGGTGGCGGCACACGTTGTAGAAGGCGCGCAGCTCGCCGCCGTCGTCGCGCACGACGAGGACCTGCTCGCCGGCCACGTCGGCGCGGAGGTAGTCACCCGGCGCGACGACGTCGTCGACGCGGCCGACGACGACCCACTGGTGGGCGAAGATCCGCTCGCGCTCCTCGCACCCACACGACGTCCGAGACGTACGCGTCGCGTGGGAGGGTCGGGATCACGGACCGACGCTACTGTCCGGCGGGCATGCCTGGTCGGGTCGTCTGGATCGAGGGGGCCGGCGGCACGCCGCTCTGCGCCGATCTGTACGTGCCCGACGGCGACGGACCGTTCGCCCCGCTGCTCGAAGCGCTGCCGTACCGCAAGGACGACGTGACCGCGAGCTATCGGGAGAGCTACGAGCGACTCGTCGAGGCCGGGTTCGCCGTCTGCCGCCTCGACCTGCGCGGCACCGGTTCGTCCGGGGGCGTGGCGAGCGACGAGTACCCCGACATCGAGCGGTCCGACCTCCGGGCTGTCATCGCCTGGCTCGCCGGCCAGCCCTGGTCCACCGGACGGGTCGGCATGTTCGGCACCTCGTACTCGGGGTTCAACTCGTTGCACATGGCCGCTGAGGGGGTGCCGGAGCTGGGCGCCGTCGTCGCCGCCTACGCCACCGACGACCGTTTCACCGACGACGTGCACTACTGCGGCGGGGTCCTGCGCGCCGTCGACGTGATCGACTACGTCCTCTACATGGTGGCGATGAACGCCCTCCCGCCGGTGCCGGCGCTGTGGGGCGACGGCTGGCGGGACGAGTGGCGGCGGCGCATCGACGAGACCCCGCCGTGGCTGCTCGGGTGGCTGGGCGAGCAGGTCGACGGCCCGGCGTGGCGCCGCGGGTCGATCCGGCTCGGTCCCGGCGGCGCCGGCTACGGGCGGATCGCGTGCCCGACGATGCTCGTCGCCGGATGGGCCGACGGGTACCGCAACAACACCTTCCGCACCGTCGAGCAGCTCTCCGTGCCGTGGCGGCTGCTCGCCGGACCGTGGAGCCACCGCGATCCCGCGCTCTCCCGACCGGGTCCGAACATCGACGCCGACGCTGAGCTCATCGCGTTCTTCGACGAGCACCTGCGCGGCGGGGCGTCGTCGACGCGCGCCGCGGCTCAGGTCTTCGTGCGCCGTCCGACGCCGCCCGAGCCCGACCTCGAGTTGCACGACGGAGTGTGGCGCGACCTCCCGCGCTGGCCGCCGTCCGGGCTCGAGTGGCGGGTGATGGCGCCGGCCGATGGAGGTGTCGACACCGTCGACGTCGCCGGCGACGTCGGCGTGGCGGCGTGGATCTCCTGCGCCGGGGCGCTGCCGTGGGGCCAGCCGTCGGACCAGCGCGTCGACGACAGCCGGTCGCTGACGTACGACTGGCCGATCGGCGCCGCCGGGGTGGCGCCGGGCGAGGTGCTCGGCAACCCACGCGTGGCGCTGCGGGTCAGGTCGTCGGCGCCGGTCGCGCACGTGGCGGTCAAGTTGTGCGACGTCTTCCCGGACGGCACGTCGGCCCTGATCACACGGGGGATGCTGAACCTCACCCACCGAGGTTCCTGGCCCGCTGCGGCCGGCGGCACGCCCGGCCGCGAGCCCGAGCCGTTGGTTCCGGGGGAATGGGTCGATGTCGAGATCGAGTTGGAGGCGACGACGTGGACGCTGGTCGAGGGCCATCACCTGCGCCTCTCCGTCGCCGGGACGGACTGGCCGAACTGCTGGCCGCCGCCGACACCCGTGACCCTGGAGCTCGACCGCGCGGCGGTGACCCTGTCGGTGCCGGTGGTCGAGGGCCTCCCTGAGTCGACCCATCGATTCGGCGCGGGTGCCGGCCCGTCGCCGGACGATGCCGACGGAGTGGTGTGGCGGATCGAGCACGACGTGCTCGGCCGGGAGACGAGAGTGGTCACCCGCTACGGCGGCTCGTATCCCGGCGCCCACGGGGCGCAGGTCACCGACGAGTACGCGGGGACGGTCGGTGTGTCGACGGTCGACCCCGGCGCCGCGTGGGCCAGGGGCCGGGCGGCCTTCACGATCACGTGGCCGGTCACGGGCCAGGGCGACGTCACCTGCGCAACCGCGGCGACCGTCGAGGTGCGGTCCGACACCGAGCACTACCACGTCGAGGTCGGGCTCACCGCCACCGACGGCGACGAGCCGTTCGGCGAGCGGGCCTGGTCGGCGTCGATCCCCCGCTTCCTGCAGTGATCAGTCTACGAGCCATCGCCGCCAGGCAGCGTCGAGACGGAGGATGATCTCGCCCTCGGGGTCGAGCTCGCCGGTCGGCACGAAGCCGAGCCGGGCGTAGAACGGCCCGGGCCCGCCTTCGCCGCCGGGGACGTGGCTGGTGAGCAGCTCGTCGCCGCCCTCGCCCCGAACGAGATCCGCGACCAACCGCACCACCTCCCGTCCGTAGCCGTGCCGTTGGTGGCGCTCGTCGATGAGCAGCTTCCACAGGAACCACGGGCCGATGATCTCGGGCGGCTGCGGCACGCAGTTCCAGCTGAGCATGACGAACCCGACCGGCTCGTCGCCGGCGTAGACCGCCCGGTACCACGGGCTTCGCCTGCGGATAGCCCTCCGCCTCCTCGAGCGACTCGGCCACCGAGCTCACGAATCGATCCTGGCCGGGAGCAAGGCGGAGCGCGAGCACCTCGTCGCGATTGGCGTCCGCCAGCTCACGAAGGGTCACCGGTTCGTCCATCTGCGAATCATGCCTCGACCGGCATGTCAGACTCACCACTCATGGCCGAGGACCTTCCTGGCGCGGCGGCGGACCAGCCCCTCGGGCGGCTCGCCGGGACCTGGCGCGGCACCAACGGGTTCCGTCTGATGCCGACGGACGAGTTCCACGACGCGCCCGCCACGGCCGTCGTGGCCACCGCCGCGGGCGGGCACGTCGTCGTGGTGACCTACACGTGGAGTCACCCCGACGACGGGCCGCAGGACGGCGCGCTCTTCGTCGGCTCACCCGACGACGAGCAGACGGTCGGCGCGGCGTGGGGGGACAGCTGGCACCAGAAGCCGTCGATCCTCACGCTGACCGGCACCCTGACTGCCGGTCGCCTCGAGGTCACCGCCGACTACGGCGGCGGGTGGCAGTGGACGATCGCGCTCGAGGGTGACGATCCGCTTCGGCTGACGATGCAGAACGTCGTCCCCGACGAGCAGGCGACGGACGAGATCGCCGCCGGCCCGTACCCGGTCATGGTCGCCGAACTGCACCGCGAGGCGACCGGCTCGTCATGACCTGACACGTCATCGCCCTCATGAGCGGGTGGCGTCATCATCGAGGCATGCTGCCTTCGCCTCGCCCACCTCCGCACGCCGCAGATCAACGACGACGTGCTCGAGTACCTGGAGCGCATCCAGCCGACGCTCGACCCGTTCGGCGGGCGGTTCGTCGTCCATGGCCCGACCGTCGAGGTCCGTTCGAGGGCAGCCTGGCCAGGATCGGTCGTGATCATCGAGTTCCCGGACCTGGCCGAGGCCCGCGGGTGGTACGAGTCACCGGCCTACCAGGCGATTCTGCCGCTGCGCACGACGCACATCGACGGCGACACGATCATCGTCGAGGGCGTCGCCTCGGACTACGACGTGACCCACACCGCCGCCGCCCTCCGCGGGCGATAACCGTCGACCCGTCGCCCGCCGGTCAGCCGGCCAGACTCCACCGGATGGCCGACGATCCAGGTGAGCAGTTCCACTTCGACCCGGTGACGTACCTCGACATGATCCGCGAGGAGGTACCTGCCTACGACGAGTTCCAGGACGCGGTCGCCGCCGCGACGGACGGCCTTCGGGCCGAGCGGGTGCTCGAGCTCGGGGTCGGCACGGGCGAGACATCGAGACGGGTGCTCGCGCTCCACCCGGACGCCGAGCTGGTCGGCATCGACGAGAGCGCCGCGATGCTGGCTGCTGCCGCCGAGCGTGGTCGCCGGGGCCGACCTCCGGGTGGGTCGCCTCGAGGACCCGCTCCCCGAAGGAGACGTCGATCTCGTCGTGTCCGCGCTCGCGGTGCACCACCTCGACGGGGCCGGTAAGGCGGACCTGTTCTCGCGGGTCGCCGACCGGCTGCGGCCGGGCGGGCGCTTCGTGCTGGGCGACGTCGTCGTGCCCGAGGATCCGGCCGACGTCGTCACGCCCATCGACGGGGTGTACGACATGCCGAGCACCGTCGCCGACCAGCTGGGGTGGCTCGCCGCCGCCGGACTGGACGCCCGGGTGGCGTGGGCCCGCCAGGACCTCGCCGTGATCGTCGCCGAGCGCGGGCTCTGACCGGGTCAGGCGCCGACCCGCAACCGCCGCTGCAACGCCGCGACCTGCCTGCGCAGCAACGGGGCGGCGATCGGCTCCGTCGTGAAGATTTCGTCCCACGGGATCGGCCCGCCGGCGGCCGGATCGTCGACGTGCCGCGGAAGGACGTGGGTGTGCAGGTGCGGGACGGAGTTGCCGAGCATCATCAAGTTGAGCTTGACCGGGCGGAACTCGGCCTGTACCGCCGAGGCGACGTCGAGCACGTCCCGCCAGTAGCCGGCGGCAGTGGCCGGCGTGAGGTCCGTCGGTTCGGCGATGTGGCCGTGCCGCCACACGACGATGCAATAGCCCGGAAGGCGGCTGTGGCGGTGCAACCCGACCTCGGAGTAGGGCAGCTCGGCGACGGCGACGGTGTGCTCGTTGTCGCCGCGGCCGAGGGAGGCGCACATGACGCAGCCTCGTCCGGCGACCTGGTCCGCCCAGTCATCAGGCCATTTGGGCATGTTGACAGGATGGCAGCCGTCGCCATGCGGCCGGCCGCGGCGACATTGTTGGTACCTTCGCCGGCGGATGGATGAGCTGCTGCTGGTCGCCGTCGCGGGGTTCGTGGCGTCCCTCGTCGACGGCGCCCTCGGGATGGGGTTCGGTCCCACGTCGTCGTCGATCCTCCTCGGTACCGGACTCTCGCCGGCCGCCGTGTCGACGACCGTCAACCTGGCCAAGGTGGCGACAGGGCTCTCCGCCGCGATCTCGCACTGGCGGTTCGAGAACATCGATCACAAGTTGGTCGTGCGGATGGCCGTTCCCGGGATGGCGGGCGCCCTCATCGGCGTCACCATCCTGGCCCGGGTCGACGAGGACGACCTCCGCCCGGTGCTGGCGGTCCTCCTGCTGCTCGTGGGGCTGCGCATCCTCATCCGCTTCAGCCGACCGGTCGAGACCCGCGCCCACGATGGCGTCGGCCCGCCCTCGTTCGAGGTGCACGGCGTGACGGTCGCCGCCGACCGCCGGAGGCGTGACCAACGGCCTGGTCGGCACGTGGGGTCCTGTCGTCACCCCGTTCCTCCTCCACCGCGGCCTGCCCCCGCGCTACGCGATCGGATCCGTCAACACCGCCGAGGTGGCGGTAGCCGTCGTCGCGTCCGGCTCGCTCCTCGCGTCGGTCGGCGGGGACGGGATCGAAGGGGGCACTGTCCTCGCGATGCTCATCGGTGGGGTCATCGCCAGCCCGCTGGCCGCGTGGCTGATCCGGTTCGTCCCGGTGCGTCTGCTCGGGCTCGCCGTCGCTGCGCTCCTGCTGCTCACCAACGTCCGGGAGCTCGCCGGTCAGCTCGACATCGGCGCCGCCCGCTGGGTGGGCTACGCGGCCGTCGCCGTGGCCGTCGCCCTCGCCGCCCTGCGGCCCCGGCTCACCGCCCGGCGCGGCGCCTCCGCCCCGATCGATCCCGAGGAGCTCGGCGTCGAGCCGGCCTGAGACCATCCGGGACTCACTCGGGCCTCAAGCCGGCCACCTGAGCACCTCGCCGCCTCCACCCAACATCGCGGTCCCCGGAAGGACGCGCAGGCGCCACGGCTCCAACCGCAACGCCGCGAACGCCGGCGAGGTCGGGCCGCCGGACCATGCCGGCACGATCGCCGGGTCGTAGCCCACCGGTGGCGGGGCGCTCTTGAACCACTCCCACACCTGGCGGCGGGTGGGATCGTCGAACGCCCACTGCACGGCACACTCGGCGGTGCACGTGTCGTGGTTGACGGTCCAGTAGTTCACCGACACGAACGGGCTGTGTCCGAGGTGCGACCGCTTGACTGCCGTGGGACCCGTGGCGATCCACCCGACGAGGGTCGCGCCGTCCCATTGCCACAGCGGATGCAGGATCCGGCTGCGCGGCCGTCCCTGTTCGTCGACGGACGCCACCGTCGCCCACACGATCCGATGCGCCATCTCCACGAACGCCGGCGCGGTCACCGCGAGATCAGTCATCATCCGATGCTCGCATACCCGCGTTCGCCGCCGGTGACCTCGGACGGCGTGACCACAGGTCGCCGGCGTGACGTCAGACGAGCAGATCGGGGGCGTCGAGATCGAGCGCGTGTCGAGAGTGGCGGGCGGCCATGGTGAGGAACATCTGGTCGCCACGATCCGTGCGCTCGACGAGCATGCTCGCCGCGACGGCCATGATCAGCCCGGCCCAGGTGCCGCGCCGGTAGTCGGCCCAGCACTGCTCCCACCCGTAGTCCGGCACGCCGGCGGCGACCAGGCCGGCGTGGTACCCCCGCACCAGCTCCGCCTCGACGTCGCGGCGCAGGTCCGGCGGCATGGCCGCTCCGATGAAGTACGCGACGTCCTGCAGTGCCGGGCCGTGGGTGCAGGTCTGCCAGTCCACGACCGTCACCGGCACGCCGCCCGGCGTGGGGTCGAAGAGCAGATTGTCCAAGCCGGTAGTCGCCGTGGACGATCGTCCACGGTCTCGTGTCGATGGCGAGATACGACTCGAGGTTCGTGAACAGTGCGTCACCGGCGGCGATGACGTCCGCGCCGAGGTCGGCGGTGTACCGCTCGCGGAACCCGTCCCAAGCTCCGGGCAGGAACGCCATGAGGAACGCTCGCTGGGCGGCACGGTCGCGGTGGAGCCAGTCGAACGCCGCGAGTGACGGGTCATCCCACCTCGGCGCGTGCAGCCGGACGAGCTCGTCCACCGCGACCTTCGCCGTCTCGGGCGAGCAGCCGCGCAGCTGGTCACCCTGCTCGGCGGGCGCCATGTCCTCGAGCAGCAGGACGAAGCTCGCCGTCTCGACGTCGATGTCGGCGTAGTACACCCCCGGCGTGCGCAGCGGGAGCTCGGGGGCGAGCAGCTGGTAGAAGCGCACCTCGTTCTCGTAGCTCCCCAGCGCCCGCGCGGTCGCCCGGCTCGTCTCGTCGGCCGCCGGCAGCTTGGCGATCATCGTCGGTCGGTGCGTCGACCGGACCGGTCGAAGGTCAGCGTGAGGCGGAGGCTGTCGCACATCTGGCCGGTGCCGACCGGGCTCAACCCGACGTCGGTGACCGTGCCGGCGCCGAGCCGGCCGGACGACCGCAGGGCACCCGTGATCCACGCCGGCGTCAGGGCCATCCGGCGTGTCGGCGATCGAGAGCGCCAGCTCATGAGGGCAGGTCGCCGGCCACGACGGCATCCGGGAAGAAGTGGTGGTGCCGGGCGCCGGTGACCTCGTAGATCGCCGTGCCCTCGCGCCCGTCGTCGGCCCGCACCCGCATCTGGTTCAGCCCGCCCCGATGGAACGGCTCGTACGGTCGGTCGAACGTGCCGTCCGCTTCGACCGTGATGCGCCGCCCACCGGCCAGCGTGAACGTGCACGAGCCACGGAGCCCGGTCACTCCCTCACCGTGCTCGCCGTACGCAGCCGGCTTCCCGTCGGCGCCGATCCAGTCGATGTCGTGGCGAACGTCGACGACCGGCACGGGTTCGCTCCGGTCCGCACCGCGCCCAGCACCCGTCGCTGAACACGCGGGCGCCGTTCTCGTACTCCCAGTGCCAGATGCCGAGGAAACCGTCCTCGAACTGGATCTGGAACCACAGCCACAGCGGACAGCGGGCGTGGTCGCGCACTCCCCACGAGTGGTCGCGCTGGCCGATCCATCCGTCGACCTCGTGGACCACGTCGTGGACCGTGTACGTCCCGTCGTACCGCCCCGACTGCAGGATGTGGCTCTGGTCCCAGACGACCTCGTCGAGCGGTCCGCATGGTGCCCCGGCGCAGTGCGTACGGCCGGGTACGGGCCTGGAACGTGAGGTCGAGCCCGATCGCCGCCCGCTCGGGATCGGCGTGCAGCCGGATCTCCTCGAACGGGCGCACGATCTCGACCCGGGCGCCGCCCACGTCGGTCGTGTGCGGATCGTCACCGGTCGGGCGCTCGAGCACACTCAGCAGCGCCTCGCCACCGACGCGTCCCATCTGGATGGAGTCCATGCGCTGGCGCGACGGGAACAGCGCCATCGTGAAGAAGACGACGTCGCCGCGGCCGTCGGGCGAGTGCAGCTCGAAGAAGTAGCTCTCCCGCCAGTACGGGCTCGGCGTCTGGACCTGCGGGAAGGAGCTCGGGTACCTGGTGGACGAACAGCTCGTCGGCGTCGGTAGGACGGGACATGTGATCAGACTGGCCGGTGTGCGATGTACACGAGAAAGCGCTCGTCGCCGGTCGGCGGGTCGCCGTGATACCCGCCGACCACGCGCACGTCGTCGAAACCGGCCGCGCCGAGGGCGGTGATGATCTCGGCCGAGGAATAGACGTTGGTGACGAGACTGTGGGTCTCGTGGGCGACGAGCCTCCCGTCGGACCACTGCCAAGCCTGCAGCTCCCGCGACAATCGTCGGGAGTCGAGGTCGACGGCGACGGTGCGATGCCGGAGCGCGTACTCGGAGCCGTCGCTGCCGAGGCGTCGATCCGGCGGCTCCGGCGGTGAGTCGTCGACCTCCTTCGGCCGCCATTCGCGCAACCGTTCGGCGTCGAACTCCCCGACCTCGTAGTCCAGCGCGAGGACGCCACCCGGACGAAGGTGCGCGAACAAGCGGCGGAGTCCCTCCAGATCCTGCTCCCGGGTGGCCCCGAGCCCGAACCCGCCGCACAGGATGATCGCCCCGTACCGACGGGGCAGCTCGAGCCGGTGCAGCGGCTGCACGTACAAGGCCGGGTTCCGCCCGACCCGCTGGGCAGCTTCCCGACAGCCGGCGATCATGTCGGCGGACGCGTCGACGCCGTCGACGTCCAACCCGGCGGCGACCCACGGCACCAGCAGGCGCCCGGTCCCGCACGCGGCGTCCAGGGCGGGCTGACCGGCCTCGACGATCGGGCGGAAGAACTCGATCTCCGGCCCGTCGAGGTTGAACAGCGCCCACCACTTGGCGATCAGGCCGTGATGCCAGGTGACGACGTCGTCCGGTCCGTTCTCGCTCCCGACAGGCACCGGGCTCACGATATGCATCGCCACCGCGACCTGCAGCGGCGATGACTTGTGGGCGGTCGTAACGTCAGTACGCACATGAGTCATTTCGATACTGGAGGGCTGAAGAGGCTGGGCGACGTGATGGCTGGTCACGTCGACCGTGACACCGTCGGCGGTGTCGTGTGGCTGGCCGCCGCCGAGGACGACGTCGAGGTCGGGTTCGCCGGTGCGCTGACGCGCGGAGAAGGAGGTCCGGTCCGGCGGGACACGATCTTCCGCATCGCGTCGATGACCAAGCCGATCGTCGCGCTCGGCGCCTTGGTGTTGATCGAGGAATGCCGACTGCGTCTCGACGATCCGATCGACGACCTGCTGCCCGAGCTCGCCGACCGGCGGGTGCTCGTCGACCCGCACGGTCCGCTGGACGGCGCGACGGTCGCCGGCGCTCCGACCGATCACGGTGCGCGACGTCCTCACCTTCCGCCTCGGGCTCGGCATGGACTTCGCCGGACCGTGGCCGCAACCATCGCTCGAGGCGATGCGCGAGCTCGACATCGGCGGAGCCGGCCCGCCGGAACCGCAGGTGCCGCCCGAGCCCGACGAGTGGATCCGCCGGCTGTCCACGCTGCCGCTGCTGTACCAGCCGGGTGAGCGGTGGCTGTACCACACGGGTTCGGACGTGCTCGGCGTGCTGATCGCCCGAGCGGCGGGGCAACCGCTCGACGACTTCCTCCGCGAGCGGGTGTTCGAACCGCTCGGGATGGTCGACACCGGTTTCGCCACCTCGCATGTCGATCGGCTCTCGCTCGTGCTACGCGACGAATCCCGAGACAGGCGAACGGTTCGTGTACGACGAGCCGAACGGGCAGTGGACCAAGCCGCCCGCGTTCCCGTCCGGGGGCGGTGGCCTGGTGTCCACGGTCGACGACATCCACGCCTTCGGGCGCATGCTGCTGTCCGGAGGCCGGCTGCCCGACGGCTCGCGGCTGGTGTCCGCCGCCTCGGTCGAGGCGATGACCACCGACCACATCGGCGCCGACCGGGGCGTCCCGGGACCGTCGCCCGACGGGTCGCAGGGCTGGGGCTTCGGCGTCTTCGTCCAGGTGCGCCGCACGGGACTGGGACCGACGGTCGGCAGCTACGGGTGGGCCGGCGGTCTCGGCACGTCGTGGGCGAACGACCCTGCGAAGGGCGTCGTCGGGATCGTGCTCACCACCGACGCGTTCACGTCCGCCTTCCCCCCGCCGCCGGTGATCCAGGACTTCTGGACCTGCGTGTACGCGGCCATCGACGACTGAACCCCGGTCAGCCCGAATTTGGCCGACCCGGACCGGAACGGTCCTCGGGACAGATAAGCATCCTGCGTGCAGACGCGTGCCGATCTTCGCAACGTGGCGATCGTGGCCCACGTCGACCACGGCAAGACCACGCTCGTCGACCAGATGCTGTGGCAGTCCGGGGCGTTCCGGGCCAACCAGGAGGTCGCCGAGCGGGTGATGGACTCGATGGACCTCGAGCGGGAGAAGGGCATCACGATCCTCGCCAAGAACACGGCCGTGCGCTACGCCACCCCGGCCGGAGACGTCACGATCAACATCGTCGACACGCCCGGTCACGCCGACTTCGGGGGCGAGGTCGAGCGGGCGTTGTCGATGGTCGACGGGGTGTTGCTGCTGGTCGACGCGTCTGAGGGCCCGCTGCCCCAGACCCGGTTCGTGCTGCGCAAGACGCTCGAAGCCAAGTTGCCCGTGATCCTCGTCATCAACAAGGTCGACCGCCCCGACGCCCGCATCGCCGAGGTCGTCCACGACGTCGAGGAGCTGTTCCTGGACCTCGACGCCGACATCGACCAGCTCGACTTCCCGATCGTCTACTGCGAGTCCCGAGAGGGTCGGGCGTCGATGGACCGGCCGGCTGACGGTGCGGGACTGGCCGACGGTGTGACGTTGGCGCCGCTCCTCGACCTGCTCGTCGAGCGCATCCCGCCCCCGACCTACGACCCCGACGTGCCGCTGCAGGCGCTCGTCACCAACCTCGACGCCTCGCCGTACGTCGGGCGCCTCGCCCTGTGTCGCGTGCGCTCGGGCACGCTGCGCAAGGGACGCCCCGTCGCCTGGTGCCGCATCGACGGCACGATCGAGCGGGCCCGGATCGCCGAGCTGTACATCACCGACGCCCTCGATCGGGTGGCCGCCGAGGAGGCCGGGCCGGGTGAGATCGTCGCCGTCGCCGGCATCCCGGAGATCACGATCGGCGAGACGCTGGCCGATCCCGACGACCCGCGCCCGCTGCCCGTGATCCACATCGACGACCCGAGCCTGGCGATGACGATCGGCATCAACACCGCGCCCTTCGCCGGCCGGGAGGGCACCGCGCTGACGGCCCGGCTGGTGAAGAACCGGCTCGACGCCGAGCTCGTCGGCAACGTCAGCATCCGCGTCCTGCCGACCGAGCGGCCCGACACCTGGGAGGTGCAGGGCCGGGGCGAGCTGCAGCTCGCGGTGCTCGTCGAGATGATGCGGCGGGAGGGTTTCGAGCTGACCGTCGGCAAGCCGCGCGTGCTGACGACGGAGGTCGACGGCGTGGTGCACGAACCGGTGGACCGGCTGACCGTCGACGTGCCCGAGGAGTTCATGGGCGTCATCACCCAGCTGCTGGCGCTGCGCAAGGGGCGGATGGAGCAGATCGTCAACCACGGCACCGGTTGGGTCCGGCTCGACTACCTGGTGCCGGCGCGTGGCCTCATCGGGTTCCGGACCGAGCTGATGACCGAGACCCGGGGGACGGCGCTGTTGCACCATGTGTTCGAGCGTTACGAGCCGTGGGCGGGCGCGATCCGGGCACGCACCCGCGGGTCGCTCGTCGCCGACCGCCACGGGCCGACCACCGGCTACTCGCTGCTGTCGCTGCAAGAGCGGGGGCAGCTGTTCGTCGGACCCGGTATCGAGGTGTACGAGGGGATGGTCGTCGGCGAGAACGCCAGGGCGGACGACATGGACGTCAACCCGACGAAGGAGAAGAAGCTCACCAACATCCGGTCATCGACGGCGGAGAGCTTCGAGAAGCTGATCCCGCCCCGGCCGATGTCACTGGAGCAGGCGCTCGAGTTCATCGCCGAGAACGAGTGCGTCGAGGTCACACCCCGGTCGGTGCGCCTGCGCAAGGTCGTCCTCGACCAGACCGAACGCGGCCGCGCCGCGAAGCGGGCGAAGACGCAATGACTGCCCACGACGACACCGCGCGGAACAAGAAGATCGTGGGCGCATTCCACCGCCGGCTGTGGGCGGAAGCCGATCTCAGCGTGATCGAGGAGGTGATCGCCGAGGACGCGGTGACGCACTGGGGCGCTGCCGAGTCCAGCACCGTCGCCGCCATCCGGGACGACGCCGAGCGGTACTTCGCCGCCTTCGGCGACGTGAGCACCTCCATCGACGACCTCATCGGGGAGGACGACAAGGTGGTGCTGAGGTGGACGACGGCCGGTACCCACACCGGCCCCTACGGCAAGGTCTCGCCCACTGGACGCGTGGTCACGATGCGAGGGGTCGACGTGTACCGCCTCGACGGGGGCCGCGTCGTGGAGGCGTGGAGCTTGTGGGACGGACTCGACGCGTACCAGCAGCTCGGCCTCGTCGATCCCGACGCTGGCCCGTGACGGCATGCTGTGCGCATGACCGCCGACACTCCGCACTACCGCGCCCCGGGCTGGTTCACCCGCAACCTCCTGAACCGGCCGATCGCGTTCTTGACCCGCCACGGTGTGAGCGTCTGGGGCTCCCGGGTGCTCGCAGTCAAAGGCCGCACGAGCGGGGAGTGGCGCACGACCCCGGTGAACCTGCTCGAGCTGGATGGTCACCGGTACCTGGTGTCACCACGCGGGGAGGGTCAGTGGGTCCGCAACCTGCGCGCCGCCGGCACCGGCGAGCTGCGGGTCGGCAAGAAGGTCGAGCCCTTCGGCGCCCGAGAGCTCACCGACGACGAGAAAGTCCCGTGCTGCGGGCGTACCTGAAGCGCTGGAAGTTCGAGGTCGGGGTGTTCTTCGAAGGCGTCGGGCCGGACTCCACCGACGAAGAGCTCCGCGCGATCGGACCACGGCACCCGGCATTCGTGATCGAGACGCAGTCGGGGAGCTGAGCTTCCCGGTTTGTGTCACCGCACACGTCGTCGATGACGTGCGCGGTGACGCAAACTTTCAGTCGTCGTCGGTGAGCTTGTCCTTCACCTTGTCGACGGCCTTCTTGACCTTGCCGGCGCCCTCGTCGATCTTGCCTTCGCGCTTCAGCTCGTCGTCGTCGGTGAGATCTCCGACGGCCTGCTTGATCCGGCCTTTGGTCTGGTCGGCTTCGCCGCTCATGAGTGTCCCTTCACGTTGGGGTTTCGTCTGCCTCCCCTTGAGTTCCCCGTCGCGGTGGCAGCCATACGCCATGCCTACGAGACTGTCGGGTATGGCCGCATCGGACCCGAAAGCAGATCTCCACCACTACCTGCAGATCGCTCGCGAGGCGTTGCTCTGGAAGCTCGACGGGCTGTCGGAGTACGACATCCGGCGGCCGATGGTGCCGACGGGCACCAACCTGCTCGGACTCGTCAAGCACGTGGCCAGCGTCGAGCTGGGCTACCTGGGCGACACCTTCGGCCGGCCGTCCGGCGACTCGCTGCCGTGGTTCGAGGAGGGGGCAGAGGCGAACGCCGACATGTGGGCCACCGCCGACGAGTCGCGCGACGACATCGTCGGGCTGTACCACCGGGTGTGGGCCAATTCGGACGCGACGATCGACGCGCTCGCACTCGACGCGATCGGTCACGTCCCGTGGTGGGGGGAGCGGAGCGAGGTGACGTTGCACCAGATCCTGGTCCACATGATCGCCGAGACCGACCGTCATGCCGGGCACGCCGACATCGTCCGCGAGCTCATCGACGGAACCGCCGGGCTGCGGGCGGACAACGACAACATGGCGCCCGGCGACGGGGAGTGGTGGGAGGGCTACCGGGCTCGGTTGGAGGCCGTGGCACGCGAGGCGGGCCAGGACTGAGTCGCGTCATGCTCCTCGGACTGGTTCACGTCAACATGGGCTCGCTGAGCCGGCCGGACGAGTTGGTCGCGGCCGTGCGGGCGGCGGAGTCGGCCGGGTTCGACTCGGTGTGGGCCGGCGAGCACATCGTGCTGCCCGATCCCCAGGCGCCGCCGTCGCCGATGGGACCGCAGGACCCGGCGCTCGACTCGCTCTTCGCCCTCACCTGGGCGGCGGCCCACACGACGGCGATCCGCCTCGCGACCGGGATCGTGATCCTCCCGCAACGAAATCCTGTCGTGCTCGCCAAGGAGGTCGCCACCCTCGACGTGCTCTCGCGCGGTCGGGTCATGCTCGGTGTCGGGGCCGGGTACCTCGAGCCCGAGTTCCGGGCCATCGGCGCGAACTTCGCCGAGCGAGGCGTCGTGACCGACGAGTACCTCGATGCGCTGCACGCCCTGTGGTACGACGAGCACCCCGAGTACCACGGGCGGTTCGTCGACTTCGCCGGCGTCGACGCGCATCCGCGTCCGGTGCAGCAGCCGATTCCACTCGTCGTCGGGGGCCACACTCCGCCCGCCTACCGGCGAGCAGTCGCCAGGGCCCATGGGTGGTACGGCTACTGGCTGAACCCTGACGACGTCGCTGCGTCGCTGGCCGGCCTGCGCACCGCCGCCGATCAGGTCGAGCGGCCTGCCTCCCTCGGTGCGCTCGAGATCAGCGTGACGCCCCGAGGTCACCTGACCCCCGAGCGCGCCGCCGCCTTCGCCGCCGCCGGCGTCGATCGGCTCGTAGTGCTCGCCGCTCCTTCCCTTGCGCCGGCTGACACCGTGGAACGTGCGGCCGCCGCGATCGTTCAGATGTGAGAACCGAGGCGGCACCGGGCGCCCCGGCTCGCGATGATCGACACATGGCACGTCCCACCACCGAGCCGGCCAGCGATCGTGTTCGACTCCGCCGCATGGCCGATCGGGGCGTGTACGACCGCCCCGCCATCTTCGAGGTCCTCGATGCCGGCATGATCGCCCACGTCGGTGTGGTCACCGATCAGGGCCCGATCGTCCTTCCCATGGCCTACGGTCGCACCGACGACTGCCTGTACCTGCACGGCTCCGTCGCCAACGCCGCGCTCCGCGCGGCCGTCGGGCAGGACATCTGCGTCACGGTCACGATCGTCGACGGCATGGTCGTCGGCCGCACGCCCTTCCACAACTCGATGAACTATCGCGGCGTCGTCGTGCGCGGACGCGCGTGCCACGTCGAAGACCCGGACGAGCACCGCACTGCCCTGCGCATCGTCAGCGACCATGTCATGCCGACGTGGGACACGGGCCGTGCACCGACCGCTACCGAGATCCGCAAGACCATCGTCCTCGCCGTGCCCCTCGTCGAGATGTCGGCGAAGCTCCGGTCGGGCGGTCCGGTCGACGAGCCCAGCGACATCAACGGCCCCCACTGGAGCGGACACGTGCCGATCCGTACGACGTGGGAACAGCCGGTGGCCGCCGACGATCTCCCGGACGGGATCGCCGTCCCGGTCGGGATCGCCGCGCTCTCCGGGCAGCGGGTCTGAGCTTTGGGTCGCGATCACGGCGCCCGAATGCCGGCGGACGCGATCGGGTAGGCGTTTTCCGTGATGCCCGAACTGGCTGCGTTGTCCCGCGTCCTCGATCCAGAACCGATCCCGAGCCTGCAGGCGTACATCGACGGCGGCGGTGGCCACGGCCTGGACACGGCGCGCCGGCTCGGCCGGGCGGCGATCATCGACGAGGTCGAAGCATCGGGGTTGCGCGGCCGGGGCGGGGGCGGGTTCCCGACCGGACGCAAGTGGCGCACCGTCGCGGCCAACGCATCGACGCAGTTCCCCGCCACGGTCGTGGTCAACGCCGCCGAGGGAGAGCCGGGATCGTTCAAGGACCGCGAGATCCTGCGCCGCAACCCGTACCGCGTGCTCGAAGGCGCGCTCATCGCCGCGCACGCGGTCGGCGCCGACCGGGTGGTGGTCGCGCTGAAGGCCAGCTTCGGCGACGAGATCCGGCGGGTGAGAGAAGCGGCCGAGGAGATCGCCGCCGTGGGATGGAGCGAGGGCATCGCCGTCGAGGCGCTGGAAGGGCCCGGCGAGTACCTCTACGGGGAGGAGACCGCGCTGCTCGAGGTGCTCGAGGGACGCGCGCCCTTCCCCCGCCTGGCCCCGCCGTACCGCCACGGCGCCGACGAGCTCGGCGACGGCGCGACGTCTCCGGCCGGCGTTCAGATGGCGAGCCCTCGCGACGACACGGTCGCCCCACCGACGCTGGTCAACAACACCGAGACGATCGCCAACGTCCCCGGCATCGTCGTCCACGGACCGGAGTGGTTCCGGTCGGTCGGCACCATCGAGTCGCCGGGGACCGTGGTGTGCACGGTCAGCGGCGCGACGGCGCACAGCGCGGTGGGCGAGGTACCGATGGGCACGCCGTTGCGCACCGTCGTGGACGAGCTGGGGGGCGGGGCAGTCCTGGGACGCCGCCTCGTCGCGGCGATGTCCGGTGTCGCCAACCCCGTCCTGCCGGAGGCACAGTTCGACACGCCGCTCAGCTACGAGGCAATGGCGGCGGTCGGTACCGGGCTCGGCGCCGCCGGGTTCATCCTGTTCGACGACGCCGACGACCTCGTCGCCGTGGCCGCGGGCGTGGCCCGCTTCCTCGCCGTCGAGTCGTGCGGCCAGTGCACGCCCTGCAAGCAGGACGGCCGGGAGATCTCCGACATCCTCACCCGCCTCGGACGCAACGAGCCCGAGCGCCGACGACGCCGACCGGCTGCGCGCCTGCCTCGGCACGGTGGTCGAAGGAGCGCGGTGCTATCTGGCGACCCAGCACCAGCGCGTCGTCACCAGCATCCTCGAGCTCGTGCCGGAGCGGTTCGCCTCCCACGACACAGGCCGCGCCGATCCGGTCGAGCCGGTGCTGATCGCACCGATCGTCGATCTCACCGATGGCGCCGTCGAGCTCGATGAGCGCCAGGCCGCCAAGCAGCCCGACTGGAGCTTCGACGCCGTCGACTCCGGCCAGTCACCGGCGGACCGGATCGACCAGGGCGAAGACTGAGCTCAGCTCACGCGGGCGCGGGCGAAGAAGCCGGTCAGTCCGCGGGCCAGCGCGGTGGCGTTCTGCACCATCAGAAGGTGGCCGGCGTCGGGCACCGAGAGCCGCTCGGCCTCTGGGAACCATGACTGGACGAGCTCGCTCCCTTGCACGAACCGTGGTGCAGTCTCGGTTCCGAGCACGTTGAGCACGGGCTGAGTGACGCGCCGGCCTCGCTGGGCCCGAAGGTCCAGCTCTGGACGGCGGGCATCTCCGCCTGGAAGAACAGGTCGGCCTCGGCGACCGCCTCGCCGAACGCGTGCGGGAGCACACGGTCCAATGCTTCCCGGTAGCCGTCGCCGCACACGTGACGCAGGAACCGGTCCACCGCCTCCGCGGGATCGCCGGATCGGTAGGCCGCGATGACCGGCTGGAGCGCGGCGACGACCTGTTCGGAGCTGGAGACGCCGCGGGCGGCGGGTTCGAGTAGGGCCACCGAGCCGACGCGCTCGGGGGCATCCATCGCCAGCTGCAGGGCGACGAGTGCGCCGTAGGAGTGACCGAGGATGTGGGCGGTGTCCCAGCCGATGTGATCCATCAGGCGGGCGCAGATCGCGGCGTCCTCGGCGACCGTGAGGGGACGGAACCCGCCACCGGCCGATTCACGGAGGCGCCGCCGGTAGCGCAGGGTCGAGAACTCCGTGAGCTGCTCGATCAGCGGGTCGTACCACGAGACGAAGGCACTGGCATGGACGAGCACGACGCGCTCCCCGCGGTTGTGCACTTCGTAGGTGAGTTCGACGTCGTCGAACGCCAGAAGGTCCATGCCAGCCTCCCGCAGTATTCCGATCCATAGAAACTTTAGTGAATTGATTGATACTGTAGTGGAATGGCCGGTGAAGTCAAGGCGATAGGCGCTGGTTCGCGGCGGGCGTACCACTCGCCGCTGCGCGCGGATCAGGCCCAACAGACCCGACGCCGGGTCCTGGAGGCGGCCCGCCGACTCTTCGTCGAGCGCGGGTACGCCGGCACCACGGTGGCGGCGGTCGCCGATGCCGCCGGGGTCTCTCCGGAGACCATCTATCTCTCCCTCGGCGGCAAGCGCGGCCTGCTGGAAGGGGTGATGGACATCACCGGGCCCCACGACACCGCGGCCGACGATGACAAGTGGTGGAGCATGGTCGGCGAGCTGCCAGCAGCCCCCGAGCGGGTCGAGAAGATGGTGGAGTACAGCTGCCGGATCCTGGCCCGGACCTGGCGGATCCACGCCATCATCCGCGGTGCCGCGGACAAGGAAGCGTTCGCTGCTGCGCTCGGGCGTCGGCTGCTGGAGGAACGGCTGGCCAACCAGACCGAGCGCATCCGCCGGTACCTGGCTGACGACCTCCGCCCAGGCCTGTCGGCCTCCGAGGCAGGGAGCGCGGTATTGCGCCCTCGCCAGCCCCGAGCTGTACCACCTGCTCACCATCCAGCTCGGCTGGACGACCGCGCACCACAGAGACTGGCTCACGCAGCTCCTGCGCGCGGAACTGCTCGGCGGCGACCGAGCCGTTTGATCCCAGGGCATGCTGGAGAGATGAGCGTTGAGCGCCTCCGGGTTTCGTCCGGATCACCCTTCGAGTCCTCGGTCGGGTTCAGTCGTGCCGTGCGTGTCGGCGACCGCGTGGTCGTGTGCGGGTACCGCACCGATCTGGCCGGACGGGTCGTGCGATCCCGACCCCGCAGTGCAGGCGCGCCGCTGCCTGGAGATCATCTCCACCGCGTTGGCCGAAGCCGGTGCGACCACCGCCGACGTCGTGCGCACGCGCACGTACGTCACGAGCCCCGACCACGCCGACGCGGTCGGCCGGGTCCACGGCGAGATGTTCGCCGGCGTCCGCCCGGCGTCGACGATGGTCGTGGTCGCCGGACTGCTCGACCCGCGGTGGCTGGTCGAGATCGAGGCCGAAGCGGTCGTCGGCGACGGGTAGCTCAGCTCCCTCAATCGGGGGATTTGATCGGACCGTCGACTTCGCCACTCGGTGGTGTAGCCGAGGGAGCCGCCGCGTCCTCCTCGTCATCCCATCATGTTCGCCGCGACACGGAGGTCGCTCATCCGTCTGGGACACTGCACGAGTGTCGCTCGCGGAGCATCAGCGAATGAGGGGACGGTGGGTGGTCGCGGGCGCGACCGTGGCTGGGCTCCTCGTGGGGTGCTCGAGCAGCCGAGAACCCCGCCCGGTCGGAGGCCCGGCGACCACGTCGACCTCGTCCACCACGTCGACCACGTCGACGCCAGCGTCCACGACGTCCACGTCTGGGTCCACTGTCTCGGTGTCGCCATCGGTGCCGGTGACAGGTGGTGCCACCTCACTGCCGACGTCAACGTCGTCCACTCAGGTGCCGACCGACGACCACGACGACGGCCGTGTCGAACGTGATCACCGGGACGGCCGTCGCCGGCGCCGCCGGTGCCGTCGAGGCGGGTGGTCCCCCCTTCAGCGAGACGAACCCGTTCTCCGAGGCGGTCCGGTTGCGCGACGGGTCGTGCGTCGGGTGGGCGGGGTCACAGGGCGGATCGACCAGCGGGCTGGCCGTCGGGGCACGCGTGTTGATCCTCGACGCGGAGCTCAACGAGGAGATCGGCCGCGGCACCATCGAGCGCAGCCGCTGGGAGGACGTCTCTGGCGGTGACCGGCAGTGGAACTGCTTCTTCGACTTCACGGCGACGGTGACCGGTGCACCTCCTCCGGAGTTCCGGATCCGCGTCGCGACGCTCGAGCCGTGGCTGGCCCGTCCCGACCCGTCGGCGCCCGACACGTTCGTCGCCTCCGTCAACACCGACGCCGCGATCGGTCTGATCCCGTCCTGTCCGCCCGTCCCCGAACCGGAGGAGGAGACGACGAGCACCGCGTCGCCTCGACGACTACGACGACGACCACGCCGCGGCCCAGACGTCTCGTCTCGGGTTGGCACGCGGTGGGGCAGTACTGGTCCCGTGGCGTGGCGTCGCTGTGCCGGGCCGGATTGCCGGTCACCGCGATCGCCCGTCCCTGCCGGCCAGAGGGTGTCGGAAGCGAGTACATCGCCGCGGTCGTCGACTCGAACGATTCCACCGTCACCTATTCCGACGGCGCCAGGGTTCCCGTTGGCACCGAGATGACCGTCGTCGTCGCCACCGGGCGACTCTGCGAGTGATCCATGGCCGAGCTGGTGTATTCGGCGCTCGCTCGACGGGCCAACGGCATGGACTTCGTCCACTCCGGGTCGGGGGTGAGCCAGCCGGCCGCCAGGCGGGTCCTTCGACCTGACAGCCGGCGCGCTCAGCCGCCTGTCGTCCCCGGTGCTTCGGAGTCGTCGGTCACGTCGTCGACGACGCTCTCGATGGTGTCCCCGATGTCCTCGACCGGGTTGTCGTCGTCGTCATCGTCGTCGCCACACGCGGCGAACGACGCCATTGCCGCCGCCGCCACCATCACTGCGCGCCCAAGCTGCTTCGCTCGCATTGCTGCGTCATCCTCTCTGCCCGCCGCACACCCGGTACCCCGCGACGAGCGGGAGTCAGACCACGCGGGCCGTCGGCGTCCGGAGCGTGGCAAGTCGCCGGTCGCATTTTCGGATGGATCGTATCTAGCAGGTCCTCACCCGGGCGGTGGATCAGGCCATCGCGGAGGTGATCGACCGCACGCCGCGTCGCCCGCACTCGTCGTCCGGTCCACGGTGGAGCCTTCGAAGTACAGCGTGCCGTCCGGGCGGTGGAGGGTGATGATGCGGTTGGGGTCGAGGGTGAGGGTCCAGCCGCCTTCGTGGACGAGGTGGTGGTGTTCGGAGCAGAGGGGGATCAGGTTGACGAGGTCGGTGGGGCCATGGTGGTCCCACCATCTGACGTGGTGGATGCGGCAGTGGTCGAAGGCGACCTGGCAGCCGGGGTGGGCACACGTGCGGTACATCGCCCGGAGCGCCCGCCGTTGGGCCCGGGTGGCCAGCCGCTGGTCGCGGCCGACGTCGAGGACTTCACCGGCGCCGCCGATCACGAGCGGGACGATGTCGGCGTCACAACCAAGGCGGCGCAGCGTGTCCGCGGGGAGGGGCTGGCCGTCAGCGGTCTCACACACCGTCTGGTCGTGCAGCCCTGACCGCAACGTTTCGAGGTCGATGAGCACCGACAGCTCCGGGGTCCGTGGGTCCACGGCCCGGGCTCCGGTGATCAGGTCGACGAGGGCATCGACCTGGAGGTGGTCCCAGTTGGTGTCGGCATCCTGCGGCTTGGCGCGTGCGGCGGCCAGCGCGGCGCTCAAGGCGGCGGACACTTTGGCATCGGCTTCAGGGTCGAGCTCCAACAGGGTCTTGCACATCCCGGTCTGCCGGTCGACCCACCGGCGCAGCCGCCGTTGTTGCTTGAGTCGAGCGAGCTGGGTCACTCCCTGATCTCGAGACAGGATCCGGGCCAGATCCCGGCACTCCCGCTCGAAGGTCTCCACCGGCATCGCGTGGGCCGACGACACCAACGAATCGGCGTGCGTGGTGAGCTCGGAGCGGGCGGCGTCGGAGAGTTGAGCGGCGGCCCGGGCGACGGCATCGACGTGACCGGCCGACACCGCCCCGGTCGCCAGGGCGTCGTGGAACCCGGGCATCTCCGTGCACACGGCGGCCCGAGTCGCAGCCGCCTGGGCATCCTTGCCGGCCCGCCGGCCCTCGTCTGCCAGCAGCGACGATGGCGCTTCGCAGCGTCCATCGTCGGCCAACTGGCGGGCTCGCAACGCGACTCGGGCATCGAACGCGTCCAGCCACGCCCGCAGGCGGTTCGACCGTCGGACCAGTGCGGCCAGCTCGTCCCGGTCACAACAGGCCGGATCGGCGTCGGCCAGCCAGTCGACCAGCCCTCTGAGGTCACCGTCGAACATGCGTCCAAGTGTGAGCAAGGGGTGTCACATCCATCGTGGGAGGTGTCACGACCTGGCCCTTGGTGGCGTCTTTGGGCGCGCCGGGTCCGGTCTGGTGGTGCCCACACCCTCATCGTCGAGACCGGGAAGCTTGTCCAGCATGCAAGCACAGATCGTCGATGTCACCGGTGGCGTCGACACTCACGGCGACGTCCACGTCGTCGCGGCCGTACGGTTGGCACCGGTGCGGGCGAGCGGGATCTGGGTGCGGCTGGATGAGGGTGACCGGAGTGATCTGGCCGCGCTCGGCCGGCCGCGGCGTTACCCGTCGGGGGGAGTCCTCTTCGCCCAGAGTGAGCACTCGACTCACGTCCTGCTGCTGACCGCCGGGCGGGTCAAGGTGTTCTGCACGACCGAGGACGGTCGGGAACCGGTGCTCGGATTGCGCGGTGAGGGTGAGCTCGTCGGAGAGCTGGCCGCGATCGACGAGCACGTCAGCGGACGCACGTCGACCGTCGTGGCGATGGAGCCGGTGACCGCGCAGGAGATCAGTGGCGCCGAGTTCCGCGCCTATCTCGCCTCGCATCCGGCCGCGGCGATGGAGCTCCTGCGCATGGTGGTCGGCCGGCTGCGTTCCGCCGATCGTCGCCGGATCGAGTTCGGGGGCTTCGAGACGACCTCCCGGCTCGCCCACCTCCTGGCCGAGCTGGCCGATGAGGACGGCTGACAGCACCGCCGTGAGCGGCGTCGAGATCCCCTTCTCGCAGGATGAGCTGGCGGCGATGGTGGGCGCCTCGCGGGAGTCAGTCGCCCGCGCGCTCGCCCGCCTGCGGGCCAGCGGGCTGGTCGAGTCCCGCCGACGAGGGGTGGCGTTGATCGACGTCGCCGCGCTCCGCAGTCACGGCCGCTGACCGGCCGAGTGGCGCGGCGCGGAGACGAAGGGCACACCTTCGATCAGTCATGTGACACAGCGGCGGTTCGGCATCTGGCCGCACCATGGGCACCGACGCTCATTCCTGGGCGCTCAATCGAGGGAGATCATCATGAACGCCAACAGGACGGTCGATCACGGCCGCACTGCCAGGAAGCACCGGATCCGTGGTCTGGCGGTACTTGCCGTGGTGGTGTCGACCGCCGTCATCGCCACCGTCGACACGACGTCCGCGCTCGATGCTCAGGTTTCGACCGACATGGTCCGGTCCACTCCACGACAGCAAGTGGAGGGCACCGCGGCGGGTGGGCGGATGATCCTCCGATGAGAAGCCACGAATACATGACCCAGCAGGTCATCGTCGATCATCGCGACCGCCTGCTCGCCGAGGCCGAGGTCCACCGGGCCTTCCGCGACGCGCCGGACCGACCCCGGCGACCATCCTTCTTTGCGCGTCTTGCTCGATTGCTGGCGCGCCCCCGCCCGCCGGCCGTCACGGTGCCAACCGCGCCGGCCGTCACGGTGCCGACCGTGCCGACCGTGCCGGCCATCACGGTGCCGACCGTCCGCCGGCCGTCACGGTGCCGACCGTGCCCTGACCCTCACCCGCCCGCCCTGGCTCGACAACCTCGACGACTACGCCCTTGATGGCCCGGAATCGGCGGCCAACTGCTTCACCGCCGTCCATTCCGGGCGGGCCGCTGGCGCTCATGACCTGAGATCAGACACGCGAGAACGCGGAGGCGTAGTGAAATGGGCCGCGTTCCGCCGGTGACCATGCAGTGAGCCTTCGCACCATGAAGTGCTCGCGCGACCAGTCCTCTGGTGGCGTGATGCCGTGGTCAACGGCGGGCTCGAACCCGAAGCGGGGGTAGAACGCCGGGTGCCCGAGCAAGACGATCGTCGGCTCGTGGAGTGCGTCGGCGCCGCCGATGACCGCATGCATCAAGGCGGTACCGATCCCGGCGCGCTGGCGGTCCGGTCGGATTCCGATCGGGCCGAGGCCGAGTGACGACCTCTCGCCGATACGGGCCCGGCTGCAGACCACGTGCCCGACGACCTCGCCGTGGTGCTCGGCCACCAGGGACAGCGCCGGGACGACGTCGCCGTCGTCGCGCAACGCGTCGACCAGCAGCGCCTCGGGTGCCGGCGCCCCGGCCAGCGTGGGACGGTCGAAGGCCGCCAGGTGCACATCCCGGATCGCGGCGGAGTCGCCCGTGCGCTCGCGCCGAATCAGCATCGCACCAGCATCGCACCGAGACGCGATCGGACCAGGCGGTCTTCGTCTCCCGCGCGAGCCTGCGGACGGCGATATCGGTGATGATCGAAGCCGCGACGATGCGTACCGTCGCTCGATGAGCTGGGACGAAGAGTTCACTCAGCGCTACGACGAGTGGACGGCCGGCATGACGGCTGATGTGGCGTTCTATGTCCAGCTGGCGAGCGAGGCGGACGGTCCGCTGGTCGAGTTGGCGATCGGGAACGGCCGGGTCGCGATCCCCGTCGCGCTGGCGACCGGCCGGCGGGTCGTCGGCATCGACTTGTCGCCGGCGATGCTCGAGCAGGCTCGCCACCGCGCCGGCGAGGCAGGTGTCGACCTCAACCTTCGTGAGGGCGACATGCGCGACTTCGTCCTCGACGAACCGGCGGCGCTGATCTACTGCCCGTTCCGGGCGCTCCTGCACCTGCCGACGTGGGCCGACCGGCGTCGTACGTTCGAGCGGGTCGCCGCCGCGCTCCGACCGGGCGGCCGGTTCGCGTGGAACGCGTTCGCGTTCGACCATCGATTCGCCGCCCGCATCGACGGCGAGCGCCAAGAGCACCCCGTGCCGCACGTGGTGCGGTATGCGGTCGGCGACAACCGACTCGACATCACCATGGATGGCGGTGCGACCAGCTCGCTGTGGTGGGCGACGAAGAACGAATGGCTCGGGCTCCTCGACGTGGCGGGTCTGGAGCTGGAGGCGCTCTACGGCGGCTTCGCCAGGGAGCCGTTCGACGAGAGCAGCAGCGAGTACGTCTTCGTCGCCCGCCGGTGAGGGAGCGTCCGAATAGCGTCGGGCCGATGGATGTCGTGCGGGACGAGCTCGCGGACGATCCGACGATCGACATCACGACGACCGGTCGTCGGTCCGGTCGACCGCGGCGCATCGAAATCTGGATGCTGGACGTCGACGGCCGGTTCTTCATCACCGGGACGCCGGGTCGGCGGGACTGGTTGGCGAACCTCCGCGCCGATTCGCGTCTCGTCATCCACCTGAAGCGACGCGCCGGCCTCGACCTCGCCGCCCGAGCGATGCCGGTCACCGATTCCGTGACGCGCCGGCAGGTCCTGGAGCATCTGACCGCCCGGTGGTACCGCAGCCAGGCGACCGTGGACGATCTCGTCGCGTCGGCCCCGATGGTCGAGGTGAGCTTCGAGCCGCCCGCTGCGAGCGCCTAGCCGCGACACGAGGACGGCGCAACGTCGAAGGGCTCGAGGCGCGTGACCGCGGCGTCGTCGCCGAACTCGGCGCCGGCGGTGACGAGTGATTGCGGGTGAATGGGGTGGGCGTCAGACGAGGTGTTGTCCGACGCGGTGCAGTGCTTCGGCGACCCCGCTGGACACGACCGTGGCGTGAGCTGAGCTCGCCGGCGCGGTCGTCCGCTACCCGGGACAAATGACGACCTTCATCGCATCCTCGGCCGCGAGCGCGGTCTGCATGGCTTCGTCGGCCCGCTCGATCGGGAAGCTGTGGGTGACCACGCGATCGAAGGGCACCGTCTCGTGGTGGTCGGCGAGCAGGCGCAGCGTCGAGTCGTACGACCGGGCGTCCTCGCCGGCGACCCCGACGATGGTGAGGCTGCGGCCGAGTATCTCGGCCGGGTTCACGGGCACCCGGCCGAGGTCGACGAAGGCGCCGACCTCGAGCAGCGTGCCGCCGTCCCTCAGCACCGCCAGGGCCGGACCGAAGCTGTCGGGGTGCCCGGTGGCATCGACGACCACATCGACGCCGCGGGAAGCGAACGCGCTCACGAGCGAGACCGTCTCGCCGTCGTCCGTGGCGAGGACGCAGTCGGTGGCGCCGACGGCCGCGGCGATGTCGAGTCGCGCCGCGTAACGATCGACGGCGATGACCTGGTGGGCGCCGCTCAGCGCGGCCTTGGCGGCGTGGACGAGCCCGACCGGACCGACTCCCATGACGACGACCGTGTCGCCCCGCCGGAACCCGCCCGGGCGCGGCATCCTCGCGGCGAGGTCGAGACTGTGGGTGACGGCGAACAGCTCGGTGAGCACGGCGACGTTGGTCGGCAGCCCGGCCGGCACCTTGAAGATCGGTGTCCTGGGCAGCACGTAGAGGTACTCGGACCAGCCGCCGAAGAGATGAGGTGGCCGCGAGCTCGTCAAGGAGTTGCCGTAGTTCTCCAGGTTCCGGCAGAAGTAGTACGGAAAGCCCCCGGCGCAGTACCGGCAGTGTCCGCACGACCGGTTCGGGGCCGGGACCACCCGGTCCCCGACCGCAAGGGGCGTGCCGTCGTAGGCCGCCGCACCCCCCGCTCCGAGCTCGACCACGACACCGACGTTCTCGTGGCCCTGGATGATCGGGAACGGGGTGGACCGGGCGTGCTCGGTCCCCGCGTACTGCTCGGTCTCGCCCCGATACGTGTGCTTGTCGGTGCCGCAGATTCCCGACGCCAGCATCTGCAACACGACCGCGCCGGGTTCCACCTCGGTCGGGTACGGATACTCCCTGACACGGAGGTCGTACGGAGCCACGAGGGTCGCCGCGAGCACCATCAGTCGCGTGGGCGCTCCATGTCAATCAGTCGCGTGGACGCTTCATGTCGATCAGTCGCGCGGGCGCTCGATGAACCACTCGGTGAACTCCCGACATCGCCCCGCCGCGTCGAAGCGCATGACGAAGCAGTTGTCGAAGACCCGGTCGATCGGGCCGTCAGGCGTTGTCCGGTAGGACGAGCTCCCGGTCGCGACCGCGGCGTCGCCGTCGACGACTACCGCCCGGTACGTGGCGTCGTAGGTGCCCTCGGGATCCCGTGCCGACGCACCCGCCGGTGCCGGCTCGTCCTCGCCGAGCCAGGACTTGACGACCTCGTCGCGCCCGTGGAGCGGCTCGTCGTAAGGGTGGTAGCGATAGACCACGTCGTCGCTGAACAGGGCGCCGATCTGCTCCCGGTCGTAGCTCTTCCACGCTGCGACGTAGGCGTCGAGCCATCGATCGACATCGTTGCGATCCACGATCTCCTCCTTCAGACGGTTGGGCGGTCGATCCGCGCCGCCAGCTTCTTCGGCGCCACGACGCAGTAGCTCTCGGTGATCAGCTCCGTGACCTCGGCCCAGTCGACGCCGGCTTCGAGCACCATGCCGACGGCGTCCGCTCCCCAGGCCGGCCGGAAGTACGGGTGGCCGGCGCGGCGGAGGGCGTGAAGCTCAGGGTCGGCCGCGCGGAACGTGATCACGGTGACCGGACCGTCGGCGAAGTCGACCGCGAGCACGTGGGCGAACGTCCGATTCCGGATCCGCCACTGCGTGCCTGCCCACGCCGGCCGCTCGACCGTCTCCGGCAGCACGAGGCATCGCGAGCGCACCTCGGCGACGACGTCGTCCGCGCACGTCCGCGTACTCCGTCATGGTCATCGCGAGCGACGACGCCCGCGCCAGCCGGTCGAGCCTCGCCTCGTCCTGGTCGGGCGCGTCTGAGGGGTCCATAGGAGGCATCATTCTGTCGCAGCCGTCGACATCGATCTGGGCGGGTTCCGTCGCGACGGGTGAGGCGGATCCCGCCCAGAAACCGGGTTGGGACGTCGTGGAGATCGCCGCCCGCGCGTCAGGCCGCGACGAACCGGTCGATCGCCGGCGCGGCGGCGTCGAGGGCGCGGCGCACCTCGTCGGCTCCCGCGGGCGGGAGAGGGATCACACAGCGGGTGAACCCGACCTCGGCGTACTGGTCGATGATCGCCGGATCGGCGGGACAGCCGAACACCCCGAGCTCGATGCTCGCTGGATCGCGGCCCTGCTCCTCGGCCAACGCCAGCAGCGCCGGCAGCTTGGTCAGGATGTTGCGCCGCCCGTGGATCGGCATCCACCCGTCGCAGTACTCGACGACGTGGCGGAACGTGACCGGTCCACCGGCCCCACCCATGAGCACCGGTGGATGGGGCTGCTGGACCGGCTTGGGCCAGCTCCACGTCTCGTCGAAGCGGACGAACTCGCCCGCGAAGGAGGTGGCCTCCTCGGTCCACAGACGCTTGATCGCGAGGACGTGCTCGCGGGCGTGGCCCCGGCGCCGGCGTGGGTCGACCCCGTGGTCCTCCATCTCGTCCTCGTTCCAGCCCACCCCGACACCGAAGACGACCCGGCCGCCCGATATCTGGTCGAGCGAGGCGACCGCCTTCGCCAGGTTGATCGGGTGGTGCTGGGCGACGAGGCTGATCCCGGTGCCCAGCACGAGCCGCTCCGTCACCGCGGCGGTGCTGGTCAGGGCGACCAGCGGGTCGAGCGTGCGCCGGTACTCGTCCGGCAGCTCGCCACCGGCCGGATACGGCGTGCGCCGGCCGGTCGGGATGTGGGTGTGCTCGGGCACCCACAGCGACTCGTACCCCCGCTGCTCGAGCTCGACACCGATCTCATCGGGCCGGATCGTCCGGTCGGTCAGGAAGATGAGGACTCCGACGCGCATGACGGCGATCGTAGGTCGGTCCCACCCCTCATCCGGCGGCGACACCGTAGCGCTCGGCCAGGAGCTGCCGGCAGTACTCGCCGTTGGCGTCGATGCTCACCCTGACCGTGCGGGCGCGGCGGATGTGGACCGGCACGTCGGCGCGCTCGACCCTTGTGCCGTCGACATGTACGAGCAGCGGATCGTCGTCGGCGGACGGGATCCCCAATTCGTCACGCCGGACCCGCAGCCGGTCCTTGTCGGCTGACGCGGGGACGTCGCCGAGCGCGAAGGCGGCGAGCTCGTCGGGATGCACCCCGGCGGCGAGCAGCGGTCGCACGACGCGATCCTGGGCGGCGAGCATGGCCTTGCGCAGGAACTCCCCGCGCAGCTCCTCGAGCTCCTGCTCGGCGAGACCATCGAACGACGCGACGAACCCCGCCCGGGCCGCCACGCCGGTGTTGATCTCCTCCGCGGCGAAGTGGTCTTCCAACACGATCTCGACGGCACGTACCCCCGCGACCCGCGACACCGCGTCGTACGCGTCCGCCACCATCAGGAAGGCGAAGTTGGGCGCGCAGAAGTAGGTGGGCAGCCGCAGCCGGACGCGCGCCGTTCCGTCATCGTCGACCGAGCCGGCCGTGACGAAGCCGAGCTCGACGATCGACGTGTCGAGCTCGGGATCGCGGACCGTGTCCAAGGCGGCGCTCACCCGCGATGAGGAATCGCCTACCGATGCGAGCGAGTGAGCGCCAGCGAACGAGCGGTCAGCAACGGCCTGCGTGGCCGGGGAACGCAATGACGGACCGATCACTGGAGTCGCCGTCGCCGATGCGAGCGAGTGAGCGCCAGCGAACGAGCGGCTAGCAGCTGCGCAGGCGGCGAGTGGCGTGGCCGGGGAACGCTCATGATGGCGCCAGTGCTCCGGGCTCGCCCTCGGGGATGCGCAGCTCGGTGGGGACGTCGAGGTCGTAGAGCCGCGCCGCGTTGAGCCCGAAGATCTTCTTCTTGGCCCGGCTCGTGAGCGGTGAGTAGTCGGAGAACTCCTCGCCCTCGGGCATGTCCCACGCGGCGAAGCCCTCGACCTGCCACTTCGGCTCCCAGATCGCGTAGTCGCTGGCGAAGATCAGCCGGTCCTCGCCGAGCCAGAACATCAGCTCGCCCATGACCTTGGCGAACATCCGCGGGCGGGCGTGCATCAGGGGGATGACGACGGCGAGACCGGCGTAGACGTTGGGTTCCTGGGTGGCCATGAAGCAGAAGTCTTCGATCCGGGGTAGCCCGACGTGCTCGACGATGAAGTTCAGCGCGGGGAAGTTCGTCGCCGCGAAGTCGACGTCGGCGACATCGAAGGCGTCCTTGTCGAGCGGCCAGATCGTCGGCCCCTTGTGGACGTGGATGTTCCGCACGCCGAGGCGCTCGGAGGCTTCGAGGTAGCGGGCAGCGTCGTCGCTCTTCAGGCTCCAGCCGCGGGACTCTCCGCGCCACTCCGCGGTGTACAGCTTGACCCCCTTGAGGCCGTACCGCTCGACCTTGGCCTCGAACTCCTCGAGGCCTGCGTCGCCGGCTCGTGGGTCCCACGCCCCGTTGAGCACGAACTTGTCGGGATGCTGCTCGGCGAGGATGGCGTTGCGTTCGGTCGTGTTGAAGCCCTCCTTGTACCACTGCATGAGGTAGGTGGGCTGGAAGATCGCCATGTCGACGTGGCCCTCGTCGAAGAGGTGCCGCATCATCAGGTCGGCGTCGTAGCGCTGGTACTGCTCGTACGGCCAGTGGGTGTCGGCCGGCCCGAGGCCGTGGTAGGCGTAGAAGCAGTCGATCCACCCCTTGGCGTACTGCTCCTGACCTGCGACCCAGTTGTCGGGAGCGGCGTTCCAGTAGTGGACGTGGCCGTCGACGACGAAGTACTGCTCTCCGTTGTATTCGTACATGATCGAGGCTCCCGGGTGCGCTAGGGGACGAGGATGGCGCGGCCGCGAACGTTGCCGGCGTCGAGGTCGGCGAACGCGTCGAGGGCTGACGCGAGCGGATACGTCTTGGTGTGCAACGTGACCTTGCCCGCCTGGGCCAGCACCATCAGCTCGGCGAGGTCGTTGTAGGTGCCGACAAGATTGCCGACGACATTGATCTCCGTCGAGATGATGTCGATGGTCGGGATGTTGACCGCGCCGCCGTAGCCGATGACGAAGTAGGAACCGGCGCGCCGCAGCATCCGCGGCCCGTCCAGCTCGGCCCCCTGCTCGGCGACGAAGTCGATGACGACCTCGGCGCCGCCCCCGCCCGTCAGCTCGAGCACCTCGGCGACGTGACTGTCGCCGGCGACGACGGTGGAATCGGCGCCGAGCTCTTCGGCGAGCGCGAGGGCCGCCGGGTTGCGGTCGACGACGATGATCCTCGTCGACGAGAGCGCGGCGAGGCACTGGATTCCGATGTGGCCCAACCCGCCGGCGCCGACGACGACGCACGTCGTGCCGGGGTACAACAGCGGGAGCGCCTTGCGCACTGCGTGATAAGCGGTGAGGCCGGCGTCAGCGAGGGCCGCGACGTCGGCGGGCTGCGTCGCCGCATCGAGCGGAACGCAAGCCCGCGCGCTGGTGAGCAGGTACTGGGCCATGCCGCCGTCCGTGCTGATGCCCGGAAAGGTGCTGTTCGAGCAGTGCATGTCGTCGCCCGCCCGGCAGGCCCGGCACAGCCCGCACGTCGGGGTCGGATGCAGGATGACGGTGTCGCCGGAGGCCACGTTGGTGACGCCGGACCCGACTTCGCGCACCCAGCCGGCGTTCTCGTGGCCAAGTGTGTAGGGCAGCTTGACGTTGCTCTTCTCCGCCCACTGGCCCTCGATGATGTGCAGGTCCGTGCGGCACAGTCCGGCGCCGCCGACCTCGACGATCACGTCGAGGGGCCCTGTGACGCCGGGCTCGGGCACGTCCTCCAGCACCGGTTGCTCGTGATAGGCGTGGAGCCGAATGGCCTTCATCGACCCAATGTAGGTCCGCCCGGCGGCCGCCTGAGCCGCCCACGCGTCCATCTGGGCGCAGTGGGCGGTGGCGTGAACAATCCGTACTCACTACGGATGACGTCGTGAGCTCGGCGCGCACGGCATCGCCGCGTCGCTCATGGGGACCCAACGCCATCCAGCAGCTCATCGCGCCCATGCCTGGCGGCTGCCGTTCGAGCGCCCCTGGCGCACGACTCGCTGATCAGGACGCGAAATCGGGCGTGCCGGAGCGTGCGGAGTGACTGCGTCCCTTGGGCTCCTCCCAGTCCTCTTGACGGCCGAGCGCGGTGAGGTCGAGGAAGTAGTAGGAGCCGCCGGTCGACTCGAGGCCGCGGGCGTACTGCGAATAGGTGTGGAACACCCGCCCGTCGACCTGGAGGAAGCAGCTGCGGCCGGGCATCTCGAACGGCTGCTCGGACTGAAAGAAGTCCGAGCCCATCGCTTCGAACTCGGCCTTGGTGCGGAAGTTGTAGTGCCCAGGCGTGACCGCCTCGTCGATCGTGACCCCGAAGTCGTAGTTGAAGTCGGAGCCGAACGAGGAGTACCAGGGCAGATCCCACCCGCGCCGGGCCTTCCACCGCTCGAGCTTGGCCAGTGGGGCTCGGGACACCAGAGCGTAGGTGGTATCTCGGATGTGCAGGTGTTCGAGAAAGCCGGGCGACAGTTCGTCGGTGCCGGCAGTGCAGCTCGGGCAGCCGTCCTCCCACTCCGGGTCGAACATGAAGTGGTAGATGATCAGTTGGGCCCGGCCTTCGAACATGTCGAGCAGGCCGACCGTCCCCTTCGGCCCGTCGAACACGTAGTCCTTCTCGATCTCGACCATGGGGAGGTGGCGCCGCTTGATGTTGAGCGCATCCCGCTGCCTCGTCAGCTCCTTCTCCTTGGCCAGCAGGTCCGTGCGCGCGGCCAGCCATTCGTCCCGACTGGTGATCTTGGGAAGACTCATCGCGTTCTCCTTCCGTTCGCGGAGCACAAGGCCGATGCGTCGGCCCAGTCTTCTGACGCCGTCAGCACTCTGAACTCATCGACGTCCGCGTGCGCCCAGCGTCACGGCGTGCCGGCGTGAGGGTGTTCGACGCGGGTCGACAGGAGGCGGGCGTCGCGGGCGTCCCTGCGTTCGTGCTCGGCGAAGCTCGGCGCGGTGCACATGAACAGCGTGCGGCCGTCGTCACCGCCGAGCATGCACGCGTAGCAGCTCACGTCGAGGGTGATCTCGTCGAGCACCTCCCCTCCCTCGGCGAGGCGGATGACCCTGCTCCCGATGGCGTCGGCGACCCACGCCGCCCCCTCGGCGTCGAGGCACATCCCGTCCGGCACGAACACGGCTCCGCCGAGCGCGCTCGCCACGTCGTCGGTCGTGGGCGGCGGGCCGAGGGCGGCCCAGTCGCGGCGCTCGCCGAGCATGCCGTCGGAGCCGATGGCGAAGGCGCTCAGGCGGTTGCCCAACGACTCGCTGACGATGAGCGTCGAGCCGTCAGGAGTGATCGCCGAGCCGTTCGGGAACAGCAACGGCTCGCTGGCGACGGTCACGGTGCCGTCGGGGTCGACCTTGGCGATCGGCGCCGGCTGTATCGCCCCGCCGCCCATGAGGTCGAAGCCGAAGTTGCCGACGTACGCCGTTCCGTCGGCGGCGACCACCATGTCGTTGAGATGACCGGTGGCGACATCGCTGAGGTCGGCGTGCTCGACGAGCTCACCGGACGCCTCTCGGCGCAGGAGCTTGCGGTCGCGCATCGAGGCGACGAGCATCCGCCCGTCGGGCAGCCAGCCCGTGCCCGACGGTTGGTTCGGGACCGCGGCGACCTCCTCGGGCTCACCGCCCGGCACCACGCTCAGCACGCGGTAGGTGTAGAAGTCCGACACGTAGAGCCGGCCGTCGTGCCAGCGCGGGCCCTCCAGGAACGACATCCCGTCGACGACGACCGACAACTCACGTGCACTCATCTTCGAAACCCCCAGATCGGCGTGCCAATCCGCGCCGACGCTAGACCGTGCGAAGCTCTGCCCATGAGCCGCATCCGAACCGCCGCCCGCGATCGTCCGACGGCGCCGGCGGACGGCGTCCGCCACAGCGCCCGCCCTCGCCATCGACGTCCCGGCGCGGCTGGCGGAGGTGGACGAGGCGCAAGATGCACGCCGACCGGCTGGCCAAGGTGCGGACCGAGCTCGTCCGTCTGGGCTACGGCGCCGCCCTGCTGAGCGATCCGATGAACATCCGGTACGCCACCGGCACGCGCAACATGCAGGTGTGGACGATGCACTCGCCCGGGCGCTACGTCTTCGTCCCGGTCGACGGGCCGGTCGTGCTCTTCGAGTTCGGCACCACGCGCCACGTCAGCGACGGCTTCGCCACCATCGACGAGCAGCGCGTCAGCACGTCGGCCTTCTACTTCCTGGCCGGCCCGCGTCTGCCGGAGAAGGTCGAGCAGTGGGCGCGAGGAGTCATCGAGCTGATGCGGGAGCACGGCGGGCCCGAACAGCGCCTCGCCCTCGATCGATGTGAGCCATGGCACGCCCGGCACCTCCTCGACGCCGGGATCTCGCTCTTCGACGCCCAGGAACCGCTGGAGCTCGCCCGCATGATCAAGACGCCGGAGGAGCTCCAGTGCCTGCAGCTCTCGATGGACGTCGCCGATGTCGCGGTGCAGCGCATGCGGGAGGCGGTGCAGCCGGGCATGACCGAGAACCAGCTCTGGGCGGTGCTCCACGAGACCAACATCGCCCACGACGGCGAATGGATCGAGGCCCGGCTGTTGTCGTCGGGACCGCGCACGAACCCCTGGTTCAACGAGTGCGGCAACCGGGTGATCGAGCCAGGCGACCTCGTCGCCTTCGACACCGACATGGTCGGTCCCGCCGGCTACCTCGCCGACATCTCCCGCACGTTCGTCTGCCCCGGGCGCCGGCCGACCGCCGAGCAGCAGCGGCTGTACGAGCTGGCGCAGGCGCAGGTTCTCACGAACGTCGCCCTGCTCCAACCCGGCATGTCCTTCGCCGAGTTCGGCGCGACCTGCTGGCCGGTGCCGGACGAGTTCGTCGCCAACCGGTACATGATGATGGTCCACGGGGCCGGGCTGGTCGACGAGTTCCCCGTCGTCGCCTACGCGGCCGATGTCGCCGATTGGGGGTACGACGGCGTGTTCGAGGAGAACATGGTGGTCTGCCTCGAGAGCTACATCGGCGAGGTCGGTGGACGCGAGGGCGTGAAGCTCGAAGAGCAGGTCGTGATCGGCGACCGACGGGGCGATTCCGCTGTCCAACTCACCGCTCGTCGACGCGCTCGTCGTCTGACGACGGCTTCGATGCCTGAGCCTGACGGGCTACGACCGCACCCTCGGTGCGCTCGAGGATCTCGTCGATCGTTGTGCGGCGCGAGGCGACCGCATCGGGTACTTCGCCGCGATGTACGTCGCCGTCACCGAACACCGTCCGCCAGCCGCGCCGCGGAGGGTCGCTTCGAGGATGCCCCGCGCATGGAGCGATTCGTCTCCGGCTTCGCGAGCCGCTACCTCGACGCCGAGCACGCGTGGCGGCAGCGGCGCGCCGTGCTCGGAGTCGTGGCAGGCGGCGTTCCGGGCGGCCGGCCGCTGGCGGCCGATCGTCCTCCAGCACCTGCTGCTCGGCGTCAACGCCCACATCAATCTCGACCTCGGTGTCACCGCGTCCGGCCTCGGCGACGGAGGGTCGATCGACGCGGTGCGAGCCGACTTCGACGCCGTGCAGGACGTGCTCGGCGAGCTCGTCGACGGCTGCCAGGCGGCCCTCGGCACCGTCTCGCCGTGGCTCGGCCTCGCCGACCGCATCGGTGGTGGGGGCGACGAGACGCTGATCCGGTTCAGCCTCGCCGCCGCCCGCCGCCAGGCCTGGTCGGTCGCCGTCCGCTTGAGCACGCTGTCAGGCGCGAGAGCGCGACCAGGCGATCGCCGCCGTCGACGCGGCCACCGTCCGCATCGCGCGTGTCGTCGAGCACCCCGGCATCCTCGCCAGCGCGCTCCTCCTCGTCGTGCGGGCCCGCGAGCGGGTCAAGCCGCGGGAGATCATGCAGCTGCTCGCCGCCGTGCGCCCGTCAAGCTGACGCCGGGAAGAAACCGAGAAATTGTCGGCCGGCGTGGCTACGGCTGATAGATCCAGGACGTGAGTGACGGCACCTCCAACTGGGGTTGGGCCCCGTACCCCGTTGAGCCCAGGGACGATCATCCAGGACGGTCCGAGGTCGGCGACGATGGTGAAGTATTGGACGCTTCCTCGATCGCTCGAGTGGTGGGCCTAGGCGCCATCTGCGGTCTGAGGACGCCGGACTTCGACGATGACGGCCGGTCGCAGAGCTTCTGGGTCAGCGAGTTTGCCCGGCTGGCGAATGGCCGACGCGTGATCCTGCACGAGGCTCGCGGCTTCACCATCGGAGCTCCAATCGGCCCGGGCGCCAGTGGCGCCGTTCGGGACGGCCTCACTCCAGACAGCGTCACCCGCGACGTGCTCGGCGTTGTGCTTCCCGATCCTGAGGATGGCGAGGACCACCCGTGGACATGGCTGGCCCACCTGGCTCGGTTTCGGGGCCTCGATGCGACCGCGGACGACCTGCGTGGTCTCCCGTACGAGGTGGTCCTCACCGACAGCTTGACTCGATGGCTCAATGCTTCGTGAGGCTTCCTGAGGCTTCCTGAGGCTTCCGGAGCGACCCACGTTCGGCCATCAGCGCGGCGTGCCGACGCGATCCGCGGTCCTGTTCGATCCACGGTCGCCGACACGTCGGGCAACGCCAACGCTGCTTGCGCCACACCGGCTGCACCGGGCGGCCGAGCACGACGAGACGACCGACTGACTTCGCGCACGCCGCACCGGTGGGCCACCTCGCCGCAACACGATCTCGGCACGCGCCATGTCGCGATCACGACCCACGGGAAATTCTTTCGACCTTTGTTGACAGTCGAACACACGTTTGGTAGCCTGGACGTATGTTCGCTACCGGGATCGTCGCATTGGCCACTGAGTTGGCGTCTGCGGACCCGGCCGTGTGCGATCGGGGGGACCTGACCGCCCTGGTGAAATCCGCCCAGCGGCTGCGCAGTTGGCTGGACGCGTTCGATGCCCGCATCGCCCTGCAAGCCGCCCGGCTGGCTGAGCAAGGCGAGTGTGAAGCACCTGTCGGCGGTGTTGGCCGGTGACGGTCGCCGCTCGACCAAGGACGCCGAGGCGGCGGTGGGTCGGGCGGGGGTGTGTGACCTGCTGCCCGGGGTGCACGACGCCCTGGCCGCGGGGCAGGTGTCCTCCGGGCATGCCGACGCCCTGGCCCGGACCGCCCGCGACCTGGATGACACCGGACGCAGCCAACTGAAAGAGCTCGAAGCAACCCTGGTCGAAGTCAGCGACCACGTCGAGTGTGGAGGCGTTCGAACGACAGGTGCGGGACCTGGGGCGGATCCTGGCCGGTGACGACGGGCTCGCCCGCCATCGAACGGCTCCGCCGGCAACGCTCGTTGCGCCGCTGGGTCGATCGGAACACCGGAATGTGTCATACCCATCTGCAGTTCGATCCGGAAGCCGACGCCAAAGTGTCCGCCGCGTTGGACGCGGCGATCGCCGCCGAACGCACCAAGCCCGAAGACTCCGAGTCGCGGAGTTTCGACCAGTTGAAAGCCGACGCCATGGTCACCTTGATCACCGGCCGCCGCAGCACGGCGACCGCCGGACCCCCGAAGTGACCGTGCTCATCGATCTGGACACCCTGCGCTCCGGGCTTGCACGACGACGGGATCTGTGAGACCGGTGACGGCCAACCGCTGCCACCCGACACGGTGCGCCGCCTGTGCTGTGAAGCGGCGATCGTGCCGGTGGTGTTGAACAGCACCGGAGCAACGTTGGACCTGGGTCGGGAACAGCGGCTGGCGAGCCGGGCTCAACGGCGGGCGTTACGGGCGATGTACCGCACCTGCGGCCATCCCGGCTGCACCGTGCGGTTCGCCGACTGTGAGATCCACCACGTCATCGACTGGGACCACCACGGCCCCACCAACCTCGCCAACCTGCTCCCGTTGTGCACCCGGCATCATCACCTGGTGCACGAAGGCGGCTGGACCGCTCACCCTGCACCCTGACCGCACCATCACCCTGCACCGTCCAGACGGCACCCTGACTTCGAAGGCTCCACCATCGACGTCGCCCCCACCGGCCTCCCCAACACCGGCAGTGACGCCGACATCATCGAACTCGCCCGCAGTCCGAGCCCGAGCCCTCGGCCCACCCGCCCGCGCCCCCGCCGCCTAGGTCATCGAAGTCAGCGAGGTTCCATCAGCTCGATGCGGTTGCCGAACGGGTCGTCGACATAGATCCGATCGAAGCCGTCCAACGGCTCGTCGTCCACGACGTCGGCAGCCGGCGTCGCGGAGCCGGCCCACGAGCGCGGGAAGGTCCTCGACGATGAACGCCGGGTGGGCCTTGGTCGCGGGACGAAAGTGGGCGTCGACCCCGAGATGAACCTTGAGCTCGTCTCGCTCGAACCAGCATCCGCCCCGCACCGCGAGATGCGGGGGCTTGGGAACGTGTCTGATCTGCAGCACACCCTCGTAGAACGCGACCGCCTCCGCTTCGCCGCCCGCCGGCATGGCGAGCTGAACGTGCTCGATGCGGATGAGGTTCATCGGACGGGAAGTTAGTTGTGACGGCCGATTCGGCCGCGGCGAGTTGCCGCAGCGACGATGATGGGCTGATGAACCCGCTCGACGTGGTGACCGCGTTCGGGGACGCGTGGGCGCGCCATGACCTCGACGAGGCGTTGTCGATGATGACCGACGACTGCGTCTTCGACGCCACCGGCCCGGCCCCCGACGGCTTCCGGCACGTCGGCAAGGACGCCATCCGCAAGGCCTGGCAGGGCATCTTCGACGATCCGTCGAGCCGCTTCGACGCCGAGGACACGTTCGCCGCAGGGGATCGTGTCGTCCAGTTGTGGCGCTACTCGTGGAGTGAGGGTCACGTCCGCGGTGTCGACGTGTTCCGCGTCCGCGACGGGCGCGTCGCCGAGAAGCTCTCGTACGTGAAGGGCTGACTCCTCAGCGCGCACGTGCGGCCCGCACGCGGCGATGGCTGTCGCCAGGATCGTCACCGCTCCAGTGCCGATGTTGATGCGCACGTCGGTCCAGCGCTGATTGTTGCGCTCGTTCTTCTCGACGAACTCGTCGAGCGGATCGATCGTCGTGCAGATCCGGTAGACGCCCGGCGCCAGGCCGGTGATGTCCATCCACTGATGGGCGTAGTCCGGCGGGTAGTCGTCCCCGTACCCGACCGACAACCCGGTGCGGACCTGCGTCGACGCCCGGCTCCCACACGCGTCCGAGCGGTACACGCGCTCGTCCGGGGAGTGCGCCGGCGGGTTGGCGATCCGTCTCGCGTCGAGCAGGCAATAGCCGATCTTGCGCAACCCGTACACGTTGCCGGCGGGCGCGCCGCGCCGGTACATCTGCACGACCGTGAACTGGCGGACGTGCCAGTGGTCGTGGTGGTCGCCGGTCTCGTAGATCATCACCGCGGGCGTGATCCGGTCGCGGAACCCGCCCGCGGCGCGGTAGATGCGCTGCGTCACCCGCATGACCAGATCGCCCCGCGCGTTGCGTTGGCCGCGAGCCTCGATCGGTCCGTCGCCGAGGTTCCAGCCGATCGTGCCGAAGCGCAGCCGGATCCGGCCGCCTCGGGTCGTCTGGAGATCCATGCCGTAGATCTGCGCCATCTGCAGGTCGGGAAGGAGATCGCCGGGCCTCGACGATCCGGCCCCGGCATCGCCCTGGATGCCGACGAGCAGGGCGACCACCACCGCCACCCGAGTCCACACCCGGCGGGGCCCGTTCATCGCGATCCCCTCCTCCGCTGACGTCCTGGAGTCGACGCTAATCGCCCAGGCCGCGGCGGGCCGCGTCCAACTCCACGTTCGCCGCGACGTCTCGCAGGAACCCCTCCCGCAGATCGTCCTCGTCGATCCGCGCCTGCGATCTCGTCGAGATAGGCGCCGGCGGCGCGGAGCACGCGGGTCGCTCGGGGGTCGTCGCCGGCGACGAGCACGTGCCAGCACGTGCGGTACACCTCACCCGGCTGGAGGCAGCCCAGGACGTCGGCCGGGTCGAGTTGGTCGACCACGCCGTCGACGAGCGCGACGGCCGAGTCGAGATCGCCGCGGCGGAACGCCGTGAGCGCGAGGCCGGCGACCGCCTCGACCACCAGGTTCGACACTCCCATCTCGTCGGCGAGCGCGAGGCACGCCTGGAGGTCCGCCTCGGCATCGGCGAGACGCTCGGCCGATGTCAGGGCCGCGCCCCGTGCCAGGAGGGCGCGGGCCTCATAGAGCGACGAACCGCCTCGTCGGGCGTGCGTCAGCGCCTCGTCGGCGAGGCGCTCCCGCCTCCTCGAACTGGCCCCGTTCGACGGCGACGAGCGCCAGGCTGACGAGAGAGTCGCTCGCCAGGAACGCGAAGTCGATCTGCTCGGCGGTCTCGAGCGCATCCCGGAGATAGCGCTCGGCGCGGTCGAGGTCTCCGACCCGGCGGTAGAGCTCGCCGAGCATGCCTTGGGTGAGTCCGGTGCCCTCGCCGTCGCGGACCTCCGTGCTCAGCCGCAGACCCTCGATGAGGAGCCGGCGGGCGGTGCCGAACTCGCCCTCCATCACGACGATCGTGCCGAGGTTCCCGATCGCCGCCGCCTGGCGGTACTTGTACCCCGAGGCCGTGAAGATGGGGAGCGCCTGCTCCAGGTACGTCCTCGCCTCTCGATAGCGACCCTGGTTGAAGAACGTGGTGGCCATCTGGGCGAGCACGAGGCCCTCGCCGTCGGGCTCGTCGGCCTCACGATGGACGGCGCGCGCCTCTTCGAGCAACTCGATCGACCGGTCGAAGTCGCCCTGGTTTCCGGCGACGATCGCCATGTAGCGGAGTGACTCGCCGATGAGCCAGGGCCGGCCGGTCGCCCGGGCTCCGGCGAGGGCCTCCTCGAGCACCTCGTTGGCCGCGGCGTGCTGGCTGTCCCACGCCAGGCCCTGGCCGCACAGGAGCTGGGCCTCGACCATCGGTGACTCTCGAGGCCGGCGGCGCGCGCCCGGTCGATGGCCTGACGGGCCGCGTCGACCTGGGCCGCGAAGTCGCTGGCGTTGAACGCCCAGTGACCCTGGCGCAACAGGAGCTGGACCGTGCGGCTCGGGTCATCGAGCCCGGGTTCGAGCCGTTCCAGCTCGGCGAGCGCCGCCTGTTGCAGGTCCCGCTCGCCCAACCGGTCGTACACCGCCTCGCGAGCCAGGTGGAGATCGAACTGCAACTCGGGATCGGTGTCGGGGACCAGCTCGAGCGCGCGGCCGAGCAGACCGGTGGCCTCGCGCATGGCGTCGACTCCCGTCGCTTGATGCCCTGCGCGCAGGTACCAGCGGGCGGCCACGGTGTGGTCGCCGGCCCGGTCGTAGTGACCGGCGATGAGTCCGGCGTACTGATCGAGGCGGCTGCTCCGCTCGGCGGCCTGCTCCAACCATCGGGCGACGAGCGCGTGGTAGGTGAGGCGGTGGGACTTCAGCACGTTGTCGTAGGTGACGTCGCGGAGCAGGGTGTGCTTGAAGTAGAACTCCCTCGTTTCGTCGAACGCCGAGTGCGGCCGCTCGTACACGACTTCTCTCGCCCGCATCTGGTCGAGCGCCTCGGCCGTCGACCACTGCGCCGGGCCCCACCGGCCCGGAGTCGCGGGCCAGGCTGTCGACGGCGGCGTCCCAGAAGACCCGTCCGACCACCGCAGCCCGCTGCAACGTCGCCCGCTCGACCGGCGAGAGGGCATCGAGACGGGCCTGGAGCAAGCCCCTCAGCGTCGGCGGAACGCGGGTCTGGTCGATCGGCTGGTCCCGGACATGCCAGGTCTCTCCGTCCTTGGTGATCACCCCCGCGTCGAGGAGCCACTTCACCAGCTCCTCGATGTGGAACGGATTGCCGTCGGCGGAGGTGACGACGAGTTCGCGGATGGAGGGCGGGAGCTCGTCCACCTTCTGGAGGATCTCGTCGACGAGCTGCCGGCTCTCCCGCCGCGACAGCGATCGCATGTCGAGTCGAACGTGGAAGTCGAGCCCCTCGCCCCAGTGCGGGTGGCGTTCCAACAGCGCCGGCCGTGCCGTCGCGAGCACGAGCACGGGACGGTTGTGGAGGTGGTGGTCGGCGGCATCGATCCAGGCGAGCGAGCTGTCGTCGGCCCAGTGGAGGTCCTCGACGAGCATCACCACCGGTGACTCCTCGGCCAGGTGGGCCAACCACTCGGCCAAGCCGGTCGTCGCCCGATCGCGCAGACCTCGCGGATCGTGACCCGAGGATGGGCTCAGCTCGCTCCCGCCGAGGTCGAAGCCGAGCCAGCGGGCGACGTCGTGGGTCCGGCGCGACCACCGCTCGGACGAACCGAGCAGGCGCTCGAAGCCCCGCTCCCACTTCTCCCGGACGACGTCCGGGCCGTCGCTCTCCTGGATCTCGAGGCGGTTGGCCATGATGTCCCGCCAGACCGCGTTCGGACGGTCGAGGTCCGACGACGCCGCCCGGCCCTGGAACCACCAGATCCACTCGGGCAGCTCGGCGATCCACCGGTCGAACTCGGCGAGCAGCCGGGTCTTGCCCACGCCGGCATCGCCGAGGATCGTGACCATGCGCCATTGCCCGTCATCCACGACGTCCTGGTAGAGGTCTTGGAGCCGGCGCAACTCGACATCACGGCCGACCGTCCGGGTGTCGACCCCCTCCACCCCGCGTGACTCGTCGAGCCGGAACCGCCGAGGTCGCTCCGACACCACCAGATAGGCGTCGACCGGTTCGGCGATCCCCTTCAGCCGCAGCCCGTCCACCGGCTGGAGCGCGAACGTCCCGCGGACGTGACGGTGGGTGTCGACCGAGATGAGGACGCCTCCCGGAGGCGCCGCCCCCTGGATGCGGCTGGCCCGGTTGACCGTCTCGCCCACCACCACGAGGTCCTGGCCGGGACGCTCGTCGAGCGCGGTCACCACCACGACGCCGGTGTCGATGCCGACCCGCATCGCCAGCGTGACGCCGTAGCTCGGTGCGATCTCGCGGTTGAGGTCCTCGAGCGAAGCCTTCATCTCCAGCGCGGCGCGGATGGCCCGGTGGGGATCGTCCTCGTGCGATTGGTGCAGCCCGAACACGGCCATCACCGCGTCGCCGATGAACTTCTCCACGATCCCACCGTTGGCCTCGATGTGCTCATGCCACCGCACGAAGTAGGCGTTGACCAGGGAACGGACGTCCTCGGCGTCGAGGTCCTGGGAGAGCACGGTGAAGTCGACCAGGTCGGCGAACAGCACCGTGACGAGCTTGCGCTGCTCACCGGTGACTGCGTCGACCAGCGCCGACCGCTTCTCGAGCAGCGACTGGAGCGCAGTGTCGACCACCGCGTCGCCGAGCACCCCGCGCTGTTCCTCGAGCGTGGCGATCGCTCGATCGAGGGCCGCGACGTCGTCGCCCTCGCGGCCCGACTGCTCCAGCCCGTCCCCACCCATCCGGTGAGACCCTACCCAGAGCCTGCGAGGTCGTTCAGGTCTTCGACGAAGTAGCTGTCGTGGCGGACGCGGAACTCGATGAGGTCGCGGCCACCGCGCTGGGCCATCTCCGCCACCTTCTCGAAGTACTCCTCCCGCGGGGCACCGGGGGAGAACAGCAGGAGCATCGATGCGGGGGCATCGGAGCTGTTCTTGAACGCGTGGAGGCCGCCGACGGGAACGTAGAGGAAGTCCTCGCGCCGGCCGGTGATCCACTGCTCACCGTCGAACAGGTCCACCTCCCCGGACAGGACGAAGAACGACTCCGAGATCGTGCGATGGAAGTGGGTGCTCGGCCCCGGCGAATTCGGTCCCATCTGCACCTTGTAGAGCCCGAACTCACCTCGCGTGAGGCGGCCGGTGGCGAGGTAGTGGGTGCCCTGGCCGGAGGGCCTCGGCAGCTCGGGCGGGGTGTCGGCGGACCGGAACACAGCGTTGATCTCCCCGCCCTCGCCGAGATAGCGGGCGTCGGGGTACGACATCAGTCAGCTCCTCTCTGGAATCAGCGGTCGTTGTGATCGGCCACGACCTCGGCGTCGACAACGTCGGCGTCGTGCTCGTCGCCCATCGGGCTCGGCGGACGGTCGGCCTCGAGATAGATGCACTCGCCAGGGCACCGTTCGGCCGCATCGACGGCCGCCTGCTCGTAGCGGCGGGGGACCGGAAGGCTCGGAGACGCGGCATCCTCGAGCACCAGACCGCCGTCATGGACGTAGCCGATCCCGTCTTCGAGCACGATGAACAACTCTGGGCAGTGGTCGACGCACAGGCCGGCGCCGGTGCAACAGTCCTGATCGATCCACACCCTCATCGCGGGCATCTTCGCGCCGCCCGAGGCCCGCCCGGCGGCCTGATTGCCGCGGGGATCAGGCAAGCTCGGCGATCACGGCCCGGAACGTCTCGATCGCCGGACCCACGCCGTCGTCGAGCGTGGCGTCGATGATGCCGAGACCGTCCACGACCGCGGCGGCACGGGCATTGATCCGTTGGAACTCGGCGTCCGCCCGCACGGTGGCGATCTGTTCGTACGATCCCCGTACGAGCAAGAATCCGGCGAGATCCCCGCCGTGCGGAGCGAGCAAGACCACTTCAAAGCTCTCGATCGCTCCGCTGGCCTGCTGGCCCCGCCAGAACTCCACCCCTTCGTCGAACACCTGCAGGCCCTTGGCCTCCCGGCCGCGAACGGTCTGGCCCCAGCCGATGAACAGCCCCGCCTCAGCCATGTTCCGGACGGTAGGCGTCGACCTCGCGCACGTCAACCGGGCGCTACCACTTACGCTCTGGTCGTGGGACAGACGGGCGTGGTCGTGGTGGTCCCCGCCGCCGAGCCGCTCGTCGGTGCGCACCGGATGCAGCACGACCCGACGGCGGCCCGTGGCGTCCCCGCGCACGTGACGATCCTGTACCCGTTCCGGACGGAGCTCGACGGCGATACCGCGGCGCGGATCGAGGAGATCTGCCGGTCGTTCACCGCCTTCGAGGCGTCGTTCGCGGCCGTCGGTCGGTTCGCCGACGAGGGAGTCGTCTGGCTGCGACCGGAGCCCCACGACGTGTTCGTCGCCCTCCTGCGCGCCTTCGCGGCCGCGTTTCCCGAGTGCCCTCCGTACGGCGGCGCGATCGCCGAGGTCATCCCCCATCTGACGGTGGCCACGGGACTCGCCGGCACCGAAGCGGCCGCGCTCGAGAGCACGCTCACCGCGAAGCTGCCGGTGATCGCGAACGTCGAGCGGCTGACGCTGCTGGTCGAGGACGACCGCGGGGTCTGGCACGCGGAGCGCTCGTGGCCACTCGGCGACGGGGCAGAATCGGAGCCATGACGAGCGGGCTGTCGACGTCCCACTGGATCCCCGACGGCCACGGACCGGCCCTGCTCGAGGGCGCGACGATCGGGTCCCGGCTGCGCGAGGTGGCGGCGGTCGTGCCCGACCGGGTCGCCCTGGTGGAGGGTCGGCCCGGCGAGGACGGGCGGCGGTGGACGTACGCCGACCTGTTGGCCGCGGCGGAGCGGTGCGCCCGCACCCTGCTGCGCCGGTTCGAGCCGGGCGAGCGCATCGGCGTGTGGGCGCACAACCTGCCGGAATGGGTCGTGCTCGAGTACGGCGCTGGGCTCGCCGGGATCACGCTGGTCACGATCAACCCGAGCTTCCAGCCGGCGGAGGCCGCCTACGTGCTCGGCCAGTCCCGGTCCGCCGGCGTGTTCCTCGTGCCGGAGGTGCGGGGCAATCCGCTGGCTGCCCACGCTGAGATGATCCGGGCGGAGCTGCCGGAGCTGCGTCATGTCCTGCGCCTCGACCAGCTCGACGACCTCATGGCGGATCCGTCGGTCGACGACTCGATCGTCTTGCCCGAGGTGCGCGCCGGCGACCCCGTGCAGATCCAGTACACCAGCGGGACCACTGGATTCCCCAAGGGCGCCGTGCTCCGTCACGGGAGTGTCGTCAACAACGCGATGTTGTGGGCGGACCGCGTCGGCATCCCGGACGGAGCGGTGTGGGTGGCGCCGATGCCGCTGTTCCACACCGGTGGTTGCGTCATGGGCGTCCTTGGCGCCCTCGACCGGCACGCCACGCTCGTGCTCATGCCGATGTTCGAACCCGGCCTGTTCCTCGAGCTGATCGAGCGAGAGCGCGCCTGGTTCGCCGCTGCCGTGCCGACGATGCTGATCGCGGCGATGGACCACCCCGACGCCGCGGTCCGCGATCTGTCATCGTGGCGGTCGACGGTCTCCGGGGGCTCGCAGGTGCCCGAGGCGCTGGTCCGTCGCATCGAGCAGACGCTCGGCGTCGACTTCACCATCGTCTACGGCCAGACCGAGTGCTCGCCCGTCCTCACCAACACACTGCCGTCGGACAACGCCGAGGACAAGGGTCTCACCGTCGGACCGCCGCTGCCTCACACCGAGGTGCGCATCGTCGATCCCGTAACGCTGGAGACCGTGCCGATCGACGCGCCCGGAGAGCTGTGGGCGCGGGGCTACTTCACGATGCTCGGCTACTTCGACAAGCCGGAGGAGACGGCCGAGACGCTGCGCGCCGACGGGTGGTTGCGCACCGGTGACCTGGCGACGATGGACGAGCGGGGCTACTGCCGCATCGTCGGGAGGCTCAAGGACATGATCATCCGCGGCGGCGAGAACCTGTTCCCCGCCGAGATCGAGGAAGTCCTGTACCGCCATCCCGGCGTCGCCGAGGTCGCCGTCGTCGGCCTCCCCGACGAGAAGTGGGGTGAGATCGTCGCCGCCTTCATCCGCCCGAGCGACCCCACCGCACCCCCACGCGGCGCCGAGTTGCGCGCCCACCTGCGCGCCGAGCTCTCGCCGCAGAAGACCCCGACGAGGTGGTACTCGGTGACGGAGTTCCCGCTCACCGGATCGGGCAAGATCCAGAAATTCGCCATCCGCGAGGCCTGGGAGAAGGGAGCCCACGCCGGAGACGAGCTCGACGCCTGACCCCGGCCGTATTCGGGTAGGAAGCACCCATGGAAGCGACCAAGGCGACGAAGGTTGTGGTGTTGGCAGCCGACCTGTTCGAGGACATCGAGCTGCTCTATCCCGTCTACCGGCTGCGCGAGGAGGGCGTCGACGTGACGATCGCGGGCGTGGAGGACTCACCGGTGTCCGGCAAGAAGGGCCACGGGCCGGTCGCGGTGGACACCACCGTCGACCAGCTCAGCGCCGACGAGTTCGACGCGCTGGTCATCCCCGGCGGGTTCGCGCCGGACAAGCTGCGCCGGTCGAGCGAGGTGCTCGACCTGGTCCGAGCCTTCGACGCCGAATCCAAGCCGATCGCCTTCATCTGTCATGCCGGGTGGGTCCCCATCTCCGCCGGCATCCTGAAGGGCCGCAAGGCCACGAGCGTCGATGCCATCCGCGACGACATGGTCAACGCGGGTGTCGAGTGGGTGGACGACGCCGCTGTCGTGGACGGCAACCTCATCTCGGCCCGGACGCCGGCCGATCTCGGACCGTGGATGAAGGCCCTGCTCGCCGCGCTGGCGTGACGCCTGGGAGCGACGAAGTGATCCACCAGCTGCGCGTGTACGAGATCTTCGAGCCGACCAAGGCGGCGTTCCACGAGCGCTTCCGGGACCACGCCATGCGCATCATGGCTGGCTACGGCTTCGACATCGTCGCCGCGTGGGAGACGACGACCGACGAACGAGTCGAGTTCGTGTATCTGCTCGAGTGGCCTGACGCGGACGCGATGACTCGATCGTGGGCCCGCTTCATGGCCGACGAGGAGTGGGCGGAGATCAAGCGGACGACCGCAGCCCGCGATGGTCAGTTGGTGGGTGACGTCGAGGACCGGGTGCTCGAACAAGTGCCCTACTCGCCGAGCCGGCTCGGCTGACGACCCGCCCGACCCCCAACTGGGCGGGAATCGTTCCGTTCGGGTATCTGGGCGGGAATCGTTCCAACAGGTGCCACGAATCCCGCCCAGATGCCAGCGCATCGTTGTGACGGAGTCGTCGACGTCGACCTCCGGATCCCCAAGGAGCTCGGCGGTCCGGGTGGAGCCACCAACCCCGAGCAGCTCTTCGCGGCCGGCTACGCGGCGTGCTTCCACTCGGCGCTCAAGGTGGTCGCCCAGCGCACGGGCCAGGACGTCGACGGCTCAGAGGTCTCGGCGAGCGTCGGCATCGGCGCCCGACCCGATGGCGGGTTCGGGCTGGCCGTCGAGCTCGACGTGCACGTGCCCAATCTCGACGACGCCTCGGCGGAGCAGTTGGTCGACCAGGCCCATCAGGTCTGTCCCTACTCGAACGCCACCCGCGGCAACATCGACGTGGTCCTGCGCGTGGTGTAGCCGGCTGCTGAAACAGCGGGCCGGGAGGGTGGGGATCACGATGCGCGCGCTCCCGGCTACTTCCCGGTCAACTACCGCATGGTGGACGGCGCGATCGTGTTCCGGACCGCACCCGGCACGAAGATGTCAGCGGCACGCACCGACCTACGCCGACAGTTGATGCAGCGCGCGCCCGAGGATGTCTGGGCCGCTGGCAAGCACGTTGCCCCGGTCGTACCGCTGCTTGGCGGCGAGCAGCCGGTCCCACTGCTCGCCATAGTGGGCCGCCCAGTCGTCGACGTCGAGCCGCACCGCGCTGATCGGGTACTGCGAGCCGCCGAGCTCGCGGCAGCGGTCGTACAGCCGGCGGTTGAAGGTGAGCACGGATTCGACGTCGGTGCCGGGGGGTAGCGCGCGCAGCGGGTCGAACCCGAGGCCGAACTCCTCGTCCTGGGTCCGGAACAGCGGTCGCGTGAACTTGGACGCCCGGAGCGGGATCAGCAACAGGCTGAACGCGTCCCCGGGGACCACCGGGGTGATCGTCTCCTGCACCTCTTCGAGGAACGTCGCCGCGTCGGACATCGGCAGGAGCAGGTCGATCCACGGGTTCGGGCGCCGGGGGAGGTCCGTCGGCACCCGGCTCGACCACTCGAGGAAGTCGAGGTCGGTGATCTGAGTCTGGGCGGCGCACGTGGCCGAGGCCGTCGAGGAGCGCCGCGTCGTCGGGCGCGCCGGCGGCCGAGTGGAACCCGATCGCTTCCAGCAGGTACAGCCACGTCCCGGGACCGGTGGGGATGATGAACGACTCCATCTGGTCGAACCGTTCGTCCTCGATCAGCATCTCGATGTCGGCCAGCAGGTGATCGAGATCGGGGTAGATCAGGTCGTAGAGGCGGACCCGGCTCGGGGCCGGCACCAGCCGCAGGGTCGCCTCGACGATCACCCCGACCTGGCCCTGGCCGGCGAGCAGCATCTCGAACAGCCCCCGGTGCCGGCGGGGCGAGCAGCGGACGATCTCGCCGTTGCCCGTGACGGCGCGGAGGGCCACGACGTGGTCGATCTGCGCACCGGCGCGGAACGACATCGCCCCGATCCCACCCACAGAGAGCGTCCCGCCGACGGTCTGGCCGATGTAGTCGGGAAGCACGGGTGGCATGAGGTCGTGCGCCAGCGTGTGCGTCAGGACGGCGTTCCAGCGGCAACCGGCGCCGACGGTGATGCAGCCGTCGGCGATCGGGCCGACCGCTTCGAGCGGCGTGAGGTCGAACACGATGCTGGCCGGGTGCTGGGACTGGCCGAAGGTCGTGTGGGCGGCGCCGCGGCCGACGACGCGGATCCCGTGCCGGCGGGCGAAGCGGAGCATCCGGGCGACGTCATCGACGGAGCCGGGCCGCAGCACCGCGTCGGGCTGCTCGCTCACGATCTGCCCGAAGTCCTGGGCGTACGCCTCGCGCGTCGCGTCGTCGAGCAGGAGGGTGCCGTCGAGCTTGGGGATCTTGTCGAACGCCGACTCCGGCGGGGCATCGGCAGAGACGACCCAACTTCCGGCGCCCGCGTGGTACCCGACGACCGCGAAGCCGGCCATCGCCTTGGTGAACACGCGCCGACTCAGGGCGGGGGCGCGGGCATGGTCGTGCATGGTCGATCCTTCAGCGGGGGGACAGAGGATCGATTGGACCCGTCCGACCGCGGTCAGGTCATGGAGAACCCGTGACCATGCCGTGGAGATGCCCGATCGTCAGCCGGGATCGATGTTGTGGTTGAGCCGGAAGAGGTTGTCGGAGTCCACGCGGCGCTTGATCTCGACGAGCCGGTCGAGGTTGGGGCCGTAGGCGTTGGCGACCCGGGCGCTCTCGTCGTCGGCGAGATAGTTCACGTAAACCCGCGGCGCGGTGTACGGGTCGAGGGCGGCAAACGTGTCGCGGATCCAGGTCATGTTCACCGCGGTGTCGGCGGGGTCGCTCCACTGACCGGCCAGCACGAGGCTGTAGCCGGGTTCGCGGAACGGGTAGGCCGTCGCGGTCGGGTCGACGCGGCAGAGCGCGCGCCATCTCGTCAGGCACCGTCACTGCCGCCATTCGCATCCCTCTCTCACCGCCTGCTCCCGTCCGACCCGGACGCCACCGTAGTCACTCCGAGGTTCCGCCGGGCCACCCCGTTTCGGGGAGTACCGCGGCGTCGTGCTCGTAGATCCATGCCACGGCGTCGAACGACCAATCGGTCGATGAAGTCGCCATCTGCCGGTCCCGCTCGCGCTGCTCCGGGCCGTCCGGCAGATGGAAGCGCGTCTTGTTGACCGTCGACATGGCTTGCAGTCGCGATGCCCGCGGCAGCCGCAGATCTTCGTACCGGCGCAGCGCCGCCGGGAGGTCCGACCCGGCGCGGGCGAGGCAGGCCGTCAGCGTCGCTCCGTCCTCGATCGCCTGGGCGGCACCTTGCGCCATGAACGGCAGCATCGGGTGGCACGCATCGCCGAGCAGCGTGACCCTCCCGACCGACCAGCGATCGAGCGGCCGGCGGTCGAACAGCCCCCAGATGAAGGTCTCGTCGACCGATCCGAGGATCGTCCGGACTTGCGGATGCCAGCCCTCGAAGGCGGCCAGGGCGTCCGCCAGGTCACCGCGAGCCGTCCACGACTCACGGGTCCAGGCGTCCTGCTCGACGATGGCGACGAAGTTGACGAGGCGTCGTCCGCTCACGAAGTAGTGCACGAAGTGCCGGCCCGGTCCCATCCACACCTGCGCGGTCACCTCCAGCTGCACATCGCCTAGCCGCTCCGCCGGGACGAGGCCGCGGTAGGCCACGCAACCCGTGAAGCGGGGTTGCTCCTCGCCGAACAGCACCCCGCGCACGACCGAGTGGATGCCGTCCGCACCGACCAGCACGTCGACCGTGACCCGGGCGCCGTTGGCGAAGCCAACCTCGACCTGATCGCCATGATCTGTGATCTCGGTCATCCGGTGGCGGAGATGGATCCGTTCGGCCGGGATCGCCAGCGCCAGCGAGGCCAAGAGGTCGGCACGATGGATCTGGTAGTGCGGAAAGCCGAAGGCCGCCTCGAGGGGCTCGGCGAGCGGACTCCGGAGCAGTGTCCGGCCGTCGTCCCAGCGACGCTGGTGCCACGCGAGCGGCTTCACCCCGGTCCGGGCCAGCTCGGCGGCGAGCCCGAGCCGGTGGAGCAGGCGCGAAGCGTTGGGACTGATCTGGATGCCGGCGCCGACCTCGCCCAGCGCCGCCGTCTGCTCGTAGACGTGGACGTCGAGGCCCGCATGCAGCAACGACAGCGCGGCGGCCAGACCGCCGATGCCTCCGCCGACGACACCGACCGAGACGCCGTCCGTCATCCGACGGCGAGCGTGAAGCGGGCGGCGTACGAATCGCCGGGCCCGACGAGCGGCGTCGCCCCGTCCACCAGCGCGTTCGTCGGCGCCACCATCGGCTCGAGCGCGGCGAAGCGGCGACCGGCCGGGACCCACACCTGCGCGTACGGATAGGCGGAGTCCGAGCGCAGCTCGATCGACGGTCCGTCGCCGACCGCGAACGCCAGCCGGCGATCACGGCCGAGCGCGTACAGGTCGTCGAACGTGCGCCGGGCGATGGGTGCCTCCTCGGCGCGTTCCGCCACCTCGGCACCCGTCGGTATGCCGAAGGAATCGAGGGTGAGATGCCGGCGCCCTGGTATGCGGAGCCGCCACTGGGCGCGCGGAACGTCCGGCAGCCGCAGGTACGGGTGCCAACCGAAGGTCACCGGCACCTGCCGGCGACCTGTCGGGATGACGCTCGTCTCGACCCCGAGCTCTCCGTCGCGAGCGGTGACGACGACTTCGATCCGGTGCGGGAACGGAAACGCCGGTGCGTCGACGTCGATCGACGCCCGCAGCCGCGCGGCTCCGCGCCGGGTGTCCACGCGATCGACCCGCCAGCCCGGTGCTCCGACGAGGAGCCCGTGGATCGGGAGGCCGTTGCCATCCACCCCCAGCGGCAGTCCTTCGAGATCAACCGTCACCCCCGCGGCCCGGTACCGGCGTGACGCCAAGCGGTTGGCCCACGGCGCCAGCAGCGGCAACCCGGCGGTGGCGCCGGACCGGAGGTGCGGGATCCCGCCCGGCACGGCGAGGTACTCCCGGCCACGCCAGCGCAGCGACACGCCCGTCATGCCGACGTCGGGCAGGAACGTGGCGCTGAGCTCGCCGGATTCCAACGTGATCGCGGTCTCGCCGCGGAGGCGATGCTCACGGGTGGTCGCGGCCATGGGCCGAGGCTAGAGCGCGCCCGCCTGAACTGATCAGGCCGTCGTCTGGTCGAGATGCTGCAGGAGGTGGTGCGCCGCCAGCTCGACGGCCTTGTGGCGCCACTCCGACGCGCGGTAGACGCACGCGATGAGCCCGGTCCGGTGGACCCGCCTCAAGTCGCCGTACACGAACGCATACCGGGCCTTGGTCTCGTCGGTCGCGCCCTCGGTCAGGCCGAGGTGCCACAGGGCGTAGTCGTCCCAGGAATGGGACTCGAGGAACCGGTTCTGGTCCTCGGCGCGCGGTTGGACCTCTCCCCAGTCGCTGTCGAGCACGTACTGGCGGACATCGATCAGGTGCCGGGCATGGGCGACGGCCGCGTCGTTGACGGTGTAGGACGCCATCACGCCATCATGGTCGACTGACGTCGGAGGCCGTGCTCTCGTTGGCCAGTTGCCGATCGGCGATGTTCAGCCCGGCCAGCGCCTCGAGCTCGTCGTCGGAGGCCCCCTCGGCGGCGATCAATTGGTCGTCGGCCTCCGGGAGGGCCCGCAGGAGCTCGTCCAGCTTGCGCTGGGTCACCATCTGTTCCCGGCGCTGGGTGTGCTGGATCGCGAACACCATCACCACGGTCACCGACGCGGCGGTCGAGTAGAGGACCGTCTCCCACCAGCCGGGGAAGCCGGTCACCGCGCCGACCACCACCCACGCCGCGACGACACACGCGGCGACGACACCGGCGGCCGCGTGCGACGACCAATCTCCGAGTCGATGAAGAGCCCGACTGCTCCAGGAACGGTGCCGGGCCGGGTCGAGCGGCGCACCACCTCCACCCTGCTCACGCTCGTGGCCGTCGAGCTGCTGGCGGCGCCTGGCAATCGCGCCGGGCGGCGATTCCTCCTCCACGTCCCCGTGTGTACCCGGTTGCGGCGGCGATCACGCCTCGACGTAGTCGAGGCGCAGGGGCCGGTCGACCTGCAGGCGGAACCGCCCCCGCCCGGTGCGCTCGATGCGCACGGGCGCGTGGCGCTCGTCCAGGCGGCGCTTGAGCAGGATCAGCCGGCTCTCGAGGTTGTCCTTGAAGCCGGGCATCTCGAGGGTCGGGTCGAGACGCAGTTCCTTGTTCGTGAAGTCGGTGCGGCCCTCGGCGACGTACTCGCGCCAGCAGCGACCGCAGGATCCGCCCGGCGACGCCCTTGATCAGGTAGTCGCCGTCGAGGAACGTGCTGCCGTCGACGGCGAAGAAGCGCACGGCCGACGGGCCGCTCGCTCGTCGGCACGGCCGGTGAGGCCGGCGGCGGGTCGAGCGGCGACGTCCTGGTCGCGCTGGTCGTCGGCTCGAGCGCGCGGACGTGCTCGATCGCGCGTGGCGAGCATCGTCGCCGCGACGCCGAGGCGTCTGCTCGTCGACGGCGTCGAAGGCGACGGGCCGCGTGCTGTCGACCACGAGCACGCCGATGAGCTCGCCGAGCGCCTTGGCCGGGACGACGAGCCGGCTGTCGGCGCCGTCCAGTCCCGGCATCGGCACCTCACGACCGGGCCGGACGCCGCCGCCGTCCTCGAACTGACGGCGCATCGAGCGCGAGTACTTCGCCATCTGCAGCAGGTTGCCGACGGCGATCGGTTCGCAGCGCTGGGCCGCCATCCCGATCAGCCCCTCGCCGACGACGACCTCGGCGCCGATGCTGTCCGCCCCGAACCCGCGGCTGGCGATCGTGTAGAGGCGCCGGCCCTCCTCGTCGAGCAGCAGCAGCTGTGAGTGCGCGTAGCCGAACGACCGGTCGAGCACTTCCAGCGCGGTGTCGACGAGCACCTCGAGGTCACCGGCCCGCCCGATCGTCGCGGCCAGCTCGGCGAGCGCAGCCAGCTCGGTCGGCGACTCGCGCTCGGGCGGCACGTCTCGTCCACCGGGGCGCCAGTCGGGTTCGGCGGGATGCTGGACGACATCGACGACGCGGAAGATGTCGGCGGCGCGCAGGCGGAACACGTGCTGCATGCCCGCGAAGGCGGCGATCGCGTCGACGTCGGCCCGCAGCTTGCTCGAACACGTGGCCGCGCCGTTCGGTGCGCTCGTACACGAGCGAGAGCCGGAACTCGTCGTGGGTCCGCGGCTCGATCAGCAGCAGGCTGGCCCGCGGGTTGACGGCGAGGTTCCGCGCCGTCTTCGACATGAACTGGTTGGAGAGGGCGACGCGCTCGTCGTCCACCCGGTGGGCCTTGGAGATGTAGGTGACGTTGGGGGTGCCGTCGGCGGACGCCGTCGAGAGCACGGCCGGGATCGCACCCTCGAAGCACCGGTCGAGCGCCTCGAGCTCCAGTTGCATCGGCGCTCACGGTTGAACCACCGCCCCGGCGTCGGGGCCGGGCGACTGGTCGAACATCTCCTCGACCTCGAACTCGACGGCGACCACCGTGGCGGGCAGCAGGCGCTCGAGCAGTGCGATCGGCATGCCGTCGGTCTCGTGCACGGCCCGGAAGAAGGCGCTGCTGTGGTCGGCGACGAGCTGGACGTCCTCGGCGGTTGCCGGCTCGGTGCGCACGACCCGACCCTTCAGCTGCAACGAGCGCAACGTGCGCACGTCCGCTCCGGTGAGCGCGAAGCGCCCGTTCTCGAGGTTGTCCACCGACGACCTGATCGTCGGCGCCCATCAGGACCCGGATGCGTCGGCATCGCTCGTCGACGACCTGTCGCCGCCCACGCCCTCGTCGCCCGGGGCTCGCCGTCGGCGGCGACCGTGCCCGACGACCAGGCTCGCGCCCGCGCCCACCAGCTCCATCAGCTCCGCTACCGCCCATGTCTCCCGCCCTGAAGGTTCGCTTAGGAATCTCTGCGGCTGAGGATACGGGCGTTTCAGGAAACGAGCGCGGCCCGGCTCGTTCACGATGGGCACCAGCGGGCGGCCGGACGGTCCGGGCGCCCTTCCCGAGAGGACCACTCACTGTGACCATCATCGAGCCCGAACGCTACGACTTCGACCTCGTCACCTTCGACGCTCTACCGCGACATCCACAAGGGCATCCGCGCCGAGCTGTTCGCGGTCACGTCGACCGCCGGCAGCCTCGACCCGACCGACCGGTGCGGCCGCGCCGCCCTCGCCGATCACGTGGCGTCGGTCGGCCAGGTGCTCGAGCTGCACGCCGGGCACGAGGACACGGTGCGTCGACCCGGTGCTGCGTCGAGCACCTGCCGGAGCTCGCCGAGCAGATCAGCTACGACCACCACGTGCTCGAAGCCCGCTTCGCCTGGCTCGTCGACCTGGCTCAGGACGCCGCGGCGTCGAGCGCGCCGCCGACCAGCGCCGGCTCGGCCATCTGCTCTATCTCGAGCTGTCGGGGTTCACCAGCGCCTACCTCGCCCACCAGCTCGTCGAGGAGCGGGTCGTCATGCCCGCCCTCGAGCAGGCGGTCGGAGTCGAGGCCGTCGTCGGCATGCACATGGCGATCCTCTCGTCGATCCCGCCCGACGTGATGGCGGCGAGCCTGGCGTTCATGCTGCCGGCGATGAACGCCGACGACCGCGCCGAGCTGCTCGGCGGCATGCGCGCCGACGCGCCGGCCGAAGTGTTCGCCGGTGTCGTCAGCCTGGCCCGTTCGGTCCTCGATCCCGCCGAGTTCGCCGCCACCGCCAAGCGCCTCGACCTCGACTGACCCGGGCCGGGCCGCCGGGGCGGCATCGGAGGCCTGAAAGAGTGGAGGCATGGCCGATGACGCCGGTTCGGGGCGGCTGGCGGAGCTGACGATCGCCCTGTCGCTGGCGACGGATCTGGGGACCGGCCAGCCGTTGGAGCACGGCTTGCGGACCTGCTGGGTGTCGCTGGCGGTCGCCGAGCGCCCTCGGGTTGGATCAGGCGACGCGCTCGTGCGTGTACCACGTCGCGTTGCTGCGGTTCCTCGGCTGCACGTCGGATGCGTCGGAGGTGGCGCGTGCTGGCCGGCGGCGACGAGATCGCGTTCAACGCCGCGATGGCGCCGATCCTGATGGCCCCGCCCGGCGAGGGGATGCGCTACTTCGTCCGCCATCTCGCGGAGGATCTGCCCCTTCACCGCCGGGCGGGACGGATCGTTCGGGCGCTCTCGGACCCGGGAATGAGTCGGCGCAGCTCGTCGGGGCATTGCGAGGTCGCCGCCCGGCTCGCCGAACGGGTCGGGCTGGACGGCTCCGTGAGCCAAGCGCTGGCCCACGCCTTCGAGCGTTGGGACGGCAAGGGCCATCCCGCGGGTTGGCGGGCGAGGAGGTTCCAGTGGCCGTCCGGGTGGTGGCCGCCGCCCGGGATGCCGAGCTGTTCGCCCGCCGGGTCGGGTGGCCGGCGGCGGTGGAGGTGCTGGCGCGCCGGCGGGGCGCGGCTACGACCCCGCCGTCGCGACGCGTTGGTGGCCGAGGGTGAGCGATGGCTGGCCGAGATCGACGACGATCCGTGCGGCGCGGGTGCTCGCGGCCGAGCCGACGCCCGTGTGGACGATCGATGCTGACCGGCTCGACGAGGCGCTGGGCGCGGTGGCGGACTTCACCGACTTGAAGTCCCCGTGGCTGCGGGGGCACTCGACCGGGGTTGCCGCGCTCGCCGTCGCCGCCGCGGGAGCCGCCGGACTGGACGGCGCGGAGGCCACGAGGTTGGGTCGAGCGGCGCTCGTGCACGACGTCGGACGGGTCGGCATCCCGAGCGGGATCTGGGATCGGCCCGGTCCGCTCAACCCCGAGCAGTGGGAGCGGGTCCGGCTGCATCCGTACCTCAGCGAACGGGTCCTGCACCGCTGCACGATGCTGGCCCCGTTCGCCGGGGTCGCGGCCCGGCACCACGAACGGGCGGACGGCTCGGGTTACCACGGCGGCCTCGCCGGCGACCAACTCGAGGTTCCGGCCCGCGCTGCTCGCCGCGGCCGACGTCTATCACGCGATGACCGAGGAGCGCCCGCACCGGTCCGCCCTCGACCCAGCGGCCGCGGCCGCCGCGCTCCGTCGACGAGGTCGATGCTGGGCGCTTCGGACGCGTCGAGGTCGACGCCGTGCTCGCTGCCGCCGGATACGCGGCCGAGAAGTCGGCGCATGCCGGGCTGCCCATCCGGCCGGGCTCACCGACCGGGAGGTGGAGGTCCTGCGCCTGATCGCCCGCGGCCACGCCAACAAGCAGGTGGCCTCGCGGTTGGGGATCTCGCCCAAGACGGTGGGGCGCCACGTCGAGCACATCTACGCCAAGGCCGGGGTGAGCACCCACGCTGGCGCGACGCTCTTCGCGATGGAACAGGGCCTGCTCTCGGGCTGACTAGCGGGTCGCCGATTCGTCCGTCAGTTCATCGCCTGACGTATGGGCGGGCCGCCGGTCGGGTATCTCCCCACGACCGGAGGCGAGATGACGAAGCTGGGAGTACTGGTGCACGAGGGCAAGTCCCTCGGGAAGGGCCCGGAGGAGTTGCGCACGGCACTGGCCGACGCGGGGTTCCCCGATCCGCCGTGGTGTGAGGTCGCGAAGAGCAAGAAGTCGCCCAAGCGGGTCCGTCAGTTGCTCGACGAGGGCGTCGAACGGCTGCTCGTCTGGGGCGGCGACGGCACGGTGCGGCGGTGCATCGACACGCTCGTCGCCGAAAACGCCAAGGTCGAGCTGGCGATCCTGCCCGCCGGCACCGCCAACCTGCTCGCCAAAGCCCTCGACGTGCCCATCGACCTCCATGATGCGCTCGACGTGGCGCTGCACGGCATCGCCCGCCCGGTCGACATCGGCATCGTCAACGGCGAGGCCTTCGCGGTCATGGCCGGCACCGGCTTCGACGCCCTGATGATCCGCGATGCCGACAGCGCCAAGGACCGCCTGGGCAAGCTCGCCTACGTCCGGGCCGGAGCCCGGAACCTCGGCCACTCCGGCGCCGAGGTCAGGATCAGAAGTCGACGGCGAGGACTGGTTCGAAGGGCGCGCGGCGTGCGTGCTCGTGGGCAACGTCGGGCGCATCCTCGGCGGCGATCGAGGTCTTCCCCGACGCCCGGTTCGACGACGGCGCTGCTCGATGTCGGCGTGCTGACCGCCGAAGCGCCGCACCGACTGGCTGCGCGTCGGGGCTCGCGCCGTGCTCGGCCGGATCGACTCGTCGCCGCTCGTCCGGATCACCCAGGCCACTCGAAGGCGACGATCCGGCTCGATCGCACGCTGCCGTGGCAGCTCGACGGCGGCGACCAGCCGCGGGCGAAGAAGTTCGACGTCTCGGTGCTGCCCGGCCGTCAATCGATCCTGGTGCCGACGCCGTGACCAGCACCGTCGACACGCGCGCCGACGCTCCGCACCAGCGGACACGACGGGTGGCTGCGCGCCTGGCCGCTGAACAAGCCGGCTCTGTTGGTCCTCGCCAAGGGCGGGGCGCCGTGCTGCTCGCCGTGTGGACGGGCGTCGGGCTGCTCTACATGGCCTTCCTCGACGACGGCGCCGTCGGCGACGCCGACCGAGATCGTCGCCCGCTGGCTGGAGGATCACCGCACGCCGACCTGGAACTCGTTGACCCACTACGGATCGATGCTTTCGGACACCCTCGTCAAGGTGATCCTGGTCGCCGTCGTCGGCGGCGCCATGGTGATCATCTGGCGGCGCTGGCACGACGGCGTGTTCCTCGCCGTGGCCGTGTCGCTGGAGGCGGCGGTGTTCGTGATCACGAGCTTCATCGTCGACCGCGAGCGCCCGCCGGTCGAGCAACTCGACTCGATCCCGCCGTCGGGGAGCTTCCCGTCCGGACACACCGGAGCGGCCGTCGCCTTCTATGCCGGGGTGTTCGTCGTCGTGTGCTGGCACACGCGCAACCGCCTCGTGCGCACTGTCTTCGGCTTCATCGCCGTGGTCGTCCCGTTGATCGTCGGCGCTCTCCCGCGCCTATCGCGGCATGCACCATCCCATCGACGTCGCCGCCGGCCTGCTGCTCGGTGTCGCCACGATCTTCGTCGTGCGGGCGGCGCATCGCGGCCGGCGTGGACGAGATCGACCGCACGGCCGACGCCTCCGTACCCGCTCGCGTACGCCGGCTCGACCTCACCGTCACCGGATCCCGTCGCGCCGGACGGTCCCGTCCCCATGTCTGGAGCACCGCGATGACCACGTCCACGACTCACCGAGCAGAGCGTCTCCCGCAAGGTCGACGAGGTCGCCCATCGCCATCCGCGACTCGTCACCGTCGGCCCGCCTCGGCTGGGTCGCCAAGGGTGTCGTGTACGGCGTGCTCGGCGTGCTCGCGGTGCCGATCGCGATCGAGGGCTTGCAGGAGGATCGAGCCAGGGGCGGGGCGGGCGAGGCCAGCCAGCTCGGCGCGGTCACCGAGATCGCCGACACGCTCGTTCGGCGCGCTGGCGCTGTGGATCATCGCCATCGGCTTGGCGCTGTACGTCATCTGGCGGCTGATCTCGATCCTGCTGCCGGCGGAGCACACCGCCAAGGCCTGGCTCACCCGCGGCGGGTATCTGGTCAGCGCGATCATGCTACTCGGTGCTGGCGTGGACGGCGGTGTCGTTCGCCACGTCACGATCGCGCCGCGAACCGGGCGCAGAGCGAGGACGCCAAGGTCGAGCGCTTCACGCGGGAACTGATGGAGAAGTCCGGTGGCCGGTGGCTCGTCGGCGCGCTCGGCGTCTGCCTGGTGGCCGTCGGGCCTCTACTTCGTGATCAAGGGGCTGCGGGCCAAGTTCCGCGACGAGCTCGAGCCCGGCGGCGTGGGGCCGTTCAGCCACGAGACGATCGTCACCCTCGGCCGGGTCGGGTGGGTCGGACGCGGCATCGTCATGGGGCTCGTCGGATGGTTCGTGACCAGCGCCGCGGTCCAGTTCCGGCCCAGCGAGGCGAAGGGGTTCGACGGCTCGCTGCGCGAGCTGACGGAATCGACGCTCGGTCCGCTGGTCGTCGGGTTCGTCGCGGTCGCCCTCATCGTCTACGGCCTGTTCTGCGTGATCTCGGCCCCTCGCCAACGGCTCATCGGAGCCCGCTGACGGAGCGCGTCCGACCGTGCCCGTGACGCTGGCCGTTCTCGTCGCGGCGCTGGTCGCGGCCGGTGTGGTCTGGGCGCTGTCCCGTTCGCCGGCCGCACCTGATCCGGCTGATCCCGCGGCCGAGGAGCGGTGGCTGGTCGGCTGGCTGCGGCGGCATCCCCGGCTTGGTGCGCCGGCCCGGGCGATCGATCGACAGGTGGTCGGCGGGTTGATGCTGGCGATCGCGCTGGCGATCGTGTTCGTGACCGCGCTCGTCGTCGGGATCGTGTTCGACATGGTGGATCGGGACAGCGGGCTGGCCCGAGTGGGACACGGCCGTCGCCGAGTGGGGGAGCGAGAACGCCACGTCGTGGTCGACGACGGCGCTCGACGCGCTCACCGATCTCGGCGGCACCACCTACCTCGTCGTCATCTGCGTCGCGGTCGCGATCTACGACTACGTCCGGCACCGCAACCTGAACGTCGTCCTGTTCCTGCTCGTCGTCCTCGTCGGCGTGTCGGCGATCAACAATGGGCTCAAGCTGATCGTCGATCGTGACCGGCCGGACGTACCGCACCTCGTCAACCCCGCCGGTTCGTCGTTCCCGTCGGGGCACTCCGCGGCGGCGGCCGCGGCATGGTTCGCGCTGGCGCTCGTCGTCAGCCGCTACGTGGCCCCGGCGGGGTCGGGCCGCGGCGGCCGCGGTCGCCGCGATCGTCACCGTGGCCGTGGCCACATCCCGCGCCCTGCTCGGCGTCCACTGGCTCACCGACGTCGTCGCCGGTGTGATGGTCGGCTGGGGCTGGTTCCTCCTGACCGCGCTCGTGTTCGGCGGTCGGATGCAGCGCCTCGGCGAGCCGGCCGAGCGCGCTCTACAACGCCGAGCGTCGCCGCCACGGTGAGCACGGGGCGGCCGTCGTCGCCCGGCTCCGCCCGCTCGAGCACCATCCGGGCATCCCGCTCGCTCAGCTCGACGACGCAGATGTGATTGGCGAAGAACGGCCCGTCCTCGACATCCCATCTCGTCGTGTCCCGGCGTCCTCCGACCGACCGGCGCAGCCCGCGGGCGACGTACTCGCCGAAGCGTGACAGCCCGGCCCTGATCACCCGCCGCTCGCGCGTCGGGAGCACGTTGCGGATCGGCGAGTTCACGATCTGGTGGACCCGGCTCACCGGCGCCGGACGACCGGGCTCGTCGGCGAAGCATGGCTCGCGATCGGAAGCTGAAGTGAACGTCGCCGGACAGGATCGTCACCGTCGCCGGCGGATCGGGAGCGGGCTGCTCACGCGGCGTGGCCACGTCGCGGACCAGGTCCATCAAGGCTCGATAGCTGTCGTGGAACGCTGACCAGTCCTCGAGGTCGACGGCGCGGCGGATCCGCTCGCCGAGCCGGGCGAACGGCCGTCCCCACGCCCCGTTGCACATCCGCTCGTTCCACTGTTCGAGGTCGTGCAACCCGCCCGGCATGTTGACCGGCACGGATGTCGCCAGCACGAGGTGCTCACACTCGACGTCGGCGTGCTCCACCACCCACGCCCACTCCTCGGCGTCGACCATCGCCCTCCCGCCGGGTTCCAGCACCCGCCCGGTGCGACTGTCGATCACGACCAGCCTCACCGGGCCGAGGTCGCGGTAGAAGCTGAACCGGTAGCCGCCGGGCACCCCCGCATCTCGCTCCGCCTCCTCCGCCCACGCCGTCAGGGCGGCCGTGGCGTCGCCGAGCTCGACGAACGTGTCGAGCATGCCCTCGGCCCTGATCTCCCTCGGCGACAGGTTCCCGAGGTGCTGATACACCCAGTACGACATGAACCCGCCGACGGCACGGTCCTTCCACCACGGCTGCTGCCTGATGTCGTCGAGCCACGACGACGACGTGTTCCAGTCGTCGATCATGTCGTGATCGTCGAAGATCATCGCGCTGGGGACGACCGAGAACATCCATCGCTCGACCTCGGGCAGCCAGGCCTCGTGGTACAGCCACGTGTACTCCTCGAAGTCGGCGACGTCGTCGAGGGGCGGATAGCGGTCGTCGTCCGCGAGATGGCCGCGCCGTCTTGCGACCTTGGCGCGGGTCTGCGGCGACGAGTCGTCGGCGTAGACCTGGTCGCCGATGAACAGGAGCAGGTGGGGCCATTCGTCGGGTGGCTGCTCCAGCATCCGCAGTCCGTGGGCCCAGACGGCATCGACGCCGCGGGCCCGGTCGTCGTGATCGAACTCGAGCGTCCACGGAGGTTCGTGCGGCGCGGCGGTGCGGCACGAACCGAACAGGATCCGCAGCGGCCCGCCATCGTGGGTGCGGATCGACGCTGGCCGGGAACCGCTCGACGGGCGGCGGCCAGCACGCCTCGCCGTCGAGGAGTACCTCATACGGCGTGGTCGTCCCGGGGGTCAGGCCCTCCACGATCACCAGGGCGTAGTGGTGGTCGGCCACGGTGAACGTGCTGGCGCGGTGCCCGAGCACCTCGACCGTGCACGCGGCGTCGGTCTCGACCCAGATCGTCGCCGTCGTGTCGCTGACGTGTCGGAGCATCGGCCCGAGGACCAGGTCGGCCATCGGCGGGAAGCTACTCTTCGCTCCCGTGCCGCACCTTCCCGCCGGTTCGATCCACCATCTGCGCCTCGCGGTCACCGACGTCGACCGGTCGAAGGCCTTCTACACCGAGGTGCTCGGCTTCGACGTCGCCATCGACGAGCCGCCGCCTCCCGACGACGAGCACTACGACGCCCTCGTGGACTCGCTCCAGGGCGGGGTGATCCTGGCTCATCAGGGGATGTTCGTCGGCCTGCGGCCCGTCGACGACGCCCGCGCGACCGCCGGCGACCGCTTCGACCCGTTCCGGGTGGGGCTCGATCACATCAGCTTCAGCGTCCCCTCCCGAGCCGACCTCGACGAGGCGGCCCGGCTGCTCGACGAGCGCGGGATCGAGCACGGTCCGATCCGCGAGCTCGTGCCGCTCGGGATCTCGTTCCTGGCGTTCTTCGATCCCGACGGCATCGCCCTCGAGCTCACCGCGCCGTCGGGCGATTGACGAGGACGGATCACGCCGACACGACGAGCAGGACGAGACCGGCAAGGATCACCGAGGCGGCGACGCTCCGCCGGCGCATGCTGCCCTCGTCGAGATAGCGCCAGCCGAGGAAGGCCGCGAGCAGCACGCTCGACTCGCGGAGGGCGGCGACGTACCCGACCGGCGCTCGGCGGACGGCGGCGAGGACGAGGCCGTAGGTCACCATGCTGATCGCGGCGGTGAACGCGAACTGCGGCCACTGCGCTCGGATCGCGGCGACCATCGCCGGGCTGCGCCCGATCGCGAGCCCGTAGCCCGTGACCGCGACGCCGACCGCGATGAACACTGCGAGCACGTACGTGTCGGTGGCGACGGTCCGGGCGGCGTGACTGTCGATCGTCGTGTAGACGCCGATCGTGAGGGCGACGAACAGCGCCGCCCGCACCCCGGCCGGGCGGGCGCCGGCGGCCAGCAGCGCCATCCCGCCGACGACGATCAGGACCGCCGCCATCGTCCAGAAGCTCACCTCGTCGCCGAGCAGGACGATGCCGCCGATGCCCGCCAGCAGGGCGCCGCCGCCGCGGGCGAGCGGGTAGGCCACCGAGAAGTCGCCCCGGTCGTAGGCCCAGGCGAGGGCGACGAGATAGGGCACGTGGACTGCTCCGGTCGCCGCCGCCCACGCCCACCCGGCGGCGGGGACGCCTCCCGTGACGGCGAGCAGGACGCCGCCGATGACGCCGGCGACGAAGAACTGCCCCCACAGCGCGAGGAACGGGTCGGCGCTGCGCTTGGCGACGAGGTTCCACGACCGCGTGCAGCCCGGCCGAGGCGAGGGCGAGCACGGTAGCGACGAGCACGCCACGGAGTCTGGTCCCGCCCGTCCGCGGCCGAGGTACGTCCCCGCAAAGTGACTCTACGGCGAGAGCAAGCCGACGATCCTTCCGGACGACTTCTCCTAGGCGGTCCCGTGTCGATGGTCACGGGGCGATGAGTCGTGTCGGAGCGCGACGTCGAACCCACATGACCACGAACCCCGACACCAAGACCGACGAAGCGGAGATCCGCGCCCTCATCGAGCGGTGGGCCGACGCCGTCCACGCCGGCGATCTGGACCGCGTGCTCGCCGACCACGCCGGCGACATCGTGATGTTCGACGTGCCGCCGCCGAAGCAGGGCGTCCGGGGGATCGACGCCTACCGGGACGACCTGGCCGCCGTTCTTCGAGTGGCAGCGCCGGGGAGCCGTGTTCGAGATCGTCGAGCTGGCGGTCACCGCGGGCGTCGATGTGGCGTACGCCCACGCCCTCCTGCGCTGTGGGACCGCGCGAGGAGCTCGCCAGCGACCCGGACAACCGGCTCCGCCTCACGATCGGGCTGCGCAAGGAGGCCGGTCGGTGGGTAGTCGCCCACGAGCACCACTCCTTCCCGTCACCCTGACCTCACGACCCGCCAGCGGCCCAGAACTCCTCGAGCAGGCGAGCGCCCCGGCCCGGGTCGTGGAGCATCCACCAGTGACCGAGACCGTCGAGCTCCTCGAACCGGGCGCCCATCCGATCGGCCATCCGGCGGGCGAGGTCCGAACCGCCGGTGAACGGATCCTCGGCCGGCGAGAGGACGAGACCGGGACGCGCCCGGGCCGCCTCGGCGTCGCGACCCCACTCCTGCATCGCCGGCTGGGCCGCTGACCGGTAGAGGGCCAGGATGCAGCGGCCCATCTCCTCGTCCAGGGCGTCCGTGAACGTGGCCGCGGCGTCGGCGGTCACGCCGACGGCCTCCAACAGCTCGATGCGCGCCTGCCGCGGCTGGGCGATGGTGGTGGCGACCCACTGCTCGCCGGTACCGGGCGTCTGCCACAGCTGGGCGAAGTCGTGCCACACGTACTCAGGGTCGAGCAGCCCGGCGACGTCGCTGACCCACGACCGGATCAGTTCCGGGCGGGTGGACGCCAGGCGGAGCACGAACCCTCCGCCCCAGTCGTGGCCGACGAGGTCGACGGGTTCCCCGATCGGACTCGAGCTCGCCGGCGAGCCACTCGACGTACTCCTCCTTCGTCGCCGCGAACCCGGGCGGAACGGGGATCCCGAAGCCGGGGAGGTGCAGCGCGGCGACGTCGTCACGATCGAGCTCGGCAAGCAGCGGGTCCCACACCGCCGGTGTCTCCGGATTTCCATGGACGAACACCGCAGGCATCCTCGGACCGTACCGCGGCAGGCCGCGTGCGTCGTCGCCGTGGGAGACGAGCAACATGGAGGCCATGAGCGACACACCGCGAGCGAACACGGCGACGGTCCACGTCCTGACCGCCGGCTACTACGGACGAGGCGTCGCCAGCACGGTCGGCCTGATCCGGGACGGCGCGATGACCGTCGTCGTCGATCCCGGGATGGTGCGCGACCGGTCGCTGATCCTCGATCCACTGAGGGCGCTCGGCATTCGTCCGCAGGAAGTGACCGACGTCGTGTTCAGCCATCACCATCCCGACCACACGATCAATGCGGCGCTGTTCCCCGCGGCCCGGTACCACGATCACTGGGCGATCTACGAGAACGACATCTGGACGAGTCGAGATGCCGAGGGGTTCGAGCTCTGCTCGTCGATCAAGCTGATCCGCACGCCGGGCCACTCGGCCGAGGACATCACGACCCTGGCGCACACTCGCCGACGGCGTCGCCGCCTTCACCCACGTGTGGTGGAACGGCGACGGACCGGCGGAGGACCCGTTCGCGGACATGGAACGGCTTCATGTCAGCCGGGCTCGCGTCCTCGCCGTCGCCGACGTCGCCATCCCCGGTCACGGCGACACGTTCACGCCCTCCGACGCGACTCCTCGCTGACCGGGGTTGTGCTCCGAACCCCACCGCGTCCCGTCATGGACGCGCAGACCCGAAACGCTCGATCAGCAGCCCGTGGCGCAGGCCGCGGTCGCTCACCGTCACCCGCTCCTGCCCGAGCTTCTCCATGACGGTGCGCACGATGCACGCACCGGCCAGGATCACGTCAGCGCGCTTGGGCTGGAGCCCGACGATCGCGCGACGAGCGTTTGCATCGCGCGACCGATACTGCTCGATCTGCCGGTCGATGTCGGCACGCTCGAGGATCGCCCCGTGGACGGCGTCTGGGTCGTAGGGGTCGAGGCCGAGCTTCACGGCCGTGATGTTCGTGACCGCACCACCCATGGCAACCAGGGCATCGGGCGCCGGTCTGCCGTCCAGGCGATGCAGGTCGGACGCGATCGCGTCGAGGGCCGCCTGGAGGGCGTCGGTCGACACGGCCGAGGCGAGCCCGAAGCGCTCGGTGTAGCGCACGGCGCCGACCTCGACGCTGAAGCGGTCCTCGACCTCGGCGCCATGACCGAAGGTGAACTGGGTGCTTCCCCCACCCGTGTCGAAGACCACCAGGGCGCCTTCCGTCAGCCTGAGATCCGTGCGGACGGCGACATATGCGAGCCGGCTCTCCTCCTCCCCCGAGACGGTGTTGACGGTGACTCCGGTCGCCGCCTCGATCGCGGCCACGACCTCGTCTCGATTACTGGCCGTGCGAAGCCAGGCCGTCCCCACGGCCACGATCGCCCGGGCGTGATGCTCCGATGCCTCCTCGACCATGCCGGCGATCGCCGACACCGTTCGCTCCACCGCGGCCGGCGAGATCGTTCCCGACTTGGCCAGCCCGTCGCCGAGCCTGGTCGTCTCGGCCCGATCGACGACCGCCCGCCACGCTCCGTCGCCGGTCTGCTCGCCGACGTGGAACTTCACCGAGTTCGTGCCCACATCGATCACCGCGTATCGAAGGGGTGCGTCAATGAGGGTGGTCAACCCCCGAGGCACGCTCGTGTTCACGCGATCCACCAGCCCCAGTGCCGTGACCGCGGCCATCAGCGCGGCCGGATCCTCGGCCTCGAGGGCGAGGGTGCGGGTGCGCCGGCCAGGAACCTCGATATCGGTCACCTCGCCGATGCAGTCGTTGATTCTGTACCGGACCCGTCGCTTGTGGACGGAGACGACGAGGATCGTGCCGCTGGGCTCGACGAGCTCACCGAGAAACTCGGTCAACGTGTAGGCGGTGCGCAGCAGCTTCGGGAGGGGCTGGTGAAGCGCCTCGAAGGTGGCCGCCACATCAGCGGCGGCGAGCGGGAAGCTGGCCTTGAGGACTGGCTCCCACCGTTCGAGGCCGTGGCGATCGATCTCGCGAAGAACCTTGATATCGATGAGCTCGGCGCGGAGCTTGACGTTGTCAGCGTCCTCGGACAGCAGGTATATCTCGTCACTCTCCTCGACGGCCGTCGGTGTCAAGCCGGCCACCACCGCGTCCGCCGCGCCGAACGTCGCCCCGAAGGTCCGCCACTCCCAGCGCGGGACGACCGGCGACAGTCCCAACATCAGCGAGCGAGAGTAGTGCACCGGCGGCCCGACGACGTCCGGGGCGAACTGTGTTTCGACCGTTGGAATTAGCCTGGCTTTCAATCCGTGGGTGACGCGTTGGCGACGCCGCATGTAGCTGCTGGAGTGGCCTTGAAGGATGATCACGCTGCGTCCCGCGACGAGACGAGCGACGACGCAACGGCCGGTCCGGAGTCGTCTGAGCGGCGCCAGGGGCCCGCCGAGCTCGGTCGTCGGCCGGCGACTCGCTACGAGCTGTCGCCACCACGTCGCCATCGCCTGCTTCAGGCACTCGCCGGCGCCACACCGGGCATCGAGGTGTTGCGCCATTATCGAACGGGCTGGCTGCGATCCGACCTGTATGCCGGGGTCTCCGTCGTCGCCTACCTCGTTCCGCAGGTCATGGCCTACACGACGCTGGTCGGCGTGCCGCCCGTGGTCGGGCTGTGGACAGCCCTGGCGGCGCTCATCGTGTACGCCGCGATGGGCTCCTCGCGGGTGCTGTCGGTCGGTCCCGAGTCGACGATCGCCCTGATGGCCGGCACGGCGATCGCACCGCTCGCCGGAGCCGATCCCGACCGGGCAGTGGCACTGGGCGCAGCGCTCAGTCTGATCGTGGGCGGGTGGTGCCTTCTCGGACGGATCGCGCGCCTCGGCGTGATCGCCGATCTCCTCTCCCAGCCGCTGCTCGTTGGCTATCTCGCGGGTGCGGCCGTGCTGATGGTCGTCGGGCAGCTGGGCAAGATGACCGGCACCACCGTCGAGGGCGACAACCTCGTCGCGCAGCTCGAGTCGTTCGCCGAGGTCGTCGACGACACGCACCTGCTGACCCTCGCGGTCGGCGCCGGAACGCTCGGCCTGCTGCTGCTGGTGCACTTCCTGCGTCCGCGCTGGCCGGCGACGCTGATTGCCGTCGCGGCAGCCACCGTCGTCTGCGCCCTGGCCGACCTGAAGGACCACGGGGTCGCGGTCGTCGGCGCGGTCCCGACCGGGCTGCCCACGCCCGGCCTTCCTGACGTCGCGTGGGGGGATGTCCGCACCCTGATGCTCGCCGGGCTCGGGATCGCGGTGATCTCCTACGGCGACAACATGCTGATCGCCCGCGCCTTTCCTGCGCCTGCCGCCGACGACGAGCCGACCGAGGAAACCGTCGACCCCCAACAAGAGCTCGCCGCACTTGCCGGGGTTCATGTCGCGGTCGGCGTGATGAGCGGCTTCCCGGTCTCATCATCCGGGTCCCGCACGGCGCTCGCCATCTCGGCCCGTGCCCGCAGCCAGCTCTACTCGCTGGTCGCGGCGGCACTCGTGATCCTCGTCCTGTTCGTCGCCGGGCCACTGATCGAGAACCTGCCCCAAGCCTCGCTCGCCGCCGTGGTGTTCTACGCCGCGAGCAAGCTCGTGTCGTGGCAGGAGCTCGTGCGACTGGCCCGCTTCCGCCCGACCGAACTACTGCTCGCTGTCACCGCCACCCTCGGCACCGCTCTGTTCGGCGTCCTCGTGGGCGTCGGCGTCGCGATCGCGCTCAGCCTCGTCGAGATCGTCTACCGGCTGGCTCGCCCTCACGAAGGCGTCCTCGGCCGGGTGCCGGGACTGGCCGGGATGCACGACGTGGACGACTACCCCGATGCCCAGACTCTGCCGGGCCTCGTCGTCTACCGGTACGACGCCCCGCTGTTCTTTGCCAACGTCGGTGACATGCGCCGGCGAGCCCTTCTCGCGGTGGACCAGGAGAATGCCGCCGTCCCCGAGCACCCCGTGCGGTGGTTCATCCTCAACGTCGAAGCGAACGTCGAAGTCGACATCACCGCCGCCGACGGCCTTCGCGACCTGCACTCCGCCCTCGCCGCCAGAGGCGTCCGGCTCGCCTTGGCGCGAGTCAAGCACGACCTGCGCAGTCCGCTGGAACGGGCCGGGCTGACCGACCTGATCGGGGAGGACATGCTGTTCCCGACGCTCCCCGTCGCGGAGGAGGCGTACCTGGCGTGGGCCTCCTCGGCGAACCCGGAACCATCACCCGGCGCGTCCTCCGGACCGTCAACTGACACCGAACCGGAACACTGATGACCGGGGATCCGCGCATGCTGACAGGCCACGCATCCGAACGGTGGTTCGTCGCGGAGTTCATCAATCCTGAGGAGAAGATCCGAACGACTCCGCCCGTACGTTCCACGGCGCCTATGAGCACCCGTTCGAAGATCGGCACGCGCAGGTTCCGCGTCGACGTCACCCGGGCCGACATCGATCAGGGCTACGCCCCATCGTCGGCGGGGTGCCCGCTCGCGCTCGCCGTGAGGCGGCTGTTCCCCGACGCGCTCGTGGTGGCGGTGGGAGTTCACATCGTGGGGGTCTGGTCCGACGGGGGATGGCGCGCCTATCCGCTGCCCCGCGGAGTCGCCAAGAGACAGATGGACATGATCGCCAAACGGCCAGTGGAGCCGTTCCAGTTCTGGTTGGGTGACGACGACGGTGCGTGTCAGGTGTCCGGCACCCAGTTGCCGTGGAAGCCGAACGGCACCCGCTGCGGGAGGTGAATCGTGGCGACGGGCTCGCCGGCGAAGTCCTGCGCGTCGAGGATCACGAGGTCGCTGCGATCGGTGCTCTGGTCGTACACGAGGGACATCACCCAGCCGTCGTCCTCCGCCGCGTCGTCTGAACGGGGGACGAACACGCCCTCGCCCGTCGCCCGCCCTGCGCCGAAGCTGTGGGCAGTGGTGGTGCCGCGTTCGAGGTCGTGCTTGAGCAGGTCGCCGGGGGTGACCGGGCGGGTACGGATCGTCGCGCCGTAGCCGTAGCGGTGCGGCTTGCCCACTAGTCGCTCGTCGATGCGGGGGAACTCCTGACCGCGGTCGTCGAGGCGCTCCTCCAGCACCTTGCCCGCCGCCGGGTCGATCGTCCACCGGTCCAACGTCGGCGCGCCCTCGTCTGGGCCGTTGAAGTCGGTCGCGAACATCCGCGGGTGCCGGGCCACGTCCATCACGATCCGTCCGTCCGGCAGGTCGTAGGCGTTCATCGGGTGGAACACGAAGCACGGCTCGACGTCGGCCCACCGGACGTCGTCAGCCGTGCCCTCCCGCGGCAGCACACCAACGCGCGCCTGATACTGCGGGTCCCACCGGTACGGGAACCGGTAGCCCTCGCCGAGCGCGTCGAGCTGGAACGTGACCGGGAGGTCGAAGATCAGGATGCTCGAGTCGGTGATCCCGACGTCGTGGAGCATGATCCGGCCCGGCACCCGGACCTCGACGACCGTGCGGATCGTGCCGTCCGGGCGCACCACGACGTACTTCACGTGGTCCCACTCCCAGTAGTAGCCCATCAGATGGAGCTCGCCCGTGACCGGGTCGAGCTTCGGGTGGGCCGAGAACGAGCCGGGCCAGGCGCCGTCGAAGTCGAGGTAACGGATGGACTCGAGCTCGTAGCTCAGCTCCACCGGCCGCGTGCCGGCCTCCACGAGCGCCCACGTCGCTCCGGCGTGGCCGATCACGTTGGTGTTCGGCGATCCACCTCCGAACATCGGGTGGCGGGGTCCGGGAAGCGGCTCGAGCCCCTGAGCCTCGGCGACCGCGTCACCGCGCACATACCGGTTGCGGTACCACTCGGCCTTGCCGTCGCGCAGGCGCACGCCGTGCACCATCCCGGTGCCGATGAACCAGTGGTGCGTGCGGAGGTCGACCGGTCCGATCGGGTTGGGCCCGTTGCGCAGGTAGCGCCCGACGAGCTCCGGGGGCACCGAGCCGGTCACGGGGAGGTCGAAGGCGACGACCTCCTCGCGGACGGGCGCGAAGTTGCCGCTGAGATACGTGCTCTCGGCCGTGTCGCTCATGGAGTGCCTCCCGGGGGTCTCGCCGCGTTGTCTGAACGCAGGGGCTGAGGCGAACCGGACCTCAGTCGCTCGGCTGTCGAGGGTCCGTCGGTGGGAAATCGGCGTGACGGTGGACGAGTCGCCATTCGCCATCTTCGCGCCTGAGCACGTGGGTGACCCGAATGACCATGTCGGCGATGGGACCGCCGTCGACGCGGACGTCTCCGCGCTCGAAGCCGACGGTGACGGCGAGATCGCCACTCCGGTGGATCGTCCTGATGTCCTGGATGTTCTCGCCTTCGGGCCGCTCATCGTCGATCCAGCGTGACGGTTCGTCGAGCACCGCGCTTGGAGACGAGGTGAAGAACCAGCGGAGATCTGCGCCCACCGAGGGCGGCGACCTGTTGCGCGGTGACGTACCGCCGCGCCCGAGGGAACTTTCCGGGTGCGGGTACCGTCAAACGTCCATGGCGCGCCGCCGGATCGCCTGGGTGGTCACCTTCCTCCTCTTGGCCGCTTGCGGCGAGGACGACGATCCGGCCGGCGCGCCCGCATCGTCGCCGGTGGAGCTCGCGCGACCGCCGGCGACGTCCATCGCTCCCCTCGACCCGAGCGGGTTCCCAGCCTGCGACGAGGTCCATCCAGTCGAGGCGCCGGCCGAGTGGTACCGCGACGAGCCCGTCTACGTGGGTAACGAGCAGCCGGTGGAGACGGTGAAGGCGTGGGCCCGCGACCGGCCCGGGTACCAGGACATCTGGATCGACCGGAACCACTTCGGCTGGCTCACGGTGGCGTTCACCGGGGATGCCGCGGCCCGCCAAGCGGAACTGGAGGCCGAGTTCCCGGACGTCGGCGTGGTCGCGGTCGAGGTGCCGACGACGTGGCGGCACCTCAGGACCCTGCAGGATCAGGCTCAGCAGATGCTTGTGGACGCCGATGTCGATTTCGCCGGCTCGGGCTCCTACGTCGACCGCTGGGTCGTCGAGCTCATGGTCAACGCAGCCGACGAGCGCGTCGCCACCGCGCTCGGTCCGGTGGCCGGTGAGCGCATCTGCCTCACCGACACCGGCGTGCCCGAGCCGGAGGGTCCGCAGCCCGACGGCGGTGACGGCTGGCGGCTGCTCGGTGACGAGCTCGTCGGAGAGACGTACCGCACCGGCATCGCCACCACCGACGAGCAGTTCCTCGCGCTGTGGCGGAAGGTCGGGATGACAGCGCAACCGCCCGCGGTCGACTTCGCCACCGAGGTCGTCGTGTGGTTCGGCGCCGTCTACGGCTCGACCTGCCCGATCCGCCTCGACGACGTCGCCATCGTCACCAATCACGAACCGGCCGTCGTCCACGCGGTCACCGTGGCGCCCGGCGGGACGGGAGCGTGCACGGCCGACGCCAACCCGCACGCCTACGTCGTGGCCATCGAGCGCGACCGGCTCCCGGTCGGGCCGTTCGCGATCCAGCTCGGAGCAACCGACCCGCCCGTCGGGGTGCCCGAGGAGCGCACCCTCGTCGCCGCCGACCTCAGCGCACCAGGAGCCGTCGCCACCACCGACCAGATCGGGCCGGACCCGACGCTGATCGAGGCGTCCCGGCAGCCGCAGCCGGCCGAGAGCGGTGGCTTCGTCGAGCCCGGGATCCCGTCGCCGTACCGGATGTACGTGTACTGCGGGATCTCCGTGCTCGGTGAGCTCAACGGCGTGTGGTGGATGACCGGCACCGACGGCGTCGCGGTACCCCCGGCATGGGCCGACCTCGTCGACCCGAACGCGCACACGCTCGTCGTCGACGTGCTCGTCACCCCCGGCCCGGACCCGACGGTCACGGCGACCGCCAACGGCCGCACGGTCACCTACGAGCCGGTTGCCGCTGGAGCGGTGCCGTCCTGCGATTGAACGATCAGTAGACGGACGGAGCGAGTTCCGTACCGACCTGCTGCTCGGCCTACGTGGCGCCGACGAGCTGCTCGGCGGGGACGGCAACGACGTGCTGTGCGGCGGGCGCGGTGACGACGTCCTCACCGGCGGTGCCGGCGCCGACCTCTTCGCCGGGGGCAAGGGCCACGACGTCGTCACCGACCTGGCCCCGTCCGACGGCGACGAGACTGCCGGTCAGCGCGGACCACCGCCTGACAAGGCGTTGCGCAAACCGCGCCGCGAGTTGATGGCCAGCTTGCGGTAGGTCGCCGCGAGGTGGCTCTCGACGGTCCGGACCGAGATGACGAGGGTCGCGGCGATGTCCTGGTCGCTCATCCCTCGCGCGGCGAGGCTGGCGACCTCGAGCTCGCGCCGGGTCAGCGGGATGACAGGTGCCGGTGCCGTTTCGGCCTGGCGGAGGCGGCGACGCACGTCATCGGCGAACGCTGACGCCTTGGCGCGGGCGGCGGCGCGGACGTTCCCGATCGCGGCGACCGCCAGGTCGGCCAGTTCGACGGCGTCGCCCGCCACGCCGAGCGCGGCGTGCTGGTCGGCGGCACTCAGGAGCCCGGCGGCATCGCCCGCAGCCCGCGCCGCGATGCCGACTGCGCGCGCCGCGCTGATCGGGGATTCGAACCGATGCCCCCAACTGGACAGCTCGGCGTCGGCTCGGGCGGCCGCCCCGTAGCGGGCGGCGGCGGCCAGGTAGGCAACGGCGCTGATCGGGCTGCCCGCAGCGCGGGCTTCCCCGTAGGCGTCGAAGGCCAGGGCGACGGCGGTCGGGCGGCCGTCGGCGGCGTCCACGGCCGATTCGGCCCACGACCGCAACCCGGGGTACACCGCGACCCGATCGGGAGGTGACTGGTCGAGGAGTTGCCGTGCGTCGACGACGTTGCCGGTCGCGGCGAGGGCGACGGCGAGCAGGGCCACCGCCTCGGAGCGCAGCAGCCCTTCGCCGCTGCGTTGCTGGGCCACCGCCTCCCGGAGCGGGGCGATCGCCGCGGCCACGTGGCCTTCGAGGAGGCGGCGGCCGCCTTCGAACAGCGGATGGAACACGGGGTCCGCGGGCAGCGCGCGTCCGCTGTCGGCGGGTGGCACCGGCCACCGTCCGGACGGATCCGTCGCCGGCGCGTCCTGACCGGCCCAGTACACGAAGCGGGCGATCTGGGCAGCGATGTGGGCGATGCCCTGGGCGTACGGAGTCGCCGGGCCGGCGGCGACTTCGGCGAGCAGCCGGTCGGCAGCGGCGATCGCTTCGACGGAGCGGTCGACCATCGCCAGCGCCATCACCCGCGCACTCGAGGCGCGGCAGCGCGCTGGCCCGAGGGGGCGATCCGTCGAGCACCCGCTCGGCCAGCTGGAGGGCCTCCGCCGGTCGGGCGGAGAACGCGGTCACTTGGGCCGCCATCGAGTCGATCTCCGGCGCGTACCGGTCGGGGAGCTCGCTGCGCGCGGCGGCGAGCGCGTCCAGGGCGAGGTCGGGACGGCGGTCGGAGAACGCGGTCAGGCTGACCTGGTTGAGGCGCACGTGCAGCCGGTCGTCGTCCGAAGTGATCCGTTCCGACGCCAGGGACTGGGCGTCACGGGCGGCATCGACCTGTCCGAGCTCGGCGTAGGCGTCGGCGAGCAGGAGCGCGCTGAGCGGCGTCGGATCGTGGGGCAGAGCCCGTTCGACAAGGCGCCGAGCCAGCACCGGTTGGGTGAGGAACACCGCCGCCGCGCCGGCGCGGAGCACGTCGACGTCGGGCGCGTCACTGACGTCGAGTTGCCACATCGCCCGGCGGACGATGTCGGTGCCGCGGCTCGGAGCGGCACTGAGCGCGTCGGCGAGGCGTCGTCGGCGGGTGGGAGTCAGGCGGTTCGTCGCCGCCGCCGCCACCATCGGATGGGCGAACCGGTACCACGTGATCCCGTCGCGCTCGCTGGCGGCGACGACCTGGCGGGCCTCCAGCTCGGCGATGCCGGCTTCCGTCGCGATGTCCTCGAGCGTGGCGAGCGGAAGCGGTTCGCCGAGGACGAGAGCGCCGAGGGCGTCGAGGCCGGCGGGATTCAGTCCGTCGAAGCGCCGGTCGAGAAGTTCAGCCAGCCGGGGCGGAACGGTGAAGTCGCCGCGCCAGATCCACACGCCGTGCTCGTCGACAAGGCGATGGTTCGCCCGGGCGTCATGCGCCAGCTCGCTCAGGTAGAGCGCGTTCCCCCTGGTGTGCTGCCACAGCATGCTGGCCGTGCCGGCGGCAACCTCGCCACCGAGCATCGCGCCGAGGAACTCCTGCGTCGCCGGGCGATCGAACGGAGCGATCTCGTGGTGGGCGACGAAGCCGTCCTTCCACAGGGCGTGCACGGCGTCCGGCGCGGGCTCGCCCGCACGCACGGTTGCCACGACCCGCACCGCACCGGTACTGACGAGGCCGAGCAACGTCGCCGCCGAGTGGTCGTCGAGCAGATGGGCGTCGTCGACGACGAACAGGGCCGGCGCCATTCCGCCGAGCTCGTCCTGGCGCCGGCGGATCGCGGCCAGCACGAGGGCCGGGTGCAGCGGGATGATGTCGGGGGGCAACACCGGCGCGAGCGCACCGAACGAGATCGAGCGGCTGGCGTCAGTGGCGACCATCCGCTCGACCCGGACGCCGAATGCCTCGACGTGCCGCGCCACCTCGGCGGCCAACGCCGTCTTGCCCACGCCTGCCGCCCCTGACAGGACCGCCCCACCGCCGTCGGTCACGGCGGTGACCAGTTCGGCCAGTTCGCGCTCTCGGGCGACTAGCTGCTTGCCCACGTCGTGCCTCCGACCCGCGGACCCGTACCCGCGGCGACGCTACCTCCGTACCCCGGGATCAGCGAATCCGTACCGCCTACGGATGGCGGCGGCGCCGGAAACGTCGATCATCAGGCGACGCCTCCTCACCGAGGACGCGTGGCCGCGGCGGACGTGTCGACCCACTTCGCCGGGCGGACAACGACCACCTCCCCACCTCGAGAAGGTTTCCCATGCATCGCTTCCTGTACCGCGCCGGATCCCCCGCCTACTACCTCGGGCGGCCGGCCGACACCTGGCGCAGGGCGCTTCGGCGTCGACGCCGCGCGCCCCTCCCGGTCCACGCTCGGACCAGACCGAGATTCGAGGGCGCGCCCTCACGTAACAGCGAACGCTGGCGCTAAGTACCTCGCGGCGCGGGCGCGGCGAACTCTGACCGCAGCGGCCCGAAATCGCGCCTGTTGTGTCGCGGGACATCCCTCACGCATGTCGCGGGACATCCCTCACGGTAGATCCGGTGGTGGTGGCGTGTCGTCGTTGGGCGTCGGTGGGTCGTCCGCGGCGGTTGTAGATCGGCTGGACGCGCCGGGAGGGGTCGAGGGTGAGGCGGCGGGCGAGGCGGCCGTCGATGAAGACGTGGCAGGCCCGGCCGGTGATCACGCTGGTGGCGCGGGTGCCGGCGTAGGCGGTGCCGACGCTGATCGTGTATTTGCCGGCGGACACTGACCCGGTGGGTTCGACGCGGGCGTGATAGATGACCGTTGCCGTGTGGAGGGGTCGGGTGGCGGGGCCGCTCTTGGGGGTGGCCGCCCACACCTCGGCGGGGTGGCGCCGGCGGAGAGCGCGGTGGGGCCGGTGGTGGTTGTAGTAAGCGCGGAACCGGTCGAGCTGGGCTTGCAGCTCGTCGAGGGTGGCGGCGCGGGGTTGGGCGGCGAGGAACCGTTTCAACGTCTGGTGGAAGCGTTCGACCTTGCCGCAGGTCTGAGGGTGGTAGGGCCGGGAGTGGCCGGCGGCGACCCCGAACACGCTCAGCGCTTCAACCAGCCCGTGACGAAAGGCGGTGGCGTTGTCAGACAGCAACCGTTCCGGCAACCCCCACTGGCTCGCGGCGGCGAGCACCGTGTCCAGGGCCGCTGCCGCCGTGCAGGCGGGCACGGCCTGGGAGCCCACCGCCAGCCGGGTGCAGTCGTCGACGACGTCGATGATCTTCACCCCGGTGCCGTCGGTGAGCTGCCAGCCGGTGTCATCGACCTGCCAGCACTCGTTTGCCCGCTCGGCGCTGAAGCAGCGATGGGCGTGACGGGGCGCTTTGTGGGGTTGGGCGACGACGAACCCGCGGCGCACCAGCACCCGCCAGATCGTCGCCTCCGACGGAGTCCGCGTGCCGCGACGATCCCTCAGCTCACGACACAGGTGGTAGCGGATCGTCGCCGGGCCGGCATCGAAGCCGTCCGCCTCGAGGTCCTTGCGCAACGCCACGATCCGCTCTTCGAGCTCGGGCCTGGTCCGGTTGGCGACCCGCCGGGGAGCCCGCGACCGCGCCACCAGCACCGCCTCACCGTGGGCTCGGTAACGCCGCCGCAGGTCGTAGAAGAACCACCTGCTGACCCCGTGCTGAGCGCAGAACTCCCGCACGTTCAACTCCTCAACGTTCACCTCGACGATCAACCGTCGCAGGCTCATCGGCACATCCCTTCTCGCCATGAGCCTCCACGCTCACAGCGCCCCGTGGTCGTGTGAGGGATGTCCCGCGACACCTGTGAGGGATGTGTTGCAAGAGAACAGGCCCGAAATCGCGCCGCGCCGGTCAGAGTTCGGGCGCGACACCCAGTCGGTCAGTTGCCCTCACAGCCGTACCCGTCGTGGTTGCCGTCAAAGTTGTGCGGGTCTGAACCGATCACACGCGCCCTCGTGTGACGCCGGGGTCACGCGGGAGGCCGCGCGCGGAGGACCAAGCCCAGCTCGTCGGCGAGATCGCGACCGATCTGTCGCTCCGCGGCGGCGCGGGTCTGGTCCTCCGGGCGCCCGCGCTCGACGAGCAGCGTCGCCAGGTCGTCGCGGGCGTGGGCCTCGTGCGCCCGCATCCCGTGGCGGACGCTCTGGGCGATCGCCGCGGTGAGCAAGCGCTCGCCGGCGTCGAGATCGCCGCCGGCGTGGGCGGCGAGTCCGGCGTACCGGCTCACCGGGCCCACCGAGATCCCACCGATGCCGCTCACGGCGAGGCGTTCGGCGTAGGGCTCGAGGGCGTGGTGCAGCACCGCGGCGCGGGCGGCATCGCCCAGCCGGGCGGAGGCCTCGGCGAGCGCGCACGCCGCGGGCAGGAAGATCTGGTTGTCGAGGAGCCTGAGCGACCTTGTGCCGACGAAGCCCTCGAAGATCTGCCGCCCCTCGTCGTACCGGCCGGCGTCGAGGAGGGCGCCGAGCATCGCGACCCTCCACATCCGCAGCCGGGGATGCGCCGCCGCCAGCTGCTCGATCGACGGGGAGCGTGGAGGCGAGGCGGCCCGCGGTCCTGGGCGAGCAGATAGTGGATGCCGCCATGGACGATCTCGGCGTTGACGCCGTGGGAGGCCCTGCCGACGGCGAGCGCCTCATCGGCGAGTCGCTCGGCCTCGGCGTACTCGCCGGCGGCCAGCCGGTGGCCCGACTCGATGAACAGCGCGTAGGTGAGGTACAGCGGCATGTGGAGCGCGGTGGCGCGCGCCCGGAACTCGGCGAGCAGGCGGAGGTGGTCGTCGACCCGCGCCTGCTCGAGGAGGTCCGCCATCGCGAACAGCGCCGCCGTCAGCTCGAGGTGGACGTTCCCGGCGCGGCGGGCCTCGGACACGGCGATGAGCACGGCCTCCGTGCGCTCGTCGAGGCGGTCCAGCTGCCAGAGCGACAGGCGGCGCGCGAGCTGCGCTGACGCCACCAGCTCGGGCCGGCCGTCCACCTGCGCGATCGCCAGCGCCTCGGCGGCGAGCGCCTCCCGCTGGCTCCCGTCCGAGCTGGCCACCAGGACCGAGGCGAGCATGCTGCGCATCCGAACCTGGTACTGACGCTCGTCGTCCGGCAGCCTGGCGATGACCTGCTCGAGGAGGGCGACCAGCTCCGCGTCGGCGGGCTCGCCGATGTCGAATCCGATCGCCGACAGCGCCAGCATCCACCGTTCGGCCGCCTGGGCGAGCAGCATCGGGTCGTCCGTGGTCCGGGCCAGGTCGGCGGCTTCGCGGGCAGCCGTCGAGCGCGCCCTCGCGGTCGCCTCGTGCCCGAGCGGTGTCGCTGCGCAGCACCGCCGCCTCGGTCCGCTTGACCGGATCGGTGCGGTCGGTGAGCAGCGCCGTCACGCGGTCGCACCACCTCGTGGCGTCCTCGTAGGCGGCGACGTCGAGGGCATGACGCCCAGCGGCGAGCGCGGCGGAGACCCGTTGGGAGCGGTCGGCCAGGGAGCCCGCCTCGATGAGGTGGTGGGCGAGGGTGCCCGGCGACGACTGCGGCTCGCCCGCCTGCTCGAGGGCGTCGGCGAGGCGGCGGTGCAAGTCGAAGCGGCGGGTACGGCCCAGGCGGGAGACCACGGCTTGGCCGATCAGGGCGTGCGGCATGGCGAGCCGGCCCGCTCCGTCCTCCACCAGGAGTCCCGCCGCGAGGGCGGTGTCGACGGCGTCGAGCAGGCGATCTCCGTCGAGTCCGCTCGCCCGCTCGAGGACGGGCAGCGTGGCCGCGGGGCCGGCGATCGCGGTGAGGTTGAGCACATGGGTCACGGTCCGGTCGAGCCGATCGAGACGCACACCCACCATCGCCCTGATGGATTCGGGGAGCTCGCCACCGAGCGGTGTCCCGTTGCCGTGGCGGATGAGCTCGGTGAGGAAGAAGGCGTTGCCGCCAGTCGCCGAGTGGAGCTCACCGCGCCAGCCCGGTGTCCCGCCCACCGGCGCGCAGCAGTTCGCCCACGTCGTTCGTGGCGAGGCCGTTGACGACGACCCGGCTGAGCAGACGATCGCGTCCGAGGTCGATGGCCAGCCGGTCGAGCTCCGGGGTGGGGGCGTCGGCCGGCGCCCGGGCCGTCCCGACCACCATCACCCGGCCCGGCTGCTCGTGGCGGAGAACGTGCTCGATCAGCTTGAGCGACGGGGCGTCCGCCCAGTGGAGATCATCCAGGACGATGAGGAGCGGATGGTCGGCCGACTCCGAACGCAGCACCTCGGCCACGCTCTCGAACAAGAGGTACCGCTCCACGCCGGGCTCGGCGGGGGCGGCTCTGGCCTCGGGGACGATCTGTTCGAGCTCGGGGAGCAGGAGGGCGAGGTGGCCGCGCTCCCCGGCGACCCGACGCCGGGCCTCCGGCGAGATCGTCCGGAGCGCGGTCCGGACCGCCTCGACCATCGGTTCGAACGGCACGATGGCCTCGGCGGTGGCCCGGCCCCACAGCACGACGGCGCCCTGCTCGTGGACCTCGGCCGCGAAGCGGGCAGCCAGGCGGGACTTGCCGACCCCGGCCTCGCCGACGAGCAGTGCCAGGTGGCTGTGGCCGGCGAGCACGCCGTCCCAGATCCGATGGAGCGCGGCGAGCTGGCCCGCCCGGCCGACGAAGTCGGAGGCTCCGCAGCGCAGCGCGGGGCCGGGCAGGGGAACGGGCGAGGCCGCCGGCTCGGTGTCCGCCACCGAGGCGGTCGCCACCTCGACGACGCTCACGTTCGGGAGCGAGACAGCTGTGGGCTCGAGCGGAGGCGTCACGGCCAGATCGGGATCGTGGTTGAGGATCGCGGTCTGCAGCTCGACGAGCTCGGGCGTCGGGTCGACGCCGAGCTGCTCGCTGAGGACGGCGCGGGTGCGGGCGTACACGCGCAGCGCGTCCTGCCTGACGCCCCGATCGGTACAGCGCGATCATCAGGCGTCGGGCGAACCCCTCCCGCAGGGGGTGCTCGTCGGTTGCCCGCTCCAGCTCACCCACCGCGTCGACATGGCGGGCCAGCGCGAGGAGCGCGTCGAAGCGAGCCTCGAATGCGGCCAGGCGGAGCTCCTCCCAGCGCACTGCAGTCGGGCGCGCCCATTCCTCGTCCGCGAAGTCGCCGAGGGCCGGACCGTGCCACTCGTCGAGCGCGGCGTCCAGCTTGACCAGGGCGTCGTCGGGCGCACTGGCGAGCGCCGCCCGGCCGGCGGCGACGAGGTCCTCGAACCGTGGTGGCGTCGATCTGCTCCCGCGAGACGGTGAGCACGTACCCGGGGCCCTCCCGCCGCAGGTGGCGAGGGTCCCCGAGCGCCCGGCGCAAGAGGGAGACGTAGCTCTGCAGCGTGTTCATCGCCGTCGCCGGTGGCTCACCGGCCCACACGTCGTCGACGAGACGGTCGACGGTGACGATCTGCCCCGCGGCGATGGCCAGCCGGGCGAGGACCGCGCGCTGTGGCGGGCCACCGAGCGAGACCGGCTCACCGTCCCGTTCGGCGCCGATGGGGCCGAGGAGGCGGATGTCGAGCCCGGTCGCGCCGCGCCCGTCGAAGGTCCCTCCCGCCCGGCTCACCGCGAGGATCCTAACCCGAGCGGCCGCGACCCGCTACGGTCGCGGCGACCCGATTGGGAGGAGTGAAGTTGATCGCCTACGACTATCCGTTGCTCGGAGTCTTCTGGACGATGCTGGTGTTCTTTCTGTGGATCGCCTGGTTCTTCATCCTGTTCCGTGTCATCTTCGACATCTTCCGGAGTCACGACCTCAACGGATGGGCGAAGGCGTTGTGGCTGATCTTCGTGATCTTCGCTCCCGTTCCTGGGGGTCTTCGTCTACGTGATCGCCCGCGGCCACAAGATGACTGAGCGGGACGTCGCCCAGGCGCAACAACAGGAGCAGCGTTCCAGTCTACGTGCGGGAGACGGCCGGCACCGGCGGCACCGCCGAGGAGCTGACCAAGCTGGCGGCGCTCAAGGACCAGGGCGTCATCACCGAGGCCGAGTTCGAGCAGCAGAAGGCCAAGCTCCTCAGCACCTGAGCTCGCGCCGCAGCGCCACCGCGTTCGTCGTCAGGTGGTGGATCAGGCCGGCGAAGGCCGCTGACCACGCGGCGATCGCCACGACGAGCGTCACCTCGGGAACGAACTCGAGCGTGTCGAGCGACAGCGCGGCGCGGATGCGGAACGTGGCCGCGCCATACATCCCGATCGGGAAGACCAGCGCCCAGTACGCGGGCTCGTATCGCAGCGGAACATGCCGCACGAGGTGGCGCCAGAAGCCGATGGCGATCATCACCGGGAACCAGAACGTGGCCGTCGCCCACGAGAGCAGCACCATTCCCTCCAGGAACGGTGCCACCCGGTCGACGAGCGAGACGTCATCGCGCGCGAGGAGCAGGTTCGAGCCGGCGAGCACCGTGACGCGTGATCGCCACTCCGACCAAGCCCCAGCCGACGCCGCGCCGATCCAACGGCACCGAGCGCACGCTCCGGGTCACGTCGCGCACCGTATCCCGCGTGCCGGTCAGGACGAGCCGATGCGAGCTCCATCGCCGCCGTTCGTGCGCAGCATCGTCAATGAGTTCCCATCGAAGGCGACGACGGCGAACCCGAACCGCTCGTAGAGACGGCGGGCGGGATTGCGCTGGTCGACGCTGAGGCTGCACCGGGGCACCGCTCGGCACAGCTCGGCGAGCAGCCGGGTTCCGACGCCGTTCGCGCGATGGGTGACGAGCACGGCGATGGTGAGCTCGGGCGTGTCGTCGTCGACGTAGCCGTAGCCCGGATCGTCCCCAGTGAGCTGGCGGACCCACGCCGCCCCCACCGGCTCGCGGGACGGGATGTGGGCGATCAGCCCGCTGTCGCCCGCCCCGTGCCCGAAGCCGCGGTAGTAGTGGCTGATGTCGGGTCGGTCGAGCACCTCCCTGGCGAAGGGCGGCTGGCCGTCCGCCACGAACAGGGCCACGAACACCATCTCGCGCAGGAACGACTCGTCGGCGCTGGTGGCCGCGCGGAGGGCAGTTGTCCCCACGACGGGTCGACGCTACCCACCGCGGGCAGACCGCGCTGTTCGGGCGCGTGGCCCGGCACACTGAAGTCGATGAGCATCCTGATTGGCACCGAACGAGGGTTGCGGGCGCTGGACGACGGCGCCGACCTGCTGCGGGACCAGCCGATCACCGCCGTCTCGGGACAGTGGGCACTGGTCGGTGAGCGGCAGCTCGTGTCGCTGGAGTCCGGCGTCGAGACCAAGCTGGAGGGCCCGCGGGGATGGTGCGTGCTCGACGCCGGCGACCGGCTGTACGTCGGCACGGCCGAGGCGCGACTGTTCGCCGGCCCGAGCAGCACCGCCGACCTCGCTCCGGTCGAGTCGTTCGACCGCATCGAGACGCGGGACGGGTGGTACACGCCGTGGGGCGCGCCGCCCGACACGCGCTCGTTGGCTGCTGGCCCGGACGGCACGTTGCTCGTCAACGTCCACGTCGGCGGCGTGTGGCGGGGATCCGCCGACGGTGGCTGGACCGAGGTCGTCGACGTCGACGCCGACACTCATCAGGTGGTGGCCGATGCCGACCGGGCGATCGTCGTCGCGGCGGCCGCGGTCGGCTTCGGGCGCAGCGTCGACGGTGGTGTCACCTGGGACTGGGCCAGCCGATGGCCTGCACGCCACCTACTGCCGGGCCGTGGCCATCGCCGGTGACACGACGCTCGTCACCGCGTCGACCGGTCCCGGATCGCGCCAGGGCGCGGATCTACCGGCGCCCGCTGCTCGACGACGGACCGTTCGAGAAGTGCGCGACGGGATTGCCGGAGTGGTTCCCGTTCAACCTCGACACGGGCCAGTTGGCGGCCGCGGACGACGAGGTGGTGCTCGGCACCGCCGACGGCCGGGTGTACCGGTCCGCGGATGCCGGCGCGACGTGGGAGCTGATCGCCGACGAGCTCCCGCCGGTGCGGACGGTCACCATCCGCTGACCGACTCGGTCGTCAGGCGCTGATCGGGCGGCGGAACCGCTCGTCGGCAGCTCGCAGTCGAGCGCCGACGGACTCGAGGATGCCGCGGGACACCGTGGGCATGTCGGCGAGCACCTTGTTGAACTCGGGGCGGGACAACACCACCAGGCGCATGTCGGTGGCGGCGGTGACGGTGGCGACGCGCGGCTCGCCGTCCAGCAGGGCGAGCTCGCCCACGACATCGCCCGGCCCGATCGTCGCGACCTGCTCGCCGCCGATCGTCACCGTGGCCTCACCGTCGCGCACGACGAAGCACTCCCGGCCGACCTCGCCTTCCCGGCACAGGACCGCGCCGCGGGCGGCATCGAGCTCGGTGGTGAGCCGCGCCAGCTGGTGGAGCTGGCGACGGGTGCAGCGGCGGAACGGGCCGATGGCTGCGAGGTGATCGACCTTCGGATCGTGCTTGGACACGGTGGGGACCTCCTGGGGGTGTCGGGAACGGCGGTGAGCCGGCGGTCGGATCGAGCCCTCGAGCACGCCGCCGTCGAGGTGAAGCGCGACGCCGGTGGCCCGGGCGAGCCGTAGGGCCGCGGCGTTGCCGGGCTGGATGTTGACCGTGAGCCGCTGGTGCTGGCGACGCCGGCCGGTGATCGCCATGCGGGCGAGATGCCGCCCCAAGCCGTTGTGCTGGTAGGCGTCGGCCACCGTCACGGCGAGGTCGGCCCGATCGCGATCCGCGTAGGGGGCGATGCGGGACTCCCCGACGCACGTCTCGCCGTCGAAGGCCAGCCACACCTCGGTCCTGTCGAGATCGGTCAGGAAGTCGCGCAGCTGACCGGTCACGCGTGGTGTGGGGTGGAAGAACCGCTGGTACCGCGACTCCAGTGACAGGTTCTCGTAGAGGGCGACGATCGCGGCGCGGTCATCGTCCCCGGCTCGCCGCAGGGTCACTCGACGCCCATCAGCGAGGACCAGTGAGACCGGTGGCTCCACGTCCACGAGGATAATTAGACCAGTCGTCATAGTCAATAGACCGGTCGACATAGTGCTAGGCTGCCCCCGTGAAGCGAGACGCCCGCCGGCGGATGGTGGTCACGACCGCCAAACTGCTGCGCCGCCAGGGGTACTACGGCACCGGGCTCAACCAGATCGTCGCCGAAGCCGAGGCCCCCAAGGGCTCGATGTACTTCCACTTCCCCGGCGGCAAGGAGCAGCTCGCCGCCGAGGCCATCGGCGCGTCGGCGGAGTACCTCGACGCCGGCTTGCGCGCGTGTGAACGAGGAACGGCCCTCGAGTCGCTCGACACCTACGTCGCCGAGGCCATCCGGGTGCTGGAGGAGAGCGACTTCGCCGACGGGTGCCCCATCGCCACCGTCGTCCTCGAGGTCGGCACCACCTCGACGGTGATCGGCGACGCGTGCGCCGGCGCGGTCGAGGTCCTCCTCTCGCGGGTCGCCGGATGGCTCGAGCGTGACGGATTCACGCCGGAAGCCGCCCGCGAGCGCGGTCAGCTCATCTACGCCGCGGTCGAGGGCTCGCTCATGTTCGCCAAGGGGCTCCGGTCCACCGAACCCCTGACGGCGCTACGCCGTCAACTTCCCGGGCTGCTCCAGGCCTAGATCCGCGCGCCGCTCAGCGCTCGCCGAGCGGCTCCAGGACCGGCTTCACGTCGATCACCGGGGTGCCGTCGATCGCCTCGAGGTTGCGCACCCGAACGCGCGTGCCGTCGACCGACACGACCGTCACGTGGTGCAACCCGATCGGGTTCGGACGATCCGCGGACCGGGTGCTGAACACCCCGCAGAGTGGGTTGCTCAGTTCGCCGCGCGGGTGAACCGTCAGCACGTCGCGGCGGGCCCGATCCAGCCAGGTGAGCAGCAAGAGCTCGTCGCCGGCCCGGAGATCGCGCATCGCCGCGGCGACGCCGGGCTCGAACACGATGTCGGCGTCGGGCGCGCCCTCGTCGCCCTGTCGCGGCGCGTCGTCGAGATCGACGAGCGCAGATTCGATCCGGCCGATCGGCCGAACCTCGAAGCTGCTGTGTGCTCACCGGAGCATCCTGCCCGCCTGGTTCGTAACCGGTCGTAACCAGTTCGAGGGCGGAAACGGGCCAGAATGGGGACGTGGACGACGAGGTCAGCGAGGGACGTCCGGAACGGCAGCGGCGACGGCTGTTCGGTTCCGTGTTGGGCGGGGCGACCGGGATCGTGCGCACCGTCGCCAAGGAGGTGGTCCCCGGTGTCGTCGACGCCGTCGACATCAACGAGGTCGTCGAACGGGTCGACATTCAAGGGGTCGTCGACCGCGTCGACGTGCAAGGCCTCGTCGACGACCTCGAGGTCCAGGTCCTCCTCGACAAGATCGACCTCGACGCCCTGATCAAGCGGATCGACATCGACGCGTTGCTCGCCGACATCGACGTCAACGCGCTCATCGACCGCATCGACATCGACCGGGTCCTCGATCGCGTCGATCTGGAGCGGGTGCTCGGGCGCATCGATGTCGACGCCCTGCTGGCTCGTGCCGACCTCGACCAGGTTCTCGCCTCGATCGACATGAACGCCCTGATCGACCGGCTGGACGTGGATCGGGTCATCGAGAAGGTGGACATCGACGCGGTCGTGCGGCGGGTGGACTTCGACGCGATCGTGCAGCAAACCGAGATCGGTTCGATCGTCAGCCACTCGGCGACCAGCGTGCTGGTCAAGGTCATCGATGTCGGACGTGACCACGTCGTCGGTCTCGACCGTCAGCTGCACCGTTGGGTCGACCGCCTCCTGCGCCGCGAGCCGGGCGTGCGGCGCGGGCCGCCCCTGCTCATGGACCCCGAGGCGGCGGGAGGAGCCCCGTGACGGCCGAACCGCTCGACGCGATCGCCCTCCCGGCCGACCCGGCCAGCCGGCGAGAGCTCGAGCGACGGCGGCTGGAGGGAAGTTACGCCGGGGCGGTGAGCCGGCTGGTCGGGTACCTCATCGACGTGTTCGTCGTCACCGCGTCGTTCACGATCGGCGCCGTCGTCTTCGAGTACGTGGTCAACGCCGTGCTTCCGGTCGACCTGGACCTCGACGACGATGCCGATCGTTTCCGGGGATCGCCCTCGGCCTTTGGGGCTTCACGTACTTCACGTACCTGCTGGCGACGACCGGCCGAACGGTCGGCAAGGCGATCGTCGGCACGCGCGTCGTTCGGGCCGACGGCAGCGACCTCAAAGCACGGTCGCGCCGCGGTGCGAGTCCTGGCGACGTCGCTGAGCTTCGCCACCTTCGGCATCGGCTTGTTGTTGATCCTCATCCGGAAGGACCGCCGGGCCCTCCACGACCTGATCGCCGGCACGTGCGAGGTCTACTCCTGGCAGCGACGGTGAGCGCGCTGCCGCACCGACCGCTGGGCAGCTCCGGAATCGACGTCTCGATCATGGCGCTCGGCTCGTGGCGCACCTTCGAGCGGATCACTCGGGACGACGGCGTGGCCGTGATGCGCGCCGCCCGCGAGGCCGGCATCGACTTCCTCGACGACGCCCGCTACAACGACGAGACCGGCACCGCGCCGATTCCCGACCGGGTACTCGGAGGTCGTGTTCGGCGAGCTGTTCCGCGCCACCGGGTGGCGCCGCGACGAGGTGACCGTCGCCAACAAGCTGTGGTGGGAGCACTGGCCGGACGAGGACGCAACGGCCGAGCTCGACGGGTCGCTCGGCCGGATGGGCCTGGACCACGTCGACCTGATCTACGCCATCGCCCCGCCTCCGTCGCTGCCGGTGACCGAGGTCGTCGGCCAGGTCGCCGTGCTCATCGAGACCGGCCGGGCGAGGGCGTGGGGGACGGGCATGTGGTCGGCGGCCCAGCTCGCCGAGGCCGTCGAAGGCTGCGACCGGGCAGGGCGTCCCCCGCCCGGTCGGCCGCGCAGATGGCGTGCAGCCTGGCCGAGCACGCCCAGGCCACGGACCCGGCGATGCGCGCCACGCTCACTGCCGGCGAGATCGGGCTGGTCGCGTCGTACGTGCTCGCCGGCGGAACGCTCACCGGCAAGTACCTCGACGGCGGCACCGGCCGAGCCGCGCACGACGAGTCGCCCGTTCACGCACGCGGCAAGCAGCTCGCCGAGCCACTCGCTCGCGCTCGCCGCCGAGTGGGGCGTCACCGCCACCCACCTCGCCTTCTGCTATGCCCTCGACCACCCCAACCTGGCGAGTGTCCTGTTCGGTGCGACCAGCCCGGAACAGGTGCGCACCAACGTCGAGTCGGTTGCCGTGTACGACTCGCTCGACCGCGAGCAGCTCGACGCGATCAACGCCCTCGCCGCGCCATGAATGGACCTCCTGCGACACTCCCGCCACCTCCGCCGCCGGCGGCCCGACCGGTCGCGCCGGGATGGAGCGGGCCGCTTCACGTCATCGGCAACATCCTGTGGTTCGTCCTCGCCGGGCTCTGGCTGGCGCTGGGCTATCTCATCGCCGGCGTGATCCAGTGCATCACGATCATCGGCATCCCGTTCGGGATCCAATCGTTCAAGCTCGCCGGCTACGCCTTGTGGCCGTTCGGGCGGCTCGTCGTCCAGCGCACGGACCGCGATCAGGCGCTCTCCTGCGTCGGCAATGTCCTGTGGTTCGTGCTGGCCGGGCTGTGGTTGGCGATCCTGCACGTGTTCACCGGCGTCCTGCTGTGCATCACGATCATCGGCATCCCGTTCGGCGTCGCCTCCTTCAAGCTCGCCGGTCTCGCCCTCGTGCCGTTCGGCAAGACCATCGTCAAGGCCGGCGCGCCCCTGCCGCCGAACGCGTCGGTGTACCTCGAGTTGTGAGCCCGGACCGTGCGCTCGAGCGGTTGGAAGCCGACGGGTACGTCGTGCTCGAGGGCCTCGTCGACGACGGCACGGTGAGGGATCTGCGCGCCCGGGTCGAGGGCATCCTGCGCCACGAGCGCGAGCATCCCTTCGACCCCGGCGAGGCCCCGGCCGCGGCGCACGACGACGAGGCGGCCGACCACTTCGCCGCGATCTGGGAGCTCGGCGATGACGAGGCAGCACGCCTCGCCCGGCGCAACCGCCACCGCCAGGCGGAGGAGTTCGACACGCCGTGGCCGGTCGGCCCCGCCGACGTGTGCATCAGCTTCATCCACATCCCGACGTTCTTCGACGACGGCCGCTCGCAGCGGATCTTCAACCTCATCAACAAGGACCCCGCATTCGCCCCGCTCGTCGAGCATCCGACCGTCCTGGGCGATGATGGACGTCGCCCTCGGGCGGGATCTGATCGCCCTCGACGTCAGCGTCAACCATGTCGGCCCGCACACGGCCAGCGGCGGGTGGCACGTCGACTCGCCGATCACCCAGATCCCCGAGCCGCTGCCCAACTTCACCCTGTCGATCCAGTCGGCGTGGATGCTCGACGACTTCACCGCGGACAACGGCGCCACCCACGTCGTGCGCGGCAGCCACCTGACCCAGCGCAAGCCGCCGGGCGGACGCGACCAGCTCGCCGACGAGGTCGTGCTGGAGGGGCCCGCCGGCTCCCTCGCCATCTGGCTGTCCCAGACGTGGCACCGCCATGGTGCGAACGTCACCGACTCCCCCCGCTGCGGGGTGATCGTGCAGTACGGCCGCTCGTGGGTCAAGCCGTTCGTCGACCTGCGCACCCCGATGACCGCCGAGCAGGCGGAGGTGTTCTCGCCCCGCCTGCGCTACCTGCTCGGCTGCAACGCCAACCCGCCCGTCCGCGGCTAGCGACTCACGTGCGGGCGTGGCAGGCGACGGCGTGGCCGCCGTCGACGAGCGGCAGCCCGAGGTCCTCGCCACGGCAGCGGTCGAGGATGCCGAGTCGCTCGGCCTCGCCGGCGGCGACGAGCGGGCAGCGCGGGTGGAACCGGCATCCCATCGGGACCGCACGCGGATCGGGAGTCTCGCCGGTGAGGATCTGCGGCTCGAGATGGTGGGCCTCGGGCACGACCGACAGCAGCGCCCGCGAGTAGGGGTGCTGCGGGTCGCCGAGGACGGCCTCGGTCGTGCCGACCTCGACGATCCGTCCGAGGTACATCACCGCGACGCGATCGGCGATGTTCCACGCCAGGCCGAGGTCGTGGGTGACGGCGACGATGCTGATCCCGGTCGTCGTCGACCAAGCCCCGCATCAGCGCCAGGATCTCGCCGCGGATCGACGCGTCGAGGCTGGCGACCGGCTCGTCGGCGAGCAGCAGGCGGGGCCCGAGCGCCATCGCCCCGGCGATCAGCACCCGCTGGCGCTGGCCGCCCGGACACCTCGTGCGGGTAGCGGCTCGACGTACCGCTCCGGCGGGCGCAGGCCGGCGCGGGCGAGGGCGTCGGCCACGAGCGTCGGCTCGTGCCCGTTGATGCGGTGGATGCGGATCCCCTCGGCGACCGCCTCGTAGATCGTGTGCCGGGGGTTCAGCGCAGCGGTCGGGTCCTGGAACACCATCTGCACCCGGCGGCGCAGCTCGCGCAGCGTCGACGCCTTCTTGCCGACCAGCGCGGCCGTCGAACTCGACGGTGCCCGAGGCCGTCGGCGTCGAGCCCGAGGATCGAGCGGATCAGCGTCGTCTTGCCGCAACCCGACTCGCCGACGAGGGCGACGACCTCGCCGGCGGCGACGTCGAGATCGACGCCGTCGACCGCCGTCACCGGTCCACGCCGGCTGGCGTACGTCACGTGGAGGTCGCGGACCGCGAGCAGCGGCGTCGGCGGCGTCAGCCAACGGTCGCCTCGACGTGCACCACGTGGCCGCACGCGCCCGTCGCCCGCCGGCGCGCATGCGGACGTCGATCGATCGACGCGCACGATCGACGGCCACGTCGCAGCGTGGATGGAACGGACAGCCCGTCGGCAGCTCGGTCGGGTCCGGCGGGTCGCCGCGAGGCCGCTCGGCCGCATGCGCGACGAAGGGTCGCCGATGGTCGGGAACGCGGCGGCCAGCGCACCGGTGTACGGATGCTCGGGTCGTCGATAGCACGGCGTCGCTCGGCCCCTCCTCGACGATCCGCCCGGCGTACATCACCGGCGAGCCGCCGGCACGTCGACGCAGACACCGACAGGTCGTGGGTGATGAACAGCAGCGCCATGCCGTCGTCGCGCTGGAGCTCGGCGAGCAGGGCGAGCACCTGGGCCTGGACCATGACGTCGAGGGCCGTGGTCGGCTCGTCGGCGATCAGCAGCATCGGCTCGCACGCCAGCGCAGCGCGATGAGCATGCGCTGGCGTTGGCCGCCCGACAGCTGGTGCGGGATACTCCGCGCCCGCGCCGACGGGATCCCCACCCGCTCGAGCAGCTCGCCGACCTTCGCCGGCCTTCGTCGAGGCCGCGCCTCTCGACGGGTGGACTGCGATGGCCTCGGCGATCTGGTCTCCCACCTGCTGCACCGGGTTCAGCGAGTGCAGCGCGCCCTGGAAGACGATCGCCGCCTTCGTCCACCGCACCGCCCGCAGGCGGCCGGGCCGCATCGCGTACACGTCCTCACCGCCGAGCAGCACGCTGCCCTCGACGCGTGCCGACGGCGGCAGCAGCCGCAGGACGGACGCGGCGATCGTCGACTTGCCGCATCCCGACTCGCCCGCCAGCCCGACCGTCTCGCCGGGCGCGATGGTGAGGTCGACGCCGCGCACGGCGGGCACGTCGACGCCAGCCGCAGCGATAGGTCACGTGCAGGTCCTGGAGCTCGAGCACCGCGTCCATCAGCGGGTCCCGCAGCCGCGGATCGAGGATCTCCTCCAGCGCCCGCCCGCACATCGTGAACGCGAGCACGACGGCCACGATCCCGATGCCGGCCGGCAGGTAGTACCACCAGGCGTTGCGGGTGATCGCGCCGGCCTCGAACGCCTCCTCGAGCGTCTTGCCCCACGACGGCGCGCGCGGGTCGCCGAGGCCGAGGAACGACGAGCGTCGTCTCGGTGAGGATCGCGATCGGGACGGCCAGCGTGGTGTTGGCGAGGATCACCGGGGCCGACGTTCGGGAGGATGTGCCGCCGCACGACGTGCCGGACCGACTGGCGCCCATGGCGCGGGCGCGCTCGACGTAGAGCCGCTGCTTCGAACCGTCAGCACCTGGGCCCGCACGAGCCGGGCCACGTACGGCCACGACGTCACGCCGATGACGAGGATGACGTTCCACACCGACGGCCCGAGGATGCCGGCCGAGCACGATCGCCAGGGGCAGGAACGGGATCACGAGGAACCAGTCGGTGAAGCGCATCAGCAGGGTCTCGCGTCCACCCGCCGAGGAAGCCGGCGAGGATGCCGACGACGCGACCCGATGAGGACGATCAGGATCGTCGCCGCCACGCCGACGAGCAGGCTGATCCGCGCCCGTACAGGAACTGCACGGCGACGCTGCGGCCCAGGTTGTCGGTGCCGAGGAGGAACTCGCGGCTGACGGCGGCGCCCACGTCGGGTTGTCGACGGCGTTCGACGGCGCGCAGCGCGTCCTGTCGGCGAACAGCGGGGCGAGGAGGGCCATCAGCGCGGCGAGGACCAGGATCGACGAGCCCGCCATCGCCTGCCGGTTGCGGCGGAAGGCCTGCCAGAACTCACCGCGCGCGCCCGGCGGCGGCGGGCCCATGCCACGGACCGCGGCCCGGGCAGACGCGGGCTCCAGCGCGATCGGCTCAGCAGGGGCCGCTTCCGGGATCGTCGTCACGCCGTGCGCACCCGGGGATCGAGGTAGCCGTTGAGCAGGTCGGCGATGAGGTTGGCGAAGATCACGGCCGCCGAGAACAGCAGGAACAGGCCTTGCAGCACCGGGAAGTCGGGTCCCTCCAGGGCGTTCGAACGTGGCCCGGCCGAGGCCCGGCCACGAGTAGATCGTCTCCACCGCGATCGCGCCCCGACAGGACGTAGCCGAAGTTCAGCGCCGACAGGCTGACGAGCGGGAGCAGGGCGTTGGGCACCGCGTGGCGGCGGCGGACGAGCGACGTCCCGCAGACCCTTCGCCCGGGCGAGCTTCAGGTAGTCCTCGCGCACGGTGTCGAGCATCGACGCCCGCATCAGGATCATGTACTCGCCGAGGTAGGCGAGGGCGAGCGTCAGCGCAGGGAGGACCATGTGGTGGGCGTGGTCGAGGAAGGCGTCCAACCCGGTCGCCGTGCTCCCGGCGTCCGCGAAGCCACCCGTCGGGAACCATCCCCAGGCCACGGCGAACACGGCGAACAGGACCATCCCCAACCAGAAGTCGGGCATCGAGTAGGTGACCATCGAGAACGTCGTCGCCGCGGTGTCGGTCCCGCTCCCTCGCTTCCACGCGGCGCGGATCCCGAGCCAGCGTGCCGATCGACCATCGAGAGCGACCGTCGCCGTGCCCGACGAGCCAGACCGTCGGCCACAGCGAGTCCATGATCACGTCGCTCACCGGCCGGCTGCTCTTGATCGAGATGCCGAGGTCGCCCTGCAGCGTCTGGCGGACGTACTTGACGAACTGCACGATCATCGGGTCGCCGACGCCGAAGCGCTCCTCCAGCGACTCGATCTGCGAGCCGCGACAGGTTGCGGCCCCGGAACAGGTTGTCGACAGGGTTGTCGTCGACGACGCGGAACAGGAAGAAGTTGAACGCCAGCACGAACACCAGGGTCGCGATCGCGGCGCCGATGCTTGCCGGAGCACGAATCGCACGCTCACGGCCGGACGACCTACTCGCGGTCGTCCTGGCTGCCCGGCGACGGCGAGCGACGAGCCATCCGCCGACGCCGAGCACGGCGCGGCGGCGACGATCGCCGCGATCACCCCGGCGCTGCTGCCACCGTCGTCGTCGGACGCCGCGGCCGTGGTCGCCGGCGCGTCGGTCACGGCGCTGGTTGCCTCCGGCGTCGTTCCCTCGGTGCCAGCTCCGGGTGCAGCGGCCACGGTTGTCTCGACCGCCGTCGTCCCTGGAGCGCCGGACGCACCGGCGCCGACGGGGGCCAGACGGGCGTACGTCGGCGACGTGTTGCTGAACAGCACCGGGCCGGTGTCGGCCGGCTGCCGCACCCAGCCCTCGAAGCGGTCGGTGCGGTAGGCCTGCAGGTCGGCGTCCTCGAACAGCACGGCATACGGCGCCGCCTGTAGAACATCAGCAGCATCTCGTGGACGATCTCGCTGCCGCCGGTCGCGGATCGAGCTCGACCTTCTGCTCCTGGTACAGCGCGTCGTACTCCTCCGAGCACCAGTTGGCGTCGTTGTAGAGGATGTTGTTCGCGTCCGTCGTCACCTGGTCGCACGTGAAGTACGACAGCTGCGGGTCGGGGTCGACGAACGGTGTCCAGCCCCACGCGAACAGGTCGTAGGTGCCGGCGCCGATCTGCTCCGTGAGCTGCACTGTCGTCGTACACCTGCACCTCGGTGGCGATGCCGATGTCGGCCAGCCAGCCGGTGATGAACTCGCGTCAGCGCCGGCTCGTAGCTCCGACTCCGACCGCTCGGCGTAGCGCAACCTGAGCTCCCGGCCGCCGTCGGGCATCTCGCGGACACCGTTCCCGTTGGTGTCGAGCGTAGCCGGCGTCGTCCAGCATCTGCGTTGGCCGCCTCGGGATCGAACGTCGAGCGACGGTCGTCCGGGACCTCCGGCTGCCACGTCTGGTCGGGCGACGACGGAGATCGTCGTGCCCGCCTCGCCGAGGCCGAGAACGACCCGATCGAGCAACGTCTCGCGATCGATCGCCTTGTTGATCGCCTGCCGGACGTCGACGTCGAGCAGGGCGGGATGGCCGTCGCCGATCCCGCCCTCACCGGCGTTCATCCCCAGCTCGGAGAACCCGCCCTGCTGGCCGACGACGCCGACGATGTCCTCGTCGGCGTCGAGTGCCTCGAACGACTCCGTCGGGATGTTGTGGGCGGCGTCGATCTCGCCTGCCTGCAGCGCGGCGGCCATCGCCTCGCCGTTCTCGAACAGCCGGAACACGATGCGGTCGATCTGCGGGTCCGTCGCCCCTCCCACCCGTAGTAGTTCGGGTTGGCGACCATCGTCCACGACTCGCCCGGCTGCCAGTCCTCGAGGGTGTACGGGCCCGAGCCGACACCGTCGAGGGCGTCGTACGTCGTCACGTCCTCGGCGGATATGGTCCTCGTAGATGTGCTTGGGGACGATGTAGACGTCCATCGTCGGCAGCTTCGGGTCGGGCACCGAGGACGTGATCTCGACGGTGCGCTCGTCGATCGCCGTCGCCTGGAGATTGACCGTCGTCGCCGAGTGGTTGATCCACTCCTCGTCGCGCGACCGGTTGATCGTGTAGGCGACGTCCTCGGCCGTCAGCGGCTCGCCGTCGGACCACTGCAGCCCTTCGCGCAGCGTGTAGGTGTAGGTCAGCCCGTCGGTCGACTCCTCCCACGACTCGGCGAGCCCCGGGATCGTCGCGAAGTCGTCGGCCGCCTTGTCGGTCAAGGTGGCGTACTGCAGGTTCCAGAGCTCGAACGCCGAGACGAGGAATCCGGCGGTGACGTTCGGGCTGTCGAGGTCCTGCTGCAGCCCGATCGTCAGGGTGACCTGTTCGTCGTCCTGGGCGGCGACGCCGGACGGCGAGTCCGGTGGCGAGCGGTGACGCGCGGCCGGTGATCCCGGCGACGACGGCGACGGTGCGGCGCCTGATCATGGTTCTCCCCCAGCGTGACGGGCGTGGCCCGGTGCGGTTCGGCAGCATTCTTCCCGGCGCGGTCGTCTGCTGGCAAATTCACGCCAGCCGCGCTCTCGAAGCCGGTGAGGACCTCGAGCACGAGCGGGCCCGAGCGTCGGGAGGTCGTAGCCGCCCTCCTGGACGAACACCGCCGGGCGGCCGAGCCCGGCGAGCAGCTCGCCCGCGGCGCGGAACCCGGAGGCGGTGATCTGCAGCGGGCTCTCCGGGTCGCCGGCGGCGGCGTCGACGCCGAGCGACACGACGAGCGCGTCGGCGCGGGCGGCCGGCGTCGACCGAGCGCTGGAGAGCGCGGCGAGCCACTCGGCGTCGCCGGTGCCGGGCGGAAGCGGCGCGTTGAACGTCGCCCCTTCACCGTCGCCGCCTCCCGTCTCGTCGGCGAACCCGACGAGGTGCGGGAACCATCCCGCGCCCGGGATCGACGTGGACGCTGGCGTAGATCACGTCGGGCCGGTCCCAGAAGATCTCCTGGGTGCCGTTGCCCTGGTGGGCGTCGATGTCGACGATGGCGACCGTGCCGACCCCGCGGTCGCGGAGTCGCTGGGCGGCGGCGGCGGCGTTGTTCAGGTAGCACGAGCCGCCGAAGAAGGCCGGCCCGGCGTGATGGCCGGGAGGGCGCACGGCGGCGTAGGCGGCCGGTGCGCCGTCGACGACGAGGTCGGCAGCGGTGACCGAGCAGTCGACGGCGGCGCGGGCGGCGTCGTAGGTGCCGGCGGAGATCAGCGACATCGTGTCCATCGCGTACAGCCCGGCCTCGGCGCGGATCGTCGCCGGGCGGCGGTCGGCCCGGCGGCGGGCGGCGAACGGTCCGGTCGCGAACAGGTACGGCACGACCTGCGGCTGACCCGGGTCGTCGAGGTGGCCCTCGGCGACCCACGCGTCGTGGGCGCGGGCGAGGAAGTCGACGAAGCCGGCGTCGTGCACGGCGAGCACCGGATCGAGGCCGTGGTCGTCGGGCTCGACGATCACGGCGCCGGCCGCGACGAGCTGGTCGCGCAGGACGTCGCCGCGCTCCGGCTCCTCGTCGCCCGGCAGCCGCACGCCGAGCCAGTACCCGCCGTCGGGAGCGTGCCCGCGATGCCGCTCCGACCAGACAACCGGCATCGACAGCGTCACATCGGCGCACGCTATTCACGGCCGCATCTCCATCTGGGCGGGAATCGTCCCAGTCGGGCATCTGGGCGGGAATCGTCTCGACAGGTGAGACGGATCCCGCCCAGAAGCCCGGTGGGTACATTCCCGCGATGCCTCCGCCTCCTCCTCGCCCGCGGGCCCGCGAGCTCGGCCTGACGTTCGGGGCGCTCGAGCCGGGCCCCCACAACGCGATCACCGACGTGCCCGGCGTCCGGGTCGGCCACGTCACCCGCTGGGCCGACGGTCCGGACGGGATCGCCCGCACGGGCGTGACCGCGATCGTCCCGGACGACCTGCGCCCGCTGTACGAGCGCCCGATGGCCGCCGGCCCGGCCGTGCTCAACGGGTGCGGTGAGCTCACCGGCTCGATCTCGATGGCCGAGTGGGGGACCCTCGAGGGGCCGATCATGCTGACCGGCACCTCGGCGGTCGGGCGGGTCTTCGACGCCGTGGTCGACGCCGTCTTCGCCGCCGTCCCGCCGACCGATCCCGACGACGAGGTCGTCCCGGTCCCGGTCGTCGGGGAGTGCGACGACTCGTGGCTCGACGAGTCCCGCCGGCGCCACGTGACCGTCGCCGACGGCCGAGCGGCGATCGATGCGGCGACCGCCGGCCCGGTCGCCGAAGGCGTCGTCGGCGCGGGGACCGGGATGATCACGATGGACCTCAAAGCCGGCATCGGGACGTCGTCGCGGGTGCTCCACGGCCTCGGGACCGTCGGCGTGCTCGTGCTCGCCAACTTCGGCGGCCTGGCGCAGCTGCGCCTCGGCGGCGTCCCGGTCGGGGCGACCCTCGCCGCCGAGGCCGCCGGTGCCGGCCCGCGGCGACGCCGGGAGCTGCATCGGTGTCGTGGCCACCGACATCCCGCTCGACGCCCGTCAGCTCACCCGCGTCGCCCGCCGGGTCGGGCTCGGTCTCGCTCGCCTCGGCAGCGTCGCCGGGCACGGGTCGGGTGACATCTTCTGCGCCTTCTCGACGACCAATCGCCGGCCGCGGGTCGCCGAAGGGATCCACTCGGTCGACGTGCTCGGCGACGACTCGATCGGCGCCCTTTTCACGGCGACCGTCGACGCGACGGAGGAGGCGGTGAGCAACGCCCTCTTCGTCGCCGACACGGTCGGCGGCCGCGACGGCCACGTCGCCGCCGGGCCTCCCGGTCGAGCGCGTGCTCGCCCTCCTCGCCCGCTGATGTCAGGTCAGGGCGTCAGCGGGCGGCCGGTCCCGATCATCGAGTTGCGGGTGACGAGGGCGGCGAGCTGCTCCTCGCTGAACTCGTCGGTGCCGGCGGGCGCAGAGGGGAAGCACGAGGTAGCGCTGCTCGGCGGTCGAGTCGTGGACGCGCAGCTCGACGTCCGGCTCGACCTCCATGCCGAACTCGGCGAGCACCGCCCGTGGCTCGCGCACGACGCGGCTGCGGTACTCGAAGCTCTTGTACCAGGCCGGCGGGTTGCCCAGCAGGCCGCTCGGGTAGCACGAGCACAACGTGCACACGATCACGTTGTGCACCGTCGGGGTGTCTTCGAGCACGGCGATCGGGCACCGTCTGCGGGTTGTACTCGCTGATCGTGGCCACCGGATCCTCGAGCAGTCGGGCCCTGAAGTACGGCGTCGACCCAGGCCCGGGCGACGACCCGCGCGCCGAGCGCCGGGCTCGGCCGGTCGCCGTCCGCGGACTCGACGGCGGCGACGGCGGCGTCGACGTCCTCGGGATCGACGTGGCCGTGGTCGTGCAGGTGCCGCTCCAGGATCTCGGTGCGCTGCTCGGGGGTCAGCTCGGTCATGGCTCCGGATCCTCCAGGTCGCTCTCGCCGAGGTCGGCGGTCAGGGTGTGGTCGGCGGCCGGCCCGAACAGGTCGGTGCCGGCGAACGCCACGGTGTACACGAGCTCCGGCTCGCCGTACGTGCCGGTCGCCGCCGACTCGGTGGGGTTGGGCCAGGCGAAGGCGACCCGTTCGACCGTGCCCACGTGCCGGCGGAGGTACCGCGGCACCCGGGTGTGGCCGCTCGTGACCGGGTTGCGCACACGGACCCGATCGCCGGGCCGGAACCGCCCGCCCCACGTCGGCATCGCCGGCGACGGCCGGGCCACCTTCGGCGGCCCGTCCGGGCTGTCGAGGATGCCCTGCTCGGCGGCGAGGTGCTCGACCGCCCACAGCCACCGGGCGTAGTAGCTCGACGCCAGGTACTCGGCCGGCGGCATCTGCTCGATGGTGTAGCGGAAGCGGTCGATCGTGGTTGCCCCCATCACCGTGGCGAGCATCCGCCAGACCCGACCCTCCCACGGCTCGTGGAACAGCGGCTCGTCGACCTCGATGGGTACCGGACCGAAACCGTGCATCCCGCCGAGGTCGTGCACGCCGTCCACGTCAGGTCCCCTCGACGATCGTGCGCGACTGCTCGCGCAGGTACTGCTGGAGGTGGTCATCCATGACAGGTGGGTGGAAGTCCTGGTCAGGGGCCCTTCCGATATTCGGTAGTCCTCGATGAGTCCTCAGGAGTTTCCCACAGCCGGCGCCAAGTCGCCCGTACGTGGTCGTGATCGGAGAGCACGAGATGGGCGTCCATCGCCGCCCGGAGCCGAGCAACTCCCCGCCGACACGCGGAACATCCCCACCCTTACGAGTGGGGACGGGACCGCATTCCAGGCGTTGCGGAGCGCCGGGCTGATCTCGCATCCGTTAAGAGAGGCGTCAGCGAGGTTGTCTCAACATGCTCGCTGCGGATGTTGTCCGGCGCATCATCAGCTTTGATGAAAGTGCTGACCTGAGCCCTTCGCCCGGCGACGCCCGGCCGCATACTGGGGAACGACCAGGCCTGAAGTCGACCAGGACTAACCCTTGCGGCTATCGTTCCCCCGCCGACGTCCTGTCGGCTTTTGACAAAGGGCGGAACATTGAAAAAGCTCAAGCGGGCGATCGCGGCCATGATCCTGGCCACTGTAGGAACCGGTGCTGTACTGGCCGCTCCGGCGTCGGCGGCCCCTGAACCCACGATGGACCGCCCCGGCCGGGGAACGGTTTACATCACGACGGGCAGGACTGTGACTGTCTTTACGGAACAACCTGGTCAGTACACGACGTATCTCGTCCAGACCGGTAACAAGGGTGAGGAATTCGCCTACTCCGCCGTCGTGGAGGGTGGGGGTGACGGCAGCGTGCCTGGTACGGCGGACATCGAGTTGCGCTGGAAGCTGTGCTCCCATCCGGCAACGCTCACCATCGTTCAGCGTGTTTTCGACGGGTTCGACGAGTTGGGTCAGGCGATCTATTTGTACCCGGTCGTCTTTACCAATCCACACTGGACCGGTGGCTTTCATTTTACCCAAGATGGCCGGCCGACCACACCGGCGTGTGGCGAGGATCGCAACTAACCTCTACGTCCGAACCCCGGCCCCAGGCCGACCCGGTTTTAGCCACCACCCCCGCTCGTCAGCAGTGCTCGTCCTGGAAGTGTTTCCAGACGTCGATCAGCTCGGGCCGGTCGCCGGAGTCGATGTAGCCAAGGACGAGTTCGCAGACCTGCTCCTCGTCGATGAACATCGCGGCTTCTTTCTCCAGCGCGGCGTACTGTCGCTCCTCGCGTTCGCTGAGACCGCTACTGCCTACGCACGCGGCGAGCGCGACGAGCGCGGGCGCGGCGGTGACGAGTCCTCTCCTCATGACCGCGGAGGCTCTCTGATGGAGGCGTCGACCGTGTCGTCAAAGTTGAGGAATCCTGTCCAGGTCGACGTCCTACTCGTCGTGTGGTCGCGACGATTGGGGGATGGGTCGGAGCCGCCGAGCACCACCGACGTGGGCCCGATCGCCGACCATGTGCGGGGTCTCCTGGCCGGCGGGATGAGCGGGGCCGAGCGGGCGGCGGTGGCGGTGATCGATCGGACGACGATCTCGACAGGATGCGACGGCCACCCGCCGAGCACCACGACGCCACAGCGCCACTTCCGGATACTTCGGTGACCAGGTGAGTGGACCGGTCCCACTCATCATCTGGATCGGCAGCGACGGGGTGCCAAACCCGGCGTCGATTCCTTCCCCGAGCACGATCGGTGACTGACTGGCGTGAATCGGTACGACGACGAGCACGGATTCCTCGAAGCCGCCGCCCCAGCCCAGGGTAGACCAGGTGGGTGCCGTCCGGGTCCACGTGACGCTGCGCGGGTAGACCTCGTCCCACCCGGTGGTCTGCGGCGGTGGGATCACGGTCTTGGTCCCGAGCGGGTTGGCCCGGTCGTCGCTGGTTGCGGTCACGAGCACGACCTAGACCGGTGGAGCCGGGGCGGCGGCACGCTCTAGAATCCCCGTGTCGAGGGGGCGAGCGCGTTCCGCCCGGACCGCCTGTCCCTACGTTCGCCCCCTCGACGACCGGCGGCCCTACTGGCTGAAACAGCCCCCGCCGGCAGGCCAGGAGAACCTGAAAAGCACATTACGCCCCAATGCCAGCCGCCGCCAGGGGAAGTCGCCGCTACTCAGGCACCACAGTCCGGGCACCGCCGCTCCGGTGGCACATCCTCCACCGTCCTCGAGGCGAAGTAGAACAACCTCCCCCGGAAGCCGCAGACCGGCTGGCTCGGCCGCCCGTACTCGTCGTCATCGTTCAGGTGCACGATCCCGGCCAGGATCCCGTCGAAGCTGTCGGTCGCCCACACCGCCACGCATCCGAACGTTAGTTCGCCACCACAATCATCAATCTTGACGAGCGGCTCGAGCGACCCCGCCCGTACCTTCCGCTAAGCCCTCGGTGCGGTTTGTAGGGACCGTACCGGGGGCACGACGAACACTCGTTTGTTTGGGGTGAGTAGGCCGCGGACAGGGGGATGGCTGAGCCGCCGCCATCGGCCCGAGCGACGCACACCTCTACGACGAGGCGGCTGCGCTGTCCGCGTCGTGTCCGGTGCGGATCGAGTGCGACCTCGAGGGCGAAGAGCTGCCGTGGACGATGCGCCTTCACGGCTACCGGGCCGGGCTGTCGCCGCAGCAGCGGACCATGCGACGGCGACGAGCCCGGCGACAGGATTCGGCTACTGGTCATCTGGTTGAGCAGCTCGATGACGTCGTCGAGGTCGAGGTCGAACCTCTCGCCCGCGACGATGCAATTCCCGTGGACGTTCACGATCCGTCACCCGCCGAAGTCCTCGAGATGGACATCACCCCGTAGCCGGGACTTCTGACAGCTGCATACCCCTGACGTTGGGCCAGCCGGCGGGCGCGGCTCTCGGCGCCTGGTCAGCGGCCAGATTTGAGGGCTATCCCTGCTCGACGATGGTGCGGCTCTGCTCGCTCAAGTACTGCTGGAGGTAGTACGGCCCGCCGCCGGCCTTGCCGGCCGTGCCCGAGCCCTTCCAGCCGCCGAAGGGCTGGGCGCCGGGCCACGCGCCGGTCGTGGCGCCGCTGGCGCGGTTGACGTAGACCACGCCGGACTCGATGCGGTCGAGGAAGCGATCGATCTCGGCCTGCTCGCCGGCGAACAACCCGGCGGTGAGCCCGTAGGGGACGGCGTTGGACCGGTCGATCGCCTCGTCGAGCGAGTCGACGCCGCGCACGGCGATCAGCGGGAGGAACAGCTCGTCGGTCCAGATCGGGCTGTCGTCGGGCACGCGCACGACGGTCGGGGCGACGAAGTTGCCGCGGTCGAGCGGGGCGTCGGTGAGCAGGGAGCCGCCGCACAGCACGTCGCCGTCGGTCGTCGCCATCGCCACGCTGGCCTCGTACCGGGCCACGGCCGTGGTGTCGATCACCGGTGACAGGAACCCGCCCCGTTCGAGCGGGCTGGTGCGCGGGATCGCGTCGGCCCGGGTAGCGAGACGGGCGCAGAACTCGTCGACGAGCGTGTTGTCGACGAACGCCCGTCGACGCGGCCGAGCACTTCTGCCCGCCGAGCCCGAACGCCGATCGGGCGGTGCCCTCGACGGCGAGATCGAGGTCCGCGCTCGCCGCCACGACGACGGGGTTCTTCCCGCCCATCTCGCAGATCGCCGGGCGCGGCCAGGCCGTCGAGAACGAACGGTGGATCGCCATCCCCACCTCGCTCGACCCGGTGAACGTCAGCCCGCCGACGCGTCGATCGGCGACGAGCGCGGCACCAGTCGTCTCGCCGGGCCCGGTGACGAGGTTGACCACGCCGGCCGGGACGCCGGCCTCGATCAGCACGTCGTAGAACAGGTGGGCGCACAGCGAGCCGACCTCCGATGGCTTGAGCACGACCGTGTTCCCGGCGACCAACGCCGCGCCGGCCGGCCCGGCGACGAGCGCCATGGGGTAGTTGAACGGGCTGATCACCGCCCACACGCCGAGCGGGCGCATCACGTCGGACGTCGCCTCGGTCGGCACGAGGCGCTCCATCGGCCGGGAGAACCCCTCGTGCTCGCGCATCGCGTGGGTGTAGTAGCGGATCAGGTCGGCCGACTCCTCGACGTCGCCGAGCGCTTCGAGGCGGGACTTGCCGACCTCCCACGCCATGCGGGCGGCGAGCTCGGTGCGGCGTTGCGAGATCAGATCGGCGGCACGGTCGAGGAGCGCCACCCGCTCGGTCCACGGCGTGGCTGCCCACTCCGGCCCACGCCGCCTCCGCGGCGGCCACCGCGTCGGCGACGTCCCTGGGCGTGGCGTCGGCGAACTCACCGATCACGACCCCGCGGTCGACCGGCGAAACCGTCTCGAACGCGGCCGCGCCCGCCCGGTGCTCGGACCCGATGTGCAGCGGATGACGCTCGCCGAAGGCGGACTTGGCGTCGGCGAGGGCGGCGTCGTAGGCGGCGTGGAGATCGTCGTCGTCGGCGCTGAGGGTGGCGTAGGTGACGCGGAATCCGGTCATCGGCGTAGCTTCGCACGCGCCTCGCTCCGTTCTGTCGTTTGGAATCGACGCTTCCGGGCCGATTCCAAACGACAGAAGCGGTTCGGTCAGCCGCCGGCTGATCAGGTCGACCCGTCGACGCGGACGCGTCGGGAGTGCCACCCGGTCGCGCCGTCGGGGATCGGAGGGGCGATGTCGCTGGTCTGGGTGACGCCGTCGCCGTCGGTGGCCCGGACCGTGAGTACGTGGTCGCCGGGTCGGGCGTCCCACTCGTACATCCACTGCACCCACGTGTTGTCGCTCGCCACGTCGCCGAGCCGGCACTCCTGCCACTCGTCGTCGTCGACCTGCACCTCGACCCGCTCGATGCCGCGGATCGGCGCCCACGCCACGCCCGCCACCGGCGTGCGGCCGGCGGCGACGGTCGCCGACGTGCGCGGCACGTCGATGCGCGACGCGGTCTTGATCGGCCCTTCCTTCGCCCACCCGCGCGAGATCCAGTAGCCGTCGAAGCCGTCCCACGTCGTGAGCTCGATCTCGCTCAGCCACTTGGTGGCCGACACGTAGCCGTACAGCCCGGCGACGATCAGGCGGGCCGGGAAGCCGTGGGTGACCGGCAGCGGCTCGCCGTTCATCGCGTAGGCGACGAGGGCGACCCGTCCGTCCGTGGCGATCTCGGTGGGGAAACCGGCCGTCCAGCGGTCGACCGATCGGCCGACGATCTGCGTCGCGCCGGGTTGCACGCCCGCCCGTTCGAGCAGGACCGCGAGCGGCACGCCCTGCCACACCGCGTTGCCGACGAGACTGCCGCCGATCTCGTTCGACACGCACTGCAGGGTGACCGTCTCCTCCACCGAGTCGAGCGACAGCAACTCGCCGTAGTCGACGGAGAACGGCTCGTCGACCATGCCGGAGACGTCGAGCCGCCACGAGTCGACGTCGACCTGCGGCACGAGGAGCGCGGTGTCGATGCGGTAGAAGTCGGCGTTCGGCGTGACGTAGGGCGACAGTCCCGGCACCGCGAACGGCTGGCGGGCGGGCGCCGCCTGCGAGCTCACCGGGCGGGGGATCGTCACCTGGCGGCGCGCAGCCTCCGTCTCGCCGGACGGGCGCACGCGGCGTCCGAGCGCGGCACTCGCCGCCGCGCCGGCGCCGAGCGCGGTGGCGGCGGCGATGAACGTCCGCCGCGGCGTGCCTGTGGCGGCGTCGGGGCGCGGCCACGATCGCCGCCGTCCGGCGACGGCGACCCCGTCGTCGGCCTCGCGGCGCGAGCGACGGTCGGAGCTCGGTCTGGCGGGCGAGTCGGAGCAGGAACCAGAGGGCGGCGATCCCGGCGGCGACCCCGATCACCGCGGCGACGACCCCGGTCCCGGTCGAGCCGAACGGGTCACGTCCGTATGCCCACACCCCGACCAGCCCGAAGAGGACGAAGCCGGCTGCGCCGAGCCAGAACCGCCGCGACGCGACGACGCCGAAGACGGCCCCGAGGGCGAGGGCGACCACCACGATCCCGACGATCAGTGCCGGCTTGTCGTTGGTGCCGAACAGCTCGACGGCGAGGTCCTTCAGCGAGCCGGCGAAGCGGTCGATGAACTCGGTGCCGATCGCCGACACCAGCGATGGGCCCTCACCGGCCAGGCCGCTCACCAGTTCGCCGACGCCGAGGGCGACGCCGGCGGCGACGGCGCCGGCGACAGCGGCCGGGACGCGGCCGGGACGGGCCTCGAGGGCAGCGGTCACGGACATCAAGCCTGCCGCGCGATCGTTACGGATGCAGCACGTCGGGCACAACGATCTCGAAACTCGCGCTCACGCCGCTGGGCAGGAGCGGGCGACCGGTCGTACAGTCGACACCATGCCGTCATCCACCGGCGGCGCATCGACCCGTCAGCCTGACGCGGGCGCCTCCGTCGCCGGCTCACCGAACGCGGGCACGGTGCTCGTCGTCGACGACGAGCCGATGGTCCGCGAAGTCGTGGCCCGCTACCTCCAACTCGACGGGTTCCGCGTCCACGAGGCCGCCGACGGAACAGCGGCGAGCAAGTGGCTGGCCGAGCACCGGCCCGACCTCGTCGTGCTCGACATCATGCTCCCGGGTACCGACGGGCTGAGCATCCTGCGCCAGCTGCGGACGGCGGGCGACATCCCGGTGATCCTGCTGACGGCGCGGGCGGAGGAGGTCGACCGGGTCCTCGGGCTCGAGCTCGGCGCCGACGACTACGTCGTGAAGCCGTTCTCGACCCGCGAGCTGGTGGCGCGGGTGCGCTCGGTGCTGCGCCGGTCGCGCATCCAAGCCGCTGCCGAACGGCGACCCCGTGCTCGACTTCGGCGGACTCCGCATCGAGCCGCTCACCCGCGAGGTCACGGTCGACGGCAAGCGGGTCGAGCTGACGCCCAAGGAGTTCGACCTGCTCGCCGTGCTCGCCCGCTCGCCGCGCCAGGTGTTCTCGCGCCGCCAGCTCCTCGCCCAGGTGTGGGACTCGGCGCCCGAGTACCAGGACGCGGCCACCGTCACCGTCCACGTCGGCCGGCTGCGCCAGAAGCTCGAACGGGACCCCGAGAACCCCCGCTGGATCACGACGTCATGGGGCGTCGGCTACCGGTTCGAGGCCGCACCATGACGATGCATCGCGCTCGGCTGGTGGGAGGCGATCGCCGACCAGCCGGTCGAGGCGGCCCTCGCCCTCGGCGGGCTGGCGGCGGGCACGATCGCCGCCGCCTTCGGGCTGCGCCGGCTCACCCGGCGGACGCGGTCGCTGCGCCGCCAGGTGCTCGCCGATCACCCTCGCCGCGCTGGCGATCGGCGCCCTCGCCGCCGTCCTGCTGGCCCGGCTGATGATCCTCGACTCGGCCGAGCTGGCGAGGGTCGCCGCGGTGCTCGGCCGTGACCGCCGTGCTCGCGACCGTGCTCGTGGTGCTCGCCTCGGTGCCGCTCGGCCGCGACGTGCGCCAGCTGGAGACGACCGTGCGGCGGATCGAGGAGGGCGACCGGGCGGTGCGCACCGGACATCGACCGCAGCGACGAGCTGGGCCACGTCGCCGAGGCGCTCGACGAGCTCACCGTCCGCCTCGACGCGCTCGAGCGGGAGCGGGCCGGGTACGAGGCCGAGCGCAACGCGATGCTGTCGAGCGTCGGTCACGACCTGCGCACGCCGTTGGCCGCGCTGCGTGTCGCCGTCGACGCGCTGGCCGACGGAGTAGCGCCCGATCCCGACCGCTACCTGCGCTCGATGCGCCGCGACGTCGAGGCGCTGGCGGCGCTGGTCGACGACTTCTTCCTGCTCGCCCGCATCGAGAGCGGCCGCCTCGACCTGCACCCGGTGCCGGTGGACCTGACCGAGGTCGCCGACGAGGCGGTCGAGGCGCTCACCCCGGTCGCCGCGGCGACTGGCGTCACGTTGGCCCTCGACGCCTCGACCCGCGTGCACGTTCGCGGCAACCCGACGGCGCTCGGCCGGGTCGTGCGCAACCTGATCGACAACGCCATCCGCCACGCCCCGTCCGGTTCGGTGGTGCGGGTGGCGGTCGCCGCCGACGGTCGCCCGTCGATCCGGGTCGTGGACGACGGTCCGGGCTTCCCGCCGGGCTTCGGCGACGAGGCGTTCGCCCGGTTCACGCGCGCCGATGCCAGCCGCAACCGGGCCACCGGCGGCGCCGGGCTCGGGCTTGGCGATCGCCCGGGGGCTGGTCGAGGCCCACGGCGGCCGCATCTGGATCGAAGCCCCGCCGGGAGGGCGGGTCGCGTTCGAGCTCCCGGCCGCGTAGCCGCTCGCGCCGCGTTCAGCGGCCCCGGTGGACGTGGAGGTTGAACCAGCCGTTCTGGGCCCCAACGCCGTGCACCCGGATCCGGTACGTCTGCCCGGCGCGGGCGGGGAACACCACTCTGCTGCGGTCGCCCGTCCCACCGTTGTCGTTGTCGGCGACGTGGTGCAGGGCATCCAGCCGGCGGCCGGTGAAGACAGCGAGTGCGGTGTCGAACGTCGTCGGGTGGCCGTCCCCGGGGTTGGTGGTGATCGTCGCCCGGCCCGACCGCGCCGGACGCCAGACGAACCACACGCTGTTCGGGACGGACCGGTGCTCACCCTGCTCGCGGTCGGCGCAGATGTTCCACGACCGGATGTTCACCCGGCCGGTCGGCGGGACCCGGCGCGGGTGGGCGAAGTCGTTGTTGGGGACGTTCCGCGCCGCCGCGGCGCGAACGTTGACACGCCGGCGGGTGATGCCGGCTTCGGACACCCGCCTACCGGTGGCGCGGAGGTCGGCGGCGACGTCGGCCGGTGCCTCGTTGCCGACGCACGTGCGCACGAGGGCGAAGGCGCCGGCCACGTGGGGAGCGGACATCGACGTGCCGTTCATCGAGCGCTCGGCGTTCGGACCACCCCGCCACGGGGCCACGACTGCGACCCCGGGAGCGAACCAGTCGGTCATCGGGGCAATGTTGGTGAACAACGCCGGCGCATCGTGGTCGTCGGTCGCCGAGACCGCATAGACCGACGGGAGGCAGGCAGGGAACGCCAGTGCGTCGAACGACCCTCCGTTCCCGGCGGCGGCCACGACCGCCACTCCGGCCGCCTGCAACTGGGCCGCGAGCTGCTCGGTCGACGGACGGGCGGCACGACAGTCCGTGTCGCTGGTGAAGGCGCCGAAGCCGACGCTCAGGCTCACGGCGGCGATCGGTTGCCCGGCCCGGCGCAGGTCGAGCACCCGCTGCAGGCCTCGGTCGAGATCGCTGCTGTGCGTGCCCCAGCCTCCCCCCGCGGTGCGGTGCCCGACCCGGATCATCACGATCCTGGCGACGGGCGCGACGCCCCGGTGCCCGCGGCGGTACGTCCGGCCGGCGGCGATGCCGGCGACGTGGGTCCCGTGACCGCACGAGGCGGAGAACGTGCACTCGACGGCGGCCCCGTCGCCGAGCTGCGAGGTCCGCCCGTTGGGGCACGCTCCCGCGGCGGAGTAGCAGGCCTCGGAAACGATCTTGCCGCTCAGGGCGTTGTGCCGGCGGGACACCCCGGTGTCGATGATCGCGACCCGCCAGCGGCGACCCCCGCCGACGCGACCGCCCCTGATGCCGGCTCGGTTCAGTCGGCCCGACTCGATCACCGCGGTCGACGAGTCGAGCAGGAGATGGAGCTCGTGGTCGAGGACGACCGAGTCGACCGCCGCGTCGCGAGCAGGTTGTCGAGCCCCGCCCGATCCACCTCGACGACGGCGGTGGGGACCGAATCGAGCTCGCTGACCACCTCCGACTCAGTGCCGGCGAGGATCGTGTCGAGCGACCCGAGGGACTCGTCGATCGTCTGAGCGTTGGGCGGACGACCGCCGCTGGGCTCAGCTCGGCCTCGGCGTCCACCGGGAGCGCCATGCTGACGCTCACCGGGATCGTGCCGGTGGCGCTCTCGGCGAGCGCCGCGTCCAGCGCGTCGTCGACAGGGGCGGGCGGTGGCGGTGGCGCGGCGGCGGCACTCCGGATGCCGGGTGCACCGACTGCCACCATCGCCACGAGCGCACCGAGCACCAATGCGGGCGGACGTGGTCACCGGCACGGTCTACCGGGCGACCGAGCCGTGACCAACGGGGCGACTGCGCGACGATCTGGCATCGTGCGCGTGTTGGTCACCGGGGGATCGGGATTCGTCGGCAGCAACGTCGTGAAGGTGTTCGCCGAGCGCCACGGGCCGAGGTGGTCGCCCCCGCCCACCGCGAGCTGGACCTCACCGACGCCGAGGCGGTGCGCGCCAGCGTGCTGGAGAACAGGCCGGACGCGATCATCCACAGCGCGATCCTCAACGACCCGGCGCGGTTGGCGACGGACCGCCGCGCCGGTTGGGACGCGTACGTCGGCGCGACCCGCCACCTCGTCGACGCCGCCAACGACGTCGGCGCGAAGGTCGTGCTCGTCTCGACGGACTGGGTCTTCGACGGGACGCAGGCCGGCGCCGACGAGTCGACCCCGCCCAACCCGATCAACCTCTACGGGGTGCTGAAGCTGGCGAGCGAGCTCGTCGTCAGCGAGCGGGCGCGGGACGGCGCGGTCGCCCGGATCTCCGCGGTGAACGGGGTGCACTGGGCCCGTCCGATCCTGCCCCGCGCCGCAGGATGCCGGGTTCGGGTACTTCGTCGCCGCGCTCGTCGACGCCCTCAGTGCCGGCCAGCCGTTCACGGTCTGGGAGAGCGAGCGCATCAACATGGTCGCGACGCCGAGCCTCGCCAGCGACTGCGCCGAGCTGATGTGGCGGATCGTCGACGGCGACCAGCACGGGGACGTTCCACTGCTGCGGCGGAGAGGCGATCGGCCGCCGGGCCCTCGCCGAGTTGGCTGCCGACGTGTTCGCCCTCGACCCGTCGCTCCTGCGGTCCGGCCCACCGCCGGACGGTGCCGCATGCCAGCGTCCCGTACGACACCAGCCTCACCGCTCCGGCGACGAGCCGCGCCCTCGGCGTCGAGCTGCCCTCGGCGCGGGACCTGCTGCTCCGCTTCCGCAGGAGCGCGAGACCGGGGAGCTCGCCAGCACCTTCAGCTGAGCGCTACCGGGCGACCCTCGCGCACCGACTGCCACGCGGCGAGGCCGATGGCGAGCGGCGCCCGGCCGTCGGCGCCGGTAACCGGGGACGGGCCGCCGTCGCGCGCGTAGCGGACGAACGAGTCCCACTGCAGGAGGTAGCTCGGCGTGTAGCGCTCGAGGAAGAAGTGCGGGAGCGGCGGGCCATGCGTGCCGTCGGCGGTCAGCACCACGCCGGTGTGGGCCGGGGGATTGGCCGAACTGGCGACGCCCTTCGCTCCGAACGCCTCGACCCGCTGGTCGTAGCCGTACGCCGCCTGCCGGCTGTTGTCGATCAGCGTCAGGCAGCCGTCGGCGTGGCGCAGCGTGACGACGACCGTGTCGAGGTCGCCGGCGGCACCGATCGCCGGGTCGACCCGAACCGCGCCCTGCGCGTACACCTCGACGACCTCGCTGCCGGTGACGTAGCGCGCCATGTCGAAGTCGTGCACGGTCATGTCGAGGAAGATCCCGCCGGAGACCTCGATGTAGCTGATCGGCGGCGGGGCGGGGTCGCGGCTGGTGATCCGCACGAGGTGGGCCGGGCCGATCAGCCCACCGGCGACGGCGTCGCGCACCGAGCGGTGGGCCGGGTCGAACCGGCGGTTGAAGCCCGACCTGCAGTCGGGCGCCGGCGGCGGCGATGGCGGCGAGGGCGCGGTCGACCTCGGCCAGGTCGAGCGAGATCGGCTTCTCGCAGAAGATCGCCTTGCCCGACCCGGCGGCGGCGACGAGCAGGTCGACATGGGTGTCCGTGCTCGTGCAGATCGCGACCGCGTCGAGCTCGGGTGCGCCGAGCAGTTCCGCCGCCGTCGCCGCCGCGGGAACGTCGAGCTCGCCCGCCACGAGCTTGGCCAGGTCGGCGTCGATGTCGTAGACCATCCCGAGCTTCGCCGCCCGGCACCTGATGGGCGAGCAGCCGGGCGTGCATCCTCCCGATGCGGCCGACGCCGAGCACTCCGACGCACAACGGAGCTTCGTTCACCGTCATCGATCCAGCCTCGCACGCGTAGGCTGCCCCGCCTGTGTCCACCCCGCCGCCGCTGCCGATCGCGCTCATCGGCCTCGGCCGGATGGGTCGGCTTCCACTTGTCGGCGCTGGACGGTGTCACCGAGGTCGACGTCGTCGCCCTCGCCGAGCCGTCGGCGGACGCGATGGACGCGGCCGCGACGCTTCGACCGGCGGCAGCTCGGTACGCGAACGTCGGTGACGCGCTCGCCCATCCGGGGTTGGAGGCGTGCATCGTGGCGACGCCCACGCTGACCCACCCCGACGTCGTCGAGGCGGCCCTCGCAGACCGGGCTGCACGTGCTGTGCGAGAAGCCGCTGTCGCTCGACGCGGCGCGAGGCGACCGTCTCGGCGTCACCGCCGCCGAGCACGGCCGCGTGCTGCAGACCGGGTTCTGGCGGCGCTTCTCGCCGCCGTGGCGCACGGCCAAGCAGTACCTCGACGCGGAACGAGATCGGGGCGCCCCTCCTGCTCCGGCTGGCGCAGTGGGACGGCGACCCGCCCCCGCCAGCGTTCTGCGACCCCGCGGTGAGCGGCGGGCTGGCCGTCGACTGCGGCGTGCACGAGTACGACCTCGCCGAGTGGCTGACCGGACGCTCGATCAGGCGGGTGTCGGCGTGGACGTTGCCGATCGTCGACGGCGGCGTCCGCGAAGCTGGCGACGTGGACAACCTCGTCGCCGTGCTCGAGCTCGACGGCGGGGCGGTGGCCACGGTCGATCTCTCGCGCAACGCCAGGTTCGGCGACGACATCCGCACCGAGATCCTCGGCTCGGACGGCGCCCTGCTGATCGACGCCCTGCCGTCGGGGCGGACCCGGATCGGCACCCGCTCGGGGATGCGGGTGCTCCCTGATTCGGAGGTCGACGACGTGATGGCGGCGGGCGTCGCCGGGCAGGCGCGGGCGTTCGCCGCGGCGGTGCGCGGGGCAGCCGACCGAGATCCCCGGCGCCGAGGCGAGCGGGCGGGCGACCCGCATCGGTCAGGCGGTGATCGAGGCGGCGCGCACGGGACGCGCCGTCGAGATCGGCGCGGGGGTGCCGCGATGACGCGCCAGGTGGTCGTGCACCAGGACGACGTCGGGATGTGCCACGGGGCGAACGTGGCGTTCCTCGAACTGTCCCGGCGCGGGATCATCACCAGCGGGTCGGTGATGGTGCCCTGCCCGTGGTTTCCCGAGATCGCCGCCGCGGCCGCCGACCCGGCACTCGATCTGGGCGTCCACCTCACCCTCACAGCCGAGAAGGACCACTACCGCTGGGGGCCGATCTCGGGCCCGGCGACGGGCGCCGGCCTCACCGACGGCGACGGCTACCTATGGCGCGACGTGGCCTCCGTCCGCCGCCACGCCGATCCGGCGGCGGTGGCGAGCGAGCTGCGGGCGCAGCTCGAGCGCGCCCTCGCCGCCGGGATCGACGTCACCCATCTCGATGCCCACATGGGGACGGCGCTGGCACCGGAGTTCTGCGCCGCCTACCTCGCCCTCGGCGTCGAGTACCGGCTGCCGATTCTCCTCACCCGCACGCTTCACGCCTACGGGCCGTCGGTACCGCATCTCGTCGGGGTCAGCGAGGCGGACTACGCGGCATACGCGTCCGCCGCGGCGGAGCACGGGCTGCCGCTGTTCGACGCCGTCGGCGAGACACCGTGGGATCGCGAGCCTCCGAGCCGCCAGAGCCGGTGTACCGCGACCTGTTCTCCGGTCTCCCCGCCGGGCTGTCGTTCCTCGCCCTCCACCCGAACGCACCGGGAGATATCGAGGCCATCGAGCCGGCATCGGCCCACATCCGCACCGCCGAGTACGAGCTGTTCGGCGACGGCGGTTCGGCGCGTGGGTCGACGGGCTCAGCGACGAGTCGGTCGAGCTGATCGGGATGCGCCAGCTGCGCGACGCCTACCGCGCCGGCCGCTGAATCCGTCTCGGCGTTGACCGACGGATCAGGCGACGAGCTCGCGCGCCGTGCCGATCGGGAGCAGTTGGAAGCGGTCGCGTAGGTCGGCACGGGTGCCGTCGAGCACGTCCTCGATCGCCTGGCGACCCTCCCGGAAGTGGCTCCAGCCCTCGTAGTGCACCGGGATCGCGACCCGGGGGCGAAGGAGGGCGCAGAGGTCGACGGCGTCCCGGGCCGTCATCGTGTAGCGCACGGGTCCCGTCACCGGGAACCGGACGCCGCCGACGTGCAGGATCGCCACACCGACCTGAACGCGGTCGGCGACGCTGCGCACCTCGTCGTACATCACCGTGTCGCCCGATATCCACACCGCACCGTGCTCCTGCCCGTCCCAGCGCAGGGCGAAGCCGATCACGTCGCCGGTGATGGGCCGGCTCAGGGGCGGACCGTGGCGACACGGCGTGGCCGTGATCTCGATCGCCGGGCGCTCGGGCGCCGTCAGCTGGGTGGTCGCCCACGGTTCGAGCCCGCGCGCGTCCACCTCGAGGCGGCGTGCACCAGTGGCGGTGGTGACGACGACGGGCACCGCGGGAAGCAGAGCGCGCCCGGAGTCGTCGAGGTTGTCGGCGTGATGATCGTGGGTGAGCAGCACGGCGTCGATCGGTCCGAGCTCGGCGGCCGCCATCGCCGGTCCGGTGACCTTGCGCGACGACGTGCCCCATCCGAAGCGGTACGTACGGCCGGGTGCGTCGAAGGTCGGGTCGGTCAACAGCCGCCATCCGTTCACCTCGATGAGAACGGTCGGCCCACCGATATGGGTGAGGCGGATCGTGCTCACGTCGCGGCGTGCGCGACCGCCCAGTCGAGGGCGAAGTCGGCGACCTCCTCCCAGCCCTCACCGCCCGCCGAGTGGCCCATCGATGATCGGCGGCGCGTCCAGCTCGCCGACGACCTTCTCCAGATGGCCGATGATCTCCGGGACGGTGACCTGCTCGATCGGGGTCGGGTCGGCGTTGAGCGCCTCGACCTCCACCTCGAAACCCGGGTACGCGGGGCGAGCACGCGATAGCCGCGGGCTTCGTAGTGGCTGATCCACTGCTCCCAGCTCCGCGGCGTCACCCAGAACCCGTGGACGAGGACGATCGTGTCGGGAGTCGGCGAAGCGGTGCTCATGGGGTCCCTCCGGTCGCGGGCGCGTCGGACGATCATCGTCGCTGGCCCGCGTCGAGCGCGAATTCGCCGTGGCGCGCGGCTGAGTCATCGAGCGCAGCGAACCGCCGGTGCCGGGTTGTCGGCCGCGGCCGCGGCGAGCAGCGGATCGAGGGCCTCGATCGGCATCGCCCACGCCCGGTCGTCCCGCTCGCGGCTCGTCGCCCAGACCAGTCCGAGCAGGTCGCCGTCGGCGCCGACGAGGCCGCCGCCGGACTCGCCGGCCTCGACGTCGGCGCGCAACTCGAGGCCGGGGCGGAGGTGCTCGCCGTCACGGTAGATGTCGGTTGTGCGGACCGTCGCGCGGCGGCGGATCTCGACCGGCTCCGAGCGGGCCACGCCGTCGTCCGCCGTCCACAGGGTCACCTCGTCGTCACCGTCGTACTCGTCGCGAGGGAGCGGGACGACGTCGAGCCCGTCGACGCGGATGATGGCGGCGTCGAGGCCGGTGTCGATCGCCGCCACCACTCCACGCAGCTCGCGACCGTCCGTGGTCGTGACGTCGATCTCGGACTCACCGGCCACGGCGTGGGCGACCGTCGCCAGGAGGTCGTCGGCGACCACGACACCGACGGCTCGCGTCGACGTCCTCCGGCAGCCGGTCGCGCCGATCAGCGACGACCGCCTCGGCGGGCTCACCCCGTTCGTCCTCCGTCCCGCACCCGGCCAGCACCATGACGGCGGCGAGGCCGGCGACGCCGAGGACGCGCCGCGTCAAGTCTGGGCGTGCCGGCCGTAGGCCACACCCGCCTCCACCTCGTCGAGGAGCGTCGGGTACGGGTAGTCGAGCCCCATCAGCTGGCGGAGCATCGGCGACGCCCGGTCGACCACCTCCTGGCGCACACCCCGCTTCTGGTCCTCGAGCGGGGTGACGAACTTGGCGAGGTACTCGACGAGCACGGCGGTGCGGTCGGCGTCGGAGTGGTTCGGCATCGCGCAGTGCCAGACCATCCCGTTGAACACGACGCAGTCGCCGGCGCGGCCGGTCTGGCGAGCGGCGTTGGCGTGGAATGCCATCCTCGTCGTCGGGGTAGGCGAGCGTCTTCTGCGAGCCCGGCCAGTAGGCGGTCGCCCCGTTCTCGGCGGTGAAGTCGTCGAGGAGCACCGTCGCCTGGGCGTTGAGCGGGAAGCTCGAGTTGATCCCGATCGGGAAGCTGCCGTGCTGGTACAGATCCCAGTACGGGTAGTCGATGTGCGGTTCCTGCCCCGGGCCGCCGGGCAGGATCCGGTTGGCGGCGACCGAGCCCATGATGAAGGCGTCGCCGAGGAACGCGCCGACGATGCGCATCACCACCGGGTGCTGGACCATCCGCTCGAAGACCTCGCCCTTGTCGAGCAGGTTCCACACCCGTCGCTGCAGATGGACCTCGTCCTCGTGGGCGCCGTGGAAGTGGGTGACCTTGTCGTCCTCGGTGGACGAGTAGTGCGTGATCAGCCGGCGCGCCTCGGCGATGTCCGCCGGAGGGAACGCCTCGCCGGATGACGAGCGCCCCGCCGCCGGTCAGCAGCTCGTCGAGCAGCACCGGGAGCTGCGCCTCGAGGTGGTCGACGTCGACTTCGAGCATTCTCGGTCCTTTCATGCGTTCCCCGGCCACACCGCATGCCGCCTGCGCAGTTCCTGACCGCTCGCTCGCTGGCGCTCGCTCGCATCGGTCATGCGCGGTCCATCCTCATTGCGGGTGGGGCGGTGGAGCTGCGCACCACCAGTGACGGCAGGACGGCGTGGTTCACGACCGTGGTCCGCGAACGCCCGATCCGTTCGAGCAACGATACGACGGCCAGCCGCCCCATCGCCGCCCGCGGCTGGTCGATGGTCGTCAACGACGTGTGGTGCATCGCCGCCAGCCCGGTGTTGTCGTAGCCGATGAGCGAGACGTCCTCGGGGACCCGCAGCCCGGCCTCGTCCAGACGGTCGAGCGCGCCGACCGCACTGAGGTCGTTGGCGGCGAAGATCGCGGTGGGTAGGTCGCCGTCGCCGAGCAGTTCCGAGACGGCGCGGGCGCCGGACAGCTCGGTGAAGTCGCCGTGGACGACGCGGGCCCGCTCGGCGAGACCCTGGCGGCGCATCGCCCGGCGATAGCCGGCACGGCGCGGCGGACCTCCGGCGCCGCTCCCGCCGTCGATGTGGACGATCCGCTCGTGGCCGAGGCCGACGAGGTGTTCGACGGCCAGGTCCGCTCCGACCCGCTCGTCGTTGCTGACGGTGTCGACGACGTGCGACCGCAGGGCCCGACATACGACGACGAGCGGCACCTCGTCGGCGGTGGCCTCGATCCGGCTCGCCGGGATGTGCGGGCTCACGAGGATGATGCCGTCGACGCGCAGCTCGAGGAACGCCTCGACCGCCTGAGCCTCGTCGGCGGGACGGCGCCGGCCGGTGCTGAACAGGACGCGGTAGTCGGTCCGGTCGGCCTCCTCGAGGATGCCGTCCGCGATGTCGGCGAAGAACGGGTTGTGGAGGTCGTTGAGCAGGACGCCGATCGTCATCGTCCGCCGGCTGGCGAGGTTGCGGGCGAGCAGGTTCGGGCGGTAGCCGAGCTGCTCGGCGGCGGCGAGCACGTCACGGCGCGAACGCTCGCTGACCTTCGGCGACTCCCTGATGACGAGACTCACCAGGGCGCGGGACACACCGGCGAGACGGGCGACATCCTCCATGGTGGGCTGGGACACGCGTTCTTCCCCAAGGTCCGACCGACCAGCGCACTGCCTGCTGCCGACAGCCTTGACAGCAACCGCCGTGAGCATAAGAGTTAGAGCGCTCCAACGCAATGCGCGGTCGGAGGGGCAGCTCAAGGGGTCCAGTGACGGAAGCGACCTTGGAACGCGACTATCGCCTCACCGGGCCCGAAGCCCGGCAGGCGTTCGAGGCCGGTCTCGCCGACGCCCCGTGGTACAGCCCGCCGGTCGACTCCGACGCGGCTGCAACAGCTCATGGCCCGCTCGAATCGGCCGCGCCGCGCGGGACGTCGTGCTGTGGCTGGCGCTCCTGGTCGTCGCCGGCGTGCTCGCCTTCATGAGCCTCGGCACGTGGTGGGCGATCCCGGCCTTCGCCGTCTACGGGGCGTTGTACGGCAGCTCCGCCGACGCCCGGTGGCACGAGTGCGGGCACGGAACCGCCTTCCGCAGCCGCAGCGGCGAACGACATCGTGTACTACCTCGCGTCGTTCATGATGCTGCGCGAGCCCACCCTCTGGCGCTGGTCGCACTTCCGGCACCACTCCGACACCCTCATCGTCGGGCGGGATCCCGAGATCCTCTTCATGCGACCGTTCCGCCTCCGCATGGTCGTCCTGAACCTGCTGTGGCTGGTCAACGGCCCGAAGCTGATCTGGCGCACGGTCCGCCACGCGGCAGGCCAGATCGACGACGAGACCCGCGACTTCGTGCCGCCGGACGAGATCCGCCGCGCTCGTCCGGGAGGCGAGGGCGTTCGTGGCCATCGTATCTCGCCGTCGTCGTGTGGTGCGTCGCGACGTGGAGCATCGTCCCCGCCCTGTTCCTCGTGCTTCCGTCGTTCTACGGCGTCTGGCTGTTGTGGATCTTCGCCACCACCCAGCACGCCGGCCTCGGGAGGACGTGCTCGACCACCGGTTGAACACCCGCACCGTGCACATGAACCCGATCTCCCGGTTCCTGTACCTGAACATGAACTACCACCTGGAGCACCACTTGTTCCCCGGCGTGCCGTACCACGCCCTCCCGGAGCTCCACGCCGAGGTGAAGGACTACCTCCCGCCGGCGAAGGCGCTCGATGGCCGAGGCCTACCGCGAGATCGTCACCGCGCTACGGCACCAGCGGAAGGACCCGGAGTGGGAGCTTCCGTTGCCCGAGCTTCCGCCGATCGCCGCGCCGGCGCTGGTGTCCAACGAGCCGATCTTCGCCGAGAAGGTCGGCTTCGAGCAGCCCGGGTCCCACGTCGACCTCGGCCCCGCCGACCTCCTCGCACCGGGACAGCTCCGCGGCATCGACATCGCCGGGGCCCCGTACGTCCTGTGCCGCCCGAGCGGCGGGACGTACGCCCTCGTCGACGGGCTGTGCACGCACGCCAGAGCGCCACTCGCCGACGGCCTGCTCCTCGGCGGGTGCATCGAGTGCCCGAAGCACAACGGGCGCTTCGACGTCTTCACCGGCGAGGCGTTGCGCAAGCCGGCCAAGCTGCCGCTCGGCACGCACCCGGTCAGAATCGTCGCCGGCCGCATCATCGCGAGCCTCGAGCGGACCCTTGACAGCGAGTTCGATGCCCGCATAAGAGTTAGAGCGCTCCAACAGCATCCTGCGTGGAGCAGCTGGGGGGAACGTGGACGACCGCCCGGGCCCGCCCGGCCCTGACCGATCGGATCGCCGGCGCGCCGATCTCGTGGGGTGTCTGCGAGGTCCCGGGCTGGGGACTCCAGCTCGACGTCGATCGAGTGCTGCGGGAGATGCACGAGCTCGGTCTGCGGGCGACCGAGCTCGGCGCGATCGGTTGGCTGCCGACCGAGCCCGACGCGTTGCGGGCGAAGCTCGACGCCCACGAGCTGAGCGTCGTCGGCGCCTTCGTCCCGCTCGTGTGCCACGAGGCCGGAGCGCCGGCAGGAGACCCTCGCCGACGCGCGAGGCGATGGCGGAGCTGCTGTCGGCGGTGGACGCCGAGAACTTCGTCACCGCGGTCGTCACCGATCCGGCCGACTGGCGCCGGGAGCCGTTGACGGACGCGCACTGGAAGCACCTCTTCGCCGTGCTCGACGAGATCGAGGCGCATCACGAACGCCCACCACCTGCGGCACGTCGTCCATCCGCACGTGAACACGCTCGTCGAGACGAGCGACGAGCTCGAACGGGTCCTCGAGGAGTCGCCGGTCTCGATCTGCCTCGACACCGGGCACGTCACCATCGGTGGCGCCGACCCGCTCGACATCGCCGAGCGGGCCTCGTCCCGCGTCGGTCTGGTGCATCTCAAGGACGTCCGGACGGCTGTCGCCGACCGGCTCAACGCGGGCGAGCTGGGCCTCATGGAGGCCGTGCAGAACGGCCTGTTCGCGCCCCTCGGCGACGGCGACGTGCCGATCGCCGATGTCGTCACCACGCTCGAGCACAACGGCTACGACGGCCGGTACGTGCTCGAACAGGATGTGGCCATCACCGCCGGAGAACCCCCTGCCGGTGATGGTCCGGTACGAGACGTCGCCAAGAGCGTCACGTACCTCCGGTCGGTCGAGTCGTCACTGGGCGCTACGTTGCGCGCCGGGGCTGGCTCGGCCGCGGCCGGGACTTCACCCACCACCAAGAGTTAAAGAGGGGGATCATGAGGAAGAAATTCCGTTATGCAGCGTCGGCGCTGGCCGTCGTGACGCTCGTCGCCGCCGCCTGCACAGGTGACGACGACGACTCCGCGGAGGACACCGCCGCGGACACCGGCGGTGCCGCAACGACCGCCGGCGGTGCGGACACCACCTCCGGCGACACCGGGCACCACCACCGGCGGCACCGAGGGCACGACCGCCGGCACCGGCGGCACGACGACACCGGGCGACACCGTCGACGTGTCGCAGGGCGAGGACCTGCACTTCCACGTCATCACCCACGGTGACGACGGCGTGTTCTGGTCGGTCGTGCAGAAGGCCACCGAGCAGGCTGCCGCCGACTACGGCGTCGAGGTGACGTACTTCGGCTCGACCAATGACGCCGAGGCGCAGTCGCAGGCGATCGAGGCGGCCATCGCCGAGGGCTCCGACGGGATCGCGATCTCGCTCGCCGACCCGGAGGGCGTCAGCGCGGCGGCCCAGGCCGTCGTCGACGCCGGGATCCCGCTCTACACGCTCAACTCCGGCCTCAACAACTGGAAGGAGCTCGGCGCGGTCACCCACGTCGGCCAGGACGAGATCGTCGCCGGCCAGGGCGCGGGCGAGCGGTTCAACGAGCTCGGCGTGACGACGATCCTCTGCGGCCGCCAGGAGCAGACCAACGTCGCCCTCGAGGAGCGCTGCGAAGGTCTCGCCGACACGTTCGAGGGCGAGGTCATCTCCGAGTTCGTCGGGCTCGACGCCGACCCGACCGAGCAGGAGAACCAGATCTCGGCGCTCCTGCACGCCAACCCCGAGGTCGACGCCGTTCATGGGCACCGGTCCGAACCTGCCGCTGCGGGCGATCGCCGCGGCGGAGTCCGCCGGGCGTGAGTTGCAGATCGCCGGGTTCGACATCTCGCCGGACCTGCTCCCCGCGATCAGCGACGGCACGGTGGCGTTCACCGTCGACCAGCAGCAGTACCTCCAGGGCTACCTGCCGGTCGTGCTGATGTACCTGCAGGCGACCAACCTCAACACGGCCGGCGGTGGTCTGCCGATCCTCACCGGCCCGGGCTTCGTCGACGCCGAGAACGTCGAAGGTGTCTCCGACGCTGGTGGAAGCCGGGACTCGCTGACCGGTACTCAGTCATGACAGCAGCGGACCGGGGGGCCGACCAGCCCTCCGGTCCGCTCGATCCGTGGAGGACGCGATGGCCACGGTGACAGACGTGCAGGCCGTCGCGAGGCCGGCAGGAGCCGCGGCCGCCGACGAGCGGTTGGCGTTCCGCGGGCCGATCCAGCGGGTGCTGATGCGCCCGGAGATCGGCGCCCTCGTCGGGACGACCGCGGTATGGCTGTTCTTCTGGGCCGTCGGCGGCGTCTTCGGGACGGCGGCCGGGACGGCGAGCTACCTCGATGTGGCCGCCGGGTTGGGGATCATGGCCGTCGCCGTGTCGCTGCTGATGATCGGCGGCGAGTTCGACCTCTCGTCGGGGGCGATGACCGGGGCGACGGCGATGCTCGTGATCATGTTCTCGAAGGAGGTCGGCGAGCTCGGCGGGGCGGGGCTGACGCTGCACCTCGCGGTGCCGCTCTCGCTGGCGTTCGCGTTGATGATCGGCTGGTTCAACGGAACGGTCGTCGAGAAGACCAGGCTGCCGAGCTTCATCGTCACCCTCGGGACGTTCTTCGTGCTGATCGGCGCCAAGCTCGGGTTCTCGAAGCTGTTCTCCGGTCAGGTGGTGGTCGAGGGGCTCAACGAGGCTGCGGGCTACGGCTTCTGGCGCAAGGTCTTCGCCGCCTCGTGGATCCGCAACGACCACATCTGGAACGACCGCGACGTCGTCTGGACGATCCTCGTCATCGCCGGCGTCGCGCTCATCGCCGCCGGTGTCCTCGAGATGAGCTACCGCCGTGCGCGAACCGCGCAACCCCAAGGGCCTGATCGGGTTCGCCGTCGGCGCCGTCGTGGCCTTCGCCGGGTTCTACGGGCTGCTCAACAGCGACGGCGTCTCGAAGAACGTGGTCAACGGGGCGCTCGTCGGGGTCGGGCGTGCTCGTCGCCGTGCTCGGCTGGGGAGCATGGCGGTTCCCGCCGATCGGCCGGCGCGGCCCGGTCCAGCTCGAGAGCAAGGAGACCACGTTCGTCGGGATCGGGCTCGTCGCTCGTGGCGGCCGGCGTCGTCCTCGCCGCGATGTTCAACCCGGACTCGCAGAACGCCGTCGGGATGCTCGTGTCCGACGGCTTCGCCCGCAGCCTGTTCACGATCGGCATCGGCAGTCGCCGGGGTGCTCGCCGTGCTCGTCGCCGCCGGCAAGGTGCCGGTGTGGTCGCCGCTCGCCGGAGTCGCGATCGCGGCGATCCCAGCGGTGGGGTTCCTGATGACGCGCCAGGGCGTGCGGGCGGTGCTGTTCGTCGGGCTCGCCGTGGCCGGACTGCATCCTCATGGTCGTCGCCAGCTCCCGGGCCGCCGCCTACTCGGCCTCGGCCGGGTTGGCGCTCGAGCTCGCTGACGGCGGTCGTCGTCGTCGGCCTCGCGTTCTTCATCCGCTCCGAGTCGACGTCGGAGAAGTTCCGCACCCAGCTGTTCACCGTGATGCTCCTGATCGCGCTGGCCCTGGCGTGCTCGGCACTGCTCGGCTACCTCTTCGCCGCCCGCACCGGACCGGATCCGGCGGCCGACAAGCTCGGCTAGCGCGCCGCGATCACGGGCATCCTGCTGCTCGGTGCGGCGACGGCGGTGATGATGCTCTACATGACCACGGCCGAGGCCGAGGCGGCTCAGGGCGTGACCCGCTACCGGATCTCGATCCTCTGGTTCCTCCTCTTCACCGTGTTCGCGACCTGGCTGCTGATGCGGGCCCGGTTCGGCAACTGGATCTTCGCCGTCGGCGGCAACAAGGAGGCCGCCCGCGTCGAGGGCGTCCCCGCCGCCCGCACCAAGACGACGCTGTTCATGCTCGTCTCGGGGGCGGCGTGGCTCGTCGGCATGCTGATCGCCTTCCGCCTCAACTCGGTGCAGGCGAACGTCGGCGACGGCGAGGAGTTCGAGTTCATCATCGCCGCCGTCGTCGGCGGCAACCTGCTCACCGGCGGGTACGGCTCGGCGGCCGGCGGCGCGATCGGCTCGCTCATCATGTCGATGTCGACGCAGGGCATCCCCTTCGCCGGCTGGAACACGAACTGGCGATTCCTGTTCCTCGGCGTGATCCTGCTGCTCGCCGTCGCCGGCAACAACTACGTCCGCCGGCGGGCGGAGCTGGCCAGCTCACCCGTAGCGCGAGGAGCACCGCGTGAGTGATCTGAACGAACGAAGCGTCGACGTGCCGACGCCGAGCACGCCGGAGGACAGACCCGGCCGGGGGCGACGGCGGCCCGCCGGTGCTCGAGGTCCGCAACCTCTGCAAGTACTACGGCAACGTCATCGCCCTCCAGGGGATCACCACGACCGTGCGGGCCGGTCAGGTCACGTGCGTGCTCGGCGACAACGGCGCCGGCAAGTCGTCGTTCATCAAGATCCTGTCCGGTGTGCACGCGCCGAGCGACGGCAACGTGCTCCTCGACGGCGAGCTGGTCACGTTCGCGTCGCCGCGCGAGGCCCTCGACCGCGGCATCGCCACCGTGTACCAGGACCTCGCGGTGGTGCCGCTGATGTCGGTGTGGCGCAACTTCTGGCTCGGCGACGAGCCGCGGCGAGGGTTCGGCCCGTTCCAGTCGATCGACATCCCGAAGGCGAAGCGGATCGCCAAGGAAGAGCTGCTCAAGATGGGCATCGACATCCGCGACACCGAGCAGGCGGTCGGCACGCTGTCCGGCGGCGAGCGCCAGTCGGTGGCGATCGCCCGGGCCGCCTACCGCGGCGCCCGGGTGCTGATCCTCGACGAGCCGACGTCGGCGCTGGGCGTCAAGCAGTCCGGCGTCGTGCTGCGCTACATCGTCGAGGCCGCCCGGCGCAACCTCGGCGTGATCTTCATCACCCACAACCCGCACCACGCGTGGCCGGTCGGCGACCGCTTCCTGATCCTCAACCGCGGCCAGTCGCTCGGCAACTTCGCCAAGGAGGAGATCGACCAGGACGCCCTCACCGGGCTGATGGCGGGCGGCGCCGAGCTGCGCGAGCTGCAACACGAGCTGGCGACTGTGCGACGGTGATGGACCTCGAGCTGCTGACGGTCGGGCGGGTCAGCGTCGACCTCTACGCCGAGCAGCTCGGAGTCCCGATCAGGCAGGTGACGACGTTCCGCAAGTCGGTCGGCGGCACGGCGACGAACGTGGCCGTCGCCGCGGCCCGCCTCGGCCACCGGGCGGCGGTGCTGACGAAGGTCGGCGACGATCCGTTCGGCGAGTACGTGCGCTGGGCGCTCGCCGACACGTTCGGCGTCGACACCCGCTTCGTCGGCACCGACCCGACGCTGCGCACGCCGCTCGCCTTCGCCGAGCTCGACCCTCCCGACGACCCGCGGATCATCTTCTACCGCGAGCCGAAGGCGCCCGACCTGAACCTCGCAGCCGACGACGTCGACGCCGACACCGTCCGGGCGGTGCCGGTGCTGTGGGTCTCGCTCGGTGCGCTCTCCGCCGAGCCGAGCCGTTCGACCGTCCACCAGCTGCTCGCCGCCCGAGCGGGCCGCGCCGAGACGGTCGTCGACCTCGACTGGCGGCCGCAGATGTGGGACAGCCGCGGCGAGCGCGACACGCGAGGTCGGGCGGCGCGCTGGACCAGGCGACGATCGCGATCGGCAACCGCGCCGAGTGCGAGGTCGCCGTCGGCACCGCCGATCCGGACGCGGCCGCCGACGCGACTGCTCGCCCGCGGTCTGCGGGCGGCGATCGTCAAGCTCGGCGCCGACGGCGTGCTCGTCGCCACCGCCGACGGTGTGCGTGAGCGGGTGCCGCCGTACCCCGTCGAGGTCGTCTGCGGGCTCGGCGCCGGCGACGCCTTCGGCGGGGCGCTGTGCCACGGCCTGCTCTCCGGGTGGGATCTCGTCGAGTGCGCCCGCTACGGCAACGCGGCGGGGGCGATCGTCGCCGGCCGGCTGATGTGCGCCGACGACATGCCGACCCTCGACGAGATCGAAGACGTGCTCGGCCGCGGGGGTGAGCCATGGGTGACGCCGTTCTGCCATTCCTCTACGTCGACCGCGAGCCACCCGACGACGGTCGATCGCACTGCTCGCCGACGCGGTGCGCGCTGTGCGGACCCGAGGCGTCGGAGGCGGTCGCCGTCGGCGGTCGGGATCATCGCCGCGGTGTCACGCGCTGGGACGGGCAGCGGTTCGACCTGATGCCCCGCGCCCGCGTGCTGTCGCGGTCGGGGATCGGCTACGACAGCGTCGACGTCGCCGCCGCCACGGCCCGCGGCATCGTCGTCTGCATCGCCGCCGACGCGCCGACCGTCTCGACGGCCGAGCACACCGTCGCCCTGATCCTCGCCGCGGCCAAGCGCCTCGTGCCCAACCAGCTCCGCCTCCGCGCCGGGACCGGCGACTACTTCGTCGCCAACGACGCCATCGAGCTCGCCGGGCGCACGCTCGGGCTCGTCGGGTACGGGCGGATCGCCCGGCGCGTCGGACGCGCCGCTGGCGGCGCTGGACATGGACGTCGTGGCGTGCGACCCCTACTCTCGACGGCGACGCCGGCGGACGTCGAGCTGGTCCCGCTCGCCGAGCTCCTCCGGCGGGCCGACGTGATCTCGGTCCACGCCCCGCTCACCGACGACACCCGGCGTCTCTTCGACGCCGCCGCGTTCGCCGCGATGCGCCCGGGCGTCGTCTTCGTCAACGCCGCCCGCGGCGGCCTCGTCGACCAGGACGCCCTGCTCGCCGCCCTCGACAGCGGCCAGGTCGGAGCGGCGGCGCTCGACGTGACCGACCCCGAGCCGCTGCCGGCCGACCATCCCCTGCTCCACCGCGACGACGTGCTCGTCACCCCCCACATCGCCTCGGCCACCGACGCCGGCAAGCTGCGGCTGTACGAGCACGCCATCGACAACGCCGTCGCCGTGCTCGAGGGGCGCACGCCGCCGCACGTCGTCAACCCCGAGGTCCTGCAGGAGCGGGGTCGGTGAGCCCGCGGATCGGCATCGGCGTGATCGGCTTCGGCTGGATGGGTCAGGCGCACAGCCGGTCGTTCCTGCGCATCCCGACGCTGTTCCCCGAGCGGGCGTTCGAACCCGTGCTCGTCAGCTGTGCCGACAGCGTCCCCGCCCGCCGCGACGAGGCGACGCGTGGGTTCGGCTTCGCCGAGGCAACCGCGGACTGGCGGGCCGTCGTCGAGCACCCCGACGTCGACGTCGTCGTGGTCGCCGCCCCGAACATGCTCCACGAGCGAGCTGTGCGTCGCCGCCGCCGAGGCAGGCAAGCACGTGTTCTGCGAGAAGCCGGTCGGCGGTACCCCCGAGGCGACGCTGCGCGTCGCGGCCGCGGTGCGGCGGGCGGGCGTGATCTCCGGGGTCGGGTACAACTACCGCTGGGTCCCCCTCGTGCTCCACGCCCGCGACCTCATCGCGGCCGGTCGGCTGGGCGAGATCACCAACTACCGCGGGCGCTTCTTCACGATGTACGGCAACGATCCGCTCGGGTTGCTGTCGTGGCGGTTCCTGCAGCACGAGGCCGGCTACGGCGTGTCCAGCGACATCCTCAGCCACGTCGTCGACCTCGCCACCATGCTCGTCGGGCCGATCACCAAGGTGTTCGGCACCAACGAGACGTTCATCCGTCAACGGCCCGTGCCCCAGACCGTCGGCTTCGGCGCCCACTACGCCCGCGGCCGGCCGGAGGACCCGATGGGTGAGGTGACCAACGAGGACTACGCCGGGGCGCTGGTCGTGTTCGCCGGCGGGGCCAGAGGCACGTTCGAGTGCTCCCGTTCGATGATCGGCCCGGAGAGCCAGATGGCGTTCGACGTCTACGGCACCGAAGGGCGCGATCGGGTGGAACCTGGAGAAGCTCAACGAGCTGCAGGTGTGCCTCGTGGACGAGGATGGCCGGGCGCCCCGTGGGTACACCACGGTGTACGGCGGCGACCGCTACCCGTACCACGGCCACTTCGTGCCCGGCGACGCCAACAGCATCGGCTTCGAGGACGTGATCACGATCGAGGACTACGCCTTCCTGGACTCGGTCGCCAAGGGTGAGCGGCACCAGCCCGGGTCTGGAGGAGGCGCTCGACTACGTCAGCTTCCAGGCCGCGTGGCTGCGCTCGTGCGCGTCCGGCCGACTGGGAGGACGTCGTCCGGCTGGGCGAGGAAGCGAAGGATGAGGAGGAGAAGGTGCCATGAAGACCGTGCGCCACACGACCGCCGAGGCGATCGTGCGCTACCTCACCGCCCAGCGGATCGCCGTCGACGGAGCGGACGACCAGCCGCTGTTCCCCGGCGTGTTCGCGATCTTCGGCCACGGCAACGTGACGTGTCTCGGCCCCGCGCTGGACGCGGTGAAGGACGTCATGCCGACGTGGCGGGGGCAGAACGAGCAGGGGATGGCGCTGGCCGCGGTCGCCTTCGCCAAGGCCAAGCGCCGCCGCCAGATCATGGTCGCCACCAGCTCCATCGGGCCCGGGGCGACGAACATGGTCACCGCCGCCGCCGTCGCCCACGCCAACCGGTTGCCGGTGCTGCTGATGTCGGGCGACACGTTCGCCAGCCGCATCCCCGACCCGGTGCTCCAGCAGGTCGAGCCGTTCGGCGACCCGTCGGTGACGGTGAACGACGCGTTCAAGCCGGTCACGCGCTACTGGGACCGGATCATCAAGCCCGAGCAGGTGGTGCACTCGCTGCCGCACGCGGTGGCGACGATGCTCGACCCGGCGACGTGCGGGCCGGCGTTCCTGGCCCTGCCGCAGGACGTCCAAGCGGAGGCCTACGACTACCCCGCCCGCTTCTTCGAGCCGACGGTGCACGAGATCCCCCGGCCGCGTCCCGGACGCCCGCCAGCTCGACCGGGCCGTGGAGGCGTTGGCGGCGGCGACGGCGCCGTTGATCATCGCCGGAGGCGGCGTCCACTACTCGTTCGCCGAGGAGGAGCTGCGGTCGTTCGCCGAGCGCCACAACATCCCCGTCGTCGAGACCGTCGCCGGCAAGGCCTCCCTGGTCGCCGCCCATCCGCTCAACGCCGGCCCGGTCGGCGTCACCGGCTGCACCTCGGCCAACGCCATGGCCGGCGAGGCCGACGTCGTGCTCGCCGTCGGCACCCGGCTGCAGGACTTCACCACCGGCTCGTGGACGATCTTCCGCAACGAGGCGGCGCGGTTCGTCGGGCTCAACACCGCCGCCTTCGACGCCGTCAAGCACCTCGCCCTGCCGCTCGTCGCCGACGCCCGGGAGGGACTCGGCGAGCTGTCCGCCCGGCTCGGCGGATGGCGCGGTCCCGATGGCTGGGCGGAACGGGCGGCGACCGAGGCCGCCGAGTACCACCGCTACATCGACAAGATCGCCAGCCCGACGGCGCCGTCGCGCGACGAGCGACCGACGTACGCCCAGGTGATCGGGGCCATCGACCGGCTGGCCGAGCCGACCGACTACGCCCTGTCGGCGGCCGGCGGGTTCCCGGGTGAGCTCAACAACGGCTGGCGGGCGAAAGCCGTGAACACGTTCGACTCCGAGTACGGCTACTCGTGCATGGGCTACGAGATCTCCGGCGGGTGGGGCGCGAAGATGGCGATGCCGGACCGCGAGGTCATCGTGTTCGTCGGCGACGGCTCCTACCTGATGATGAACAGCGACCTCTACAGCTCCGTGCTGTCGGGCCACAAGCTCATCGTGATCGTCTGCGACAACGGCGGGTTCGCCGTGATCAACCGCCTGCAGGTCAACCAGGGAGGGGCGCCGTTCAACAACCTCCTGGCCGACGCCAAGGTGGAGGAGGTGGTCGACGTCGACTTCGCCGCCCACGCCGCGGCGATGGGCTGCAACGCCGAGCGGGTGAGCACGATCGGCGAGCTGGAGGACGCGTTCGGCCGGGCGCGCGCCGCCGACCGCACGACGGTGATCGCGATCAAGACGTCGGCGTACGAGTGGACCGAGGGCGGCTCGTTCTGGGAGGTCGGCGTACCGGAGGCCAGCGAGCGCGAGGGCATCCGCCAGGCGCGCGCCGCGCTCGAGGCCGGCAAGGCCGAGCAGCGGGTCGGGTGGTGACGATGGCGGAGTCGCCGGCAGCCTCGACGGGCAGGTCATCGTCGTGACCGGTGCGACCCAGGGTCTCGGCGAGGCGACGGCGCGCCTCGCCGCCGCGCGCGGCGCCGCGGGCGTCGCCGTCGTCGGCCGCGACGCCGGCCGCGGCGAGATGGTCGTCGGGGACCTGAAGGGGGCGGGCACCGACGCCCTGTTCGTCCAGGTGGATCTCGTCGAGCCCGACGCCGGCGAGCGGGCGCTGGCGGCCGTCGACGAACGGTTCGGCGTCGTCCACGGCCTCGTCAACGCCGCCGCCGAGACCGACCGGGGCAGCGTCTGGGACACCACCGCCGCGCTCATCGACCGGCTCATGGCCGTCAACGTGCGGGCTCCGATGCTGCTGCTGCAGGCCGCGGCGCGGATCATGAAGCGCGAGGGCGTGCCCGGGTCGATCGTCAACATCGGCAGCGTGGCCTCGTACGGGAGCGAGGTGTTCCTCTTCCCGTACGCCACGTCGAAGAGCGCGTTGCATGCGATGACCCGCAACGCCGCCTTCGCCCTGGCGCGCGACCGGATCCGCGTCAACCTGCTCAACCCGGGGTGGATGGACACGCCGGCCGAGGACGCCGATCCAGCGCCGCTACCACGGCGCCGGCGACGACTGGCTGGCGCGGGCCGAGGCCGAGCAGCCGTTCGGCCGGCTGCTCAAGCCGGACGAGGTCGCCCGCGGCATCTGCTTCCTGCTCTCCGACGAGTCGGGAATGATGACCGGCGCCTGCCTCGACTTCGACCAGTCCGTGATCGGCGCCGGCAAGGGCCCGATTCCGACGGCGAAGGACGTCTGGCCGCCATGAGCACCGCGTCACCTGACGGACGCGCAGTACCGGGCGCTCACCGACGTCCGCGTGCACGAGCCGGAGGCGATCGCCAAGGCGCTCGCCGCGTCGCCGCCGCCGCGCGGAGCTCACGCGCGGCGGGATGCTGTTCATCGTCGCCGCCGACCACACCGCCCGCGGGATGGTCGGGGTCGGCGCCGACCCGCGGGCGATGGGGGACCGGCGCGTGCTGCTCGAACGGCTGCTGACCGCCCTCGACCACCCGCGTGTCGACGGCGTGCTCGCCAGCGCCGACATCATCGAGGACCTCGTCCTCCTCGACGCGCTCGACGACCGGGTCGCCGTCGGCACGATGAACCGCGGCGGCCTCGCCGGCGCGGCGTGGGAGCTCGACGACCGGTTCACGGCCTACGACACCGACCACCTCGTCGCCGCCAACCTCGACGCCGGCAAGATGCTGCTGCGCATCGACGGGTCCGATCCCGGGCACCGTGCCGACGCTGGAGGGATGTGCCCGGGCGGTCCAGGCGCTGAGCGACCGGCGGATGATGGCGATGGTCGAGCCGATCCCGTACACCAAGGACGCCAGCGGCGCAGCGGTCTGGGACGACGACCCGATCCAGCTGCTCAAGGCGGTCGGCGTGTGCGCCGCGCTCGGCGGCTCGTCGGCCTACACGTGGCTGAAGATCCAGGCCACGGCCGACATCGCCGCGGTGGCGGCGATGACCACCCAACCGCTGCTGCTCCTCGGCGGGGCGCCAGGGCCCGACCCGGAGGCGACGTTCGCGGCGTGGGAGCGGGCGCCTCGCCGAGCCCACGGTCCGCGGGCTGGTCGTCGGCCGGGCGCTGCTGTACCCGCCCGACGGCGACGTCGCCGCGGCGGTCGGCCGGGCGGCCGGACCTCGTCGAGCGGGCCGCGGCCCGACGATGACGCCGGTGACGACCCACCCGTGGCACCGGCCCGCCGGCACGGCCGCCGGCGGCGCGGGTGAGGCGGTCGCGATCGGGCCGGAGGACGCCGGGTGGACCTACACCGGGCTGCGCGTGCGCACGGTCGCCGCCGGCGCCGCCCACGAGTTCGCCACGAGCCGGCGTGGAGATGGCCGTGCTCCCGCTCGTCCGGGTCGGTGCGCGTCGAGGTCGAGTCGCGGCGCTTCGACCTCCACGGCCGGACGTCGGTCTTCGACCGGGTCACGGACTGGGCGTACCTGCCCATCGACGCCGAGGTCCGGCTCACCGCGATCGACGGGCCGGCGGAGGTCGCCCTGCCGTCGGCCGTCGCCACCCGCCGATTCGATCCGGCGTACGGGCCGGCCGAGGAGGTGGCGATCGAGATGCGCGGCGCCGGGCCGGCGACCCGACAGGTCAACAACTTCATGTCGCCGGAGGCGTTCGACGGCGCCGACAAGCTGATGTGCGTCGAGTTGCTGACCCCCGACGGCAACTGGTCGAGCTACCCGCCTCATCGCCACGACGACAGCCCGGAGTGCCCGGTCAACAACGAGGAGATCTACTACTTCCGCATCGCCGGTGCGGGCGGGTTCGGCTTCCACCGCACGTACACCCCGGACGGCGCCGTCGACGTCAACGTGCGCGTGGCCGACGGCGACGTGTTCCTGATCCCACGCGGCTACCACGGCCCGTGCGTCGCCGCCCCCGGCTACCCGATGTACTACCTCAACGTGCTCGCCGGACCCGGCGCCGAGCGGTCGATGGCGTTCTGCGACGACCCCGCCCATCACTGGGTGCGCGACACCTGGGCGACGATGGCGCTCGACCCGCGCTGCCCGATGACCACCGCGTCCGGACCCGCGGCGCACTAGCGCGCGGCGTTTGGCCAGCGCGACGATGCCGCCGGCGAGGGCGATCAGGCGTGCCGAGGATGACGATCGGCACGCCCGGTCCGGCCTCGACCAGTCCGACGTCCTCGAGATCGCTGATGTCGCCGTAGTCGACGAGGGCGAAGATCAGGGCGAACGACGGCGAAGACGACGGCGAGGATCGCGATCGGCAGCAGCCGGCGCGCCGCCAGCGTCGTGATCCCGAAGCCGGCGAGGATCACGGCGAACACCACGAACGCCGGGCCGTCACGCTCCTCGCCGCCCAGCTCGCTGAACCCGGTGATGTCCTCGCCGCCGATCGTGAACCAGGTGAGGAACGAGCCGAGCACCATCACCGCCGCCCCGCCGATCAGCAACCAGGCCGCCGTCGGCGCCTTCGGCCGCGGTGGCGCCGCCTGGGTGGGCCACTGCGGCGGTGGCGCGGGGGGACCGGCCCGCCCGCCGACGACCATGCCGGCGCCCGGCGGCGGCGGCGGAGGGACGTTGGGCGGCGGCGGGGGTGGCGGGCCGGGTTGCGCCCGGGGCGCGCCCGGATCCTGCGTCGACATGGCCGGTGATGGTAGGCGAGGCCCGAGCGTGATCAGTCGTCGCTTGCGGGCGCGGCTCGGGTTCACCCGGCGGGCCTCGTGGGGCATCTTCGGGTAGACCGGCGGCCACGGAGCGTCGGGGATGCCCTTGGCCAGGTCGTCGCGGTAGCGCTCGATGAGCGGCTCGATCGATTGCGGGACGTCGTCGATCGCGGCCCACGGATCCCCGTCGGCGGTGAGGCGGGCGGGCACGGTCACCATCGTCGAGCGCGTCGGGATGGATGGTCGGCAGCTCGTCCCAGCGGAACGGGGCCGACACCTGGGCGCCGGGGCGGGCGCGCACGCACCACGCCCCGTAGACCGTCTTGTGGGGGGCGTTCTGGTTGAAGTCGACGAACACCCGGGCTCCGCGCTCCTCCTTCCACCACGCCCCGGTGATCAGGTCGGGGCGGCGGGCCTCCATCGCCCGGGCCACGCTCACCGCGGCCTGGCGCACGGCGAACGAGTCCCAGCGGGGCTCGACGCGCACGTACACGTGGAGCCCCCGGTTGCCCGTGGTCTTGGGGTAGGCCGTGATCCCGTGCTCGCCGAGGAACGTGCGCACCTCGGCGGCCGCCTCGCGCACCATCTCGAACGTGACGCCCGGCGAGGGGTCGAGATCGATGCGCAGTTCGTCGGTCTGCTCCGGCGTGGCCGCCCGGTACGGCCACGGGTGGAAGCCGAGGCAGTTCTGGTTGGCGGCCCACAGCACGTGGGCGAGGTCGGCCATGACGATCGCCCGCGACGTCGTCCCGTTCGGCGTCGAGACGGTCGTCGTCTGCAGCCACTCGGGCGCCGAGTCGGGGATCCGCTTCTGGAAGAACGACTGCCCGGTCGCCCCGTTGGGCCAGCGCTGCAGCAGCGTCGGGCGCCCGCGCACGGTGCGCATCAACGGCTCCTCGACGGCGACGTAGTACAAGGCGAGATCGAGCTTGGTCTCCCCGCGCTCGGGGAACATCACCTTGTCCGGGCTGGTGATCGACACCTTCCGCCCCGCGGCGTCGATCTCGACCGGTGCGCCGTGGTCCGCGGCCATCGCCGCCGACCGTACCCGCCGTCAGCCCCGGTGCAGCGCCTCGTTCAGGCCGCCCCACGATCCGGTCCGCTGACGGGCCTCGACGGCGCCGGTCTGGCTGTGGCGGATGAACATCATCCCGTTGACGCCGGAGAGCTCCTTGCCCTTGACGACCTCGCCGTCGGGGAGCTTCACGAGCGTGCCGGCGGTGACGTAGAGCCCGGCCTCGACGACGCAGTCGTCGCCGAGGCTGATGCCGATGCCGGCGTTGGCGCCGAGCAGGCAGCGCTCGCCGACGGTGATCTGCTCGGTGCCGCCGCCCGACAGCGTGCCCATGATCGAGGCGCCACCGCCGATGTCCGAGGCGTCACCGACGATCACCCCTTGGGAGATGCGCCCCTCGACCATCGCCGTCCCGAGCGTGCCGGCATTGAAGTTGCAGTAGCCCTCGTGCATCACCACCGTGCCGGCAGCGAGGTGGGCGCCGAGGCGCACCCGGGCCGGGTCGGCGATGCGCACGCCGTCGGGGATCACGTAGTCGGTCATCGGCGGGAACTTGTCGAGGCTGCGCACGACGAGCGGGCGACCCTCGCCGAGCACGGCCAGCCGGACGTCGTCGAGCTCGCTGGCGAGCACCGGGCCGATGTCGGTCCACGCCACCGTGGCGAGCAGCCCGAACACCCCGTCGAGGTTGATCGAGCGGGGCGCGGCGAGGCGGTGGGAGAGCAGATGGAGGCGCAGGAACACGTCGGCGGCCGACGTCGGCGCGGCGTCGACGTCGATCGTGATGCGGATCGGCCGCACCGTGACACGGCGGACGGCATCGACGCGGTCACCCCCCGCCGAGCGCGGTGTCGACCTCCTCCGGCGCGTCGGCGCCGTACTCGCCCCAGCCGAGCCAGCGGTACCACGCGTCGAGCGTCGTGCCGTCGGCGGCCTCGGTGGTGAACCCCGCCCCCCATGCCGTCCTGGTCACGGTGAGGCCTCCGGGCGGAGCGTCGGGAACAGGATCACGTCGCGGATCGTGGTCACGCCGGACGAGCATCATCACGAGGCGGTCGATGCCGACGCCGAGCCCGCCCGGTCGGCGGCATCCCGTACTCCAGCGCCCGCAGGTAGTCCTCGTCGATCGAGCCCCGCTCGGCGTCGCCGGCCTCCTTCGCCCGCTGCTCCTCCTCGAACCGCAGCCGCTGCTCGACCGGGTCGTTGAGCTCGCTGTAGCCGTTGGCCAGCTCGACGGAGTCGGCGAACAGCTCGAAGCGCTCGGTGAGGTACGGGTCGTCGCGGTCGACCCGGGCGAGCGGGGAGATCTCGACGGGGTGCCCGGTGACGAACACCGGCGCCACGATCCCCGGCTCGACCGTCGCCCCGAACAGCTCCTCGATCAGCTTCCCCGAGCCCCAGGCCTCCTCCCACCGCACGCCGAGCGAGTCGGCCCGCGCCCGCAGCCGCTCGACGGGCTGGGACGGGTGCACCTCCTCGCCGATCGCCTCGCTGACGAGGTCGATCATCCGCCGCCGCGGCCACTCGTCGGCGAGGTCGACGGTCTCGCCGCGGATCGTCACGACCGTGGTGCCGAGGGCGTCGCGGGCCGCCGTCCGGATGAGGTCCTCGGTGAGGGCGACGACGTCGGACCAGTCGGCGTACGCCTCGTAGGACTCCATCATCGTGAACTCGGGGTTGTGGCGCGGCGACAGGCCCTCGTTGCGGAACGTCCGGCCGATCTCGAAGACCCGGTCCATGCCGCCGACGATCAGCCGCTTGAGGTGCAGCTCGGTGGCGACGCGCAGGTACATCTGCATGTCGAGCGTGTGGTGGTGGGTGACGAACGGGCGGGCGTGGGCACCGCCGGCGTCGACGTGGAGGATCGGCGTCTCCACCTCGGTGTAGCCGCGATCGCGCAGCGTGCGGCGGAAGCTGGCGAGCACCTCGTGGCGCACGTCGAACGCCCGCCGGGCGTCGGCGTTGACGACGAGGTCGACGTAGCGCTGGCGGAACCGCGTGTCGGGGTCGTGGAGGCCGTGCCACTTGTCGGGCAGCGGCCTGATCGACTTGGCGAGCAGCTCGAGCCGGTCGACCTTCACCGAGAGCTCCCCGGCGCGAGTCGTCATCACCCGGCCGTGGGCGCCCACCCAGTCCCCGCGGTCGAGGGCCTTGACGCCGGCGAAGGCCTCGTCGCCGACCTCGGACTTGGAGATGAACAGCTGCAGCTCGGCGCCCCGCTCGGCGATGGTGGCGAAGACGAGCTTGCCGGCGTCGCGCTTGAGCACGACCCGGCCGGCGACCGCCACCTCGGTCGAGGTCTCGGTGCCGGCTGCGAGATCGGGCCACTCGGCGCGCACCTCGGCCACGGTGTGGGTGCGGTCGAAGCGGTACGGGTAGGGCTCGCGCCCCGGCCCGCCGCATCTCGTCGACGAGGCCCTGGCGCCGTGCCCGCTCGGCGACCAGCCCGCTCCCGCCGTGCGGCGCACCGTCGGCTTCGGCGGGGTCGGCGGTCGGCTCGTCCACGGGTCGCTCACCGTACAGCGGGTCACTCACCTCCTGCTCACCTAGCCTGTGACCCGTGACCACGCGCTTCGTGATCATCGGTGGTGGGCCGGCCGGCAACACGGCGGCCACCTTCGCCGCCCGGCGGGGCGCCAGGGTCACGATGATCGAGCGCGACGTGGTCGGCGGAGCCGCCCATCTCCTGGACTGCATCCCGTCCAAGACGATGATCGCCACCGGCGGGGCGATGAGCTTCCTGCGCCGGTCGACCGGGATGGGCCTCGAGGAGACGATCCCCGAGGTCGACACCGAAGGGCTCACGTCACGGATCGAGGGGATCAAGAGCCACCTCCAGCACGGCATCGTGCAGCTGCTGCAGAGCCAGGGCGTGCGCATGGTGCAGCGGGGCGGCCCGGTTCGTCGGCCCCCACGCCGTGCAAGTCACCGGCGTCGACGGCGTCGACGAGGTGATCGAGTTCGACCACGCGCTGATCTCCACCGGCTCGCGCCCGCGCATCCCCGACTGGTGCACGCCCGACGGCGACCGCATCCTCACCACGAGGGACTGCTACCCGCCGAAGGTGTTCCCGGACAGCGTCACCATCATCGGGTCCGGAGTCACCGGCGTCGAGTTCGTCCACATGTTCTCGTCGTTCGGCGCCAAGGTGACGCTCGTCGTGTCCCGCCAGCAGGTGCTGCCGGGCAAGGATCCCGAAGTGGCCGCCGTGCTCGAGGCGGACTTCCTGCGCCGCGGGGTGGAGCTGCTCATGGGGGCGCGGGCGACCGCGATCGAGCGGGATCCCGACGCCGATGTCGACGGTGGTGGGGTCGTCGTGCGCTGCAACGACGGCCGGGTGGTGCGCTCCACCCACGCCGTGCTCGCCATCGGTTCGGTCCCCAACAGCGACGACCTCGGCCTCGACGCGGCCGGCGTCGAGACCGACGACGGCGGCTACATCCCGATCGACCACAACTGCGTCACCAGCGTCAAGCACATCTACGCCGCCGGCGACGTGAGCGGCAAGCTGCCGCTCTCATCCGTGGCGGCGATGCAGGGCCGCAAGGTGGCCGAGCGGTTGATGGGGTTGCACGCCCACGAGCATCGCCATCTCGACTACGACAAGGCGGCGTCGGCCATCTTCACCGAGCCCGAGATCGCCGACGTCGGCCTGGCCGAGGCCGAGGCGTTCGCGTCGGGGCGCAAGATCCGGGTCACCAAGGTGCCGTTCTCGGCGAGCGCCAAGGCGCTGATCAACAACGATCCCCGCGGGTTCGTCAAGATCATCTCCGATCCCGCCACCGGTGTCGTGCTCGGTGGCTCGATCGTCGGCCGTCACGCCGCCGAGCTGATCTCGGTGATCGCCCTGGCCGTCACGGCCAACCTGAAGGTCACCGACATCGTCGAGAGCATCCTCGTGCACCCAGCACTTTCGGAGGCGCTGGCCGAAGCCGCCGAGTGATCCGTCGTTTGCTATCGGCCCGATGCGGTCGATTCCGAACGACAGAACGCGTGGCTTCATTCGATCACGGCGACGACGTCGCCGCCGCCGACGGTGTCGCCCGGGGCGATGCGGATCTCCTTGATCGTGCCGGCCTTCTCGGCGGCGATCTGGTTCTCCATCTTCATCGCCTCCAACACGACCACGGGCTGACCGACCTCGACCTCCTGGCCGACCTCGACCAGCACCTTGACGATCGTGCCCTGCATCGGCACGGTCACGTTGGCGCTGCCGGCCGCACCGCCGCCCCCGCCACCACCGGCCGTCCGCCGCGCCCGTCGCGGCTTGACACCCGCCGCCGGCGGCGAGCCGGCCATCGGGCCGGCCGACTCCGGCACCCACACGTCGACCTCGAAGCGCTTGCCGTTGACCTCCACGGTGGTGTGCCGGCGGACGAGCGGTTCGGCTGCTCGTCGCTCTCGTCAGCGCGTCACGCTGACCGGCGACGGCGACTCCCGACAGGTCGAGCTTCTCCTCGACCCACTTGGTGGAGTGGGCGACGTTGACGAAGTCGTCGTGGCGCAGGATGGCCAGGTCGGCCGGGATGGTCGTCGCCACCCCTTCCACGGTGAGCTCGTCGAGGGCACGGATGGTGCGGGCGATCGCGGTCGGACGGTCGCGCCCCCACACGATCAGCTTGCCGATGAGGTTGTCGTAGTACTGGCTGACCTCGTCACCGTCGTGATAGCCGGTGTCGAAGCGCACGCCGAACCCGTCCGGCGCGGTGAGCTTGGTGATCCGCCCCGGCGACGGGAGGAACTTCCCGCCGGACGGATCCTCGGCGTTGATGCGGACCTCGATGGCGTGACCCCGCTGCTGGGCGCGCACCTCCTCCTGGCTCATCGGCAAGGGCTCGCCCGAGGCGACCCGGATCTGCCACTCCACCAGGTCGATCCCCGTGATCGCCTCGGTGACCGGATGCTCGACCTGGAGGCGGGTGTTCATCTCGAGGAAGTAGAACTCGCCGTCCTGGTAGATGAACTCGACGGTGCCGGCGTTGTGGTAGCCGACGGCCTTGGCGGCGTCGACCGCGGCGGCGCCCATCGCGTCCTCGACCCCGTCGGGCAGGTCCGGCGCGGGCGCCTCCTCGATCAGCTTCTGGTGGCGCCGCTGAGCCGAGCAGTCGCGGGTCGAGACCCACACGAGGTTGCCGTCGTGGTCGCCGATCACCTGGACCTCGACGTGCCGCGGCCACGTCAGGTAGCGCTCGACGTACACCTCGTCGCGGCCGAAGAAGCTCTTCGCCTCGCGCTGGGCGCCGGCCATCGCCTCGGCCACCTCGGCGGCGGCGTCGACGACCTTCATCCCCCGGCCGCCGCCGCCGAACGCGGCCTTGATCGCGATCGGCCAGCCCTGCTCCTCGCCGAAGGCGACGATCTCGTCGGCGGACCGGGCGAACTCCGTGGTGCCCGGCACGATCGGCGCTCCGCCCCGCAACGCCGCCTTGCGGCTCGACACCTTGTCGCCCATCGCCTCGATCGCCTCCGGTGGCGGACCGATGAACACGACGCCAAGTTCGGTGATCGCCCGGGCGAAGTCGGCGTTCTCGCTGAAGAATCCGTATCCGGGATGCACCCCGTCGCTGCCGCTGCGCTGGATCACCGTGAGGATGGCCTCGGTGTTGAGGTAGCTCTCCGCCGCGCGTCCGCCCGCCGAGCGTGTACGCCTCGTCGGCCAGGCGCACGTGGAGCGCGTCCCGGTCGAGCTCGGAGTACACCGCCACGGTGGAGATGCCCAGCTCGCGGGCCGCCCGGATGACCCGCACGGCGATCTCACCGCGGTTGGCGATCAGGATCTTGCGCAGCACGGCTGCCAATGTAGGTGTCGTGACCGGGGGCTCCGCGATCCCGTCCCGGCCCTGGCCGCCGGGTTGGACGGTCGAGCACGTCGCCGAGACCGGCAGCACGAACGCCGACCTGCTCGCCACCGCCGACTCGCGGCCGGACCGCAGCGTTCTCGTCGCCGACCATCAGACCGCCGGGCGCGGCCGCCTCGATCGCCGTTGGGACGCGCCGCCGGGCGACGAACCTGCTTGTGAGCCTGCTGTTCCACGATGTCGCACGGGATCCCGGCGAGCTCACTCGACGGGTCGGGCTCGCCGCCGTCGACGCCTGCCGCGAGACCGTCGGCGTCGACCGCGGTGCTCAAGTGGCCCAACGACGTGCTCGTCGGCGACCGCAAGCTGGCCGGCATCCTCGCCGAGCGCCGCGCCGCGACGGTGGTGGTCGGGCTCGGCCTCAACGTGCGCTGGGCGCCCGCCGGGCGCGGCCAGGCTCGGGCCGGACCTCGATCCCCTCGACGTGCTCTCGGCCCTGCTCGGCGCGTTCGACCGCTTGCCGGCCGACGTCACCGCCCGCTACCGCGCAACGCTCGCCACCCTCGGCCGTCGGGTCAGGATCGACCTGGTCGACGGGGTGATCGACGGCACGGCGACCGACGTCGATCCCGACGGCCGGCTCGTGGTCGTCGACTCGTGCGCGATGACCCACCGCATCGACGTCGGCGACGTCATCCACCTCCGCTGACGCACAGCCTGGGGTGCCCCCGTTCTCGAGATCGCCACCGTTAGCTTGTACGGCCATGCCTGGAAGCCGACTGCGACGCCCGCCGACCGGGCTGGCCCTCGGCTTGGCCGTGCTCGTCGGCGCGGCGGGCAGTGCCGGCGTGCTCGTACTCGGCCCGCGAGCGCTCCGACGACGTCGAGCGGGTACCCGGACCTCGAGGAGGTGCTCGCCGCCAACGACGGGCCGGCCGAGAACTTCCTCCTCGTCGGATCCGACTCCCGCGAGGGCGTCGACACCGGCGACCCGGAGAACGCCTCGATCGGCGACGAGGCCGAGGTCAGCGGCCAGCGCAGCGACACGATCATGGTCCTGCGCCGCGAGAAGGACGGCGGGGCGTCCCTGCTCAGCCTGCCCCGCGACCTGTGGGTCCCGATCGCCGGCACCGACCACTCGGCGAAGATCAACTCGGCGTACAACGAGGGACCGCAGCGCCTCGCCCGCACCGTCACCGAGTCGCTCGGCATCCCGATCCACCACTACGTCGAGATCGACTTCCGCGGCTTCACCAAGCTTCGTCGACGAGATCGGCGGGCGTCGAGATCTGCGTGAAGTACGCCGCCCAGGACGAGAACACCGGGCTCCGGCTCAACCCCGGGTGCCAGATGCGTCGACGGCACGCAGGCCCTCGCCTACGCCCGCAGCCGCCACTACCAGGAGTTCATCGACGGCGACTGGCGCGAGGACCCACGCGCGCCGGACCTCGGGCGGATCGCCCGCCAGCAGCAGTTCATCCGCACCGCGGTCGCCGAAGCTCCTGCGCCAGGTCCGCCGACAACCGTTCGCGCTCGGCGAGCTCATCGGGGCCGCCACCGGGGCGGTGCGCATCGACGAGGACGTCGATCCCGGTCGACGCCGCCGACGCGCTCCGCGCGGCGGCCGAGGAGGGGCTGGCGACCTACACCCTCCCGGTCGAGGGGTCGAGCGCGAGGGCCAATCCGCCCTCGAGCTCGACGACGGAGCCGAGCCGATCCTCGACTACTTCCGCGGCGTGGCCCCGGCGCCCCCCACGACCACCGGGTCCCGGCTGACCAGCGCCGCGTCGGATCACCAGATCGACGTCGTGTCTCGGCATACTCGCGGGATGCCAACCGTGACCGAATCCGACCGGATCGCCGGCGTGCACCTGGTCGAACCGACGATCCACACCGACGAGCGGGGCCTCTTCGTCGAGACGTATCGGCGGGAGTGGTTCCCGAACGGACGCGAGATGATCCAGGCCAACCGGGCCGACCGCCAGGCCGGCTCGATCGTCGGGCTGCACTACCACCTCCACCAGGCCGACTACTGGTACGTGCCGATCGGCACCGCCCGGGTCGTGCTCCACGACCTGCGCGACGGCGGGCCGACCGACGGAGCCACGCTCGCCGTCGGACCTGTCGCGGCGACAACCACTTCGGCGTGTTCATCCCGCCCGGCGTCGCCCACGGCTTCGCCGCCCTGACCGACATCGTCATCACCTACCTCGTCGACGGCTACTACGACCCCGCCGACGAGCTCGGCGTGGCGTGGGACGATCCCGCCGTCGGCGCCGACTGGGGGGTCACCGACCCGATCCTCTCGGACCGCGATCGGCGAGAACCCGTCCCGGGCGGCGCTGCCCGCCGGACCGACGGCCGCGCTGGCGCTGCACGCATGAGCACGGTCCTCGTCACCGGCGCGGCCGGGTTCATCGGCACCAACTTCGTCCGCTACTGGCGCGAGCGAGCATCCGGACGATCACGTCGTCGCCCTCGACGCGCTGACCTACGCCGGCGTGCGGGAGAACGTCGACGGCCTCGACGGGGTGACGTTCGTCCACGCCGACATCGGCGACACCGACGCAGTCGCCCGCCAGCTGGAGGCCCACGGCGTCGACGTGATCGTGAACTTCGCCGCCGAGTCGCACAACAGCCTCGCCGTGCTCGACCCGGCCCGCTTCTTCCGCACCAACGTGCTCGGCACCCAGGGGCTGTGCGAGGCGGCGCGGCGGGTCGGCGTGCGCCGGTTCCACCACGTGTCGACGTGCGAGGTGTACGGCGATCTCGCCCTCGACAGCACCGAGGCGTTCACCGAGGACTCGCCGTACCGGCCCCGCACGCCGTACAACGCGTCGAAGGCGGGCGGCGACCACGTCGTGCGGGCCTACCACGAGACGTGGGCGCTCCCGGTGACGATCACCAACTGCGCCAACAACTACGGCCCGTACCAGTTCCCGGAGAAGGTGATCCCGTACTTCACCACCCTCGCCCTGCGCGACGAGCCGCTGCCGATGTACGCCTCGACGCAGAACCGGCGCGAGTGGATCCACGCCGTCGACCACTGCCGGGCGATCGACGTGATCCTCGAACGCGGCCGGGTCGGCGAGACCTACCACGTCGGCACCGGCGTGGAGCGGAGCATCGAGGAGATCGCCGACACCGTGCTCGGACGTCTCGGCAAGCCGGCGTCGCTGAAGACGATCGTGCCCGATCGGCCCGGCCACGACCGCCGCTACGTCCTCGACTGGTCGAAGATCCGCGGCGAGCTGGGGTGGGAGCCGCTGATCGACTGGGACGCCGGGATCGCCGAGACGATCGACTGGTACGCCGACCACCAGGAGTGGTGGGAGCCGCTGCGGGACCGCGCCCCGGTGGTCGAGACCACGGCGTGGAGTGGAGCGGGCTGACGTGCGCCTGTTGGTGACCGGCGCCGGCGGGCAGCTCGGCCACGACCTGGTGCGAGTGGCCGCCGCCGCCGGCGACGACGTGGTCGGCGCCGACCACGCCACGCTCGACGTCACCGACCGCGACGCCGTGCTCGGCGCGATCACGACCGTGGCGCCCGGACGCCGTCGTCCACGGCGCGGCGTGGACCGCGGTCGACGCGTGCGAGGGCGACCCGGAGCGGGCGTTCGCCACGAACGCGCTGGCAGTGCGCTGGGTGGCCGAAGGCGTGCCACCGCGTCGGCGCCCATCTCGTGCACGTGTCGACCGACTACGTCTTCGACGGCACGCTCGACCGGCCGTACCACGAGTGGGATCGCCCGAACCCGCAGTCGGTGTACGGCGCGTCCAAGCTGGGCGGGCGAGCTGGAGGCGCTCGCCCTCGGCCCGGATGCCGCCGTCGTCCGCACGTCGTGGCTGTGCGGGGCGCACGGGTCGAACGTCGTCAAGACGGTGCTCGGGTCGGCGGCGCGATCGCGCAGCCGGACGGGCTGGCGTTCGTCGACGACCAGCGCGGGTGCCCGACGTTCACCGCCGACCTCGCGCCGGTGCTGCGCCGGCTCGCCCTCGATCGCCGCTCCGGGCTGCACCACGTGACCAACCAGGGCGTGGTGACGTGGTACGAGTTCGCCCGCGAGATCCTCGCTGCCGGCGGACACGACCCGGACCTCGTGCGCCCGATCACCACCGCCGAGCTCGACCCGCCGCGGCCGGCTCCGCGCCCGGCGAACAGCGTGCTCGACAACGCCGCCCTCCGGGCCGCCGGCCTCCCGCTGCTCCGCGACTTCCGCGAGCCCCTTGCCGAGCTGATCGCCGCGCCCTGACCTGCCGTCGGGCAACGGGGTGCCGATGGGATGGACGACCGTGGGTGGACTGGACCCTCGTCCCCGGCGCGGCGTGGGCTCGTGGCCGTGGATCGTCGCCGGCCTGATCGTCACGGTCGCCGGCAACGTGCTGCTCGTCCGGACCAGGCCGTGCGACTCGTTCCACCTCGCCGTCCAGTTGGCGGGCTCGGATCAGCGGCTGGCGGACTGGATCCCGGCCTGCCCGCCGGACCTCGGCGACGGCGCGCGCCGAGCATCGGCTGGGACTTCCTCTACATCGCCGGCTACGTCATGGTGGGCACCGGCATCCTCCGGCGATGGTGGCCGCTCTACCAGGCCCCGAAGCTGAAGTCGGCCGAGCGGGCGGTGATCGCCCTGCCGGCGGTGGTCGGCGCCCTCGACGTCGTCGAGAACGTGCTCGTCCTCGCCGGCCTGGGCGTCGAAGGTGGCCGCTTCGCCTATCCGAGCCAGCCTGCCGCTGCCGATCACGATCGCCACTGTCGCGTGGACGAAGTGGTTCGTCGCCGCCGTCGTCGTCGTCACCGTGGTGATGGCGTTGATGCTGGCGTTCGCCCGTCGCGGCGAGCGCGCACCGACCGGTGGTCCACCACAGCGCGCGCCCGGCGCAGGCCGCCGCGGCGCCGCGCCGGCCGGGCTCGGGGTGTGCTGCTCGGGCGGTGGCATCCGGGCCGCCGCCTTCGCGCTCGGCGCGCTCGACCGCCTCGAGGCGGGCGGTGTGATGTCCCGGGCGCGCTGGCTCACGGCGGTGTCCGGCGGTGCGTACGCCGCCGCGGCATGGCGGCTCGTGCGCGCCGCCGATCCGGACCGTCCCGCCGCCGCCGACATCATCGACTGGCTGGAGGAACCGCCACGCGGCAGCCCTCACGGCCGGCACCGCTTCCTGCGCAACGGACCCGGTGGGCTCGGCCGGCCGGTGTTCGCCGCCGTCCTCTACATCGGCTTCAACGTCGTCGTCCTCGGGGCTCTCGTGTACGCGCTCGCCTGGCCGCTCGGCTGGGTCATCGGCAGCAACGCGGTGCAGCCGGTGCTGCGCGCAGCTCGGCGGCCTCCCCGGCCGGCTCGACGTCCCGGCCGAGCTGTGGCTGCCCGGGGCTGCTCGTGGCGGGCGTCGGCGCGCTCGTCCTCGCCGTGTCGGCGATGCCTTCGTGGACCGTCGCCACGTGGTGGCGACTGGCCGCCCTGCTGGTCGCGCTCGGCCTCGTGCTCGAGATCGTGCTCGTCGTCATCCCGGTGGCGATGGTCGCCGTCGGCAACTGGATGCAGGGCGGCGCCGATGCCGCCCGCGCCTCGTGGATCGGCATCGCCGCGGTGGCGGGCGTCGCCGGGACGATCTGGCGGCTGGTCCGCAAGCCGGTCGTCGGCCAACTCCAGTCCCGGCTGCCCGAGCTGGGCGGCGTGCTCCTCGTGCTCGCCGCCGTCGTGTGGGGTGGCAAGGTGGCGACCGACGCGGCGACCGGGAGCGGCGTGTTCCGGTCGCCGCTGTCGTGTGGGCGATCGTGACCGCCGCGTTCGTCGCCGTGTACGCCTTCGTCGGGATCACCCAGGTGTCGATCCACCGGATCTACCGCAAGCGCCTCCGGCGGACGTTCGGCCTGGCCCGGGACGGCACGGGCGCCGTCTACGCGCCCGACGAGACGCACCAGCCGACGTGGAGCGACATGCCCGACGACGAGCCGGAGCTGGTGCTGTGCTGCGCCCAGCAGCGCACCGGGATCGCTCCCGGTGGGTTGCCGGCGGAGACGTTCACGATCTCCCCGCGGGAGGTCCGCATCGGCGACGACGTCGTGCCGACGGATCGCTACCTCGCCGTGCTGCCCGACGATCATGGCGGTCGAGCGGTGCGTCTCCTCGTGGATCGCGCACCAGCGGCGCCGCGTTCGCCTCGGCGATGGGGCGGATGAGCAGGGGCTCGACGAACGCGCTCGATGGCCGCGACCAACATCGATCTCGGGATCTGGCTGCCCGAACCCCCGCCTCGTGCCCGACCCCAACGCCCGCTTCCCGCGGGTGCGGCTGGGGTACCTGCTCAAGGAGATCCTCGGCTGGTACGACCCGGCGGACCGGTACGTGTTCGTCGCCGACGGCGGCCACTGGGAGAACCTCGGGCTGGTCGAGCTGCTGCGCCGGCGCTGTCGCACGATCCTGTGCCTCGACGCCAGCGGCGACTCGGTCGGCGCGTTCACCACGCTGCGCCAGGCGGTCGAGCTCGCCGGGCTCGAACTGCCCGACGTCGTGGCCGACATCGACCTGACCGGGCTCGACACGATCAGCGCCGGGTCGGCCGCCCTGCCCGGCGGGCTCGTCGCCACGCTCGACGGTCACCTATCGCGGCCCGGGCGAGGAGACGTTCACCGGGACGATCCACTACGCCAAGGCGCAGGTGGCGAGCAGCCTCGACATCGCCCTGCGGCGTTACGCCAAGGCCGACCGTCGGTTCCCCAACTACTCGACGGGCGACCAGTTCCTGCGCGACGAGCAGTTCCGCCAGCTCGTCGAGCTCGGCCGCGCCGCCGGCGACGAGCTGGTCAAGCTCGAAGCGACCTGACGCCCCGGCTCCATCTGGGCGGGAATCGTCCCAACCGGGCATCTGGGCGGGATCCGTCTCACCTGTCGCGACAGATCCCGCCCAGATCGAGGGCACGTATCCTCCGGCGGCGTGGGGTTCACCCGGGCGGAGCTCGAGCGGTACCGAGGAGCGGTGGTGCCCGATCTCGTCGGTCCCGGGCTGAAGCTGCTGTTCGTCGGGATCAACCCCGGGCTGTGGACGGCGGCGACGTCGACCCACTTCGCCCACCCCGGCAATCGCTTCTACCCGGCGCTGCTGCGGGCCGGGGTGATCGACCGGCCGATCGACCGGGGCGTCGGGATGACCGACGACGACCGCCGTTATCTCGTCGAGCGAGGGATCGGGATCACCAACCTCGTGGCCCGGGCGACGCCGCGGGCGGCGGAGATCAGCGCCGACGAGCTACGGGCCGGCGGTAGCCGGCTGGAGACGTTCGTCGCCGAGCACGGCCCGAGCGTGGTCGCCGTGGCCGGGATCACCGCGTACCGCACCGCCTTCGACGAGCCGCGGGCCGTGCTCGGCCGCCAGCCGCGAGCCGCTCGGTAGCGCCGAGCTGTGGGCGGTCCCCAACCCCAGCGGGCTCAACGCCCACGAGACCATCGACTCGCTCGCCGCGTGGTACCGACAGGCCGCCGTCGCGGCCGGCGTCGCCTGAGCCATCCGAGGGTTTCCGCGCACCCCCTCCGGTCGGCAAACCCTCCGGTGCCGTGAAACCCTCGGATGAAGTTCAGCCGGGGGCGCGTTCGGCCTCGGCCCGGTTGGCGAGGTACCAGTCGATCGTGGCCCGCAGGCCGTCCTCGAACGAGGTGCGGGCCCGCCAACCGAGCAGGTGCTCGGCCCGCGACGCGTCGACGCGGCGGCGGGGCTGGCCGTCCGGCTTGGACGGGTCCCAGCGCAGCTCGCCGTCGAAGCCGACCAGCCGGGCGATCGTCTCGGCCGTCTCGCGGATCGTGATCTCGTGGTCGGAGCCGAGGTTGATCGGCTCGGTGCCGTCGTGGCCCTCGGCGGCGAGCACGATCGCCTCGGCGGCGTCGTCGACATAGAGGTACTCGCGGCTCGCCCGGCCGGTGCCCCAGACCTCGACCTTCTGCTCACCGGTCTCGACGGCCTCGACGCACTTCTTGATCAGAGCCGGGATCACGTGGGAGACCTGCGGATCGAACTTGTCGCCGGGCCCGTAGAGGTTGGTCGGGATGAGGTAGGCGAAGCGCTGCCCGTACTGCGCCGCGTTGACCTGGGCGTGGACGAGGTGGGCCTTCTTCGCCAGGCCGTACGGGGCGTTGGTCTCCTCGGGGTACCCGTCCCACAGGCTCTCCTCGCGGAACGGCACCGGCGTGAACTTGGGGTACGAGCACACCGTGCCGACGAGCACGGTCTTGTCGACGCTCGGACGCCTGTCGCGCGGCCTCGATGACGTGGGTGCCCATGAGCAGGTTGTCCAGGTACAACGGCGCCGGCTCGGCCTGGTTGAACCCGATCCCGCCGACCCGGGCGGCGAGGTGGATCAACGTCGCCGGCCGGTGGTCGGCGAGCAGCGCCTCGGCGGCGTCCGGCACCGTCAGGTCGTACTCGGCCCGGCGCGGGGCGACGACGTGGGCGCCGCGGGCCCGAGCTGGGCGACCACCTGGCGCCCGAGGAAGCCGGATCCTCCTGTCACCACGACGCGACGATCGGTCCAGAAGCCATCGGAGCCAGGCATGCGGGACATCGTAAGACCGCACCCACCATCATTGGCCGCATGCGCGTGGCGTACACCCTCGAGCAGCTGTGGCACGACGCGCCCGGCGGCACCGCCGTCGCCGCCCTCGAGGTGGCCCGGCGGCTCGTGCCGAGGGGTGAGATCACGCTGCTCGGCGTCGCCGCCCGGCACCGCCGCCCGCCGGCCCCGCCGTGGCGCCCGCCGATTCCGGTCGCCCAGCTCCCGCTGCCCCGTCCGTTGCTCTACGAGTCCTGGCTGCGCGCCCGGCGCCCCGCGGTCGAGCGGGCGACCGGTCCCGGTCGACGTCGCCCACGCCACCGGTCTCGTGCCGTGCCCGACCGCGGCCCCCCTCGTGGTGACGGTCCACGACCTGGCCTTCCTTCGCGACCCGACCAAGTTCACCCGCCAGGGCGTGCGGGTGATGCGGCGCAGCCTCGACGTGATCAGGGGCGCGGCGACGCTCGTGCTGACCTCGAGCGAGGCGAGTCGCCGCGATCTCGAGGTCGCCGGCATCGAAGCCGCCCGGCTGCGCGTGATCCCGCTCGGTGTCGACGCCGCGCCGGCCGCGGCCGTCGACGTCGAACGGGTCCGCCGGCACCACGATCTCCCGGAGCGCTTCGTGCTCTTCGTCGGCACGCTCGAGCCGCGCAAGAACCTCCGCCGCCTCGCCGCCGCCGTGGAGCGTCTCGACGAACCCCTTCCGCTCGTCGTCGCCGGGCCCGACGGGTGGGGACCGGCCAGCCGAAGGCGTCGTCGGCGACGCCCAGTTCCTCGGCTTCGTGCCGCGCGAGGAGCTGCCGGCGCTGTACGCGGCGGCGACGGTCTTCGCCTACCCGAGCGAGGTCGAGGGGTTCGGGCTGCCCGTCGCCGAGGCGATGGCCCAGGGCACGCCCGTCGTCACCAGCGCCGGGACCGCGACCGAGGAGGTCGCCGCCGGGGCGGCGGTGCTCGTCGACCCGTTCGACGTCGACAGCATCGCCGGCGGGCTCGTCGAGGCGCAGCGGCGACACGGCGAGCTCGCCGCGGCCGGACGTCGGAGGGCGGCCGAGCTCACGTGGGAGGCCACCGCGCAACGCACCCTCGACGCCTACCGCGACGTCGTCCGAGCCTCCGTCGCCACCGCGTCATGACTGCGTTCCCCGGCCACGCCACATGCCGCCTGCGCAGTTGCTGGCCGCTCGCTCGCTGGCGCTCCGCTCGCTCGCATCAATGCGACGGTTCACCCTGTGACCGAGCTCGTCGTCGGGGTGAACCTGCTGTGGTGCCTGCCGGGCGAGGTCGGCGGCTCCGAGGAGTACCTGGCCCGTCAGCTCGTCGGCCTGCACGAGGCCGAGCCCGGGATCACCACCCGGCTGTTCGTGCTGCCCGGGTTCGCCGCGGCCCATCGCGACGTCGCCGCCCGCCACGAGCTGGTGGTCGCCTCGCTGGACGCCCGCCGCCGCAGCTGGCGAGTCGTCGTGGAGGCGACGTGGCTGCCCCGCCAGCTCGTCGGCACCGACGTCGTCCACCACGGTGGCGGCACCGTTCCGCTGCGTTCCCCGGACCCGATCGTGCTGACCGTGCACGACCTGCAGTACCGCACCTACCCGGCGTACTTCTCCGCCGTCAAGCGCCGCTACCTCCAGGTCACGATGCCGCGATCCGTGCGCCGCGCCACGGTCGTGGCCGTGCCGAGCGAGTACGTGCGGTCGACGGTGATCGATGCGTTCGGGATCGACCCCGACGCCGTCGTGGTCGTGCCCCACGGGCTCGACCCGCCCGCGCCGGACGCCGTCACCGACGCGGCGTCGCTGCGCCAGCGCTACGGGATCGGCGACCGCCGCTTCGTCGTGTACCCGGCGATCACCCATCCCCACAAGAACCACCGCTTCCTGCTCGACCTGATGACCGGGCCGTGGAACGACCCGGGCCTCGCCTTGGTCCTGCTCGGCGGGCGCGGCCTCGCCGACGACGACGTCACCGCAGCGGATCGTCGGCCACGGTCTCGAGGGTCGCGTGATCCGCCCCGGTCGGGTGCCCGACGAGGACCGGGACGGGCTCGTCGCCGCGGCCGACGCCCTCGTCTACCCGTCGGAGTACGAGGGCTTCGGCGCGCCCGTGCTCGAGGCGATGGCGCTGGGCACGCCCGTCGTGTGCAGCGACCGGGCCGCGCTGCCCGAGGTGGCCGGCGACGCCGCCCTCGTGCTGCCGCTCGATCGGGACGCCTGGGCCGGGGCGCTCGACACCGTCGCCGCCCGCCACGACTTCATGGTCTCGGCGGGACACCGCCGCGCCGGCCAGTTCACCGACCCGCGCCGCCGGGGCGCGACTCGCCGCCGCGTACCGCCTGGCCGCGGCGCGGGCGGACCAGGTGACCGTGACTCCGCTGCGGCTGATCGTGCTCTGCCCGCACTTCGATCCCGACACGGCCCCGACCGGGCGGGTGATGACGCGGATCGTCGCCGAGCTCGCCGAACGCGGTCACCGCATCGACGTCGTCACCTCGCTCCCGTGGTACCGCGCCCACCGCGTCGAACCCGGATGGGCCGGCCGGCTCGCCCGCACCGAGCGGCCCGCCTGGGGCACGATCCGCCGGCTGCACCCGTTTCCGGGCGGCGACAAGCGCGACCTCGTGCGCCGGGTGCTGGGCTTCCTCGGGTTCTCCGCCCTCGCCGGGTGGGCGGGGCTGGGCGCGGGCGGCTGGTTCCGCCGCGCCGACGCCGTGATCGCGATGTCGCCGCCGCTCACGATGGGCGTCACCGGACGCCTCGTCGCCTGGTCCCACCGGGCGCCGCTCGTGTTCAACATCCAGGACGTGTTCCCCGACGCCGCCGTCACCACCGGCGCGATCACGAACCGGGGCGTGATCGCCGTCGCCCGCCTGCTGGAACGGGTCAGCTACCGCCTCGCCGACGCGGTCACCGTCCTGTCCGACGACCTGCGCGCGCAACGTCGCCGCCAAGCTGCCGAGCACCCGTGCGCGCGACGGTGAGGACGATCCCCAACTTCGTCGACACCGACCGCATCCGCCCAGCCGACCGGATGACCGCCTACCGGGCCGAGCTCGGCCTCGGCACCGAGCCGGTGCTGCTCTACGCCGGCAACGTCGGCTTCTCCCAGTCCGTCGAGCTGCTGGTCGAGGCCGCCCGCCGCCTGCCCGGGATCAGCGTCGTGATCAACGGCGAGGGGGTGGCCCTCGACGACGTGCGCCGGTCCGCGGCCGGACTGGCCAACGTGCGCTTCGCCGCCTACCTGCCGGAGGAGCGCCTCGGCGAGCTGCTGGCCACCGGCGACGTGCACGCCATCCCGCTCCGGTCGGGACTGGCGGCGGTGAGCGTGCCGTCGAAGACCTACTCGAGCCTCGCCGCCGGCCGCCCGATCGTCGCCGCCATCGATCCCGGCACGGTCGTGCCGAAGATCCTCGACGAGGCCGGGGCCGGGATCGCCGTGCCGCCCGACGACGCCGATCGGTTCGCGGCCGCGGTGGACGAGCTGACGAGCGATCTCGATCGAGCCCGCCGCGATGGGGGAGCAGGGCCGCGCGTGGGTGCGTCCATGCCGCCTCGCCGGCGGCCGTCGCCGCCGCCTACGAGGCGCTCGTCACCAGTCTGAGCCGGAGGCGGACCTGAGCCAGCCACCGGTAGGCTCTCGCCCTCGTGGTTTCGTCATCGTCGACCAGAAAGGCCGCCCGGCTGGCCCAGAAGGGCAAGGGCAAGCGGGTCCGCTTCCAGGGCGGCACCCTCTTCCCGCTCGTCGTCATGGCGATCCTCGTGCTCGGGTTGGGAACGATCGTCTACGCCCGCCAGTCCCAGCCCGAGGCCGACGCCTCCCCACCGACGATCAACGACCACTGGCACATCGCCTACGGCTTCGAGCTCTGCGATCCCGAGAACTTCACCCAGCTCACCGGCGCCCTGGACGAGACCGACGCCAACGGCCAGCTGATCAGCGACGCCTTCCGCCGCACCGGCGTGCACAGCCACGACGACGGCGTCATCCACTGGCACCCGTCGACGTCGGCGGCCGTCGGCACCCGCGCCGACCTCGGTGTCTTCCTCGACGTCTATGACGTCGAGCTCGACGACGACTCGTTGCGGTTCCCCGAGAACCAGGGCGGCGAGGAGTACATCGAAGGCGAGACCAAGTGCGGTGACGAGGATGCCGAGCTCAAGGTCGTCGTGTGGGACAGCTACCAGGACACCGGGGCCGGCACCACGTACGTCTCCGACTTCGACGACATCCGCATCACCAACGACGGGATGGCGATCACGATCGCCTTCGTGCCGCGGGACACCGACGTCGACGATGCCGCCGTGGGCGGCGAACCTCCCCGAGCTCGGCGCCGCCGACCAGCCACCTCCGGACAGCGTCCCGCCTGGAGAGACGGTCGCCCCCGGCGCGACGGTCGCCCCCGGCGCGACGACCGTGCCCGGGGCGGCCACGGGCAGCACCGCGCCGGCCGGGAGCACGCCGGCGCCGGCCGCGACGACGACGCCGGCGTCGCGCACCGCACCCACCGCCACCGGCTGATGCGGGCCGTCGTCCTCGTCGGCGGGTACGGCACCCGCCTGCGGCCGCTGACCGACAGCATCCCGAAGTCGATGCTCCCGGTCGCCCATGTCCCGCTGATCGCCCGCCTCATCGGCGGGCTCGAACGGGGCGGGGTCGACGCCGTCACCCTCGCCCTCGGGTTCCGCGCCGAGCCGTTCGTCGAGGCCTTCCCGGGCGGCCGGTGCGGCGGGGTCGCCATCGACTACGCCGTGGAGCCCGAGCCGCTCGACACCGCGGGCGCGATCCGCTTCGCCGCCGAGCACGCCGCGCATCGACGAGACGTTCGTCGTCGTGAACGGCGACGTCCTCACCGATCTCGACCTCGGTGCGCTCGTGCGCCACCCATCGCACGACCGGCGCCGGGGCCACGATCCACCTCACCGCGGTCGCACGATCCGTCGGCGTTCGGCGTCGCCGACCTCGACCCGACCGGTCGGGTGCTCGCCTTCGTCGAGAAGCCGCCGCCGGGGAGCGAGCCGAGCAACCTCATCAACGCCGGGACCTACGTGTTCGAGCCGGATGTGCTCGACCTCATCGAGCCCGGCCGGCCGGTTTCGGTGGAGCGGGACACGTTCCCTCGGCTCGTCGCCGCCGGCCGGATGTACGCGGTGGCCACCGACGACTACTGGATCGACGCCGGCCGGCCGGAGCTGTTCCTGCAGGCGAACCTCGACCTCGTGACCGGCCGACCGTCAGGAGCGCGTCGAGCCCGTCCACGCCAGCTGCCGAGCTCGCCGCGGACGCCGACGTGCGGACGGCCGTGATCGGGGCGGAGCGCGGGTCGGCGCCGGTTCGACGGTCACGAGGTCGGTGCTGCTGCCGGGCGCCACGGTCGGTGCCGGCGCCGTCGTCGACGAATCGATCGTGATGGGCACGGTCGGCGATCGTGCCCGGGTCGTTCGCGCCGTGGTCGGCGCGGGCGCGATCATCCCCGACGGTGAAGTCCGTCGTCGACGCCAGAGTCCCCGAACCGGTCGGCTGACGCCGTGGGCGACCGCGGACCGAACACCGACGTCGAGGAGCGCGTCGTCAACCCGAACGTCGCCGACGACGACGGAGCGGGCCGTCCTCGTCATCGGCGGGGCCGGGTTCATCGGCTCCCATCTCGTCGACCGGCTCATCGTCGAGGGCGAGTCGGTCGACGTCGTCGACGACCTCTCCACCGGGTCGCTCGCCAACCTGGCCGATGCCCGGGCCGCGGCCCGCGCCGTCGTCGAGGCCACCGCGGCGACCCGCTCGGCGAGCGAACTGCGCATCCACACCGTCGACGCGTGCGCCGACGAGCTGGCCGGCCTGATCGCCCTGCGGCGGCCGCGGGAGATCTACCACCTGGCCTTGCTGGCGAGGAACGACGCGTCGGCGGCGGTGCTCGGACGGTCGTTCACGTCGATGCTCGGGGTGCTCGAGGCGGCCCGCCGGGCCGCGGTCACCAAGGTCGTCGTCGCCCTCCCGGCGACCGCGCTCTACGGCCATCCGGCCACGCGCGATCTGCCGGTGCGCGAGGCGGCCATCGAGCCGCGAGGGGTGCGTGGAGTCGTCGCCAAGGCGATCATCGACCTGCTCGCCGCCTACCGCGAGCGGTGGGGCATCGAGTTCACCGCGTTGGCCGTGGCCAGCGTGTACGGCCCGCGCCAGCGCCCCGATGGTGGCGTCGTCGCCGCCGCCGTGGCCACCGCCGCCGGGGGCGAGGCGCTGCGGATCGCCGGCGACGGTCGGCAGACCCGGGACTTCGTGTTCGTCGACGACGTCGTCGACGCCCTCGTGCGGTCGGGACGGCGGGGTAGCGGGCTGGTCGTGAACGTCGGCACCGGAGTACAGACGTCGCTGCGTGACCTGTGGGCGCTGCTCGCCCCGGCCGGCCCGCCGCCGGAGTACGTCGCCCCGCCGGTCGACGAGCTCACCCGCTTCGCGGTCTCGCCCGTGCGGGCCCGGATCCACCTCGGCTGGTCGCCGTGGACTCCCCTCACCGAGGGGCTCGCCGCGATCCGGGCGCCGAGCGACCGCTAAGCATCCGAGGGTTTGGCGTCACCCGAGGGTTTCGTGCGCCCCTGGGGTGCAGCAAACCCTCGGATGCCCACCGCCTCGAGGGTCGCCGTCGCCAGGGCGGCCGCGGTCGCGGCGTCCTTCATCACCGACGGGACCACCAGGGCGCGCATCCCGGCAGCCTCGACGGCCGGGGCGAGCGCGGCGTCGGCCGGATCGATCACGAGGGTCGACGCGATCGGCGCGTACAACCGGGCGACGCCGACGACGGAGGGTTCGTGGCCGAGCTCGGCGAGCATGCGGTCGGCCGGTCCCTTGAGGGCGGCGCCACCGACGATCGGGGAGACCGCGACCACGTGATCCCGACGCCGGGCCAGCACGTCCTCGACGCCCGGGCAGGGCGCGGACGGGACCGATCGACACGATCGGGTTGGACGGGGCGATGGCGATCGCGTCGGCATGCTCGAGGGCGTCCAGCACCTCGGACGTCGGGCGGGCGTCGGCGCTCGCGACGAAGCGCACGGCCCGCACCGCCACCGCGTGCCGCAGCCGGACGAAGTAGTCCTGGAAGGCGACGTCCTCGCCGGTCGCCAGCTCGACCCTCGTGGCGATCGGTGCCGTCGGTCATCGGCAGCAGCCGCACCCCGACGCCCCACGCCCGCCGCAGCTCGTCGGCGACGTCCGTCGGTCGGGCGCCCTCGGCCAGCCGGGCCGTGCGGTAGAGGTGGGTGGCGAGGTCGTGGTCGCCGAGCCGGAACCACGTCAGCCCCGGCCGTGGACGTTCGGGGGACGGACGGGGCCGAAGCGCTCGAGCGCGGCCATCGCCCCCCACGTCTCGCCGGCCAGGCCCCAACCCCGCTCGGGGTCGATCGCTCCGGCGAGCGTGTACACGATGGTGTCGAGGTCGGGCGAGATCGCCAGACCGTGGATGACCGTGTCGTCGCCGGTGTTCACGATCGCCGCGACCCTGCTCGGGGTCGACGACCTGCACCACCCCGCGCAGGAACCGGGCCGCCCCGACGCCGCCGCAGAGGACGGCGACGTCGACGGTCACGGCGACGCCTCTTCGCGGAGGCGGCGATACAGCCGGACGAGGTCCGCCGCGGTCGCCGTCCACGAGAACCGGGCGACGTTGGCAGTTCCGGCCGCCACCAGCGAGCGGCGTCGGTCGTCGTCGCCGAGGACGCGGACGAGCGCCCCGGCGAGCGCATCGGGATCGCCGAGGGGGACCAGCTCGGCCCCGTCGCCGGCCACCTCGGGGATCGAACCGGCGCGCGTGGCGACGACCGGGCGGCCCGCCGCCTGGGCCTCGAGGATCGGGAAGCCGAACCCCTCGTCGAGCGACGGGTAGGCGACGACGGCGGCGTGATGGAGCAGCCACGACTTCGTCGCGCCGTCGACCGCTCCCGGCACGAGGACGTCGTCTCGGGCGTCCGGCGGGAGCGCGGCGAGGGCGGCGTCGACGGCCGGCGTGTCGTCGCCGGGCGCGCCGGCGAGCACGAGCGCGGCGCCGTCCAGGTCGGGGGCGGCTCGCCCGAACGCCTCGACGAGCGCGGGCAGGTTCTTGCGCCGCTCGGTCGTGCCGATGGCGAGTACGAACGCCCGCCCGTCGAGCCGCCTGGCCCAGGTCGCGTCGCCGGGAGCGCCGCCGACCGGCGGGACCGGGAGCGCGCCGAGGTGGACGACCGCCACCCGCTCGGTGCCGAGCAGCTCGCGGACCCGATCGGCGGTCGCCGCGCTGGACGCGTGGACCCATGCCCCCTGCGCGGTGGCCCGCCGCAGCACGGCGGCCGCTCGGCGCACGGCCGGCGACGCCAGCGCCGGGTTGGCGAGGAACCAGCAGTCGTACACCGAGACCACCCGCGGCAGGCGGCTCGGGGGCACGACGTAGTTGGTCCCGTGGACGACCTCGGCCGGCGCGAGCCAGCGGTCGACACGCGGCCAGTCGGCGTGGGCCCACAGCCGGTGCGCCAGGCCGGCGGGGAGGGGCAGTCGGCGCGTCGAGCGCTGCGGGTCGGGTCCGGAAGCTGAGCAGGTAGGGATGGGCCTCGACGCCCGGATCGGCCGCCAGGGCGGCGGCCAACTCGGCGACCGCGGCGCCGACCCCGGTGCGGTGGCCGTACAGCGGGCCGACATCGAGGGCGAGGCGAACCGGGTCCATGCGGCCCGCCCGACGAGTACCGTGAGGACTCCATGCCCCGAGCGTTCATCACCGGCATCACCGGCCAGGACGGCCAGCACCTGGCCGAGTTCCTGCACGGCCAGGGCTACGACGTCTACGGCATGGTGAAGGGGCAGAACAACCCCAAGGCCACCCAGGTCGTCGAGGAGATGCCGTTCGTCGAGCTCGTGCCCGGCGACCTCGCCGACCTGCCGTCGCTGGTGGCCGCGCTCGAGATCGCCCAGCCGGACGAGGTCTACAACCTCGGCGCGATCTCGTTCGTCGCCCTGAGCTTCTCGCAGGCCGAGCTGACCGCCAACACGACCGGGCTGGGCGTCCTCCGCATGCTCGAGGCGATCCGCATGATCGGCGGCACCCAGAACAACCCGATCCGCTTCTACCAGGCGTCGTCATCCGAGATGTTCGGCAAGGTGCGCGAGACACCGCAGAACGAGCGGACGCCGTTCCACCCCCGGTCGCCGTACGGGTGCGCCAAGGTCTTCGGCCACGACATCACCGTGAACTACCGGGAGAGCTACGGCCTGTACGCCTGCTCGGGGATCCTCTTCAACCACGAGGGCCCGCGGCGGGGGATCGAGTTCGTGACCCGCAAGGTCACCAACGCCGCGGCCCGCATCAAGCTCGGCCTGCAGCACGAGCTCGTCATGGGCACGCTGGACACCAAGCGGGACTGGGGCTACGCCGGCGACTACGTGCGGGCGATGTGGTTGATGTTGCAACAGCCGGAGCCCGACGACTACGTCGTCGCCACGGGGGAGACGCACTCGATCCGCGAGCTGGTCGACCGGGCGTTCGCCGAGGCCGGGATCGACGACTGGTCGCGCTTCGTCCGCCAGGACCGCAAGTTCTACCGCCCGGCGGAGGTCGACCTGCTGATCGGCGACGCCACCAAGGCGCGCGAGCCGGCTGGGGTGGCAGCCGGAGGTCGACTTCCCGTCCCTCGTCAAGATGATGGTGGCCCACGACCTGCGCACCGAGGCCGACCAAAGCCGGCATCCAGACCTGATCCATCCGAGGTTTTCGCGCGCACCGGAGGTGTTCGCGCGCCCCGTCCGGTACGCAAACCCTCGGGTGGCCCGAAACCCTCGGATGCGGTCTACGTCTACGTCTCCAGGGGCATGTCGGTGATCGCCTCGAGCACCGAGCCGGTGTCCGGGACGGCGCCGATCGCCAGCTTGTGGCGGAGCGCGAGGGCGAAGGCCGCCATCGCCGCCACCGACGAGACGAGGAGCCCGATCTCGACCCGGACGGAACAGGTCGTCGCTCGACAGCCAGGTCGCGAGCAGGAAGGCGACGACGCCGGTGGCCCAGCCGAGGGCGACGAGGGCGTGCCCCTTGAGCGCGATGACCGCCTGGGCGAGGGCGAGGGCGACCATGTAGCACGCCGAGCCGAGAGCGAGCATGGCGAGCGTGCGCCCGGTCAGGTCGGCGTCGTAGACGACCTCGATCACGAACGGCCCGAGGATGAACGCGCCGATCGTGCCGACGACCCGACCGCGAGCACGAGCACCATCAGGCGGCGCAGCCCGGCGCGGAACTCGAGCAGCTCGCCCGTGGCGGCGAGGCGGCTCAGGCGCGGCAGCAGGGCGGCCTGCACCGCCTGGAACATGAACAACGGGATGCGGGCGAGCAGGACGCCGTAGGCGAACTGGGTCACCTCCGCGCTGTCGCTGTCACCGGCGAGCAGCGTCGTGGCGATCGGGCCGGCGTTGAGCAGGGCGGCGGCGAACACCGAGCCGAGCAGCAGCCAGCCGAGGTTGGGTGTGACCTCGCCCCATGTCGCCTCGGGGCCGGGATCGGTGACCAGCGCCCGCCGGGAGTACACGAACCCGATCCCGATCATCGGGGCGAGGGCGACGGCGAAGCCGTAGGGCCCGGCCGCGGTGATCCCGACGACGGCGAGGATCACGCACAGGACGATGCGCACGACGCCGTCGCTGCCCATCACGATGGCGTACTCACGGAACCGTCCCGATCCCGAGCAGATGCCGCGAGCCAGGTGCGCGGGCGCGTACGCCGCGAACGCGGCGACCAACGCCGCGAGCATCACCCAGTCGCCGTCGAAGTAGTGGCTGGTGATGAGCGGGCTGAAGGCGAGGATCGCGATGACGACGAGGGCGACGAGGATCGCGGCCAGCCGGACGATCTTGGCGACGACGGGCTGGCCGCCGTCGCCGGTCGCCCGGCGGTGGGAGAGGGCGCGTCCGAGCTCCTGCTCGAGGGGGAGGAAGAACCCGGGGGCGAGTGCGAACGTGGCGAACCACAGCGACGAGATCGGCTTGAACTCGTCGGCGCCGCCGACCGCCCACGTGCCGACCTTGAAGAAGGCGTACGTCGCGACGCCGGCGATCAGCAGGGCGGCAGCGACGGGGATTGTGCCCTCAGGCAGCGGAGCGCGGGTCGACGCCGGTGAGGACACGAAGCGTGCGAGGTTATCCGGCCCGCTGCCGCGATCGGAGGGCGCGCGGCGCCGGACGCGCCACCGCCGGCTGGGAATTGACCAGCCGGCGGTGTGCTCGAGGGGACGGTCAGGCGGCGGGGCGGACCTTGTCCACACCGGCCTTGAGCGTGTCGAGCAGCTGCTGCTGCAGCTCCTGGACCCGCTCGACGGTGGTCACGGCCAAGCCGACGCCGACGTACGCGGCGTTGCGGGCGCAGTCCGACGACCTGCTCGGCGCTGGGCAGGTCGATGTCGGCGAGGTCGATCTTCGGCACGTCGAACTTCGGCAGCTCGAACTTCGGCAGCTCGAACTTGGGGAGGTCGATCTTGGGGAAGGTGGGCACGGGATGTTCTCCTGAGCGTGGGGGATTCGGGACGGTCTCAACATACCGCATTGTGCTAACTATTGCAAGCACAGTGCGCAGCCGAGCGAGAAGATTGACAGATCCGTGACGACGGGCGATCAGGGCCGGCCGGTAGCCTCGCTCCACCGTGAGCGAGCGCAGCGAGATCATGCCGGACGCGCGAGCGCCAGCTACTTGCTGCCTGCGCAGGACGACGATGGGGTGTGGGGGCGCAGCCCCCACTGCGTGATGGAAACCGACGCCCCGCCTGCGCCTCCGGTCGTCGCGGTCGTCGTCGTCCACGCTCCCGACCCGACCGAGACCTGGTTCGACGAGACGCTCGCCTCGATCGCGGCCCAGGACTACCCGAACCTCAACACGCTCTTCCTCCTCACCGGACCGAGCGACGCCGACGCGCGTGGAGGCGCGGATCACGTCCCGCCTGCCGGAGGCGTTCGTTCGCGACCTCGGCGCCAACCCTGGCTTCGGTCCGGCGGCCAACGAGGTGCTGCGCCTCGTCGAAGGTGACTCCGGGTTCTTCCTGTTCTGCCACGACGACGTGGCGCTCGATCCCGACTGCGTGCGGATGCTCGTCGAGGAGCTGTACCGATCGAACGCCGGCGTGGTCGGGCCGAAGCTGGTGTCGTGGGACGACCCTGCCGTGCTCCAGCACGTCGGCCTCGGGCTCGACCGCTTCGGCGAGGTCGACCCGATCACCGAGCCGGGCGAGTACGACCAGGAGCAGCACGACGCGGTCCGCGACGTGTTCACGCTCCCGTCGGCCTGCCTGCTCGTGCGGGCCGACCTGTTCCGGACGCTCGGCGGGTTCGACCCGGCGATCACCTTCCACGGCGACGACATCGAGCTGTGCTGGCGGATCCATCTGAGCGGCGCCCGCGTCGTGGTCGCGCCGCAGGCCCGCGTTCGCCACCGCGAGGAGCTCGAGGTCCGCCGTCCGGATCTCGACCACGACGTGTTGCGGGCCCGCCATCGGATGCGCACCGTCGCCACGCTCACCAGCGGCAGCCGGCTGCCGGTGCGCTCGCTGGAGATGGTCGTGCTCACCCTCGCCGAGCTGGTCGTCGGGCTGTTCACCGGTCGCCTCGGCGAGGCCTGGGCGTCGCTCCGCGCGCTCGTCGGCCTCGTCCCCCGCACCCCCGCCCTGCTCGCCCGCCGCGGGGCCGTCTCCAAGGTCCGCCAGGTCACCGACAACGAGATCCTCCACCTGCAGAACCGGGGGAGCGCCCGCCTGACGTCGTACCTCCGGGCCCGCGACACCGAGACCTACGTCGGCGTCGAGCGCAACGTGCGCAGGTGGCGACCCCGGTCGCTCGGACCGGCGATCGCCTGGATCGTCGTGATCGTCGGGGTCCTCGCCGCGAGCCGGACGATGTTCGACACCAAGGTGCCGTCGATCGGCGAGTTCCTCCCGCTCCCGGACAGCCCGCGGGGCCTGTGGAGCGACTTCACGACGGCGTGGAACCCGGCCGGCCTCGGCAGCACGTCGGCGAACCCGACCGGATGGGCGGCGGTGACGCTGGCCAGCCCGCTGTGGTTCGCCCGGTCCGGCCTCGGGCTCACGGTCATCGTCGTCGGGCTGGTGCTGCTCGGGGTGGCGGGGGTGTGGCGGCTGGCCACGGTGTTCCCGACGAACCGGGCGCGCGTCGCCGCCCTCGTGGTCTACGCCGCCGTGCCGCTCACGCCGGGCGTGATCTCGACCGGACGGCTCACCGCGCTGGTCGCCTACGCCGCCGTGCCGTGGTTCGTCCACCTGCTCCGCGGTGCGGTCGGGATCGGCACCGCCGACCCGGCGTCGCCGGGCGACGACATGGTCGACGGGATCTTCGAGCTCTCGATCCGCGAGCGGGCGCGCCGCACGGCGGTGCTCGCGGTCGTCACGGCGATCGCCGTCGGGATGGCCCCGGCCGTGCTTCCGGTCGTGGCGCTCGTCGCCGTCCTGCTCGCCGCTGGCCACGCTCGTGTCGGCGAGCTGGCGCACAGCGGCCTGGATGGGCGGGCTCGGCCTCGCCGCGTGCGCGGGCGCGTTCGTGCTCAACCTGCCGTGGTCGCTCACGTGGTCGTGGGACGACCTCGTCGCGCCCGACCCTCGCCGGCGCGCCGGGACGCGGGCTCGTCGACGTGGCGTCGATGGCCATCGGGCAGGCGCGGCTGGAGGTCCTCGCCCTCGCCCTCTACGTGCCGGTCGTGATCGCCCTCGCCGTCGCCCGCGCGTGGCGGTTCACGTGGGCCGTCCGTGCCGCCTTCCTCGTCGCCGCCTTCGGTGCGCTCGCGGTCCTCCAGGATCGCGACGCGTTGCCGTGGCGGGTGCCCGAGGTCGGCGTGCTGCTCGTGCCCGTGGCGCTGGGGATGGCGCTGTCGGCGGCGGCCGCCGTCGCCTCGTTCGGGCGCGACGTGGCCGGCCGGACGTTCGGTTGGCGGCAGCCCGCCGGCGTGCTCGCGCTCGGCGCGGTCGCGGTCGGCGTCTTCCCCGCCGTGCTCACCCTCACCGATGGCGCGTGGTTCGCCCCTGCACGCCACCCTCGTCGACGCGGCGGAAGCCCAGCTGCCGACCGATCCCGGGATCGGTGACTACCGGGTCCTCTACCTGGGCGATCCGCGCCTGCTCCCGGTGCCGGTCGACGACCTGGGCGACGGCGTCGCGATGGCGGTGGTCGACGACGGGAACCTCGACCTCCGCGATCGCTGGCCGGCGCCGGATCAGGAGGCCGACGAGGCGCTCGCCGCGGCGGTCGAACAGATCCGCTCCTCGTCCACGCTGCGCGGCGGCCGGCTCCTGGCCCCGTTCGGCATTCGCTTCATCGTCGTGCCGTTCGTCGACGGAGCCAACTCGACCGCGGCCGACCCGCTGCCGGTGCCTGCCGGTCTGCTCGACGCGCTGGGATCACAGCTCGACATCGCGCTGCGCTACAGCCCGCCCAGCCTGGCCGTGTTCGAGAACCGGGCCGCGATCCCGACGACCGCTCGCCTCGACGGTGAGCTGGCCGAGGCCTCCCGTGTCGGGTCCCCCGACGAGCTCGTCGCTGTCGACACGTCCGGGGCCGTGCCGGCGATGGTCGGCGTCGACGAGTCCCGCCGCGCCGCCGAGTCGGTGGCGGACGGGCGTCCTTCACTTCGGGGTGCCGCTCGACGAGTCGTGGGAGCTCAGTTCCAACGGAGAGGCCGTCGCCGGGCGCGCCGGGTTCGGCGTCACGACCGCCTACGACGTCGCGGCCGCCGGGACGGCCGAGCTGCGGTACCAGTCGCCGGCGAGCCGGACGACCTGGCTGTTCGTGCTCGGCGGCCTCTGGATCGCCGCTCTCGTGGCGTCGAGCCGGGTGCGCGTCCCGGCGCGGCTGCGACCGGCCCGTCCGGCCGGCGAGACGCTGATCGACCTCGACACCGAGGCCCAGTCGGCGGCGGCCCCTGACCGCTCGCACGTCTCGGTCGTCGACGCCGATGACCGGTCCGAGTTCGGCTGGGTGGAGGAGCTGCTCACCGACGAGGAGGCCCAGCGTCATCGAGCACGAGGACTCGCAACCATGAACTGGCGGCGGCTCCCGATCCTGATCCTCTTCGTCGCCGCGCTGGCCGGCGCTCGTCGTCGTCGGCCGCGAGGCCGTGACGCCGACGCCGCCGGTGTTCTCCACGATCAGCGCCCCCTGGATGCCGGCCGTGCCGGTGCCCGGGCGGGTTGACGAGCAGCTGGTTCTGCCCCGGGGTCCCCGCGTCCGGCGAGGAAGGCACCGGTGGGGAGGTCGTGATCGCCAACGCCGGCGGATCAGCGCTCGACGCCCGGGTCACGCTGCTCGCCGGACCCGGCGAGGCCGTCGAGCAGGCGGTCACCGTGCCGCCACACCGGCGCACGGTCGTCGACGTCGACGCCGCCCTCACCGCGCGACTTCGTCAGCGCGATGGTCGAGATCGACGGCGGCGGCGGGCTGGTCGAACAGGCGGCGGTCCATCCCGAGGGCACGTCGGTGGCGGCGTGCGCCAACGCGCCCGCGCCGTCGTGGTACCTCGCCGAGGGCTTCACGGCCGAGGGCAGCCGTGAGCAGCTCGTCCTGACCAACCCGTACGACGAGTCGGCGATCGTCGACATCGGATTCGCCACCGAGGAGGGCTCGCGCGAACCGGCCGAGCTCCAGGGATATCCCGTGCCGGCCCGCTCGGTGAAGGTCATCGACCTCGCCACGATCGCGGCCCGAGACGAACCCGAGGTGGCGATCAAGGTCGTCGCCAGCCGCGGCAACCTGGTCGTCGGCCGGGCGCAGGTGTACCAGGGCGACGTCCGCCGCGGGTTCGGCGTCACGCTCGCCTCGCCGGCGCTCCGCGACCAGTGGTGGTTCGCCAATGGCGAGAAGGGTCCGGGGGTGCGCGAGCGCTACAGCATCTACAACCCGACGGAGGACGACGTCGAGGTCGCGGTCGTGCCCCTCGGGATCCCGCTGACCGACGAGCTGGTCACGATCGAGCCGATCCCGGTCGCCGCCCACCAGGTGGTCACGTTCTCACCCGACGACCTCGCCGACCTCCCCGCCGGCCGGCACGCGATGGTGTTCAGCACCGGCAACCAGCAGTCGATCGTCGTCGAGCAGGCGTTCACCCGCACCATCGACGACCGTCCGACCACGGCGGTGCTGCTCGGGGCGCCGCCGCGGTCTGGCCGACGGCTACGTCGCCGCGACGTGGAGCGTCGCCATCGGGCCGGACGAGCCGACAACGGACGCGTTCGTCGTCTACAACGTCGACAACGCCGACGCCACCGTGACGTTGCAGACGGTGACTCCCGAGGGGATCGAGAACGTGCCGTCCCTCGCCGCGGTCCGTCTCCCGGCGAGCGGGCTCATCACGATCGACCTCACCGAGCCGGCCGTCCTCGACCGGCAGCTCATCGTGCGCTCGACCTCGCGGGTCTTCGTCGCCCGGCTCCTGCCCCGCGAGTCCGGTGCCCAGGGACGCACCAGCTCCTGGGCCGTCCCGGCCACCAGCTGAGACGCCGATATGGATCGCCTGCTGATCGCGGCGGCGATCGTCGCCGTGGCCGTCCTGGTGGCGCTCGCCGTCCGCCGCCGGCGGCGGCCTGACGCACCCGCGCAGGTCACCCGGGCCGTGCCCAGCCAGCTCGACCGGGCCGACTTCGAGCGCCCCGACGCCGAGTGGCTCGTCGCCGTGTTCACGTCGGCGACGTGCGACTCGTGCGCCGACGTGGTCGCCGCGGCGCGCACGCCTGGCCGGCGGTCGACGTGGCCGTCGTCGAGGTGGAGTACCAGGCCCAGCGGCCGCTGCACGAGCGGTACGGCGTCGAGGCCGTCCCGATGCTCGTGATCGCCGACGCCGAGGGCGTGGTGCGGGCCAGCGTGTTCGGCCCGGTCGGCGCCGCCGAGCTCGCCCAGGCGTTCGCCGCCGCCTCCGCCGCTCGATGACCGGGAGCAGGGCCACGGCTAACGTTCGCGGCGAGTGGCCGTCGCCGGCGTCGTCCTCATCGCCGTGGCGGTGTGATCGCGCGCTACGCGCCGGCGGCAGGGCGGGGGACGATCTGCGGAGCCTCGCGGAGGGCTGATCGTGCCGGCGCCGGGTCGGGCGGGGCCTCGACCGTCACGTCGTCGTTGCTCTCGTCGACGACCGAGATGTTGAGCGTGACCTGCTCGGTGTCGCCGGACTCGGTGAGGCCCTGCTGGATCAGGCGGGCGACCTCGCGGCCGTCGATCGTCTCGTGCTCCATCAGCGCCTCGGCGACGAGCGCGAGGCCGCGGCGGTGCTTGGTCAGCAGGTCGGTGGCCCGCTGCTCCTGGTCGGTCAGGATCCTGGCGACCTCCTCGTCGACCAGCTTGGCCGTGTCGTCGCTGTACTCGCGGCCGTTGGTCATGATGTCCTCGCCGAGGAAGACGTGCTGCTGGCTGCTCCAGGCCATCGGCCCGACGCGGTCGCTCATGCCCCACTCGCGCACCATCCGGCGGGCGATCCCGGTGGCCTGCTCGAGGTCGTTGGCGGCGCCGCTGTTGACGTGGCCGAAGACGATCTTCTCCGCCACCCGGCCGCCCATCGCCTTGCAGATCGTGTCCTCGAAGTACTCCTTCGAGTAGGTGTGGCGCTCCTCCGGCAGGCTCCACGTGACGCCGAGCGCCATGCCCCGCGGCAGGATCGTCACCTTGTGCAGCGGGTCGCCGTGCGGGAGGACCGTCGCCAGGACGGCGTGACCGCCCTCGTGGTAGGCGGTGGAGCGCTTCTCCTCGGCGGTGAGCACGAGGCTCTCCCGCAGCGCCCCGAGCACCACCCGGTCGCGGGCGTTCTCGAAGTCGATCCGCTCGATCTGCTTCGACCCGCGGCGCACGGCGACGAGGGCGGCCTCGTTGACGAGGTTGGCCAGATCGGCGCCCGACATGCCCGGCGTGGCCTTGGCCATCACGTCGAGGTCGACGTCGGGCCCCATCCGCTTGTCGCGGCTGTGCACCTCGAGGATCGCCTTGCGCTCCCCGAACTCGGGCAGCGGGACGACGATGCTGCGGTCGAACCGGCCGGGGCGCAGCAGCGCCGGGTCGAGGATGTCGGGCCGGTTGGTGGCCGCCATGATGACGATGCCCTCGGCGGTCTCGAAGCCGTCCATCTCAGAGAGCATCTGGTTGAGCGTCTGCTCACGCTCGTCGTGGCCGCCGCCCAGGCCGGCGCCGCGCTTGCGGCCGATCGAGTCGATCTCGTCGATGAAGATGATCGCCCGGCCCATGCGGCGGGCCTGCTGGAACAGGTCGCGCACGCGGCTGGCGCCGACGCCGACGAACATCTCCATGAAGTCGGAGCCGGTGACGGACAGGAAGCCCGACGCCGGCCTCGCCGGCGACGGCGCGGGCGAACAGCGTCTTGCCGGTTCCGGGCGGGCCGACGAGCAGCATGCCCTTGGGCACCCGGGCGCCGATCTCGCGGAAGCGGTCGGGCATGCGCAGGAAGTCGACGACCTCGGTGATCTCCTGCTTGACCCCCTCGTAGCCGGCGATGTCGGCGAACGTGGTCGACGGCTTGTCGGTGGTGTAGGCCTTGGCCCGGCTGCGCCCGATCGACATCACGTTGCCCATCTGGCCGGCGGCGCGGCGCTGCATCCAGACGAAGAAGCCGATGATCAGGAGCACCGGCAGCAGCAGGCCGGCGATGCTCAACAGCCAGTTGTTCCCCGGCGTGTGGAACTCGATGTCGACGTCCTGCTCGCGGAGCACCGCCTCGTCGGCCTCGGACAGCGCCCGATCGCCACCGCCCGTCGTGGTGAACTCCGTGCCGTTGTCGAAGGTCCCGGTGATCGTGCTGGACGAGTTGTTGATGACGATCGACTCGACATTGCCCTCGCGCGCCTCGTCCATGAACGCCGAGTAGGTGATCTTCTCACCTGACGGGTCGGGCCACAGGCTGGGCAGGATGAGGGCGAGGGCGACGACGCCGAGCAGGACCCACATCGTCCACCGCGGCCAGCTGCCGGGGCGACGAAGTCCGTCACCTGGACCGGAAGGCCCCTTGTCGTTCGACTGGCGCTCCTGACCGCGCCCGCGGCCCGGAGGCGGCGGAGGGGGCGGCGGGGGCAGGTTGCTCATGGATCCATGCTACGGCGGCAAGTGCCTGGTGGCTCGCCAGTTGCGTGTGGCGCCGACCACTCCGGCCTCGGCCGTGATCATCGGGTCCACCGCTGGATGCGCCGTGTTTCGTACTGTTCGTCGCCGTGTCCAGCGCGGATGGTGGTCTCGGGATGTCTCGTCGCCAATGCTCCCGGTCCGGCTGCGCCGAGCGGGCCGTGGTCGTCGTTGACCTACGAGTACGCCCGCTCGTGCGCCTGGTTGGATCAGCTTCCGGCCGAGCGGGACCCCCACGCGTACGACCTGTGCCGGCGCCATGCCGCGGGCCTGTCCGTGCCCCTCGGCTGGAAGTTGTCGGACCGGCGGGATTCCCCGTTCTGTCGTTTGGAATCCACCGGTACCGAGCAGTTCTGAACGACAGAACGCGCCTCTAGGGTGGGACGACGTGCGGGGAGTCGTGTCGCGAGCGCCGTTGCGCGATGCCGGGCGCCGCGTCGACGTCCCTGTCGCCGTGGCCACATGGGTCGGTCGCCTTCGTGGTCGGCCAGCTCGTGTCGGCGATCATCCTCGCCTCGTCGGGCGTCGACGACGCCGACCTCGTCCCGATCCCCACCCTGTTCGCCGGGGTCGCGGCGACGTGGATCGCCTACCTGGCCGGGATGTGGGCGGCGTCCCAACGCTCGGCGTCGGGCGACTTCGTCGAGGACTACCAGCTTCGTTTCGCGCCGATCGACCTCGTCGGCCTGCCCGATCGGGGTGCTCACCCAGCTGGTCCTCGTCCCGCTCGTCTACCTGCCGTTGTCGGAGCTGTGGCCGGACACGTTCTCGGAGGATCGGCTCTCGGAGAACGCCGAGAAGCTCGTCGACCGCGCCGACGGCGCGTCGATGGTGCTCCTCGTGCTGATGGTCTGCCTGTTCGCGCCCGTCGTCGAGGAGCTCGTCTACCGGGGCCTGTTGCAGGGCTCGTTCGCCGCCCGGTTCGACCACGTGCTCGCCCTGCTCGTGGCGGCGGCGTGGTTCGCGCTCATCCACTTCCGCGCGGTGGAGTACCCGGGACTGTTCGTGTTCGGCCTCGTGGCCGGCGCCGGCCTGCTCGTCACCGGCCGGCTCGGACTGCCCATCGTCACTCACGTCGCCTTCAACGTCACCGGCCTGCTCCTCGCCCTCCCCTGACCGACCTCGCAATCGATGTCCTGCCTGCCATGATTTCCGACCGGGATGACTGACTCCGACGAGCACGACCTCGACGGCTCGCCCGACGACAGCGGCGCCGTTCAGCCTCGGGGGCTGCGCCCCCGCACCCCATCGCCGTCCGGCTCGCTGGCGCTCGCGCAGCCGGCCGACGCCTTCGGCGCCGTGCTCGCGCCCGAACGCCGGCGCGAGGCGGACCAGCCACCCGGTGACGAGGAGGCCGAAGCCCCCGAGTTCGAACCCGAGACCGAGCCCCGCGGCCCGGCGTGGCCGGAACGCGTTGCCGCGCCGCATCGTCCGCCGCCCCGTCGAGTGGGCGACCCGGCCGTGGCCGACCGAGCGGATCGTGCGGGTGGGGGTCACCGCGTTCAGCCTGATCGTGACGACCGTCATCATGATGAACGTCGTCCACCTCAATCCGCTCAACGGTGGCGCCGACCTGGTCTTCGACGACAACACGCCGACCGGCGGCGACATGGGCGCCCATGTGTGGGGTCCGGCGTTCCTGCGCGACCATCTGCTGCCCAACTTCCAGCTCAATGGCTGGAGCATGGATTGGTACGCGGGCATGCCGGCGTACCGCTTCTACATGGTGGTCCCTGCCCTGGCGATGGTCGCCCTCGACGTCGTCTTCCCGTACGGGGTGGCGTTCAAGCTCGTCGCCATCGCCGGACTCGTCACCCTGCCGTTCGCCTGCTGGGCGTTCGGCCGGCTGGCCCGGTTCCGCTACCCGATGCCCGAGCTGTTCGCCTTCGCCGGCCTCCTGTTCGCGCTCGACGAGAGCTTCAGCATCTACGGCGGCAACCTCAAGTCGACGATGGCCGGCGAGTTCTCGTTCTCGATCGCCCTGACGTTCATGGTCCTCGGGCTCGGTTTTCTGGCCAACGGGATGCGCACCGGGAAGTACCGCAGCTGGGCGGCGATCCTGCTCGCCCTCGCCGTGGTCTGCCACGGGATCGTGGCGATCTACGTGCTCATCGCCGCGGCGGTCGTCGTGCTCGTCCACCTCGACCGCGTCCGCCGGCTGTGGTTCGGCCTGTCCGTGGGGCTCGGCGTCCTGCTCCTGTCGGCGTTCTGGATCGGTCCGTTCGTCGGCGATCACGACTTCATGACCGACATGAAGTACGGGGCCCGACCCGAGGGCGCCGCCGACTCGTACTGGGACATGTTCTTCCCGCTCACGTCGCCGCTCGACATCCTCGTCACGACGCTCGCCGTGATCGGGTTCGCCGCGTGCGTGGCCCGCCGGCACGCCAACGGCACGGCCCTCGGCGTCATCGGGCTGCTCAGCGTCGCCGCCGTGTACCTGATCCAGGAGGACGGCCTGCCGTTCATCGGACTGCTGTGGAACCCGCGGCTGCTGCCCCTGCTGTACTTCGTGCGCTACCTGCTGATGATGATCGGCATCGTCGAGCTCGCCGGCCTGCTCGTCGCCGTCCTGCGCAACCGGCCGGCGCCGACGCCGACCGGCCTCCTGTCGGGTTCGATCACGTTCGGGGTATCCGCACTGTCGGTGCTGCTCGTGCTCGGGTTCATGTTCGAGGTGCTGCCGGGCGGCGGACGGCGGCAGTCCCACGACAAGGTGGTCTACGCCTGGGGGCCGCTGCGCAAGACCGCGACCGGTGGCGACGCCCAGGGCGATGGCTGGTCGCGCTACAACTTCGCCGGGTACGAGGGCCGCACTCCGTACCCCGAGTACTACGACGTCGTCACGACGATGACCGACATCGGCCGCACCAACGGCTGCGGGCGGGCGCTGTGGGAGAACAACGAGGACAACGGGCAGTACGGCACGACGATGGCGTTGATGCTGCTGCCGCACTGGACCGACGGTTGCATCGCCTCGATGGAGGGGCTGTTCTTCGAGGCGTCCGGCACCACGCCGTACCACTTCCTGACCACCGCGGCGATGTCGAAGCAGAGCTCCAACCCGGTCCGCGAGCTGCGCTACGTCGACAACGACGCCTCCGTCGGGGTGCCCCACCTGCAGGCGCTCGGCGTGCGCTACGCCATGGTGCGGACCGAGGAGGCCAAGCGCGAGGCGAGGGAGCAGCCCGAGCTCACCCTGCTCGCGACGGTCGGGCCGTGGGAGATCTACCAGGTCGCCGATTCCGACATCGTCGTCCCGCTCGACACCCAGCCCGTCGTCGTCGAACGGCGCGGCGGCGACCAGCGCGAACGCAACCTGGAGCTCGGCACGAGCTGGTTCCAGCACCCCGAGGAGTGGGCGGCGCTCCCCGCCGACGACGGGCCCGACGGGTGGCAGCGGATCACCGTCGGCGTCGACGAGAGCCGCCAGATCCCCGACCCCAACCGCCCGCCCGAGGACCCCGACACTCGTGGCAAGCAGGTCGACATCGTGGTGCCGCAGCAGGCGATCGAAGCCGTCCCGCTCGATCCGGTCCAGGTGAGTGACGTGGAGATGGGCGAGCAGGACCTCTCGTTCCGGGTCGACCGGGTCGGTGTGCCCGTGCTGGTGAAGGTGAGCTACTTCCCGAACTGGGAGGTCGACGGCGCCGAAGGCCCGTTCCGCGTCGCCCCCAACATGATGGTGGTCGTGCCCACCGACAACGAGGTCCGCCTGCACTACGGCCGGAGCGGGTCGGAGCTGTTCTTCTACGTCCTCACGCTCGCCGGCATCGGCCTGCTGGTGTTCTTCCGCCTGCGGGGCGACGAACGGTTCGACGACTCTGATGCGGCCGGCGAAGGCGCTGGAGCGCCCGCCGTGGCGACGCGACGACACGTTTTCGTTCCGCTCGCCCCGGGTACACGGACGCCGATGACGAGTTCGGTGCACCACCCCCCGATGATCCGTCCGCCTTCACGGAACCGCCACCCAATCGATCGGCAGTTGACGCCGAAAGCTCTCCCCGGGCGCCGGACCCACCACTAGCCTGACCGGCCGCGATGCCCAACCTCGATCAGATCGTCAAGGCGTACGACATCCGCGGCACGGTGCCGGATGAGCTCGACGCCGAGGTTGCCCACGCCATCGGCGTCGCCTTCGCCCGCTTCGCCGGAGCCGACGAGCTCCTCGTCGCGAGGGACATGCGGCCCTCAGGACCAGAGCTCGTCGACGCCTTCACCCGCGGGGTGCTCGCCCAGGGCGTGGACGTCGTCGACCTCGGGCTGGCGTCGTCGGACCTGCTCTACTTCGCGACCGGCAAGCTCGATCGGCCCGGCGCGATCTTCACCGCCTCCCACAACCCGGCCCAGTACAACGGGATCAAGCTCTGCCTCGGCGGCGCCCGGCCGGTCGGGGCCGACTCCGGGTTCGCCGAGATCAAGGCCACCGCGGCCGCGGTGCTCGACGGGCACGTCCCGGCGCCCGCGGTGCGAGCCGGTCGGCGTCGTGAACGAGACCTGCTCGCCGACTTCGTCGACCACGTCGTGTCGTTCGTCGACCAGAAGTCGTTGCGCCGCTTGCGGGTGGTCGCCGACACCGCCAACGGGATGGGCGGGCTCGTCGTCCCGGCGGTGTTCGAGCGGCTGGAGTCGATCGAGCTCGAAGTGATGTACCCCGAGCTCGACGGCACGTTCCCGAACCATCCCGCCGACCCGCTGCAGCCCGCCAACCAGCGCGACGTGCGGGCGCGGGTCGTGGCGGGTGGCTTCGACCTCGGCCTCGCCTTCGACGGCGATGCCGACCGGGTGTTCGTCGTCGACGAGACGGGTGCCGGGCTGTCCGGCTCGACCACCACCGCGGTGCTCGCGGCGGCGACGCTGCGCACCAATCCGGGAGCGACGATCCTGCACAACCTGATCTGCTCACGCGCGGTTCCCGAGGTGATCCGCGAGCACGGCGGAGTGCCGGTGCGCACGAAGGTCGGCCATTCGTTCATCAAGCAGGTGATGGCCGACACGGGTGCGGTGTTCGGAGGCGAGCACTCGGCGCACTACTACTTCGCCCGCAACTACCGGGCCGACAGCGGGCTCATCGCCTCGATGCTCATCCTCGACGAGGTCAGCCGCGCCGACCAGGAGCTGTCCGTCGTCCGCAAGCCGTTCGAGCGGTACTCGCAGAGCGGCGAGATCAACACCCAGGTCGCCGACGCGGCGGCCGTGCTCGCCCACGTCGGCCGCGAGATGGCCGACCTGCGCGCAGGACCACCTGGACGGGCTCACCGTCGACGCCGGGTCGTGGTGGTTCAACCTGCGCCCGTCGAACACCGAGCCCTTGCTGCGCCTCAATCTCGAGGCCGAGACCCGCGACGACTGCGACGCCCGCGTCGCCGACGTGCTGGCGATGGTCACGAGCGTCTGATGGCTCTCGATCCCGCCCTGGTCTCGATCCTGGCGTGTCCGGAGGACAAGGGCCCCCTCTACTACGTGGAGGACGAGGACATCCTCTACAACCCCCGCCTGCACCGGGTCTACGAGATCCGCGACGACATCCCGGTGATGCTCATCGACGAGGCCCGCAGCGTCGACGACGCCGAGCACGCCCGGCTGCAGGCCCGGATCGACGGCGAGGGCATCGCCCCGACGTTCTGATGCGGCCGGCGAAGGCGCTGGAGCGCCCGCCGTGCCGAACCGGGTGCTCACCTCTGAACGACGCGATCCGACGATCTGCCCCAGGTATGCTCGACCGTTGCGACGGGCTGACCCGAGAGGCGCCAGCAGGCCCCGGCCCGCTCGGGAAGAACTGCGTCCTCTCAAGGAGATCACCATGTCGTCCAGCCTCGCCACGCGTCGGGACTACCGCGTCGCCGACCTCTCCCTCGCCCCGTTCGGCCGCAAGGAGATCCTGCTCGCCGAGCACGAGATGCCCGGCCTGCGCGCCCTACGCGCCGAGTTCGGGGCGTCCAAGCCGCTGGCCGGGGCCCGCATCTCAGGATCGCTGCACATGACGATCCAGACCGCGGTGCTCATCGAGACGCTCGTCGAGCTCGGCGCCGAGGTGCGGTGGGCCAGTTGCAACATCTTCTCGACCCAGGATCACGCCGCGGCGGCCGCCGTTGTCGGGCCGGAAGGCACGGCCGACGATCCGCAGGGCGTCCCGGTGTTCGCGTGGAAGGGCGAGACGCTCGAGGAGTACTGGTGGTGCACCGACCAGATGATGACGTGGCCGGACGGCGACGGCCCGAACATGATCCTCGACGACGGCGGGGACGCCACGCTGCTGCTGCACAAGGGCGTCGAGTACGAGAAGGCGGGCGAGGTTCCCGATCCGACGAGCGCCTCGAACCCCGAGCTGGCGATCGTGCTCGGCCTGCTCCAGCGCTCGCTTCGGACCGACCCCACCAAGTGGACCCGCCTGGCCGCCGGGATCAAGGGGGTCACCGAGGAGACCACGACCGGCGTCAAGCGGCTGTACCGGATGCACGCCGACGGGGAGCTGCTGTTCCCGGCGATCAACGTCAACGACTCGGTCACCAAGTCGAAGTTCGACAACCTGTACGGCTGCCGCCACTCGCTCGTCGACGCGATCAACCGGGCGACGGACATGATGCTCGGCGGCAAGGTCGCCGTGGTCTGCGGCTACGGCGACGTCGGCAAGGGCTGCGCGCAGAGCCTGCGCGGCCAGGGGTGCCGCGTCATCGTGACCGAGATCGACCCGATCAACGCCCTGCAGGCGGTGATGGAGGGCTACCAGGTCACGACGCTGGAAGACGTCGTCGGGATCGCCGACGTGTTCGTCAGCGCGACCGGCAACTCGGAGATCATCACGATCGAGCACATGCAGCAGATGAAGCAGAACGCGGTCGTGTGCAACATCGGGCACTTCGACAACGAGATCGACATGGCCGGCCTGGCCCGCTCGGGCGCCGTGCGTGACGAGCTCAAGCCGGGTACGGACGTCTGGCGCTTCCCCGGCGGCAACCAGATCATCGTCCTCGCCGAGGGGCGCCTGGTGAACCTCGGCTGCGCCACCGGCCACCCGAGCTTCGTGATGAGCTGCTCGTTCTCCAACCAGGTCATCGCCCAGATGGAGCTGTTCGGCAACACCGAGAAGTACCCCGTCGGCGTGTACGTGCTGCCCAAGCACCTCGACGAGAAGGTCGCCGAGCTGCACCTCGGCGCCCTCGGCGTCAAGCTCACCAAGCTCACCGACGAGCAGGCCGACTATCTCGGCGTCGACCCGGGCGGCCCGTTCAAGTCCGACCACTACCGCTACTGATCGACCGAACTGTGACCGCTGGGGCCCGATGTGAGGCCCTACAGGTCGCAATTCGCGCCTTGAGCGGCTGGGCGTGACACCCCACGCGTACGGTCGGCCGTATGCCGGACGACGCTGTACGCGCCGTTGCCGAGCTTGCAGCCTCTCAGCATCGTGCGTTCACCCGTCGCCAGGCTGCCGACCTCAACTTCGACAAGGGCCGCGTGGCCACGGCCAAGCGGCTCGGCTGGCTTGACGAGCCCTTTCCGGGCGTGCTGGTCATCGTCGGCTCCGACGAAGGCTGGCATTCCCGCGTGATGGCGGCGACCCTGGCCGAAGGCGGGCACGCCGTGGCGTCGCACCGCAGCGCGGCGCGCCTGCATGACCTCGACGGATTCGATGAATGCGAGGTCGTCGAAGTCAGCGTGACTCGGGGTCATCGTTGGCGACGGGACGCATCCGTCGTCGCCCATCACGTCGCAGCTCTCGAGCGGAGGGATGTCGTCACGATCGATGGCATCCGTTGCACAGGGCTGGCGCGGACACTCGCCGATCTTGGGGCGGTCGTCGAGCCGCTGAACGTACGGCGCGCGCTCACCGCGGCGAGGCGCCGCGGGGCGAGCCTCCGATGGATCCAGCTCACCGCCGACCGCCTCCACCGGCCGGGCCGGTCCGGCGCCGGCGTGCTGCTACGCCAGCTGGCCACGATTCCCTACGAGGGCCGCGTTCCCGACTCGTGGTTCGAGGAGCTCGTCGCGCTGTGCCTTGACGATCCAGAAATACCGCCGATCGAGCTGCAATATCCGATCCGCAACGCGCACGGCCGCATCGTGGCCAATACCGACATCGGCATTCCCTCCGTGCGCCTCGGGCTCGAGGCGCACAGCCGCCGGTTCCACTTCGGCCCTGACGCGGAGCCGCTCGACGAGCAGCGGGACATGGCGGCGGCCACCTGTGGTTGGGACCTGCAGTATCTCGGCTGGTACGCCACCCGTCGTCCTGCCGAGGTCGTCGCCGTCGTCAAGCAGATCATCGCGGCCCGCCGACGCGATCTGTGACCGCAGCGGTCACACGGCCCGTCACATTCGCAGCCGCGAGACTTGTGCAGCGGATCCCGTCGACCGTGGTCAGATCACAGTTCTCGAGCGCGGCGACCTGGTGGGTGATCGCGGACTCCGTGCTTGGCCTTCGCCGACCACGCACGACGCTCACCTCGACGGCATCGCACAGCTCGAGGCCGTCGAGACGGTGGAGACGTGCTGCCGACCGGTGGGAGGCCACGGCGTGACCGCCGGCGGAGAGGGTCAGGAGCATCAGCCGCTGGTGCCAGGTTGGTGGCGAACCGCTCAGGAGCAACACGCCGGGGTACGGCCGAGTCGGTGACACATCGTGCGCGAGGCTGCCGGCGATCGGCTATCGCGTCCACCAGGACGCGGCGACGAAACCCGCTCGCGCCGCCGTCCCGACCGCTCGTACGTTGGCCGGGTGACGTCGACGGCTGAGCGCCCGCAGGGCGCCCGCCGCCTCCTCTCCACCGTCCGAAGGCGCGAGCGCGGCCGCGTTCGCGCCGTTCGACTGGATGCTGCTGCTCGTCGCCTCGGCCATCTGGGGCGCCTCGTTCCTGCTCATCGCCGAGGGTCTCGAGTCGCTGGCCCCCGGCACGATCGCCCTCGGGCGGGTCGTGTTCGGCTTCCTCGCCCTCGCCGCCCTTCCGCGGCGCCCGGCGGGGTCGGATCGAGGCCGAGGACCGGCCGCGGGTCGCTCTCGTCGGGCTGCTGTGGATGGCCCTGCCGATGACGATCTTCCCGATCGCCGAGCAGTGGATCCCGTCGTCGGTCACGGGCATGCTCAACGGCTCCATGCCCCTGTTCGCCGCCGCCGTCGCGGCGATCATGCTGCGCCGGCCTCCGGGTCGCCTGCAGCAGGCCGGGATCCTCGTCGGCTTCCTCGGGGTCGTCGCGATCAGCCTCCCGTCGATGCAGGGCGGATCGCGCACCGCCCTCGGCGCCGCGCTCGTGGTGGTGGCGATGGTCTCCTACGGCGTCGCGACCAATGTCGTCGTGCCGCTGCAACAGCGCTACGGCGCGCTCCCCGTCATCTGGCGGGCGCAGATGGTCGCCATCGTCCTCACCGCGCCGTACGGGTTGGCGGGGCTGGGCTCATCGTCCTTCGCCTGGGGGCCGGTCGGCGCCGTGGTCCTGCTCGGCGCGTTGGGCACCGGCCTCGCCTTCGTCGCCGCCGGGACGCTGATCGGGCGGGTGGGAGCGACCCGTGCCTCGGTGCTCGCCTACATCATCCCGGTCGTCGCGCTCGTGCTCGGCGTCGTGCTGCGCGACGAGCACGTCGAGGCACTGGCGATCGCCGGGCTCGCCCTCGTGCTCGCCGGCGCGTGGTTGACGAGCCGCGCCGGTCGCTGATCCACGCTCAGCCGGCGAAGGCGGCGATCACCGGGGCGAACGCCTCGACCTGGTCCGGCGTCCCGTCGACGTGCAGGGCGACGACGGCCTCCTGCACGCCCGCCTCGGCGTACGCGCGGTAGCGCCCGACCTGCTCCTCGACGGTGCCGACGACGGGCGCGTACCGCTCGGCGGCGCTCGCCGACCCGCCGAGGATCGCCGCCTCGGACAGGTTGGTCACGGTGACGTCGGCGGGGTCGCGCCCCTCGGCCGCACAGTGCTCGTGGAGCACGGCCACCTTGTGGCGCACGGTGTCGGGATCGCCGAACAGGTTGCACGCGTCGGCGTGGCGGGCGACCAGCCGGAGCGTGCGCCGCTCGCCCGACCCACCGACGAGGATCGGCACGCGCTCCTGCAGCGGGCGCGGGTAGCAGGTCGCGGCGGCGACGGAGAGGTGCCGGCCGGAGAACGGCGGGGTGCCCTTGCCCCACATCAGCGGCAACAGCTGCAGCGTCTCCTCGAGCAGCTCGTAGCGCTGCGGCAACGGCGGGAACTCCCAGCCGTACAGCTCGTGCTCGCGCCGGAACCACGCCGCCCCGATCCCGCAGAACGCCCGGCCGCCGGACAGCACGTCGAGCGTGGCGACGATCTTGGCGACGTGGGCCGGGTTCCGGTACGTCACGCCGGTGACCAGCGTGCCGAGGCGGGCGGTCGACGTCGACGCGGCCAGGTAGCCGAGCGTCGCCGTGCTCTCGAGCATGTCCTCCCACTCCCGGCCGATCGACGGGATCTGGACGAAGTGGTCCATCACCGAGATCGACGAGAACCCGACCTCCTCGGCGGCGCGGGCGATCGCGCCCAGCCGGGCCGCGGTCTCCTCCGGGGCGCCGGGCCACGTGAAGCGACCGATCTGCAGTCCGAAGCGCAGGGACATCGGGTCCTCCTCCTGGCGACGGGCGAACGTGGGCGACTCGAAGAGCCGCAGCGGAACCGTGACGACCGGCTCGTCCGAGCCGCGCGGTGGACATCGTCGAAGCCCTCGTGGCCGGCCCCGTCGAGGATCGCCGCGGTCGGCGGCGAAGGAGCGCAGTTGGCCGGACAGCACCGCCGAGGGGACCGCCTCGGGCCGGCCGCGGTTGCGGGCTCGGCATTCCCGCTCGGGCGTGTCGACGACGACGGCGTGACAGGCGACGCCGGCCGCGGCGGCCAGCGCCCGGTAACGGGCCGCGCACCTTGGCGTCGAGCGCGGTCGAATCGATGACGGTGAGGAGGCCGCGCCGCAACCGCTTCGAGACGATCAGGTCGAGCACCTCGAGAGCGTCCTTGGTCGCCCGCAGGTCGTGGCGGTGGAGCCCGACCGTCGCGCGCAGCTCGTCGGAGGACACGATCGCCGACGGCTCGAACCAGCGGGTCGCCCACGTCGACTTGCCCGCCCCTGATGGGCCGACGAGGACGACGAGGCACGGATCGGGCAGCCGGATCGTCACCGGACGGCTCCGAAGCTGTGACACCCCTTGGTCATGATCGGGTCCATGATCTTCGCGACGCAGTGTGCCGGATGCGACGCCCGCGGGGCGTCACTGTGCAGGACCTGCCGGTTCGCCCTCGTGGCCCGCACGATCCCGGCTGCGCCGCCGGGCGTGATCGCCGCGATCACCTTCTCCGGCCGGGCCCGCCAGGTCCTCCTCGGGTTCAAGTACCGCAACCGGCGGGCCGTCGCCGCTCACCTCGCCGGCCTGCTCGTCAACCGCATGGCCCGGTCGGGTACTCGTGCCGATGTCGTCACGTGGGCACCGACGAGCCCGCCCCGCCGGCGCTCGAGGGGGTTCGACCAGGCGGAGATGATCGCCCGCCAGGTCGCCCGCCAGCTCGGCGTGCCGTGCCGCCGCCTCCTCGAGCGTGAGGGTCGGGGCGATCCGCAGACCGGGCGCGGCCGGGCGGGACGATTCCACGGACCGGCGTTCCGCGCCCATCCGCGGGTGCCCGCGAGCGCGCATCCTGGTGGTCGACGACGTGGTCACCACCGGGGCCACCCTCGCCTCGGCGGCGGAGGTCCTGCGTCAGGCCGGGGCCGCCGAGGTGGTCCGGGCCGCGGTGGCGGCCACGCCCGCCGGGCGGAGCTCCGTGCAGCGCGTCGCCTGACGCTCGATTAGCCCGCCGAGGCCTCCGGGGTCAGCCGGTAGGCTCGAAACCCGCATGGGCATCCTCGATCGCATCCTCCGCGCCGGCGAAGGCAAGAAGCTCAAGGCGCTCCAGCGGGATGGTCCCCGAGATCAACGCGCTCGAGCCCGACGTCAAGCGGTTGTCCGACGACGAGCTGCGGGGCAGGACGGGCGAGTTCCGCCAGCGCCTCGAGAACGGGGCCGAGCTCGACGACCTGCTCATCGAGGCCTTCGCCGTCGTGCGCGAGGCCGCCACCCGGGTCATCGGCCAGCGCCACTTCGACGTCCAGCTGATGGGTGGCGCGGCGCTGCACTTCGGCTGGGTCGCCGAGATGAAGACGGGGGAGGGCAAGACCCTCGTCTCGACCCTGCCTGGCTACCTCAACGGTCTCGGCGGCAAGGGCGTGCACCTCGTCACCGTCAACGACTACCTCGCCCGGTTCCACGCCGAGTGGATGGGTCGCATCCACGGCTTCTTGGGCCTCGAGGTCGGGCTGATCATCCCCGGGTTCAAGGCCACGCCGGCGGAGAAGCGCGTCCAGTACGCCGCCGACATCACCTACGGGACGAACAACGAGTTCGGCTTCGACTACCTGCGCGACAACATGGCGGGCCGGCTCGACGACAAGACCCAGCGGGGCCACAACTACGCCATCGTCGACGAGGTCGACTCGATCCTCATCGACGAGGCCCGCACGCCGCTGATCATCTCCGGCCGGGTCGCCGACGCCGCCAAGCTCTACTACCGCTTCGCCTCGATCGTGCGCTCGTTGCAGCGCGACGTCGACTACGAGGTCGAGGAGGACAAGCGGGTCGTCGTCCCGCTCGAAGCCGGCATCGACAAGGTCGAGTCGGCCCTCGGCGTCGAGAACCTCTACGACGAGGTGCAGCAGAACCTCGTCCACCAGATGCAGGTCGCGCTCAAGGCGAAGGAGCTCTACAAGCGGGACAAGGACTACATCATCCAGAACGGCGAGGTGAAGATCGTCGACGAGTTCACCGGCCGCATCCTCGAAGGCCGGCGCTGGTCGGAGGGCATCCACCAGGCCGTCGAGGCCAAGGAGGGCGTGAAGATCAAGGAGGAGAACCAGACCCTCGCCACGATCACCCTCCAGAACTACTTCCGGATGTACGACAAGCTCGCCGGGATGACCGGTACGGCGGTCACCGAGGCGGCCGAGCTGGCGAACACGTACGGCCTCGGCGTGGTGTCGATCCCGACCAACGAGCCGGTCCGCCGGGCCGACCAGGCCGACCTGATCTACAAGGGCGAGGTGGCCAAGTTCGACGCCGTCGTCGACGACATCGCCGAGCGCTACGAGGCCGGCCAGCCGGTGCTCGTCGGCACCGTGAGCGTGGAGAAGAGCGAGTACCTGTCGCGCCAGCTCCAGCACCGCGGCATCCCCCACGAGGTGCTCAACGCCAAGCAGCACACCCGGGAGGCGGCGATCGTCGCCCAGGCGGGTCGGCTCCATGCCATCACCGTCGCCACCAACATGGCCGGTCGCGGCGTCGACATCATCCTCGGCGGCAACCCCGAGGGTCTGGCCCGCCACGAGGTGCTGAAGGAGGGTCACGAGCCCGAGGTGATGGCCGACCACTTCGCCCTTCCCGTGCCGCTGGACCAGATGCCGGAGGACTTCCGGGAGGCGCGGGCCAAGGCGATGGCCCGCTACGACGAGCTGCTCGTCGAGCACACGCCAGCAGTGCGCCGAGGAGGGTGACCAGGTCCGTCAGGTCGGCGGGCTGTACGTGATCGGCTCCGAGCGCCACGAGTCGCGGCGCATCGACAACCAGCTCCGCGGTCGCTCGGGACGGCAGGGCGACCCGGGCGAGAGCCGCTTCTACCTCAGCCTCGACGACGAGCTGATGCGCCTCTTCGCCACCGGCGCGCTCTCGTACGTGATGAACAAGGCGCTGCCCGACGACGAGGCGATCGAAGCGAAGATGGTCACCAAGGCGATCGAGCGGGCGCAGACCACGGTCGAGACCCGCAACGCCGAGATCCGCAAGAACGTCCTCAAGTACGACGAGGTCATGAACGAGCAGCGCAAGGTGATCTACCAGCGCCGCGACCAGATCCTCGAGGGCGTCGACCTGAAGTCGGCGGCGATGGAGTACCTCGACGAGGCGGTCGAGGCCCTGATCGAGAGCCACTGCGCGAGCCCGGCCGACGACGAGTGGGACCTCGACGGCTTGGCCAAGGAGCTGAAGACGTTCTGGCCGACGTCCGTCACCGAGGAGCGGCTCGCGCGAGTCGCGCGACACCGACGAGATGCGCGAGCTCGTCATGGCCGACGCCCACGAGCACTACGAGCGGCGCGAGGTCGAGCTCGGCGAGCAGGTGATGCGCGAGGTCGAGCGGCAGGTGATGCTGCGCATCATCGACCAGCGGTGGCGGGAACACCTCGAGGAGATGGACTACCTCAAGGAGGGCATCAACCTCCGGGCGATGGGCCAGAAGGATCCGCTCACCGAGTGGCAGCGTGAGGGCTACGAGATGTTCGGGTCGATGATGAAGGGGATCGCCCAGGACTTCGTCCGCTACGTGATGCACGTCCAGGTCGTGCGCAACGACCAGCAGCCGGCGACGACGGTGCAGAACGTGCAGGAGGTGTCCTCGGACACCGAGCAGACGTCCGGCTTCGACCGGGCTGCGGCCGGTGCCGTTCGCCGACGGCGAGGTCGAGGAGCCGGCGGCGCCGTCCCCGACCGCGATCACCGCCGGGCGGCCGACGCGCGAGGGGCCGCGTCCGGCGGCGAAGCAGGAGACGGTCGTCAAGGACGAGTGGGCCAAGACCCCGCGCAACGCCCCGTGCCCGTGCGGCTCGGGCAAGAAGTTCAAGATGTGCCACGGCGCCGCTTGACGGCGCCGGGCTCCGCTGATGCGTGATTTCACCGACGACCTGCGCGAGCTGCGCCGCCGCCTCGGCGAGGCCGAGGTCTATCTCCGGGTCGGCGAGGCGCGCGGCCGGCTCGAGGAGCTCGAGACCGACATGGCCCGGCCCGACCTGTGGGACGACGCCGAGAAGGCGAAGGCGATCGCCGGCGAGTACGCCAACCGACGCGACGACGTCACGACGTTCGACGGGCTGGCGTCGACGCTCGACGACGTCGACGTGCTCGCACGACCTGGCGCGGGAGGAGGAGGACGAGTCGCAGGAGCCCGAGATCGCGGCGATCGTCGACGATCTCGGCCGCCGCCTCGACCAGCTCGAGCTGCGCAGCCTGTTCATCGGCGAGCACGACGACGCCGACGCGATCCTGCAGATCAACGCCAAGGACGGCGGCGTCGACGCCCAGGACTTCAGCGAGATGCTGCTGCGCATGTACGGGCGGTGGGCCGAGCGGCGCGGGTTCGCGATGACCATCGACGGCGTCGTCGGAGGGGACCGAGGCGGGGATCCTGTCGGCCGAGGCCACGATCAGTGGCCGGTACGCGTACGGCCTGCTCACCGGCGAGCGGGGCACGCACCGGCTGGTCCGGATCAGCCCGTTCGACAACCAGGGCCGCCGCCAGACCAGCTTCGCCGCGGTGCAGGTGTGGCCGGTCATGGACGCGCCCGACGTCGAGCTCAACGACGCCGAGATCCGCATGGAGGTGTTCCGGGCCTCCGGCGCCGGCGGCCAGCACGTCAACAAGACGTCGTCGGCGGTCCGCCTGATCCACGAGCCGACCGGCCTGGTGGCGAGCTCGCAGGAGGAGCGCAGCCAGCTGCAGAACCGGGAGAAGGCGTTGGGCCGGCTCAAGGCGATGGTCGCCGCCAAGGCCGAGGAGGAGCGGGCCGCGGAGATGGCGGCGATCGGCGGCAAGCAGGCGCAGGTCGGGTGGGGGAGCCAGATCCGCAGCTACGTCCTCCAGCCCTACCAGATGGTGAAGGACCTGCGCACGGACATCGAGACGGGCAATGTCGCCGCCGTCCTCGACGGCGACCTCGACGAGTTCATGGAGGGCTACCTGCGCTGGCGCCGTCGCCGGCCGGAGGTGACGAGTCGACGTCCTGAGCTCGCGGCCCGCGTAGCCTGCGGCGGCCGCCGTCACAAACTGTCAAGTGATTCCCGGTACCGACGCAAGCGAGTGAGCGCCAGCGAGCGAGCGATCGCCGACGGCCTGCGTGGCCGGGGAACGCAATGAACCGTCACACGCATGATCCGCCTCGAGAACGTCACCAAGACCTATCAGAACAGCGTCGTCGCCGCTCCGCGACGCCAGCTTCGACGTCCCCAAAGGGGAGTTCGTCTTCCTCGTCGGGCCGTCCGGCTCGGGCAAGAGCACGCTCCTGCGGCTCCTCAACCGCCAGGACCGGCCCGAGGAGGGTGCGGTCTGGGTCGCCGGTCGCAACATCATCGACCTCCCGCCCGGCCGGGTGCCCCAGCTGCGCCGCAACATCGGCAACGTCTTCCAGGACTTCAAGCTGCTGCTGAACAAGACCGTGTTCGAGAACGTGGCCTTCGCCCAGGAGGTCATCGGCAAGCCCAAGCACGTCATCCAGCAGCAGGTTCCGGCCGTGCTCGACCTCGTCGGCCTCGCCGGCAAGGAGGATCGCTTCCCGCACCAGCTCTCCGGCGGCGAGCAGCAGCGCGTGTCGATCGCCAGGGCGTTCGTCAACCGCCCGCTGATCCTGCTCGCCGACGAGCCGACCGGGAACCTCGACCCGGCCACGGGTGAGGGGATCATGCGCCTGCTCGACCGGATCAACAAGACCGGGACGACGGTGCTCATGGCCACCCACGACCAGCGCATCGTCAACACGATGCGCAAGCGGGTGATCCAGCTCGACCGCGGCGTGATCGTCCGTGACCAGGCCCGCGGGGTGTACGAGTAGGTGCTTTCACGTCTGGCCTACACGTTCCGCGAGACGTGGGCGAGCTTCCGGCGCAACATGACGCTGACGGTCGCCGCGATCATCACGTCGGCGGTGTCGCTCCTCATCTTCGGCCTGACCCTGCTGATGCAGCGCGGGTTCGACAACCTGCTCGTGCAGTGGGAGGGCGACGTGGAGATGATCGTCTACGTCAACGCCGGTGCCACCGACGAGCAGCGGAACGAGATCACCAACGCCCTCAGCGCGCAGTCCCAGCTGGTCGAGGACTACACGTACTGCCCCGCCGACTGCTCGCTCGCCGAGGCGCACACGCTGCTGGCCGGCGACCCCGGAACGCTCGAGTTGCTCGACGAGAGCAACATCCCGACCCAGTACAAGGTGGTGCCGACCGACGCCACCGACGTCGATACCCTGCGCCAGCTCCGCGACAGCCTCCGCGGGCTCCCGAACGTGCAGAACATCGTGCTCGCCGACGAGCAGCTCGACGTGATCGCCAAGCTCAAGGGGTTCGTGGGGCTGTACACGTTGATCCTGTCGATCGTTCTGCTGTTCGCCGCGATCCTGCTCATCTGGAACACGATCCGCACGGCGATGTTCGCCCGCCGGCGGGAGATCGAGGTGATGAAGCTGGTCGGGGCGACCGACTGGTTCATCCGCGTCCCGTTCATGCTCGAGGGCCTGATCCAGGGCTTCATCGGCAGCCTCGGCGCGTGCGGCGCGCTGTGGCTGATCAACAACCGGTGGACCGCGGGCGTGAGTGACTTCCCGCCGAACAGCGGCTTCGCCGCGCTCGTCGTCAACGACGGCTACGTCGGCTGGGTGATGCTGATCATCGTCGCCATCGGCATGCTCGCCGGCGCGATCGGCTCCGGGATCGCGGCGTCCCGCTTCCTCGACGTCTAGCGTCAACTTCCATGCCGGGGGTGATGCGCATCGGGGTCAGCGGCGCCGGAGGGCGGATGGGGGCGACGGTGTGCCGGGCGGTCACCATCGACCCCGAGCTGGAGCTCGTCGCCGCCGTCGATCCCGGCGCGGTTGGCGAACAGGTCGAGGGGGTCACGATCGCCGGGGAGCCCAAGGCGTTCGCCGACGCGCGGTGCCGAGGTCGTCGTCGACTTCACCGTCGCCGACGCCGCGCGGACCACCGTGCCGTGGCTGGCGATGCACGGGATCCACGCCGTCGTCGGCACCACCGGTCTCACCGAGGACGACCTCGCGCCTGTTCGCCCAGGAGTTCGGCGCGGGCGGGCCCGAACTGCGTCGTCGCGCCGAACTTCTCGCTGTCGGCGGTGGTGATGATGCGCTTGGCCGAGATCGCCGCGCCCGTACTTCGACACCGCCGAGATCATCGAGCTGCACCACGACGGCAAGGCCGATGCGCCGAGCGGCACGGCGATGGCCACCGCCGACCGGATGGCGGCGGCGTCCGACCAGTGGGCGCCCGACCCGACCAGGACCGAGGTGCTCGCCGGAGCCCGCGGCGGAGCCGGCGCCGCCGGGATCCGCATCCACGCCGTGCGGATGCGCGGGATGGTCGCCCACCAGGAGGTGATCCTGGGCGCCCTCGGACAGTCGCTCACCATCCGCCAGGACAGCTACGACCGGGACAGCTTCATGCCCGGCGTGATCCTCGCCTGCAAGCACGTCGCCGAGCACGACGGCCTCACCGTCGGCCTCGACAAGCTCCTCGGCCTGTGACCATCCGAGGTTTTCGGAGCACCCGGGGGTTTCCGTCCCGGACGGGGCGCACGAAAACCCCGGTGCGCTGAAACCCTCGGATGCGGATTACTTGAGGGCGGCGAGGGCGGACTCGTAGTCGGGTTCCTGGCCGATCTCCGGCACCTGTTCGGTGTAGGACACCACGCCGTCGCCGTCGACGATGACGACGGCGCGGGACATCAACCCGGCGAGCGGACCTTCGGCGATCTTGACTCCGTACGTGTCGCCGAACTCGCTGCGGAACGCCGACGCCGACTGGACCTTGTCGATCCCCTCGGCGCCGCAGAAGCGGCCCATCGCGAACGGCAGGTCGGCGGAGACGTTGAGCACCGCCGTGCCCTCGAGGGCGGCCGCCCGCTCGTTGAACGTGCGCACGCTCGCCGCACAGACCGCGGTGTCGATGCTGGGAAAGATGTTGAGCACGACGTTCTGGCCGGCGAAGTCCCCGAGGGCGACGTCGGAGAGGTCCATGCCGGTCAGGGTGAACGCCGGGGCCGGCGAGCCGACCGCGGGGAGCGTTCCGACGGTCTGGATGGGATTGCCGCGGAAGGTGATCTCTGCCATGGCGGCGAGTCTGTCAGGAGCCGCTGCCGCGGCGGAAGTTGCGGAAGTTGACGGCGAGCACCACGACCACCGAGATGGCCAGCGCCCACCACTGATAGCGCTGGAGGAACCCGAGGACATCGAGCAACTCGTCCTCGAACGTCTGCGCGAGATACCACATCAGCGCGAGGCGGCCGGCGATGCCCACGCCGAGCAGCACGGCAAGCCGCAGGGGTGGCGTGCGGTGGATCCCGGTGAGGACGGCGACGATGTTGCTGCCGGCGAAGAACGGGATCAGCCCGATCTCGGCGGCGGTGAAGCCTCGGTTGTAGACCTCGAGTGTCTCGTGGGTGAGGCCGAGGTAGCGGGTGAACCAGGTCAGCGCCTGCTCCCGGTAGGCCCGGCCGATGAGATGGCAGATGACGAACGCGGCGGCGATGCGCGCCGCGCCGATGACGGCGTACGCGAGCGGCGAGATGCCGCCGGCGACGGTGAGCACGAGGTAGCGCTGGCGCGACGACAGGGCGAGCAGCGCGGCCGGATTGTCGTCCGCCCACGACGCCCACACCACGTTGGCGACGTTCGTGCAGATCACCAACCCGACGAACGCAACCAGCACGACCGGCCCCCACCACGGCCGTGGCTTCGGCGCGCCCTCGTCGACACCGGTGGCCGCGGTGTGCTCGGTCTCCTCGCTCATTGGTGCACCCTGACGGCATGCGACGGGTCTCGCCCGACGGCGGTGCACCAATGAGCCGAAGATCGAGACGGGTCTCGCCCGGCGGCGGTGCACCAATGAGCCGAAGACCGTGCTTGATTGTTCGCTCGCTCGAAGACTCGCTCGCTCACGCCCGCCGGACGCTACCGGTACGTGCCGGCGAGGGGTACCGTGCCCGGGTGACCGATCCCAGGACGGGATCGCCGCGGGCGTGGCTGGCGGGGCGCGACGTCGAGCTGGCGCGGGTCGAGACGTTCGTCGCCGCGGCCAGCGGCGGGGCGCGCGGCCTGCTCATACGTGGCGCGGCGGGCATCGGCAAGACCGCGATCTGGCGGGCGGCGCTCGATCGCGTGCGCGGCGCCGGCCACCTCGTACTCGTCGCCCGGCCCGCCGAGGAGGAGCTGCGCGGCACGATGATCGGCCTGCTCGACCTGTTCGAGGAGGTCGTACGCCGACCCGGCCGTGCTCGATCCGGACACCGACCTCTTCGAGCGGGGCCGGGCCGTGCTGCGCACGTTGCGCCGGCTGGCCGAAGCCCATTCGGTGGTGCTGGCGATCGACGACCTCCAGTGGCTCGACCCGATCTCGGTGCGCTCGCTGCGCTACGCCCTGCGGCGTCTCGAAGACCGACCGGTGACCGGTGGTCGCCACCGAGCGCACGGGGTCCGCCGACGGCGCCCGGCTGCCGCTGTTGAGCCCCGAGCGAACCGAGGAGATCGACGCTCGGGGCGCTCCCGATCGAGGCGATCCGGCAGGTGCTGGCGCCGGTGGTGACGACGATCTCCCGGCCGGCGCTCGAGCTCGTCCACGAGCTGTCCGGCGGCAATCCGATGTACGCCCTCGAGCTCGCCCGCTCGACCGACCTCAACCGTGACCGGCTGGCGGCATCGTCGCGGCCAGACGCTGGACAGCACGCTCTCGGCGCGCCTCGCGGCCACCCCGCCGGCGATCCGGCACGTCGTGCAGACCGCCGCCGCGCTCGGTCCGGCGAGTCCGGAGCGGCTGCGGACCGCGTCGGGAGAGCCCGACGTGCTCGAGCGCCTCGCCGATGCGATCGACCGTGGCCTGCTCACGCTCGACGACTCGATGCTGGTGCGCTGCTCCCACCCGCTGCTCGGATCGGTCGCCCTCGGTGACATGGACCCGGACGCCCGCCGGGCGCTCCACGCTCGCTTGGCCGAGGTGGTCGACCGACCCCGACGATCGGGCCCGCCACCTCGCGCTGGCCGCCGTCGACCGGGACGCGGCCCGGCGGCCGAGCTCGAGGAGGCGGCCGAATCGGGCCGGCCGGCGGGGTGCGCCCCGTGTTGCGGCCGAGCTCGCCGCGCACAGTCTGCGGCTGACGCCGATCGACGACCGACCGGCCCTCGCCCGTCGGGCCGTCGCCGAGATCCTCCACCGCGCCGCAGCCGGTGAGACCGGGCGGGCGATCGCGATGATCGATGCGATCGTCGCCGGGCTGCCGCCCGGACCGGAGCGGTTCGCCGCGCTCGCCCTGCGGGTCGGGATCGACTTCGGCAGCGCCGAGGAGGTACTCGCCCAGGCGCAGGACGAAGCCGATGCGGACGAGCTCGTCCGCGGCCGCATCCTCGACCTGCTCGCCTACATGACGTACATGTACCGCGGGCACCTGGCTCGGGCGCGCGAGCTCGAAGCCGAGGCCCTGACCATCGCCCGACGTCACGACGACACCGAGCTCGAGATGCTGGCCTCGGCGACACTGGCGACGATCGCCTTGCTCAGCGGCGACCCGCAACCGGACCTCTTCGACCGGGCGCTCGAGCTCGGCCGGCAGGTGCAGAACCCGCGGCTCGGCCGCTGGCCGGACGTCGAGCGGGCCCGCCAGTGCGTGTGGGGCGGACAGCTCGCCGAGGCCCGCGAGGTCTTCACCGCGACTGCAGACGATGACCGTCAGGTCGGGCATCGAGTTCCAGCGCCCGTTCCGGGCCATGGACATGGCGTTCGTCGAGCTCGCCGCCGGCCGCCTGACCGTTGCGGCCGAGCTCGTCGACGACGGGTTGGAGTCGGCGCTCGACTCCGGCAACGCATCGATGGCCGTGTGGCTCCGCTACCCCGATGGTCTCGCTCACGCCCACCTCGGCTCCGACGACGAGCGCGCCCGCCTCGCCGTCGACGAGCTGCGGGCGTGGGGGAGCGAGCACGGCGAGCACACGCGGATGCTGATGGCGCACCACGTCGCCGGCGTGCTCGCCCTCGCCCGCGCCGACGTCGCAGTCGGCGCTGGCCGAGCTCCTGGAAGGCGTGGCGCTCGGACGTCGGCTGGGATTCGCCCACCCGGGCGTGATCCCCGTGCTCCCCGACGCGATCGAGGCGGCCGCCGCCGCCGGCGCCGCCGATCTCGCCGCCGACCTGGCGGCCGAGCTCGACGGCGCAAGCGGCCGCGCTCCGGCTGCCGTGGGTTGACGCCGCCGCGAGCCGGGGACGCGGGCTGGCGCTGACTCGCGGCGGGAGGCAAGGCGGACCCGGATCGACTCGCCGAGGCGGCGGAGGCGTTCGACGCGCTGGGCTACGCGACTCGACGCGGCCCGGACGTGGTGGTGGCACGGTCGCGCCCTCGCAGCGGAGTGGGCGGCGCCGGCGGGCGGCCGACGTGCTCGCCGACGCCCGGGACCGCTTCGCCGCGATGGGGGCCGCGCCGTGGGCGGAGCAGGCGGCGGCCGAGCTCGAACGGGTCGCTCCCGGCCGCGCCACCGGTGCGCTCACCGAGGACGAGGCGCGGATCGCCGCGCTCGTCGCCGAAGGTCGGCGCAACCGGGAGATCGCCGCCGACCTGTACGTGAGCGTGGCGACGGTCGAAGCGCACCTCACCCGCATCTACCGCAAGTTGGGCGTCCGGTCCCGGACCGAGCTGTCGCGCCGCCTGCTCGAATCGTCGCGCTAGGCGCTCGCAGCGTCAGATACGTTCGGCGTGGTGACCACGCAGATGCCGGCGTGCGGTCCAGTCCCGCCTCTGGGGCCGTGACCGCGAGGTCGACGCAGATCCGCCGACTGGTGCGCTCGATCGACGACCGGCGCGCGCTTCGTCGTGATCCGCGGCGACGCCGGGATCGGCAAGACCGCGCTCTGGCGTTGGGGCGTCGAGCAACACCGAGCTGCCGGGCACCGCGTCCTCGTCACCCGGCCCGCCGCAGGAAGAGCTGCACGGACCGATGACCGGGCTGCTCGACCTGTTCGAGGACGCCGAACCCTGAACCCGGCACCCTCGATCCCGAAGCCGACGTGTTCGACCGAGGCCGCGCTCGTGCTGCGCACGCTCCGGTCGCTCGCCGGTGGAGGCCCGGTCGCAGTGGCGATCGACGACATCCAATGGCTCGACGCGATCTCGGCGCGGGCACTGCGCTACGCCTTCCGGCGACTGGACCGCGAGCCGCGTCGTCCTGCTGGCGACGGAGCGCCCGGTCGCCGGGGAGCGGGCCGAGCTCGTCGTGCCGGCGGATCGGGTCGAGCAACTCGTGCTCGGGCCGCTCTCGCTGGACGCGATCCGCCACGTCGTGCGCACGGTCGTGGCGTACGATCTCCCGGCCCGCGCTGGAGCGGATCTACGAGCTCTCCGGCGGCAACCCGCTGTACGCGATCGAACTGGCCCGATCGGCCGAGTCGCTCCGCGGTTCCGCTCGGCAGCGCCGCTCCACCGACGTTGCGCGGGGTGCTCGCGGTCCGCCTCGCCGACGCTGCCCGGCGATCTCCTCGCCGTCCTCCGCACCGCGGCCGCCCTCGGTCCGGCGCCGGCGGCGGACCTGGCCCGCGCGTGTGACGACCCGGACGCGGCGAGGCTGATCTCCGCCGCCGTCGACGACGGGCTGCTCGTGACCGGCGAGGACGGCGTCGTCCGCTTCACCCACCCGCTGCTGGCCTCGGTCGTACTCGACGGCACCAATCCGCTCGAGCGCACGGCGCTGCATGCCCGCCTCGCCGCGGTCGTCACCGACCGCGACGCCCGCGCCCGCCACCTCGCCCTCTCCTGCGGCGAGCCTGACGACGCAGTCGCCGCCGAGCTGGAATCGGCCGCCGAACGCGCCGCCCGGCGCGGCGCCGCCGCGGTTGCCGCCGAGCTGGCCCGCCACAGCCTGCGGGTCACGCCGCGTGGCGACGCGTCGAGTGCGGCCCGACGCGCGCTCGCGGGCATCTCCTACCGCGCCGCCGCCGGTGAGACGGCGACCGCGACGGCGATGATCGACGAACTCCTCGATCGCCACGAGCCGGGTCCGGCCCGCGTCGAGGCGATCACGCAGCGGGTCTATCTCGACATCGATCGGGGCGAGGAGTTCCTCCTCCGCGCCCTCGGCGAGTCCGGCGACGACATGGTCCTGCGGGGCCGGGTCCTCGACCTGCTCGGATGGCTGCTCGGCATGTACCGCGGTCAGCTCGAACGGGGCATCGAGCTCAGCGGCGAGGCGCTCGAGATCGCCGAGCAGCACCATGATCCCGTGCTCGAGATGCTCGCCGCAGGCACGTTGTCGACGGTGTCGCTGATGGCCGGCCGGCCCGTTCCCGGTCTGATCGAGCGGGCCCTGTCGCTCGCCGCGGTCCACGAAGGACCGCTGCTCGGTCGCTGGCCACCGATCTTCCGCGCCCGACAGTGCCTGTGGGCGGGCCAGCTCGCCGAGGCCAAGGAGCGATTCGAGGCGATGCGGGAGGCGTTCGGTCGCCGCGGAGTGGAGTTCCAGCGTCCGTACCGACTCAGCGAGCTCGCCCAGGTCGAGGTGAACGCAGGGAACCTCGATCGACGCGCTCGACCTCGCCGACGACGCGCTGGAGGCGGCGTTCGACGCCAGCAACCCGCAGGCCGTCGGCGTGGGTGCGCTACCCGGCCGGTCTCGCCCGCGCCCACCTCGGCGACGAGATCGAGCGCCGCCGACGCGCCGCCGAGCTGCGCCGTCGTGGGGTGTCGACCACGACCAGCCGCCCCGGACGCTGATGGCCGCCCACGTCCTCGGTCTCGCCGCGCTCGGCGCGTGGCGACGCCACCGCCGCGGCGGTGGAGCTGTCCGCCGCGCCTCGCGCTGGCCGCCACCTTGGGCTACCGCCACCCCGGGTACATGGCCGCTGCTCCCCGACGCGATCGAGGCGAGCGCCCTCGCCGGCGACGTCGCCACGTGCGAGCAGCTGGCCGCCGAGCTCGACGCCCAGGCGGCAGCCCTCGGCGCGCCGTGGGTCGACGCCGCCGCCGGACGAGGCCGAGGACTCCTGGCCCTCGCCGCGGGCGACGCCGACGCCGCGGACGCGTTGGCCGAAGCGGCGGCCGACGTTCGACACCCTCGGATACCGGCTCGACGCGGCGCGGAGCGTTCTCCTCCAGGGTCGAGCGCTGCGCCGGGCGGGGCGGCGCAACGACGCCGGCGCCGTGCTCGCCGACGCCCAGGCCCGGTTCGCCTCGGATGGGCGCCAAGCCGTGGTGCGACCAGGCGGGGGCCGAGCTCGAGCTGGTCGCCCCCGCCCGGCTCGTCGGGCGAGCTCACCGCCACCGAGATCCGGGTCGCCGACCTCGTCGCCCTCGGCCGCCGCAACCGGGAGATCGCCGGCGAGCTGTTCATGAGCGTGGCCACCGTCGAGGCCCACCTCACGCGCATCTACCGCAAGCTCGGCGTCCGGTCGCGGACCGAGCTGTCCCGGCAGGTGCACCCCGACAGCTGATCGCTCGGGGTTAGGGGATCGATGTCGGGAAAGCCCGCTACCGCTGGGAGCAGCGGCTTCGTACCTTCGTTCCATGTTGGACGTGCGCGCGCGCTTCGTCGGAGTCGACGAGTGCGTGCCGACGCTCAGCGGACGGCTCGTGCCGTACGTCAATCTCGACAACGCCGCCAGCACGCCCGCCCTCGTGGCGGTGATGGACACGATCGACCGGTTCCTTCCCTACTACGCGAGTGTCCACCGCGGGACGGGCTACAAGTCGCGCCTCAGCACCCGCGTCTACGAGGAGGCGCGCGACCGTGGTCGGCGGCTTCGTCAACGCCGACCCGGACCGCGATGTCGTCGTGTTCGCCAAGAACACGACCGAGGCGATCAACAAGCTCGCCCGCACGATGCCGATGAGCGCCGACGCGGTCGTGCTCACGACGTTGCTCGAGCACCACTCCAACGACCTGCCGTGGCGGGCGCGAGCACGCACCGTGCACGTGCGGGCGTGCCCCGACGGCTCGCTCGACGAGGAGGACCTCGACCGGCAGCTGCAGCACCACGCCGGGCGCATCGCGCTGCTCGCGGTGTCAGGGGCGTCCAACGTCACCGGGCTCGTCCAGCCGATCCACCGCCTCGCCGAGCGGGTCCACGCCGCCGGCGGCCGCATCCTCGTCGATGCCGCCCAGCTCGCGCCGCACCGCCGATCGACATGCGTCCCCACGACGACCCGGGTCACCTCGACTTCGTCGCCATGTCGGCGCACAAGCTGTACGCCCCGTTCGGCACCGGCGCGCTCGTCGGCGCGCGGGCCGCGTTCGGGGCGATCCCCGACCGATCCTGGTGGCGGCACCGTTCACGCCGTCACGGTCGAAGACGTCGCGTGGGCCGACCTGCCCGACCGGGAGGAGGCTGGCAGCCCCAACGTCGTGGGTGCCGTCGCGCTGGCCGCGGCGGTGGAGACGCTCACCCGAATCGGCCGCGACTGCATCGCCGCCCACGAGGCGGAGCTGCTCCGACTACGCGACGGCGCGCCTCGCGACCGTCCCCGGCCTGCGCCTCCACGGGCCGAATGGCCCGACCGAGCACTCGCCTCGCGGGTCGGCGTGATCCCCTTCACGCTCGACGGCCTCGATCACGCGCTCGTCGCCGCGATCCTCGGCTACGAGCACGGCGATCGGGGTGCGGAGCGGGTGCTTCTGCGCCCACCCCTACATGTCCCACCTGCTCGGCCACGATGGCGCCGCAGCGGCGGGCGTGGGTGCGGCGGGCCCGCGGCGGCGACAAGCGCGGGGCACCGGGCATGGTGCGCATCAGCCTCGGTTGCTACAACGACACGACCGACATCGACCGCGCCGTCGACGCCCTCGTCGCAGATCGCCGCCGGCGAGTACGCCGGCGCGTACCGCTGCGACGAGCACGGCGATTACCGACCGGTCGACTACCGCGAGCCATCGCTGTTCGCGTTGGGAGGAATCCGATGACTCGTGCCCTCGCCCTCGGGTTGGGAGCCAGGACGGTGACGGACAAGCGCCGGCCACCGGCGCCGCGTGCGACGCCGGAACGCCGCCACGGCGGACGTTCGCCGCTGGCGTCCCGATTCGCCGCCGGCCGCCGGCAAGCGACTAGCGCCGGAAGTTCGTATCGTCGCGGCTGATGAAGGCGCTTGATGCAGGATGTTCCGCTGACGATCACTCACCTGTTCGATCGGGCGGAGCAGTACTTCGGCCACAAGGGGATCGTCACCGCGACCGCGCACGGGCACGGGAGTGGCGCACGTACGCCGAGTGGGCCGAGCGCACCCGCCGCCTCGGCGGCGTGCTCGACTCCCTCGGGATCTCGCCCGACGGCCGAGTGGCGACGTTCGCGTGGAACACGGCCCGGCACCTGGAGCTCTACTTCGCCGCCCCGTGCACCGGGCGGGTCCTCCACACGCTCAACATCCGCCTGTTCCCGGAGCAGCTCACGTACATCGTCAACCACGCCGACGACGAGGTGATCTTCGTCGACCGCTCATTGCTGGCCCTGCTCGCCCCGCTGCTGAAGACGTTCGAGCGGGTCGAGCACCTCGTGCTGATGGACGACGGCAAGGGCGACATCCCGTCCGACCTCAACGGCCACGAGCTGCTCGACTACGAGGAGCTGCTGGCCGCCGCGGCCCCCGTCGAGTTCCGGGTCGACGACGAGAGCCAGGCCGCCAGCATGTGCTACACGAGCGGGACCACGGGCAACCCGAAGGGCGTCGTCTACAGCCACCGCAGCACGTTCCTCCACACGATGGCGGCGTTGACGGCGGACTCGGTCGGGGCCCGAGAGTCCGACCGCATCCTGCCGGTCGTGCCGATGTTCCACGCCAACGCCTGGGGACTCGCCCATGCCGGCGTCGCCGCCGGTGCCGACCTGGTGATGCCTGGCCCTGACCTGTCCGGCAAGGCGCTCGCCGACCTCATCGTCGAGGAGAAGGTCACGGTCGCGGCGGGGGTGCCGACGATCTGGATGCAGGTGCTTCCCGAGCTCGCCGGCCGGGACACGTCCAGTCTGCGGGCGATCCCCTGTGGCGGATCGGCCGTCCCCCGGGCGCTCTCGGAGGCCTACCGCGAGCAGCTCGGCCTGCCCGATCCTCCACGCATGGGGGATGACCGAGACCAGTCCGGTGGCGTCGGTGTGCCGGCTCGATGGGGACGAGGAGGCCCTGTCGGTCGACGAGCAGGCTGACCTGCGCACGGCCGTCGGACGGGCGTTGTTCGGGGTGGAGTGCCGCGTCGTCGAGCCGGACACGCTCGACCCGCTGCCCTCACGACGGGCAGACGAGCGGGGAGCTGCAGTGCCGCGGGCCGTGGGTCGCGGCGAGCTACTACAACGATCCGCAGGGCGCGAGCAGCTTCACCGACGACGGCTGGCTGCGCACCGGCGACGTCGCCACGATGGACGCGCGGGGCCGGATCAAGCTCGTCGATCGGACCAAGGACCTGATCAAGTCGGGCGGCGAGTGGATCTCCTCGGTCGAGCTGGAGAACGAGCTGATGGGTCATCCGCTCATCCGCGAGGCGGCGGTGATCGCGATCCCCGACCCCAAGTGGTCCGAGCGGCCGCTGGCCTGCGTCGTCCTCGAAGAGGGGGCCGAGCTGAGCAAGCAGGAAGTCCTCGACTTCCTCGCCCCGAAGGTCGCCAAGTGGCAGCTCCCGGACGACGTCGTGTTCATCGACGAGGTCCCCAAGACGAGCGTCGGCAAGTTCTCCAAGCGGACATTGCGCGAGCGCTTCGCCGGCCACGTCGTGACCTGACCTCGGCCCACGGCACCGTCGTGCCCAGATGGCGGAAGGGGCGGGCCGGTATCGTGGCGCAGCCTCCAAGACGGCTGCGCTGGACAACCTGTGACGACGACCTCATCCGACCCCGCCGCCGACCTCCGACGGCTGGACACCCAGCTGCCGACCGGTCGCTACGTCGCCGACCTGTGGGCCGGCGCGACTTCGTGCTGGCGATGCCGATGGAGCAGTTGCGGGTCGCTCACCAGGACACGCTGCTCGGCAACGTCTGGCACCTCGGCAACCCGCTGCTGACGACAGCGGTCTACTACTTCGTGTTCGGCGTGCTGCTGGGGGTCAATCGCGGCGTCGACAACTTCATCCTCTGGCTGATGGTCGGCGTGTTCGCCTTCGGACTCACGTCGCGGACCAGTCATCGGCGGCGCGACCGCGATCTCAGCTCGAACCGTGGCCTGATGCGGGCGATCAGGTTCCCCCGCGCCCTGCTCCCGATCTCGGTCGTGATCAGCCGGCTGCTCGAACGTTCGGCTTCCAGCTCGCCGTGATCGGCGTCGTCGCCGTCGCCACGGGTGAGGGGATCTCCCGGCGCTGGCTGGCGCTGCCCCTCGTCCTCCTCGTCCACACGGCGTTCAACCTGGGTGGGGCCTTCATCGCCGCCCGCCTCAACGACGCCTTCCGCGACGTCCAGCAGATCCTTCCGTTCATCTTCCGCCTGCTGGCGTACATGTCCGGCGTGATGTTCCCGATCGACCATCGCGCTCGCCGACGCGGACATCCCGCCGCATGCTCGACCTGCTGTTGAACCTCAACCCGATCGTGCCGCTCCTCAACATGTACCGCTGGGTGCTTCCTCGCCGACCCGATGGCACTCGACGACGTGCTGTACGCGATCGCCGCGTCCGGCGTGCATGCTGGCCTTCGGTTTCTGGTACTTCCGCGCCGCCGAGCTGCGCTACGGGCGAGCCTGATGACCGAGCGACAAGCTCACGCATCCGCGTCCGCGACCTCCGCGTCGACTACGAGATCTTCGCGGACCGTCGCGCCGCCCTGCGCAAGCGCCTCGTCACCCGCACCGGGCCAGGCCGAAGCCTCGTCCACGCGCTCAAGGGGGTCTCGTTCGACACCTACGAGGGTGACGCCGTCGGAGTCATCGGCTCCAACGGCTCGGGCAAGTCGACCCTGCTCGCCGCGCTGTCGCCGGCCTGCTGACCCCGACGGCCGGCGAGGTGCTCGTCGCCGACGAGCCCAAGCTCCTCGGGGTCGGGGCGACGCTGCTGCCGGCGGCCTCCGGCTACCGCAACATCCGGCTCGGCTGCCTGGCCCTCGGGATGTCGACCGACGAGGTCGAGGACCGCATCGACGAGATCATCGAGTTCACCGAGCTCGGCGACGCGATCCACCGGCCCCTGCGCACGTACTCCTCCGGCATGCGCGCCCGCCTGCACTTCGCCATCGCCACGTCGGTGCGGCCTCGGATCCTGCTCATCGACGAGGCGCTGGGGGTGGGCGACCGGCGGTTCCGCAAGAAGGCCGCCGAGCGCATCGGCGAGGTGCTCGACCGAGCCGGCACGCTGATGTTCGTCAGCCACGGGCTCGGCGAGATCCGCCGCCACTGCAACCGGGCGCTCTGGATCGAGCAGGGCGTCCTGCGTGCCGACGGCGAGGTCGACGACGTGATCGATCAGTACGTCGCCCACACGTCCTGAGCGCGACGCGGGACGCGTCACGCGCCGGACTCCTGGGCGACCGCGGCCTCGAGCGCCGCCGGCGCGTCGTCGCCGAAGCCGACGAGCCCGTCGGACACCGCGACCACGCCGTAGAGCCGCGGCACCGTCGTGTTCGCCGTCGCGGTGACGATGATCGAACGCACCCACACCAGCGCGCCGTCGGCGAGCACCGGTGTCATCGGTCCGTACTGCACGGTCGAGCCGTTGGCGTTGAGGAGGGTGAACGTGCGGGCGAGCTCGGGGTCGGCGTCGATCGCGCTCTGCGCCACCAACGGCGTGGCGACCGTCTGGCCCGGCGCGTGCTCGACGTCGAGCAGGCGCATCACCTCCGGATCGTCGTGGTCGGCGATGGCCAGCGCGGCGAGCTCGTCGCGGGCCGAGCTCGCGCCGGGCGCGGTGCCCGGGCTGAACGGCACCGTGGCCACCCAGTGGCCGCCGAGCACCGGATCGCTGCTCGGCTGGAACAGCGACACCGCCGGCGCCGGACCGGTGCCCGACTTGCGCGACACCGGTGCTCGCCGCGGCCGACGGGGTCCAGCGGGCGGTGCCGCTGAACAGGGTCTCGGCGTCGGCGACGTGGTACTTGCCGAGCAGCCCGGTCTGGACGCGGATCAGGGCGGCCGGGTAGCGCTGGTGCTCCACCAGCGTCGGCCGGCATCGCGCCGATCGGCTCGAGCAGCCCGGGGAAGATCTCGTCCCAGGCGTCGAGCACGGGATCGTCGGCACCGGCGCCCGCCGTTCGGTACAGGTGGACCGTCCCGTCGTAGGCGTCGACCGTCGCCTTCACCGAGCCGTGCAGGTAGTTGACGCGGTCACTGCCGACGACGGGTACACCGCCGAGTCCGACGTACTGCGAGTACGGGTACGACGAGGAGGTCGTGTAGCCGTCGAGCACCCACACCACGCGGTCGTCGAGGACCACCGGGTACGGGTCGTTGCCGAACGTGAGGAACGGGGCCATCGCCTGCAGCCGCTCGACGACGTCGCGGCGGTACAGCAGCTGGGATTCCGACGTCAGCTCGGCGGAGAACAGCGGCTCGATCTCGCCGTCGCTGAGGGCGAGCACCGCCCGCCGCCACAGCGAGGACAGCGGGATGCCGGTGTCCGCGTCGAACGGTCGCCCCGCCCTGCTCGACCCGCTTCGTCCCGACGATCGCGTACCAGTCGGCCAGGCCCTTCGCCGAAGTACAGCTCGGGCCGCTCGGGGACGAGGGTGGTGGCGAGGGCGTCGACGTCGGGACGGCCGTCGGGGTCGGGGATGTCGGCCGGCGCGGTGACGACCCCGTCGCCGTGGGTGTACACGAGGTGCTCCTGCACCCATCCCTGCTCGGGGAGGTCGTTGCGGCTGGCGTTGCGCGGGAGCCACGAAGACGGGCCGGTTCTCGCCCTCGATCGCGTAGCGGTCGAGGTCGACGTCGGTGATCCGGGTCGCCGTCGTCCCCTCGAGCACCTGCAGCGCGCTCGCGGCAGCTGCTCGGTGTCGAACAGCGGGATGCGCGACAGGTCACCGGCCGAGCGCGGCGGCCGCGGTGGCGTCGCCGCCGAGGCCGTCCGTCAGCGGCGTCTCGACCTGGTCGACGGTGTCGAGCCGGAACGCGGTGCGGGTGGCGTCGAGGTTGTGGCGTGAGGTAGGGGAGCTCGCGGGCGGCCTCGGCCGGGGCGACGACGTAGCGCTGGACGAGCCACGGCGCGGCGACTCCGAGCGACGAGCTGCAGCACGGCCCAGCCGGCGAGCGCGATCACGGCGAGGCGCCACCGGCCCCTGCGGGCGCCGTCGACGAGCAGGAACCCGGTGACGAGTGCGACCACGGCGAGCACCCACGTCGTCGGCACGCCCACGTTGAGCTCGGTGTATCCGGCGCCCACGAACGAGCCGCTGGTGCTCGTGGCCAGCGCGGGCCGGCGGACGAAGACGTAGTCGAGCGCCTGGGCCGCGGCGAGGGCGGCGGCGAGCAGGCCGAGGTGGGCGAGCGCCGGTCGGGCCGAGCGCCGCCCGTCGATCGGCAGCCGCAGGGCGCCGGACATGGCGTACGTGAACGCGGTGAGGCCGAGGGCGAACAGCAGGAGCTGGCGGATCCAGCTGCTCACCGTCGTGAGGAACGGGAGATCGAACAGGTGGTAGCCGAGGTCCGTCCCGAGCTCGGGGACCTGCTGGTCGAGTTCGGGACCGTGGCGGAACAGCAGCCACGACTGCCACTGCCCGGTCGCACTGGCGCCGATGCGCAGGGTGAGGAACACGACGACGGCGACGAGCAGCCAGACGTGGGCCGGCCCCATCCGGTCGCGGTAGCGACGGACGAGCGCGCCGAGCTCGGACCGTTCGACCGGGCGGAAGCGGAAGGCGAGCGCGGTCGTCCCGCCGAGGACGACGGCGGTGACCCCTCCGGCGACGAGCGCGAGCAGCAGCTTGGCGCCGGACCATCGTCGACCAGACCGAGGCGTCGGTGACCGAGTCGTACCACCAACGGTCGAGCTCGACGCTGGGCGACGAACTGCAGCAGCCGGTACAGGAGATACGAGCCCGACGAGCACGCCGAGGACGACCCATTGCCACCGAGGGCGACGCTGCAGCCAACCGACGATCGGGAACGGCCGCGGTTGGATCTCGCCACGCACGGCCCGTGAGGCTACGGGCAGCCGTACATTGGCACGGTAGTTCACGACGGCGTCACACCGGCTGGCTTCGATCACGCGCTGGAGGAAGCGGCGGGTGCGTTCCTCGGTCGGCGCCTCGAAGATCGTCTCCGGGCTGCCCGACCTCGACGATGCGACCGCCGTCGAGGAAGCAGACGCGGTCGCTGATCTCGCGGGCGAAGGACATCTCGTGGGTGGCGAACAGCATCGTCATCCCGTCCCGGCGGAGCCCGCGCACGACGTCGAGTACCTCGCCGACGAGCTCGGGGTCGAGGGCCGAGGTGATCTCGTCGAGCAGCATGACCTCGGGTTGCATCGCCAGCGAGCGGGCGATCGCGACGCGTTGCTGCTGCCCGCCGGAGAGCCGGTCGGGGTACTCCCTGCGCCTTGTCGGCGAGGCCGAGCCGGGCGAGCAGCTCGACGGCCGCGGCCTCGCCTCGCCTTCGGCTCCGGCGCCGGACCTTGCGCGGGGCGAGGGCGATGTTCTCCGCCACGGTGAGGTGAGGAAACAGGTTGAAGCTCTGGAAGACCATCCCGATGCGGCGGCGGATCGGGTCGGCGTCGAGGCCCGGCTCGCTGATGTCGTCGCCGTCGAGGAGGATCCGCCCGTCGTCGATCGTGCTCGAGCAGGTTCACGCAGCGCAGCAGCGTGCTCTTGCCCGAGCCCGACGCGCCGATGAGGGCGACCACCTCGCCGGTGTCGACGTCGAGGTCGATCCCGTCGAGCACGCGATGGGTGCCGAACTCCTTGACGACCGATTGCAGTTGCAACTTCATCGGACCGCCGTTCCGGACATCCGGCGCCGCTCGCGCTGGCAGCAGGTGGTCGGTGACGACGCGTGAGTGGGATGCTGACACGCAGAGGAACAGCACCGCGGCGGCGACGTAGGGCGTGAAGTTGAACGTGCGGGCGACCTCGATCTGGGCCTGGCGCAGCGCCTCGACCGGCCCGAGGACTCCGATCAGGGCGACGTCCTTCTGCAGGCTGACGAAGTCGTTCATCAGCGGCGGCACGACCCGGCGCACGGCCTGCGGGAGGACGACGGACCGCATCGCCTGACCGGAGGAAAGCCCGAGCGAGCGGGCCGCCGCCCGCTGCGACTCGTGCACGCTCTCGATGCCGGAGCGGAAGACCTCGGCGACGTACGCCGAGTACGACACGACGAGGGCCACGGAACCCCAGATGATGAACTTGCCGTACCAGTCCGGCGTCTGCAGGATCCCGGGGACACCGAAGCCGAGCAGGAGGATCCACAGGATCACCGGGATGCCCCGCACGACGTCGGTGTAGACGCATGGCGAACAGCCGCACGGGATACAGCGCCGGTGCCCGCACGTTGCGGGCCATCGCGATGAGCAACCCGACGACCACGATGCACGGCGCGCACCAGAGGAAGATCTGGACGTCGTACCAGAACGGCCCGAGCAGTTCGGGAAAGACGTCGCGGAAGACGTCAGGGTTGAAGAATGACTGCTGGACGTTCTCCCATCCCGACGACTTGCGGGATCAGCCAGACGAGCAGCCCGACGACCACTGCGGTGCTCGTCGTCGCGGCGGCGATGCTCTGCAGGCGCTGCCGGCGTTCGTAGCGCTCCCGGCGGGTGCGGGTGGAGCGGGCGGGTGCGAGCGGGGTCTGCGCCGAGGTCAATCGAGGGCGATCTCCGGCGCGTCCACGCTGTCCGACATCCACTCGACGGTGATCTCCTCGAGGGCGCCGGACTCGCGGAGCGCGGCCAGCGCGAGGTTGGCGCACTCGACGAGCGGGTTGTCCTTGGCGAACAGCAGGCCCCAGGGCTCGCCCTGCGTGCCGTCCGACGGCGGGAACTGGCCGAACACCTCGGTGCCCTCGATCTCCACCGCCGAGATGAACAACGCCGTCGGCAGATCGGCCACGATGGCGTCGATCTGCTGGGTGTCGAGCGCCTGCTTGGCCGCGGCATTGTCGTTGTAGACGAACGGGTCGGTGGTCGGCTGGAGGACGTCGGTGACGAACGTGAGGCTCGTCGTTCCGGCGGCGACGCCGATCTTCAGCTCGCGGATCTCCGCCGCGGTGGCCGCTTCGGCCGCGGGGGAGTCGGCGTAGCCGAGGATGGCCTGGTTGGCCTCGTAGTAGGGCTCGCTGAAGCTGACGACCTCCTCGCGCTCCGGGCTGATCGAGTACTGCTGGAGGTTGAAGTCGAAGTCCTTCGGCCCCGGTTGGATCGCCCCCTCGAACGTCGTGCGCACCCACGTGACCTGATCCTCGGCGAAGCCCATCTCCGCGGCGACGGCGTAGGCGACGGCGGACTCGAAGCCCTGTCCGCTCTCGGGGGCGTCATCGATGACGTAGGGCGGGAACGCCGGCTCGCCGGTGCCCACCGTCAACTGGCCGGCGGTGAGCGTCTTGCCCTCGGCGCATGCCGCCGCATCCGACGCACCGGCGGTGGTGGCGGGCGCGGCGGTGGTGGCCGGGCGCGGCGGTGGTGCCGGGCGCGGCGCGTCGTGCCCGGGGCGGCGGTGGTGCCCGGGGCGGCCGTCGAAGCCGCCGCCCCGTCGGTGGCGGTGCTGGCTTCGTCGTCGTCATCGTCGCCGCAGGCGCCGAGCACGAGCCCGGTGGCTGCGACGAGGGCGAGCGCAGTGCGTCGCATGGAGATCCTCCTACCCGGTTTTGCCCACTTCACGCTGGTGCGTCGCGAGAGTAACCCCAGCGTGCCCACCAACACGGGGATGCGCGTTGACATTGAGACGGTTTACGTCTTATCGTCTCATCCCATGTCGCGAGGTCGAGATCGCGGGTGCTCGACGCCGCCAAGGCCTGCTGCGAGCGGTGGGGCTTCGAGAAGGTCACCATCGACGACATCGCCGCCTCGGCCCAGGTGTCGCGGGCGACGATCTACCGGATGTTCCCGGGCGGCAAGGACGTGCTCTTCGAGGCCCTCCGGGTGCGCGAGCTGGAGGAGTTCTTCGCCCTGCTGCTGGATCGGGTCGAAGGGGCCACCAACCTCGAAGACCTGCTCGTGCGGGCCGTCGTCGCCGCCACCGCGGAGCTGCGCGCCGACGAGCACCTCGCCCTGATGCTCGCGTCCGAACCCGGCCGCACGATCGAGCCAGCTCACCGTCGAGGGCCTGCCCCGCATCATCCGCTTCGCCAACGCTTTCCTCGCCCCGCTCGCCGAGCCGTATCTCGACCGCGAGCAGGCGCGCGCTGTCATCGACGTGCTCGCCCGACTCACGATCTCCTACTTCCTCGCGCCGAGCGACACCGTCGATCTCGGCGACCCCGAATCGGCTCGGGCGTTCGTCCGCCCGTTCCTCACCCCCTACCTCACCCAAGGAGCCCTTCCATGACGGTCACCCACCGCGCCAACGACGAGATCATCGGTCGTGACGAGCTCGACGACATCGAGGCGATCCTGGCCGTCAGCAACCAGGATCTCGACGAGGTCGAGCACGCCGTCAAGGACAACGCAGACGCGATGTTCACGTGGGACTACTCGCTCGCCCGCCCGCAGCTGCGCAAGCTGTACGAGAAGGCCAAGACGGGCCAGTGGAACGCCACCACCGACCTGCCGTGGGACACCGACGTCGACCTCGAGGAGGTCGTCACCCGGGATCAGGCCGCGTTCCAGGCCGGCCTCAGCCCCGACCACTACGTCGGCACGATCGTCGAGAAGTGGGACGACAAGAAGTGGCTCGAGTTCGGCATCGACCAGCGCCGCTGGACCCTGTCCCAGTTCCTCCACGGCGAGCAGGGCGCTCTGCTCTGCACGGCGAAGATCACCGAGACCGTGCCGTGGTACGACGCCAAGCTCTACGCCTCGACGCAGGTGATGGACGAGGCCCGCCACGTCGAGGTGTTCTCCCGGTACGTCGACGAGAAGCTCGGCGGCAGCTTCCAGGTGAACGCCCACCTGCGGATGCTGCTCGACGACATCATCCAGGACAGCCGCTGGGACATGACGTACCTCGGGATGCAGGTGATGGTCGAAGGGCTCGCCCTCGCCGCCTTCGGCTACATGCACCAGCTCACCGAGGAGCCCCTGCTCAAGCAGCTGCTGCGCTACGTGATGAGCGACGAGGCCCGCCACGTCGCCTTCGGGGTGCTGTCCCTGCGGGAGATCTACGCCGGGATGACCGACGCCGAGATGAAGGAGCGCCAGGAGTTCGCCTACGAGGCCGCGGTGCGGATGCGCGACCGCTTCCTGTCCCAGGAGGTCTGGGAGCGCCACGGCGTCAACCCACGCGATGTCGTGCCGCTCGTGCTCAGCGACCCGACGCGGGAGGTGTTCCAGCAGATGCTGTTCACCAAGATCGTGCCGAACTGCAAGAAGCTCGGGCTGCTCGACCGCAACGAGTCGTGGCTGCGCCACCGCTTCGAGGAGATGGGCGTGATCCAGTTCGAGCACGCCGAGGACACGGGAGAGGAATACATCAAGTTCGAGTTGGGAGAGGAGGTCCCCACACCCGCCGCATGACGGTTCTGACGACGCTGGGGATCACTCAGTGATCCCAACACTCCGGAGAACCGGCGACGGTCGTGGGTGACGCCTGGAGGCCGGACCAGTACGGGAAGTTCGCCGAGGAGCGGGCCCAGCCGTTCTGGGATCTGCTCGAGCTGATCGAGCGGCGCCCGATCCGGCGGGCGGTCGACCTCGGGTGCGGCACGGGGGAACTGACGGCAGCGGCGGCCGAACGGCTCGCCGTGGAGGACATGACCGGCATCGACTCGTCGGAGGCGATGCTGGCCGAAGCTCGGGAGAGGGCCCGCCCAGGGCTCGCCTTTGCGGGCGGCGACATCGGGTCGTGGTCGTCGGGCGGCGACCACGACCTGGTGTTGGCCAACGCCAGCTTGCACTGGGTGCCCGACCACGTCGGCGTCGTCACCCGCTGGTGGACGGCCCTCGCCCCGCAGGGCCAGCTGGCCGTGCAGATCCCGGCCAACGCCGACCATCCGTCGCACCGCCTGGCCGGCCAGGTCGCGGCCACCGAGCCGTTCCGGTCGGCGCTCGGGGGCACACCGCCCCCGGATCCGGTCGCCGTCAACGTGCTCGAGCCCGAGCAGTACGCGATCCTGCTCGATCACCTCGGCGCCGCCCGCCAGCACGTCCGGCTCCAGGTGTACGGGCACACGCTGGCGTCGTCGGCCGACGTCGTCGAGTGGATGCGGGGAACGTCGCTCACCCGATTCTTCCGCCTGCTCCCCGACGAGCTCCACGAGCCGTTCGTCTCCGAGTACCGCCGTGCGGCTGCTCGCGGCGATCGGCGATCGGGCGCCGTACTTCTACCCGTTCAAGCGGATCCTGTTCTGGGCCTCCAAGCCGTAGGTCGCCCGAGGGTTTACTGTGGGCGCCATGGCACGTTTCGGACGAGTACTGACGGCGATGGTCACGCCGTTCACCGACGACGGATCGCTCGACGTCGACGGCGCGGCCACCCTCGCCGCGTGGCTGCAGGAGCAGGGGAACGAAGGGCTCGTGATCGCCGGGACCACCGGCGAGTCGCCCACCCTCAGCGACGCCGAGAAGCTGACCCTCTGGGAGTGCGTCGCCGATGCGGTCACGATCCCGGTGATCGCCGGTTCGACGACCACCGACACCGCCCATTCCGTCCATCTCACGGCGGAGGCCTCCAAGCTCGGCGTCGCCGGCGTGCTCGCCCTGTGCCCGTACTACAACCGTCCGTCGCAGGCGGGCATCGAGGGTCATCTCCGCGCCGTCGCCGAGGCCACCGACCTGCCGCTGGTCATCTACGACATCCCGGTCCGCACCGGGCGCAAGATCTCCACCGCCCTGCTCGTCCGCCTCGCCCACGAGGTGGACAACATCGTCGGGCTCAAGGACGCCGCCGGCAACCCCGGGGAGACCGCCCGCGTGATCGCGGCCGCCCCGGCGGGCTACGAGGTCTACAGCGGGGACGACGTCGTCACCCTGCCGCTGCTCGCGGTGGGCGCCGTCGGTGTGATCTCCGTCGCCGCGCACTGGGTCGCGCCCGACTTCGTCGAGATGTTCGACGCCTGGGACGCTGGCGACACGGCACGCGCCCGGGCCGTCAACGCCCGGCTGCTCGAGAGCTTCGCCTTCGAGACCGGGGACGAGGCGCCGAACCCCGGGCCGTCCAAGGCGATGCTGCGCCACCTCGGCCAGCCGGCCGGACACTGCCGCCCGCCGATGGGTGCCGATCCCGACTGGCTCGACGCCCGCGCCGCCGAGGTCTACGCCAACCTGCTGAGCGCGCGTGGCTGAACCAGTCCGCCTCGTCTTCCTCGGCGGGCTCGGGGAGATCGGGCGCAACTGCATGGCGGTCGAGCAGGGCGTCGGCGACGGCCGGCGGATCCTGCTCATCGACTGCGGGCTTGATGTTCCCCGGCCCCGACCTGCACGGCATCGACCTCGTCCTTCCCGACTTCACCTACCTCCGCGAGAACGCCGCAGCGCATCGAAGCGTTGGTCGCGACGCACGGGCACGAGGACCACGTCGGCGGCATCCCGTTCCTGCTGCGGGAGATCAGCTTCCCGATCTTCGGCTCTGCGGTCACCCTCGGGCTCGCCCGCAACCGCATCGAGGAGGGCGGGCTGCTCGGTCAGACGTCGCTGCACGTGGTGGCCGACAACGAGCGGAGGCGGATCGGGTCGTTCGACGTCGAGTTCATCCCCGTCACCCACAGCGTTCCCCACTCGCACGCGATCGCCGTGCACAGCAGCCAGGGCGTGATCCTCCACTCCGGCGACTTCAAGCTCGACCTGACGCCCGTGGACGACCGGCGCACCGACCTCGCCCGCATCGGCGAGCTCGCCCGTTCCGCCGGCATCCGTGTCCTGCTGGCGGACTCCACCAACGCCGAAGTCGCCGGTCACGCGCCGAGCGAACGCAGCGTCGGGCGCGTCCTGCGCACGCTGTTCGCCGAGCACCGCGACCGGCGCATCGTCACGGCCAGCTTCGCCAGCCACCTCCATCGGATCCAGCAGATCGCCGATGCCGCCGTGGAGAGCGGCCGCCGGGTCGCCACGCTCGGCCTGAGCATGCGCAAGAACGTCCAGCTGGGCATCGACCTCGGGGTCCTGCGCATCCCCGCCAGCTCGCTCATCGACATCGAGGACATCGACGGCTACCCGCCCGGCGAGGTGTGCGTGATCTCCACCGGCTCGCAGGGCGAGCCGATGTCCGCTCTCGCCCTGCTCGCCCGCGGGGAGAACAAGTTCGTCAAGCTGTCGGAGCACGACACGGTCATCCTCTCGAGCCACGCGATCCCGGGCAACGAGAGCGCCGTCAACCGGGTGATGGACGGGCTGCTGCGGGCGGGCGCCGAGGTCGTCCACTCGGGCATCCAGGACGTCCACGCCACCGGGCACGCCCAGGCCGACGAGCTGAAGACGTACCTCTCGATCGCCCGGCCCGAGTGGTACGTCCCGGTGCACGGCGAGTTCCGCCATCTCGTCGCCAACGCCCGCCTCGGCGAGTCGATGGGAGTGCCCCGCGATCGGGTGCTCGTCTGCGAGGACGGCGACGCGCTGATGGTCACCGACCGCGGCGTCGAGGTGGCCGGTCGGGTGCCGGCCGGATACCTCTATGTCGACGGGATCGTCGGCGACGTCGGCACGGGCGTGCTCCGCGACCGTCGGGTCCTGGCGTCCGAGGGCGTCGTCGTGGTCGTCGTCACCGTCGACACCCAGACCGGCAAGGTGCTCGTCGGTCCGGAGATCATCACCCGGGGGTGGGTGTACGCGCCGGAGGCCGAGGACCTGCTCGACGAGGCGTGCGAGACGATCTCGATCAGCGTCGAGAAGGCGCTGGCCGACGGGATCCGTGATGTCGAAGCGCTCGAGCGCGACGTGCGCCGGGCCGCGGGACGGTTCGTCAACGACCGCACCCGCCGCCGGCCGATGATCGTGCCCGTCGTCATGGAGGCCTGAGGCACAGAGCCAGCGGATGCGATGCAGGGGTTCAGGTACCCCGTTGGTACCGTGAACAGAGTGACCACGTGGGGCCCGTCGAAGGGCAAGTCGCGGCGACTGTCCGGTCGTCCGAGCGGCGCGGCCCCGCGCCAACCCGGCCGTTCGGCCAACGGCCGGGGCGCCACGCCCGCGGCTGGCGGCAAGCCGCCGCGCGTCCGGAACCGGTCGCCGGGCGCAGGCGACCGAGGAGCTGCGCGGCGCCGTCGCCGGCCGCGAGCACGAGTTCCTCGGTATCGGGCTCATCGTCGTCGGCGCCCTCCTCGCGCTGGCGATCTACTTCGGCCTGGCCGGGCCGCGTCGGGCGCGGCATCGAAGAGCTGTTCGGCTGGTTCACCGGGTTGGCCCGCTTCGCCGTCCCGTTCGGCGCTGATCGTGGTCGGCGTCGCGCTGGTCCGCGCCGGCCGCTCGTCCAGCCCGTGGCGCCTGGCCATCGGGTGGGGGCTCGTCGCGGCCGCCGTGCTCGGGTTCCTCCACGTGATCAACGGCCCCGACGGCTTCTCCGGGCTCGGCCAGCTGGAGGACGGCGGTGGCGTCATCGGCGCGGTGGTCGCCGAGCCGCTCGAGGCGCTGATCGCGACGCCCGGTGCCGTCGTCGTCCTGATCGGACTCCTGATCGGCGGCATCGCCCTCATCACCCAGACGTCGTTGCGAACGATCGCGCTGGGCACGGGCCGCGGCGTCGGTGCGGTGGCCGTGCCGCTGGGACGGGCGGCCCGCAAGGCCTTGCACGAGCTCTCGTCGCTCAGCAGCGACGAGCGCGACGACGCATCGGCCGACGGGGCCACGGATGCCACGCTGGTCATGGGCGAGCGCCCCGGCCTCCCCCCGCCGTACGACGCCGCCGCCGACTTCGACGACGCGCCCAGAGGCTCGACCCGCCGGCCACTGCCGGCGCCGGATCCGGACTCGGCGGACGGCGCCGCCACCGAGCGGGCCGACCACTGGCGGCTGCCCCCGATCGCTCTGCTCCAGCGCACGGGCGCGACCACCGTGAACAAGGCCGACGTCGAGGCCCGCGGCCGGGTGTTGCAGGAGTCGCTCGCCCAGCACGGCGTGGAGACGTCGCTCGTCGGGATGACCGTCGGCCCCACGGTCACCCGGTTCGAGCTCGAGCTCGGCGCCGGAGTCAAGGTGGCGCGGGTCACGACGCTGCAGCGCGACATCGCCTACGCGATGGCGGCCACCGACGTGCGGATCCTGGCGCCGATCCCGGGCCGCTCGGCGATCGGCGTCGAGGTGCCCAACCACGCCCGCCAGCTGGTGGCGCTCGGCGACCTCCTGGTCGCGCCGGAAGCGGCCACGGCGTCCGATCCGCTCGACGTCGCCCTCGGCAAGGACATCGCCGGCAAGGCCGTGTTCCTCGAGCTCGCCACCACGCCGCACCTGCTCATCGCCGGCGCGACCGGCGCCGGCAAGTCGAGCGCCCTCAACAGCATCATCTGCTCGATCCTGATGCGCAGCACCCCCGACCAGGTCCGCCTCATCCTGGTCGACCCGAAGCAGGTCGAGATGGGCCAGTACAACCGGCTGCCCCATCTGCTCACCCAGCCGGTGACCAACCCGAAGAAGGCCGCCAACGCGCTGGGGTGGGCGGTGAAGGAGATGGAGCGCCGCTACGACCTGCTCTACGAGGTCGGCTTCCGCGACATCACCGGGTACAACGGCGCCTTCGACCGCGGCGAGCTGTCCGGCGACCAGTCACCGTCCGCCGAGCGGACCTACGAGCGCCTGCCGTTCATCGTCATCGTCGTCGACGAGCTCAACGACCTGATGATGGTCGCCGCCCGCGACGTCGAGGACTCGATCACCCGCATCGCCCAGAAGGCGAGGGCGGTGGGGATCCACCTGATCGTCGCCACCCAGCGCCCGAGCGTGAACGTGATCACCGGGGTGATCAAGGCCAACATCCCGGCCCGCATCGCGTTCGCCGTGTCGAGCCTCACCGACTCGCGCGTGATCCTCGACCAGCCCGGCGCCGAGAAGCTCGTCGGCAAGGGCGACATGCTCCTGCTCCCGGGGAACTCGTCCGTCGCCCAGCGCGTCCAGGGCGCGTTCGTGGCCGAGGAGGAGATCCGCAAGGTCGTCGCCCACTGGCGGCGCCAGGCGCCCGAGGTCGTCTACGTGAGCGGGGTCGAGGGCGACGACGGCGATGCGGTCACGTCCAGCGCCAACGCCTTCTCCGCCGGCGACGACGACGATGCGGCGATGCTGCGCCAGGCCATGGAGCTCGTCGTGCGCAGCCAGCTCGGCTCCACGTCGATGCTCCAGCGCAAGCTGAAGGTCGGCTTCGCCCGGGCGGGACGGCTGATGGACCTGCTCGAGCAACGCGGCGTGGTCGGTCCCAGCGAGGGCTCCAAGGCCCGGGCCGTGCTGATGACCGTCGAGGAGTTCGAGCTGCTCCAACAAGCCGAGCGGGACTAGACTGACCCGCCCTCGCCGGTAGCGGCTGGCGCGTAGCCGTGTCGTCTCGCGCTTCTACGTCGAGACGTTGGGGTGCCCGAAGAACCAGGTCGACTCGGACAAGCTGGCCGGCACGCTGGTGGCCGACGGGATGGAGCCCACCGAGGAGCCCGGTCGGGCCGACCTGATCGTCGTCAACACGTGCGCCTTCATCGACGCGGCGCCGGCGCGAGAGCATCGACACCGTGCTCGATCTCGCCGATCGGCGGCGGGCGGGCGCCCGCCTCGTCGTCACCGGCTGCATGGCCGAGCGCTACGGCGACGAGCTCGCCGCCGCCCTGCCCGAGGTCGACCAGGTCGCCGGCTTCGGCGTGCCGGTGCGGAAGCTCGATCCCGGTGCACGACGCACCTCTTCCACGGCTCGACCTGCTCAACCTGCCGCGTCCGCCGGCGACCAGCCCGTGGGCGTACGTGAAGATCGCCGAGGGCTGCGACCGCCGGTGCGGCTTCTGCGCGATCCCGTCGTTCCGCGGCCCTCAGCGCAGCCGGCCGGTCGACTCGATCCTCGCCGAGGTCGACGCGCTGGGTGTTCGCGAGGTGGTGCTGGTGGCCCAGGACCTGGCGTCCTACGGCAAGGACGCGCCCGCCACGCTCGGGGCCGGGGCGATCGTGCCGCTCGTCGGCGCCGTCGCCGAGCGGGTCGACCGGGTGCGACTGCTGTACCTCTACCCGAGCGACCTCAGCGACGCGCTGATCGACGCCATCTGTCGCCACCGGCGTGCCGTACTTCGACCTCTCGCTGCAGCACGTCAGCAAGCCGCTGCTGCGGCGGATGCGCCGCTGGGGCGACGGTGCGCGGTTCCTCCGTCGCATCGACGACATCCGCCGTCGCGAGCCCGCCGCCGTCTTCCGCAGCAACTTCATCGTCGGCTACCCCGGCGAGACCGAGCGCGACCACGACGAGCTGCTGCGCTTCGTCGAGGCGGCCGACCTCGACTGGTGCGGGTTCTTCGCCTTCAGTCTCGAGGACGGGACGTACGCGGCCGGGCTCGACGGCCAGGTGCCGCGAGGAGCTGGTCGCGGAGCGGCTCGCCGAGCTGTCCGAGATCCAGGACGCGATCACCGCCCGCCGACGGGACGAGCTCATCGGTTGCCGGGTCGAGGTGCTCGTCGACGCCGTCGGGGCGGGTCGCTCCCACCGCGAGGCACCCGAGATCGACGGCATCGTCCACGTCGCCGACGACCTCGCCGTGGGCGAGTTCGCCGACGTCGACATCGTCGACGCCCTCGGGCCCGACCTCGTCGCCGCCGGTGCGGCGCCCGAACGAAACGGCGGCTGATGCCCGTCGATCCGAGCGCGCTGGCGACGTGGGCGAACGCGATCACTGTCGGCCGCCTGCTGCTGTCGCCGCTGATGTTCTGGGTGATCCCCGACCACGACCGGGGCAGCTGGATCGCGTTCTGCCTGTGGTTCGTGCTGTGCGCCAGCGACGCCGTCGACGGCTACATCGCCCGCCGCCACGGCGCGACCCGGTCCGGCGCCTTCCTCGACCCCCTCGCCGACAAGGTGCTGGTGCTCGGGGCGATGTTCACGCTCGTCGGCGAGGACGTCTTCTGGATCCTCCCGGTGGCGATCATCGCCGTGCGTGAGTTCGTGATCAGCATGTACCGCACCGTCCTCGGCTCCCGAGGGGTGAGCGTTCCGGCGAGCCGGATGGCCAAGCACAAGACGCTCGCCCAGCAGCTCGCCGTCGCGTTCGCCCTGCTGCCGCTCACCGCGGTCGACGCCTCGTGGCTGTGGAACGGGTTCCTGTGGCTCGCCGTCGTGCTCGCCGTCGTCAGCGGGGCGCAGTACCTGTGGCGGGCTCGCGCCGTCCAGCCGGAGACGGTCCATGCGCTGTGACGTGGTGGCGGTCGGCACCGAGCTGCTCCTCGGCCAGATCGTCGACACCAACTCGGCCTGGATCGGTGAGCAACTCGCCCGCAACGGCATCGCCTCGCTGGCCCAGGTGAAGGTGGGCGACAACGTCGGCCGGATCGAGGCCACGCTGCGCCGGCTGCTCGCCGACGCCGACGCGGTGATCGTCTCCGGCGGGCTCGGGCCGACCCACGACGACGTCACCCGCGAGGCGATCGCCGCCGTGATGGGCGTCGGCCTGCGCGAGGACCCCGCCGTCGCCGCGGTGATCCGCGACCTGTTCGCGTCCCGGGGCCGGACGATGCCCGACAACAACCTGCGGCAGGCGCAGGTGCCCGAAGGGGCGACCGTCATCCCGCAGACCAGGGGGACCGCGCCCGGCCTCATCTGCCCGGTCGGCGACAAGGTCGTGTACGCCGTCCCGGGCGTGCCCCACGAGATGCGCGACATGCTCGAGCGGGCGGTGCTGCCCGACCTGCGCGCCCGCAACCCGGAGCCCGGCGTGATCGCCAGCCGGGTGCTGCGCACGTGGGGGGAGAGCGAGAGCGGCCTCAACGAGCGGCTCGACGACGTCGTCGCCCGGCTCGACGGCGTCGGTGATCCGACGCTGGCGTTCCTGGCCCGCGGCTGGAACGGGCTCGAGGTCCGCCTCACCACCCGCCAAGCCGGACGAGCAGGCCGCGGCGCGGGTGCTCGACGAGTGGGAGGCCGAGGTCCGCGGCCGACTCGGGTCACTCGTGTTCGGTACCGACGACGAGTCGATGGAGTCCGTCGTGCTCGACCTGCTCCGCGCGCAGGGCCTGACCCTCGGAATCGCCGAGTCGGTCACCGGCGGGCTCGTCGCCGCCCGGCTGACCGAGATCCCGGGCGCGAGCGACGTCCTCCGCGGGTCGCTTGGTCTCCTACGCCAGCGAGGTGAAGTTCGGGCTGCTCGACGTGACGCCCGGGCCGGTGGTCAACGCACCCGCCGCCACCGAGATGGCCGAAGGCGCGATGCGCGTGCTCGGGTCCAGCGTCGGGCTCGCCGTCACCGGGGTCGCCGGGCCCGCCGAGCAGGACGACGTCCCGGTCGGCACGGTGTTCGTCGCGGTCGCCATCGCCGGCGCGGAGACGATCACCCGGGAGCTCCGGCTTCCCGGCCAGCGCGACCAGATCCGCCAGTTCGCCGTGATCGGCGCGCTCGACCTGCTGCGGCGCCAGCTCGTGCTCCGCGGCGGACCACGTAGCGATTGCCGCTGTCCGAGCGCCGCCCGATCAGGATTCGGAACCTCGCGCGCTGCAGGATTAGAACCGCCGGCTCCCGCTGCTCTGTCCTGACTGAGCTACGGGGGCCGTCGACGCCGTCATCCTAAGGTCGGATTCCGGGGGGTTTGGCCGTAGCCTGGAACGTTGCCGTCCTTCCCAATCGGTGTCTCGGACGGGTCATTTTCCGTGATGCGAGAGGTTGCCGCGTGAACTTCAAGAAGGGCGAGACCATCATCTATCCCCAGCACGGCGCGTGCATCGTGCTCGGGACGAAGAAGATGGAAGCGTTCGGCGAGAAGCGCGAGTACCTCATCCTGCAGACCGTCATCAACGAGATGACCCTGAAGGTGCCCGTCGACAAGGCCGAGGAAGTCGGGGTCCGGCCGCCGGTGTCGGCCGACGAGTTGGAGGATCTCGTGGCGGTGCTCTCCAAGCCCGATCCGCGCGTCCCGTCCAACTGGAGCCGGCGCTTCAAGAACCATCAGGAGAAGCTGAAGAGCGGCGACGTGTACCAGGTGGCCGAGGTGGTGCGCAACCTCGCCGCGCGCAATCGCGACGCCTCGCTGTCAGCGGCCGAGCGGACGATGTACGAGCGGGCCCGCGTCAACCTGGTCAGCGAGATCTCGCCCGCGCTCAAGGTGTCGGCCGAGGACGCCGAGGCCTACCTCGACCAGGCGCTCGCCAAGGGCGTCCTCAAGCCGCCCAAGGAGTCGCGGCGAGGCGGAAGTAAC
>CAWIVW010000006.1:0-148445 GCA_963839695.1 uncultured Acidimicrobiia bacterium | reverse complement strand
GGGCGACTCGGTCGATTCAATGGATTCCAGGCTGCGGGCCATAATCGTCGTGTACGGCGGGGAGCCCATCGAGGTCGCCGTCCTTCCTACTTCGCTCATGGTGTCTACCGGGCGGGGCACGGGCACCCAGATCGAGATCGGCGTTCCACAACGCACTCCGCTGCGCTTCGATCAGGTCGCCGAGCTGTACACGCTCGTACGCGGCGGCATCGTCCGTGTCGATTTCACCCAATGAGGCGCTCGAGAAACTGCACGCGATCTACCGGATGCCGCCGACGTTCCGGTGGCCGGTTCGAACGCTGGCCATGCCGTGCTCACGGTCGGCCTCGCCCTCCTCCTGCAGCCGACCATCGGTGCCGTCGGCGCCGCGTTCGTCCTCGGATTGCTGGTCGGGCTGGCGAAGCTGCCGCGTCTGGCGACGCTCGAGCTCGTGTTCCCGGTCGTCGTCGCATTCACCGTCTCGGTCATCGTGTTCGCCACGCTGCAACAAGTTCAGATCGACAACCCGGTGCGCATCCTCATCCCACCCTTGGTCACGTTCCTGCCAGGTGCGGCGTTGACCATCGCAACCGTGGAGCTGGCGGCCGGGCAGATGGTGTCCGGCGCCAGCCGACTCGTCAGCGCCCTCGTGCAGTTGCTCCTCCTCGCCTTTGGCATCCTCGCGGCCAGTGCCCTCTTCGACCTCTCGGCTGAGGTACTCGCCGACAACCCCGTCAACCGACTCGGATCGTGGGCGCCATGGGTTGGCGTAGTCGTGTTCGCCCTCGGCAACTACTTGCACCTGTCGGCGCCGGCGCGCTCGCTCCCGTGGATGCTGGTCATCATGCTCGCCGCGTACGCCGGCCAGGTGGCCGGTGCCGCCTTGTTCGGCGCGCTGCTCAGCGGATTCTTCGGCGCCCTCGCGATGACGCCGTTGGCACTCTGGGTGGAGACCCTGAGCAACGGGCCGCCGAAGCTGGTGACCTTCCTTCCCGGGTTCTGGCTCCTCGTGCCTGGGGCCGCCGGACTCATTGGCGTGACCGAGTTGCTCACGGTCAACCACGAGCTGGGGGCGCAGGCGATCGTGGACTCGTTGGTCACGGTGACGTCCATCGCCCTCGGGGTGCTGATCGGCACGGCCGTCTACCACACCGCCGATTCAGGACTCCCGCGCCCTTACGCGACCCGCCTGACCTGGTGTGTTCCCGCGGTGCCCGTTCGTCGTACCACCCGACGCGGGGTGGGGCGTGGTCACCCGTTCGGTCCGTACCGTCGGCCCCAGGATCGCTCGACAGGAGGGTGTGGGAGTGACGAACGCGGCAGCCGACGCCACGGGGCCGACTCCCAAACTGAACGTCCGTCAGGCCGCGTTCATCGGGGTCGGCGCCATGGTCGGCGCCGGGATCTTCGCCCTGCTCGGCTCGGCCGGCGAGGTGGCCGGCGCAGCCGTGTGGATCTCCTTCCTGATCGCCGGCGCGGTTGCCGGGCTGCAGGGGTACTCGTTCGCCAAGTTCGGCGCCCGGTACCCGTCAGCAGGAGGGCTGCTCGAGTACGTCGTCCGGGGCTTCGGCAACGGACACGCCACCGGGATCATCGCGTGGTTGATCCTCGCGGCGAACGCGATCGTGACGGGCATGGTCGCGGTGTCCTTCGGCAGCTATGCCAGCTCGGCGGTGGCCGACGGAAGTGAGCCCTGGATCAAGGTGTTCGCCGTCGCCGTCGTCCTCGTCATGGCGACCCTCAACGTCCTCGGGTCGCAGGCCGTGGCGAGAGCGCAAACCGTCGTCGTCATCGTCGTCACCGGAATTCTCACCGTGTTCGCCGTCGCGACCCTCGCCGAGCTCGACCCGGACCTCCTGGCCTTCTCCGACTATCCCGGGCTCGCCGACATCGTGTCGAGCGTCGCGCTGACCTTCTTCGCATTTCTCGGGTTCGGCGTCGTCACGTTCACGGCGAAGGATCTGGCCAACCCGGCACGGCAGTTGCCTCGGGCGTTGTACCTCGCGCTCGGCATCGCGACGGTGATCTACGTCGCCGTCGCCTTGGGTGTGTTCGGCACCCTCACCGTCCAAGAGGTCATCGACTCCGGAGGGACGGCGCTGGCGGTCGCTGCCGAACCGGTGTTGGGTCGGGCCGGCTACTGGATGATGACGGTCACGGCACTCTTCGCCACCGCCGGTGCAACCAACTCCGGGCTCTACCCCGCTGGGGGACTCTGCGAGCAGATGACCTCCATCGGCCAGTTCCCCCCCATCCTCGGACGCCGGCTCGGCGGCCGGGTTCCCGCCGGGCTGGTGGTCACCGCCGTCGTCGCCGCGGTCCTCGCCATCGGTTTCGACCTGTCCTCGATCGCATCGATCGGCAGTGTGATCGCGCTCGTCATCTTCGCCCTGGTCACAGCGGGCCACCTCCGCGTACACGCCGAGACTGGAGCCCGCCTCCCGGTGCTGCTGCTCGCCCTCGCCAGCACCGTCATCGTCCTCGTGACGTTCGTGTTCACGACGCTCGTCGACGAACCGGCCACCGCGGTGCTGCTCGTTGTCATTCTCTTGATCAGCGTCGGGCTGGACGTCGGATGGAAGCGGGTCCGCAATGGCCGCACGTCGATCGGCCCCACTCCCGCGATTGACGGGTCACGGTAGATCGAGGCGCACCTCTCGGGTCGACCACTTGCGACCGCGGCCGACGGCGCGGGCAGTGTCGAGATCCTCGACATCCCGCCTCGCACCAGCGACGAGCCGACCGGCCCGGCAGCGCCAGGCGGCCGCTAGCGCCGAGGTGGCTGGTCGAACGGGGAGCCGGCCGGCGACGGCGGTGGGCCGCCGCCGGTGGAGTCAACGGCCGACATCGCCTCCTGTCGGTCGTCCCAGACCTCCTGCTCCAGGCGTCGGCGACGCCGTGCGACCAACTCGCCCGCCCAGTCGATGCCAGCTCGCAGGAACAGAGCCGCCAAGCCGTAGACGATCATCGCGAACAACAACGACGTGTCCAGCACCGACTGATCGGACAGGGTGATCGGCTCGAAGATCCCTCGGAACGGCGCCATCGACCGTGTGACCGATCGATACACCCACTGCGTGAACCCGGCCTCCGGGTTGGCGCCGAACAGGCGCAACACGAAGGCAAGGAACAACAGCACCAAGTTGAGGACGACCCACACATAGACGACCCAGAGCAGCGCTTTGGAGATCCTGCCAACGGTCAGCGTCAGGTCACGGGAAGCCACGCCGCTCAGTCCTCGCTGGGGGTCTCGTCGGCCGCACTGGCGAGCTCGGCCTCGTCGGCGAGGGTCATCCCGAGCAGGATCAGGTCCTCAATGGTGATGGCGTGGTGCCCGATCACCACGCCACCGGCACTGCGGACCGCGTCCCGCAGCGGAATCGCCCAGAGGTGCTCGATTGCCAGGACGAGTGCCGAGCTGCCCTCGGGGAGATCGTCGACCAGCCCTTTCGCCACCGCCTCGGCTGCGGTGGGAGCATCAGCATCGATGGATGCGCCGAGTGCCGCGCCGAGCACGGCGCCCTCGTCGCCGGCCACACCGAGGCCGATGAGAGCAGCCACCGCGGCACGCAAGTCGGCGCGTTGGGCTGCGTCGAGATCCGACGCACTCAGGATCGAGACGTCGTCGCCCTCCCGCATCACGAACACGGCGTCGATGATCCTGATCTGGCCGACATCGCTCAGGCGCGCCAGCTCGTCGGCGATGCGTCCTTCGAACAGCTCGTTGTCGGGGAAGCCGATCACGAACGCCTGGATGGGTCCGACGGTCATGTCGCGCACCTCCCGTGGTCAGGACAACGCCTTCGCCTTCGCCTGTTGGAATTCGTCCTCGGAGATCACACCCTGGTCGCGGAGTTGGGCGAGCTTGGCGAGCTCGTCGGCGCCACCGCCGCCCGAGGACGCGACGTTCTGGACGTACTCCCGCATCTGCGCCTCCTGGGCCGCCGCCTGTTGCGCGGCGTGCTCACCCATCTTGTGTCCCCGGGCGATGAGGTAGACGAACACTCCGAGATACGGCACGACGATGATGAAGATCGTCCACAATGCCTTGGACCATCCGGACAGGTCGGGACTGCGGAAGATGTCGCCGAAGACGACGATCAGCAGCCAGATCCAGATGAAGAACAGGAAGAACCACAGCATCGACCAGAGCACCTGGCCGCTCCCGAACTCCGCGAAGAGCATGATCTATTCCTCCATGTTGGTAAGTGTCCGCCGCGGAGGTGCCGTGGCGGTCCGGTCATTCTGACTCGGCTTCGAGCTCCCGACGCGCCTTTGCGTTGGCCTCGCGCTCCTTCTCCGAGACGGTCGGCCACTGCAGGTCGAGACCTCCGATCGTGTCGACGAGGATCGCCGCGACCATCGCCTGCATCACGTGCTTGTTGTCGGCGGGGATGACGTACCACGGCGCCCATATCCGTGGAGGTTGCCGTGATCGCATCCTCGTAGGCCTGCATGTACTCGTCCCAATGGCGGCGCACGGCGACGTCGCCGGCGGAGAACTTCCACAACTTGTCAGGGTTGTCGAGCCGAGCCATGAAGCGCCGCTTCTGCTCGGCTTTGGACACGTGGAGGAAGAACTTGACGATCTTCGTGCCGTTGCGGTCGAGGTGCCGCTCGAAGGCGTTGATGTCGTCGTGGCGTGCGGCCCAGAAATCCGGCCCCCGGTCGCCCGGTGGCAGCGCCTGCTTCTCGAGCCACTCGGGGTGCACCCGCAGCGCAATGATCTCTTCGTAGTGGGACCGGTTGAAGATCCCGATGCGCCCCCGCTCGGGAGCCGCCTTGGCGATCCGCCACAGGAACGTGTGGTCGAGCTCTTCGCTCGAGGGCTGCTTGAACGAGACGACGTGGACGCCTTGGGGGTTGACACCCGACATCACGTGTTCGATCGTCGAGTCCTTGCCGGCGGCGTCCATCGCCTGGAAGACGACGAGCAGGGCGTACGTGTCGCTCGCCCAGAGCAGCTCCTGCGCCTCCTTCAGTTGCTCGATTCCCTCGGCGAGGACGCCCTTGGCCGCGGCCTTCAGCTCGGGGGCCGACAGCTCGTCGTACTCGCCTCCACCGGTCCACCGTGTGTCCCGCCCGGCGAGGTTGGCATTGGTCCCTGGTTCGACCGCCAACCCGGCGGCGATCCGTTGCCGTCGATCACCCGCCGAGGCTGTTCGCGTCGAGTGGTCGGCGGTCATGACGCGCGCCTGTGCTCGATGAGCCGGAGGATGACCTTGCCGAGCTCCGCCAACACGAGGTAGCCGGCGACCGCGATCAAGCACACTCGCCACTGGTCACCGTCGAGCTCAACGGTGTCGAGGATGGTGTTCAGTCCATCGACGCTCGTGGCCAGGAAGGTGAGGGCGACCGCGGTGAGCATGAGAAGGTTGAAGCGTCCGTTGGCGAAGGTGTCGCGGGTGAAGATGCTCCGGTAGGGATCGCGCCACTCCATGGCGGCGACGATGTGGAGGAGCGAGATCGTGGTCAGCCCCATCGTGGTGGCGACCGCCAGTCCGTGGCGGTCCTCGGCCCACGCGACGACGATGAGGGTGGCGATGGCGATGAGGAGGCCGGCGATGCCCAACCGCACGCCGAGCGCCGGCGTGATCACCGGTTGGTCGGGTGATCGGGGGCGTCGCTGCATCAACCCGGGGGTCGGTGCGTCGAATCCGAGTCCGAAGGCGAGCAACACATCGATGGCGAAGTTGATCCAGAGGATCTGCAGCGGCAGGAGCGGCGTGCCGTTGGCGATCTCGAAGATGCCCGCCCCGACGAACAGCAGGATGAACCCGGCCAGCATGATCATCTGGACCCGGACGTACTTCATCAAGTTGTCGTAGAGCCCGCGACCGCCCTCGACGGCGGTGACGATCGTGGCGAAGTTGTCGTCGGTGAGGATCATCTCGGCGGCGTCCTTGGTCACCTCGGTGCCCGTGATCCCCATCGCCACGCCGATGTCCGCCCTGGTCAGCGCCGGAGCGTCGTTCACACCGTCGCCAGTCATCGCGACGATGTTCCCCTGTCCCTTGAGGATGCTGACGAGGCGAACCTTGTCCTCGGGCGCGACGCGGGCGACGACGCCGATTTCGTCGACCTCGGCGCGGAGCTGGTCATCGGAAAGGGCGGCGAACTCGGCGCCGGTGAGCGCCCGCCCTTCGATGCCGAGCTGGCCGGCGATCGCGGCGGCGGTCGTCGCGTGGTCGCCGGTGATCATGCGCACCCGGATGCCAGCGTCCTTGCACAGAACGATGGCGTCCTTCGCCTCCTTGCGGGGCGGGTCGACGATGCCGGCGAGGGCGAGCAGATCGAGGCTCTCGACCACCGCCAGAAGATCGCCGGTCGGATCGAAGGTGGCGGGATCGAAGTCGCGTCGGGCGACGGCGAGGACGCGCAGGCCCTCGCCGGCCAGCCGGTCGTTCTCGGCGAGGACCCGATCGGCTGCCTCGGGCGTCATCGCCTTCGGTGATCCGTCCACGTCGAGGTACCGGGAGGACCGCGCCAGCAGGACGTCAGGCGCGCCCTTGACGAAGCACCTGACGACGCGATGGGCCGTCCTCCTCCATCTCGTGGAAGGTCGCCATCAGTTTGTATTCGGCGTCGAACGGCACCTCGGCGACACGCGGATAGGTCCCTCGGGTGTCCTCGACGTCGAGTCCGCCTTTGGCGGCCAGCACGACGAGCGCGCCCTCCGTCGGGTCACCGATGCACGCGCCGTCTCGGATCACGGCGTCGTTGGCGAGCGCCATCGGGAGCATGAAGGGCTCGAGCGGCGTATCGCCCTCGCCCGCGATGTGAAGGACCCGGCCCGTCGTCGAGTAGCCCTCGCCGTCGACGGCGAACCGACGGCCGACCAACACCAGTTCGCGCACGGTCATCTGGTTCAGGGTGAGCGTCCCGGTCTTGTCGGAGCAGATCGCCGACGTCGACCCGAGGGTCTCCACTGACCGCAAGCGCTTGACGATCGCACCCTGCTCGGCCAACTGGCGGGTCCCCATCGACAGCAGCATCGTGACGACCGCTGGCAACCCGGTCGGGATGGCGGCGATGGCCAGCGTGATGCCGGTGAGGAACAGCGAGTCGAAGTCCTCACCGCGGGCCAGCCCGAGGATGATGATGAGCACGAGGGCGGCCGCGGCCATGATCGTGATGATCACGGTGAGCTGATCGAGCTGCTTGGTGAGCGGTGTCTTCTCCTGCTCGACGCCGCTCAGCATCCCGGAGATGTGCCCGACCTCCGTCGACATCCCCGTTGCGGTGACCACCATCTCCCCGCGGCCGCGGGTGACCTGCGAGTTCATGTACGCCATGTCGACCCGGTCGCCGAGCGGTACGTCCTCACCGGTGACCGGGTCGAGGCTCTTCGCCGATGGCGTGCTCTCGCCGGTCAGCCCGGCCTCTTCGATCTCGAGGGTCGCCGCGACGAGGATCCGGCCGTCGGCGGGAACCTTGTCGCCGGCCTCGAAGCCGACGATGTCCCCTGGCACCAGCTCCTCGGCCGGAACCTCCACCAGCTCACCGTCACGGCGGACGCTCGCCGTCATGATCAACATCTGGCGCAGCGCGGCGACGCTCTCGGCCGCCTTGCCCTCCTGGTGCAACCCCATCAGCGCGTTGACGACGGTAAGTCCGAGGACGACCAGTCCGGTGGAGACATCCTGCAGGGCGACGATGCTGACGACCGCCGCCCCGACCAGCACCAGCTGCATCAGGTCGCGGTACTGGCGCATGAACGCCCGCCAACCCGGCTCCTTGGCCTCCTCGGCCAGCTTGTTCGACCCGAACCGCTGTCGCCGCTCGACCACCTCGGCCGCGCTCAGACCGGCTGCGCGGTCCACGTCCAGTTGGCGACAGACGTCTTCGGCCGACAGCCGGTACCACTCGGTCGAGTCGGCCGCCGGCGTGGTCGGTGTCACGGTCGCGACCATCACACGCCTCCAACCAACAGTGTCACGTGAGCCTCCTCATCGCTGGCCACGCTCCCGCCGATTGCGAGGGCCACTCCTGGTCGGTCACCGTCACCGTCAAGTCTGTCTCCTCGTTCGTTCCGGTTGCAGGCCGGTCGTCACGCGACGCCGGCGACCGGCCGACTCCGACCATCTCGCCCAGCGGGGTGGGCGGAACCCACCCGCCGGCGGGTAGAACCGCACCCGTCGCCGCCCATGCAGTCCCCGTCATCTGGGCGGGATCCGTCGCAACCGTTGGAACGGAGCCCGCCCAGAAGCCCGGCTGACACGTATCCCGCCCAGATGGACCTACGTGTCGATGATCTTGGCCTTGTGACGCTCGAACTCCTCGGGAGACAACAGTCCCCGGCTCAAGAGATCCGCCATCTCCTCGAGTTGTTCCACCGGGTCGACGATCCATGCCCGCACGCTGTCCTCATACGTTCGGACCAGGCACGGAGGCCGAGCCAGCAGATCGGACCGGTGGCTGCGGGACGTTGTGAACCCACGCATCGTCACTCCTCAGTCCTGTCGTCGTCGGATCGGTCGGTGAGCACCGACTCCACTCGGGACGCCGGGATGCGCTCGCCGCCGATGATCTGGCCGCCGGCGCGCTGCGCGGCGACCGAGAGTGGTTGAGCCCATCGATCCTCGGTGACCAGGACGATGCCCGCGCTCCGGGGCCGGAGCGCAAGCGCGGCCAACTCGATGTCGTGCTCACTGAGCATGCGGCCGACCTCACCGTCAACGTCGCGCAGCGCCGCCATGCTCTCGACGGCGTCGAGCTCGAGCGCAGTGACTGAACCGTCTGCGGACTTCTCGAACGCGACGAGGTCGAGGATGCGGATCCTGGCGGTTTCCACCAGCTCGGCCAGTGCCGGCACCAGGCTCGACAGGGCATTCAGATCCGGTACCTCGACGATGAGGTACTCGATCAGGTCAGCCGCGAAGGTGTCGGGCCCGTCACTCTCTCGTGCGTCGCTCACCGGACGGAAACGCCTCCTTCCAGCGTCACTGGGATCACGCAATGGTGCGCACCCGACGAGTGGTCGCGGACCACCCTGCCGCGGGTGGTCGTTCATCGACGCATTCACCGTCCGATCAGAGACGTCGCCGGCAACCACCCGTCGCTGGGTGGGCGCCGCCCACCCAGCTCGCTCGTACGTTGCTGAAGATCGAGCGTTCGGCGCCACACCGAGACCAGGAGGAGCCACGATGTTCAACCTGCGCAACCGCAGCTTCCTCAAGGAGATCGACTTCGAGCCGCGGGAGCTTCGGTACCTGCTGCAGCTGTCGGAGGCGGTGAAGATCGCCAAGTACGCGGGCACCGAGACGAAGCGTCTGGAGGGCAAGGAGATCGCCCTGATCTTCGAGAAGACCTCGACGCGCACGAGGTCGGCGTTCGAGGTCGGCGCCTTCGATCAGGGCGCCCACGTCACCTACCTCGACCCGTCGGGTTCGCAGCTCGGCCACAAGGAGTCGGTGGCCGACACGGCGCGGGTGCTGGGCCGGATGTACGACGCCATCGAGTTCCGGGGCAACCGTCAGACCGACGTCGAGGAGCTCGCGGCGAACGCCGGCGTGCCCGTCTACAACGGCCTCACCGACGAGTGGCACCCGACCCAGATGCTCGCCGACTTCCTGACGATGCACGAGGCGAGCGGCAAGCCGTACGACGCCCTGTCGTACGCCTTCGTCGGCGACTGCCGCTTCAACATGGGCCGGTCGCTGTTGGCGATGGGCGCGCTGATGGGTGCCGACGTGCGCTTGTCCGGTCCGGCGTCACTGAAGCCGCCGGACGACGTCGTGAGCATCGCCCGTGAGATCGCCTCGCGGACGGGGGCCCGGATCACGATCACCGAGGACGCCGCCGAGGCGGTCACCGGGGTCGACTTCATCCACACGGACGTGTGGGTGTCGATGGGCGAGTCCAAGGACGTGTGGACCGAACGGGTGCAGCTGCTCACCCCGTACCAGGTGAACGCCGCGCTGTTGGAGAAGTCCGGCAATCCGAAGGTGAAGTTCATGCACTGCCTGCCCGCGTTCCACGACCCGAACACGGTCGTCGGGCGGGAGATGATGGAGCACACCGGGATGAGCGAGGGCCTCGAGGTGACCGGCGAGGTCTTCGAGTCGCCCGCCAGCATCGTGTTCGATCAGGCCGAGAACCGCCTGCACACGATCAAGGCACTGCTCGTCGCCACGCTCGGGAGCTGAGGGTTCGCCATGCGCATCCTCGTCGCCCTCGGTGGCAACGCCCTGCTCAAGCGGGGTGAGCCGATGACCGCTGACGTGCAGCGGGAGAACGTTCGGACCGCCGCCCGAGCGCTGGCTCCGGTGGCCGAGCACCACCAGCTCGTGCTGTCGCACGGCAATGGTCCCCAGGTCGGTCTCCTCGCGCTGCAGGCGGCAGCCTTCAAGGACGTCGAGGCCTACCCCCTCGACCTCCTGGGGGCCCAGACGGAGGGGATGATCGGCTACCTGATCGAGCAGGAGCTCGGCAACCTCCTGCCCGCCGAAGTGCCGTTCGCCACGATCCTCACGATGGTCGAGGTCGACGCCGACGACCCCGCCTTCGCCGATCCCACCAAGTTCGTCGGACCCATCTACGACGATGCCGAGGCCGAAGCGCTCGCCGCGGACAAGGGATGGGTGTTCAAGCGAGACGGCGATCGTCTCCGGCGCGTCGTCCCGTCGCCGGCGCCGAAGCGGATCTTCGAGATCCGGCCGATCCGGTGGCTGCTGGAGCACGGTGTCGTCGTGACGTGCGCCGGGGGCGGTGGGATCCCGACGACCTGGGTGCCGGGGAAGGAGCGCACACTCGGGGGCGTCGAGGCCGTCATCGACAAGGATCTCGCCAGCGAGCTGCTCGCCCGCGAGGTCGAGGCCGACCTGTTCGTGATGGCCACCGATGTCGACGGCGTGTACGAGCAGTGGGGGACGCCTGAGCAGCGCCGGCTCGACACGGTGACGCCGAGCGAGCTGCGCAGCCAGCGCTTCGCCGCCGGGTCGATGGGCCCGAAGGTCGACGCGGCGGCGCGGTTCGTCGAGGCGACCGGCAAGCGCGCCGCCATCGGCGCGCTGGAGGACATCGAGAAGATCGTCGAAGGCCACGCCGGCACCAACGTGGTGGCCGACCAAGCGAGAGAGGAATCAACGATGAGTGAGCTCGGTGTGCATTCGGAGGTGGGCAAGCTCCGCAAGGTGATGGTCCACCGTCCGGACCTCAGCCTCCAACGCCTCACACCGACGAACCACGACGACCTGCTGTTCGATGACGTGCTGTGGGTCGAGCGGGCCCAGCACGAGCACGACCAGTTCGTCGCCCGGATGCGTGAGCGGGGCGTCGAGGTCTTCCTCCTCTCCGACCTGCTCGCCGACGCCCTCGCCGCGAGCGACGAAGCGCGTCAGCGGCTCATCGAGCTGGTCGCCTCCGAGTACACGGTGGGCTGGTCGCTCGTCGACGAGATCCGCACCCTGCTCGCCGACCTCAAGCCCGATCAGCTGGCCAAGCACCTCATCGGCGGGCTGACGGTAGCCGAGGCGGGCCTCGACGTCGCCAAGGCCGCCAACGTCTCGTTGATCGGCGCGGCGATCGACGACACGAGCGCGTTCGTGCTCCCGCCGCTGCCCAACACGCTGTTCACCCGGGACTCGTCGTGCTGGATGTACGGCGGCGTGTCGATCAACCCGATGTACTGGCCGGCCCGGCGCCGCGAGGCGTACAACGTGGCGGCGATCTACAAGGCCCACCCGATGTTCGCCGACGCCGACTTCGAGTTCTGGTACCCGGCGGAGGGGCCCGACGGCCGCTTCGAGACCGCCGACTTCGGGCTGGCGTCGATGGAAGGCGGCGACGTGATGCCGATCGGCAACGGGACGGTGCTGATCGGGATGAGCGAACGCACCCAGGGGCGGATGATCGAACAGGTCGCCAAGGCCCTGTTCTCGAAGGGCGCGGCGGAGCGGGTGATCGCCTGCGTGATGACCAAGGACCGCGCCCACATGCACCTCGACACCGTCTTCACGCTGCTCGACCGGGACAAGGCGACCGCATACCCGAAGGTGGTCCCGAACATCAGAGCGATCAGCCTGCGCCCCGGCTCGAGCGAAGGCGACTTCCACGTCACCGTGGAGGACGACTTCATCGGCGCGGTGGCCGACGCCCTCGGAGTGGACAAGCTCCACGTCGTGGAGACGGGCGGCGACGAGTACCAGCAAGAGCGCGAGCAGTGGGACGACGGCAACAACGTCGTCGCCCTCGAACCAGGCGTCGTCGTCGCCTACGAGCGCAACACCTACACGATCGCCAAGATGCGCCAGGCCGGCGTCGAGGTGGTCGAGATCGAAGGGTTCGAGCTCGGCAAGGGCCGCGGCGGCGGGCACTGCATGACGTGTCCCTTCCTGCGGGACCCGATCTAGGGGTCGAACCGTGCTCGACACAGACGCTCGCCGCGCCATGCTCGCCGTGGTTGTCGTGATCGCGATCATCTCGCTCCTCGCCTGGGCCCGCAACGACCCCGGCGTGGGCGGACGGGAGCCCGATCCGCCGCAAGGCACCCCCGTCGTCACCGACGTCGACACCGTCCCTCCGACGACGTAGGCACCGCCGGACGATCCACGATGGACGTCACTTCCGAGGAGAAGGTGTCCGGGCCACGACCGCCGTCGTTCCTCGACGCGCTCATTCCGGTGCTGGTGCTGATCGCGCTGCTCACGCTCACGATCGTGCTGTTCGGGATCGACGCGGCCAACGGCCCGCTGCAGGTGGCGTTGCTGACGAGCGCGATGGTCGCCGGGCTGGTGGCGTTCAAGAACGGCCATACCGCGGCCGCGCTCCGCGACGCCGCCATCGGCGGCGTCACCTCGGCGATGGGGGCGATCTTCATCCTGCTCGCCGTCGGTGCGCTGATCGGCACGTGGAACATGGCCGGCACCATCCCCACCGTCGTCTCTTACGGCATCGCCCTCCTCCGACCGGCCATCTTCTACGCCGCCGTCGCCCTCATCTGCGCCGTCGTCGGGGCGGTCACCGGCAGCTCCTGGACCACCGCCGGCACCCTCGGCGTGGCGTTCATCGGCATGGCACCGATCCTCGGCATGTCCACGACGATCGCCGCCGGAGCAATCATCTCCGGCGCCTACATGGGCGACAAGATGTCACCGCTGTCGGAGACCACGGTGCTCGTGCCGAGCCTGGTGGGCGGGGTGACGGTCAACCAGCACATCCGCGGAATGCTGTGGACGGTCGGGCCTTCGTTCGCCATCGCCTTCCTCGCCTATCCTCGTGGTCGGCATCGTCGACGATCCCGCCTCGTCCGCCGTCGGCGTCGACGAAGCCCGCGACGTCCTGGCGACGGCGTTCAACATCTCCCCGCTCAACCTGCTGCCTCTTGCGCTGCTGGTCGTGATCACGCTGCGCAAGATCCCGCCGTTCCTCGGCATCTTCGGCGTCGCCGTGTTCTCCGGGATCCTCGCCTGTTTCACCCAGCGCGACGCCGTCGAGGCGTTCGTCGACGAGCCCGACCAAGGGGTCGTCCTCGACGGCATCGAGGCGGTGTACCAAGCGCTGGCCAACGGGTTCGTGTCGGCGAGCGGGAACGCCACGATCGACGACCTCTTCTCCAGCGGCGGCATGTCGAGCATGCTGACCACCGTCTGGCTCATCCTCGGCGCGCTGAGCTTCGCCGCGATCATGGAAGAGGCCGGCTTCCTCAACCGCCTCATCGCCCCGATCGTCGACCGCGCCCATAGCGACGCCGGCGCGATCACGTCGGTCGCTGCGCACCGCGCGCCGGGCTCAACGTCGTCACCGGCGACCAGTACGTGGCGGTGGTCCTGCCCAGCCGGGTCTTCAGAACCGAGTTCGCCCGACGGCGCCTAGCACCGCGCATGCTCTCCAGAACGGTCGAGGACACCGGCACCGTCACCTCGCCGCTCGTCCCGTGGAACAGCTGCGGCGCCTACATGACCGGGGTCCTCGGCGTGCCGACCGTGGAGTACCTCCCGTTCGCCTTCTTCAACCTCCTCAACCCGCTCGTCGCAATCGCCTACGCCTTCACCGGTTTCCGCATCGAACACGTCGACCCCGCCGAGGCGCCAGCGGTCGATGGCGACAGCGACGGGCCATCTGACGGGCAGCCGGCCCTCACCATCCCTGAAGGAGACCCTCGTGTCGAGTGACGTCCCGACCACGGCCGACGCCGCGCCCGCCGGTGAGGAACCCGAACCCGCAAGCCTCGCTTCGCGCTGCCCTCCGCCTACACGATCCTGTTCGCCCTGATCGTGATCACCGCGCTGGCGACGTGGATCATCCCTGCCGGTCGCTACGCCCTCGACGCGGAAGGTTCACCGATCCCTGGCACGTACGAGGAAGTCGAGTCGACCCCGTCGCGGATCGTCGTCGACTCGCTGGAGGCGCCGATCAACGGGCTGTACGGCATCGAAGATCCGGCCACCGGCAACGTCGACGTGTTCAACAGTGGGCACCTGTTCGGCGCGATCGACGTCGCGCTGTTCATCCTCGTGATCGGCGGCTTCATCGGCATCACGATGAAGACCGGCGCCATCCAGGCCGGCATTGCCCTGCTCGTGGCCCGCCTTCGTGGTCACGAACGGTGGATGATCCCCATCCTGATGACCGTGTTCGCCATCGGCGGCACGACGTTCGGGATGGCCGAGGAGAGCCTCGCCTTCTACGTCCTCGTCATCACCGTGATGGTCGCCGCCGGTTACGACGCCCTCACCGGCGCACTGGTGATCCTGCTCGGCTGTGGCATCGGCGTGCTCGGCTCGACCGTCAACCCGTTCGCCACCGGCATCGCCTCCGGCTTCGCCGACGTCCCCCTCAGCGACGGCCTCGGACTCCGACTCGTCATCCTCATCGTCGGTCTGGCCGCCGGCATCTGGTTCGTACTCCGCTACGCCGAGCGGGTACGACGCGACCCGTCCACCTCGCTCGTGTTCGACATGAAGGAGGACAACGAACGCCACTTCGCCGCAACGACCGACGCCGACACCGGTGAGGTCGTCCTCACCCGTCAGCACAAGCTCGTCCTCGGACTGTTCGGCGCCGCCTTTGCGGTGATGATCTACGGGGTCATCCCATGGGAGGACCTCGGCATCGGCCTGCCCACCCTCTGGTGGTGGTTCCCCGAGATGACGGCTTCGTTCCTCCTCTTCGCCATCCTCATCGGCGTGGTCAACAGGATGAACGAAGGCGAGCTCACCACCACGTTCGTCGACGGCGCCCGCGACCTCCTCGGTGTCGCCCTCATCATCGGCATCGCCCGCGGCATCACCGTCGTCATGAACAACGGCCAGATCACCGACACCGTCCTGCACTGGGCAGAGAAGGCGCTCGGCGACGTCGGCGAAGCCGCGTTCGCCGTCGTCATGTACCTCCTCTTCCTACCGCTGTCGTTCCTCATCCCGTCGACGTCGGGACTGGCGACAGTGGCGATGCCGATCATGGCCCCGCTGGCCGACTTCGCCGGCGCCAATCGCAGCCTCGTCGTCACCGCCTACCAGAGCGCCTCCGGTCTGCTCAACCTCGTCACGCCGACGTCCGCCGTCGTCATGGGCGGACTCGCCATCGCCCGAGTTCCGTACGGCAAGTACCTCCGCTTCGTGTGGCCGCTGCTCGCGATCCTGGCCGTCCTGAGCATCATCGTGCTCGTCCTCGGCGCCTTCGTCTGAGCGCGTCGACCGGATCCGAGGGCACCCAGATGAACGGGGTCGCGGCTCCCGGTGTCAACGGGCGTGGTTGGCGAGGGCGAGGACGGCGCCGACGAGGCGGTCGGACCAGTCGTCGGAGAACCCTTCGAGGGCCCAGGCTCGCGCCCAGTAGGCACCGGTGAGGGCGTCGATGACCTCGGCGCCGGCGGCCGCGGGCGGCAGCTCATCCCGCTCGACGCCGGCCTGGAGGACGACCGCGAACGCGTCGCGGACGGGCTCGACGACGCGCTGCTGGAACCGCTCCATCAACTCCGGGTGGTCGTCCTGCTCGAGGAGCACGGCGGCGACGATGCGCAACCCGTGGCGGTCGACCCACTCGCGCTCCATCTCGATCAGGCGCGACGAGATCCCTGGCCACCGATCCGCTCGACGCTTCCGGGAGCGGTGGTCGCAGCCGGTCGATCATCGCCGCGACCAGGTCGCGCTTGGATCGGTAGCGCAGGTAGATCGTCGGCTTCGAGACGCCCGCCTCTGCGGCGACCTGATCGACGGTCATCGCCTCGTAGCCCCGTCGGCCGAGCAGCCGCTCGGTGGCGTCGAGGATGGCGACGTCGTTGAGCCTCGTCGCGCGGCCGGCCCGGCCCGTGGCGTTCACCCTGCCGTGGGGATGGCATGATGGAGGTCAGGGTACTGGGTCCAGTGGGCATCACCAGTTGTTATTTTCTGTACCGTACAGTAAGGTTCGGGTAAGAGAGGTTCGAGCGCCGCCGAGGAGGTGGCCGAAGGTGAACGACGAGCAGGTCAGGGCGGCGGTCGACGAGATCGAGCGAGCGCTGGAGGTCGAGGACCCGGGCTTCGTGCGGCGGGTGCACGCGTTGCGCCGCGCCGACGTCGTGAACTGCGTCGCCGTGTTCGTCCTCCTCACGGCCGGCGCGGTGTTGCTCACGGTGGGCTTCGCAACCGTGGCGTGGTTGCCGTGGTCGATCGGGTTGATCTCCCTCGTCGTCGCCGTCGCCGTCGACGACCACCATCGGCGAGCCCTGCGCCGGCCGCGTTAGCGCGAGGCGAGCGCGTTGTCGATGACGCGGTCGAGGTAGGCGCGGTTCAGCGGCCGGTCGGAGAGGAAGCGGCGGACGAACAGACTCCCGATGAGCCCTTCCCGCACGACCTCGACGTCCGTCTCCGGGGCCAACTCGCCGCGGTCGATGGCGTCGCGCAACACGCCGTCGATGATCGAGCGCCCGCGACCGGACACCTGCAGCAATGCCTTCTTCAGCGCCGGATCCCACATCGCCCGACCGATGAGCGTGGCGAACTGGACGGCCTTGTCGTCGTCGTTCAGGCGGGCCCGCATACGCTCGAGGACGAACGCCAGCCGGTCGCGTGACGACAGCTCGGCCGGCGGGCGAGGGAACTCGTCGGCCTTCGCGGCTACCGCGTCGTGGAGCAGCTCCCCCTGATCCGGCCAGTGCCGGTAGACGGTGGCCCGCCCGACACCGGCCGCCTCGGCGACGCGGGCGTGGGTCACCGCCCCCGGACCCTCCGTGCGGAGCAGCATCGTCGCCGCCTCGAGCACCGCGAGCCGGGTGCGCACTACCCGCGGATCCACGTGGACCGGCATGAGACAAGAGTAACAGTGAGACATCTTGACTCAAAGATGGTTGTGGGCGACGATGGTCACGTCCCTCTCCCACCCCCCGCCCACCGGAGGAGACCCCCTGTGCTTGCCCGCCTTGGCCGTTGGAGCCATGCCCATCCTGCCCGCGTCCTGATCGCCTGGGTCGCGGCCCTCTTCGTGCTCGGCGGCGTCATGGGCGCCGCCGGGACCGACTACCGGTCCGAGTTCACCCTGCCCGACGTCGAGAGCGCGCGCGGCTTCGACATCATCGACGAGAACTTCGGTGGCGCCGGAGGCGGCCAGACCGGCTCGATCGTGTTCCGCGCCGACCAGGGGGTCGACGATCCCGAAGTGGAGCAGGCCATGGAGGCCTACTTCGCCGAGGTCGACGCGATTCCCGACGTCACCGTCGTCAGCCCGTACGGACCGGACGGCGGGCGCCAGATCTCGCAGGCGGGTGACGACGCCGGCCGGGTCGCCTACGCCCAGGTCGAGGTCCCCCAGGACATGTCGTTCGAGGAGACGACCGAGGTCGGCAACCAGATGGACGAGCTGAAGCCCTCGATCAGCGGGGTGCAGATCGAGATCGGCGGCCAGGTCTTCGCCGAGTTCGAGCCGCCGTCGTCCGAACTGCTCGGCTTGGCGTTCGCCATCTTCATCCTGATCATCGCCTTCGGCTCGGTGCTCGCGATGGGCCTGCCGATCGGCACCGCGCTCGCCGGCATCGGCGTCGGCACGATGATCGTCGGCATCCTCAGCAACTTCCTGTCGATGCCGGACTTCACGACGACGCTGGCGATCATGATCGGCCTCGGCGTCGGCATCGACTACGCGCTGTTCATCGTCACCCGTTACCGGGAGGGCGTCCACCGCGGCCTGAGCTCCGAGGACGCCACCGCGACCGCGATCAACACCGCCGGACGAGCCGTGCTGTTCGCCGGCACGACGGTCGTCATCTCGCTGCTCGGGATGCTGCTGATGGGGCTGTCGTTCGTCAACGGCCTCGGGATCGGAGCCGCCACGGTGGTGGCGGTGACGATGGTCGCCTCGATCACCCTCCTGCCCGCCCTGCTCGGGCTCGCCAAGGACCGCATCGAAGTGACCCGTTGGCGCGGCATCATCGCCGCCGGCCTCGTCGCCGTCGCCCTGGTCGGCCTCGGGCTCAACGTCAGCCCGCTGCTGATCGGCCTGCCGCTCGCCGTCGTCGTCCTGCTCGCTGGGTTCGCCTTCGCGCCGTTGCGCCGAGAGGTGCCCCGCCGCACGCCGCCTCCGGTCGAGCGCACGCTCGCCTACCGCTGGAGCCGCGTCATCCAGCGCAACCCGTGGCCGAGCGCGCTCGGTGGACTGGTCGTCCTCCTGCTGCTGGCGGTGCCGCTCTTCGGCCTCCGCCTCGGCTTCTCCGACGAGGGCAACTACGCCGAGGACACCACCACCCGCCAGGCGTACGACATGCTCGCCGATGGCTTCGGGCCGGGCTACAACGGCCCGCTGGTCCTCGCCACCGAGATCCCGGCCGGAACCGACCCCGCAGTGCTGCAAGAGGTCACCGACGCCGTCGCCGCGACCCCCGGGGTCGCCAACGTCACTCCGCCCACCCTCGACGACCCCGACAACCCGACGGCGGCGATCTGGCAGGTGATCCCGACGACCGCGCCGCAGGACTCCGAGACGACCGCCCTCGTCAACACGCTGCGTGACGACGTGCTGCCATCGGCCATCGACGGGAGCGGGCTCGACATCGCGGTCACGGGGAACGTGGCCGTCTCGGTCGACTTCACCGACTACCTGTCGACACGCATCCCGCTGTTCTTCGGCATCGTGCTGGCCCTCTCGTTCCTCTTGCTGATGGCGGTGTTCCGCTCGTTGCTGGTGCCCCTCAAGGCGGTCGTGATGAACCTCATCTCGATCGGGGCGTCGTTCGGGCTCGTCGTCGCCATCTTCCAGTGGGGCTGGATGAAGGACCTCGTCGGCATCGGCGAGGGCGGACCGATCGAGCCGTTCGTGCCGATGATGATGTTCGCCATCGTCTTCGGGCTGTCGATGGACTACGAGGTCTTCCTGCTCAGCCGGATCAAGGAGGAGTACGACCGCACGGGTGACAACGCCAGGGCGGTCGCCGACGGCCTCGCCAAGACCGCCCGGGTGATCACCGCCGCGGCCGCGATCATGGTCGTCGTCTTCGCCGCCTTCCTGCTCGAGGACGACCGCGTCATCAAGCTGTTCGGCGTCGGCTTGGCCAGCGCCGTGTTCCTCGACGCCACGGTCGTGCGCATGCTGCTCGTGCCGGCGACGATGGAACTGCTCGGCGACCGCAACTGGTGGTTGCCGCGCTGGCTCGATCGGATCCTCCCCCGGATCGACGTCGAAGGCACCGGCGACGACACCCTCGAGAGCATCGAGGAGGCCGAGCCGGCCGAGGAGCAACGCGAGCCGGTCACCGTCGGGTAGGCCCACCGCTGTCGGCTCCACCGAGCGGTCTGCGACAATCGCTCGGTGGAGCCGTCCAGCCCGACGAGCGCCCAGCCTCGTTGGCGGCGGCGGCTGGTGAAGGGGTTCGTCGTCGGCGTGCTCGCCCTGCAGGTGGCCTTCGCCCTCAACGGCTACCGCGACCCGCACAAGTTCTTCGCCTTCCAGCCGTTCAACGAGTCGAGCACGTGGAGTGCCGACATCGTGCGGGTGACGTGGGACGGCGCAGCGGAAACCCGTCGCCGACGGATGGGCCGGGTACCGCTGGAACTCGCTCGTCGGCATGCCCGCGCTGACCGGGTACTCGCGGACCCGGCACGCGTCGTACGGCGTCGATGCCACGATCGCCTTCCTCGACGACGCCCTCGACTGGGTGGCGACGAACACCCCGGCTGACCACGAGACCCGCTACCTCGAGGCCACCGTCACCTACCACCGCAACACCCGCGGCCCGCAGGTCACCGTGCTGCGCAGCGTCGAGCGAGACCGCTCGTGAACAGCATCCGGTCCCCGCCGCAGCCGGATCGATCGCGCCCTCGAGCAGCGGGGCAGCGTGCGGGCGGTCGCCGTGCTCCGCATCGCGATCGGGCCGATCGTGCTCCTCCACCTGCGTCCGTTCCTCATCGACGCGGTGGATGGCGAGTCGTACACCGACCACTTCTGGGAGCCGTTCCTGTCCTGGTTGCCGGAGCTGCCGGACGGGCTGTGGTTCGCCATGTTGTGGACCGGCGCGGCCGCGGCCGTGCTGATGACCGTCGGCCTGTGGACCCGCGTGGCGTCGGCGACGACGTTCGCCGTGGTCGCGTTCAACATCCTCCTCAGCGAGACCCACTACCACCACAACCGGGCGTTCCTCGCCATCGTGCTCGGCGGCCTCGCCCTCCTGCCGGCGGGCCGGGTCCTGTCGCTCGACGCCGTGCTGCGGCGGTGGCGGAGGCGGGCCCCACTCCCGGACGTCGTGCCGCTCTGGCCGCTGTGGCTGCTCCGGGGCCAGGTCGCCCTCGTCTACCTCGCGTCCGGACTCGGCAAGCTCGTCGACCCCGACTGGTTCGGTGGCCTCGTGCTGTGGGACCGGATGGTGCGCCACCAGCACGTCCTCGACCCGACGCCGCTGCCGACGTGGGCCATCGACCTGCTGACGTCGCGCTGGCTGTACTTCGTCATCGGGCCGGCGACCGTCGCCACCGAGCTGTTCATCGGCGTCGGTCTCTGGTTCGCCCGCACCCGTCTGGCCGCGATCTGGATCGCCCTCGTCTTCCACGTCGCGATCGAGGTGAGCGCCCACGTGCAGGTGTTCAGCTACACCGCGATCGCCGCGCTCGCGATCTGGGTCACGCCGTCGACACGCGACCGACTCGTCGTGCTCGGCGGCGACCCGTCCTCGACCCGGACGGTGGCCACGCTCGTGCGGGCCGGCGACTGGTTCGCCCGCTTCCGCATCGACGCCACCGGCCCTCCGGGAGCGCCCGTCGACCGTCGTCGATCGGGACGGCGCGAGGTACACCGGCTGGGCCGCGGCCCGTCTTCTGCTCAGCCGCCTCCCGCTGACGTTCCCGGTCGTGGCGCCCCTGCTCGTGCCGGCCGGGTTGCGGCGGCTGCGCCACGCGGGCGGTGCGACGTGAAGTCGGCCGGCCGCGTGCTGGTGGGGGCGGGCGTCCTGTGGGCCGGGTCGTTCGCCCTCCTGCGGGTCAGCTTCCTCGCTCCCGAGTCCTGCCCGGACCCCGGCGCCGATGCCTTCGAGGCCGCGGCCGTCGCCGCGGCGGGGTGGATCGAGCGCGGCGAGGAGGACGGTGTGTACGTCTACGAGTACGACCGCGCCGCCGACGGACAGAACCCCGGCTACAACATCGTCCGTCATGCCGGAGTCACGATGTCGCTCTACCAGCTGGCCCGCGCCGGCCACGAGGACGTCCTGGACACCGCCGACGCCGGCCTGAACGAGATGCTCGACAACGTGGTTCCCGCCGGCGATGGAATCGCCTACGTCGACAACGACGCCGTCGCCCGCCTCGGCGCGAGCGCCCTCATGGCCGCCGCGCTCGCCCAGCGGCGCGACGCGACCGGCGACGACCGCTACGACGACGAGCTCCGGGCGCTCGGGCGGTTCATGATCGGACAGATCACGACGGGCGGGCAGATGCTCAACACGTTCGACCTGCAGACCGGCGCCCCCATCCCCGGCGAGACGTCGAGGTACTCGACCGGCGAAGCGGCGTGGGCGTTCGCCCTCATGCACAACCTCTTCCCCACCGAGGGTTGGGACGTGCCGGCCCGCCGCGTCCTGGACTACGTGTCGACCGTGCGGGACGAGGTCGAGGACCTCCCCTACCAACCGTGGGCCGACCAGTGGGCGGCCTACACGCTGGCGGAGCTCGCCCCCGAAGGGCTGGCCGAGCACCACGTCACGTACGCGCGCGCCCTCGCGGAGCGGTTCGCGATGCTCGTGCGCACCGAGTCGCAGAAGGACAGCTGGCCCGTCGCGTTCGTCGACCCCCGCGCCCGTGGCGGAGGGCTCGGCGTGTGGCTGGAGGGCCTGGGCTCGCTGGCGGCCGTCGCCGCGCTCGAGCCGGACCTGGAGGACCTGCACGAGCCCCTCTCCGATCGCCTGGTCTGCGGCGCGGGCATCCTGGCCGAGCGTCAGGAGGACGCATCGGACGCCGCCGAGTGGCCGTCGCCGGAACTCGTCGAGGGCGCCTGGTTCCGCGACGACGTCACCCGCATGGACGACCAGCAACACGCCCTTTCCGGACTGCTGGCGGGAGCGGGCCTGGTCGGCCCGGTGGGCTCGTGAGGCAACAGTGAGACCGCTGCTCGCCATGCTCGCGGCGGTGAACCCGGCCGCGGTCGCCGTGGTGTTGTGGCCGCGCGAACGGGCCGCCGCCGTCGCGACCGCCGCCGCGGTCACGTGGGGTCTCGTGCTCGCCGCCGCCGGCTTCAGCGAGCCCCTGCTCGACGCGCTCGACGTGAGCGCCGCCACGTTCCGGATCGCGACGGGCGTCGTCGTCGGGCTGGCCGGGGCTCGCTGGCTGGTCTTCGGTGCGTCGCCCGTCGAGGTCGACACCCGGCCGGGCACCTGGCGGCGGATCGGGGTACCGCTCCTGATCCCGGCGCTCGTGTCGCCGCAGCTGGCCATGGTGGCGATCTCCACCGGCGCCGACGACGGCACGCTCGTCGCCGCCTGGACCGCCGCCCCGCGCTCCTGCTCGCATGGATCGCGGCGACGGTCGCCAAGCGACGCCGCCTTGGGTGGGTGGTCGCGGTGCGCTTCGTCGGTGCGCTCGGCATTCTCGTCGCCTTCGCCCTGGTGGTGGACGGCGTCAAGTCGGTGTGAGCCGAGGTCGTCACGTGAGCAGGTGATATGACGGGGATAGCCTCGGGGCGATGCCGTTCGCGGCGGATGAGCCCAGAGATGACGTCGTCGCCCGCATGGGCCGCGCCTGGAGGGAGCTGCGTCGCGGCACGTCGACAGGGGTCGTCCGCGACGAGCTGTTCGGTGTCGGGGCCGACGCCGTCGAGCCGGGGCACATGGACGTGCTCGACCTCCTCGTGCAGCGCCCGGAGTGGCGGATGAGCGAGCTCGCCGCGGCGCTGCGCGTCGACCCGTCGACGGTCACCCGCACGCTGCAGCGGATGGAGGCTGCCGGGCTGGCCGAGCGTCACTCTCCGGCGTCGGGCGACCGCCGGGCCGTGATCGTGAAGCCGACCGCCACCGGACGCGAGCGCCAGGCGTCGATCGCCGCCAAGCGGGTCAGGATCGTCACCGAGATCATGGCGCCGCTCAGCGACGACGAGCGCAAGCAGCTCGTCGAGCTGCTCGAGCGGTTCATCGAGTCGGCGGACAAGTTCGTGGCCGAGCGGGCTCCGCTCGAGCTCCCGGTAGAAGACGACCGGTAGGGCGCGCGCACCACCGGTAGGGTCGCGCGGCCGTGGCCGACCGCGCGACGTTCGCCGAGCAGGCGATGCAGTTCGCCCCGCAGCTGTACTCGGCGGCGCTGCGGATGACCGCGCAACCAGCCCGACGCCGAGGACCTGCTGCAGGAGACCTACCTGCGTGCCTACCGCGGGTTCGAGGGGTTCACCGAGGGCACCAACCTGCGGGCCTGGCTGTTCCGCATCCTCACCAACACGTACATCAACATCTACCGGGCCCGTCAGCGCCGGCCGGTCGAGACCGACCTGGCCGACGTCGAGGATCTCTACCTCTACCGCCGCCTCGGCTCGCTCGACGCGGTCATGGCGAGCCGCTCCGCCGAGGACCAGCTCATCGACATGTTCACCGACGACGAGGTCAAGCAGGCCCTCGAGGACCTGCCCGAGAACTTCCGCCTGCCGGTGCTGCTCGCCGACGTCGAGGGCTTCTCCTACAAGGAGATCGCCGAGATCCTCGACATCCCGATCGGCACCGTGATGTCACGTCTGCACCGGGGAAGAAAGGCGATGCAACGAGCGTTGTTCGATTTTGCCCACGCTCGCGGCCTGGCTGGCACCAGGGCGGGAACCGAGCGAGGGGACCAAGATGATGGCTGACTGCAACGAAACCTTGCGGGAGATGGAGTCCTTCCTCGACGGCGAGCTGACGGACGACGCCACCGCTTGCCCTGCACGCCCACCTCGAGGGTTGTCAACGACTGCCTGCAGGCGTTCGACTTCCAGGCCGAGCTGAAGGCCGTGATCGCCGAGAAGTGCCGTCGGGACCTGATGCCCCCCGGCCTGCTGTCGCGCATCGAGCAGTGCCTCGAAGCCGATCTCGACGACGACGGCCGCATCGGCTGAACCTGCGACCCGCACCTGGCAGTACGCTGACCTCATGCTCGCGGCCAACATCTGGCACTGGTGGATCGGCGTCGTGCTCACCCTGGTCGCGGTGGGGACGGTGCTGATGCTGGTCGTCGGCTACCTCAAACAGGTCACCGCCCAGCGGTACCCGAACCGGCGCCAGCGCACGGAGTGAGCGAGCGCAGTCCTCACGGAGGCGAGGTGTGAGCGAGCGGAGTGTGGGGGCGCAGCCCCCACGGAGGCGAGGGCTGAGCGTGTCCGGGCGCGACGGCGCTCGGGAGCTGCTCCCCCGTTGCTCCGTTTCCTCCGGCCGGCACCAAGGTCGCACTGTGCCTTCTCCGGGGGAGCCGACTCGACGGCGCTGCTCGCGCTCGCCGCCGCGGCGGGCTGCCACGTCACGGCGATCCACGTCGACCACGGCCTCCGTCCCGAGTCGGCGGCGGAGGCCACGCAGGCGCAGGCGCTGGCGACCGCAGCTCGGCGCCGAGTTCCGGCTGGTCACCGTCGAGGTCGCGGCCGGTCCGAACCTCGAGGCGCGGGCACGGGACGCCCGGCTGGCGGCGCTGCCCCCGGGCGCGCTGACCGGCCACACCGCCGACGACCGCGCCGAGACCATCCTCATCAACCTGCTGCGCGGCAGCGGGCTCGACGGGTTGGCCGCGATGGGACCGGACCCGACCCGCCCGCTCCTCGCCCTGCGTCGCCACGAGACCCGCAGCCTGTGTGCCGACCTCGGGCTCACGCCCGTCGTCGATCCGTCCAACACCGACCCGCGCTTCGTCCGCAACCGCGTGCGCGGCGAGCTGCTCCCGCTGATGGCCGACATCGCGGGCCGAGACGTCGTGCCCGCTCGTGCTCCGGACCGCCGAGACGGTCGGCCGCCGACCTGGCGTGGCTCGACGCCGCGGCCGCCGCGATCGACCCGACCGACGCCCTGAGCTCGCCGCCGCGCCGGTGGCCCTCGCCCGCCGCGCCGTACGTCGCTGGCTGAGCAGCGGACGGATACCCGCCGGACGCGGCCACGGTCGAACGAGTCCTCGCCGTCGCCCGCGGTGACCACGTCGCCTGCGAGATCGCCGGAGGCCTCCGGGTCGAACGCCACCAGCAGCGGCTGAGCGTCGTCGCGGGCGGCCAACTAATCTCGTCCGACGGTATGGGTTCCACGGGGACGAGCTGATGGCGACTCGACTGCGCGGCCGCTGGGCGCTCGGGATCACCCCCCGCCACTTCACGTGGATCCTCAAGGACAAGCTGGCGATCTGTGAACGCCCAGGTGGCTACGGCGACAACCATCGCCGGGTGCGCCGCCAGGAGGAGATCATCTGGATCAGGGAGAACGGCTTCGGGTGCGTCATCTCGATCATCCCGGCGCCGCACAACCTGCACAACTACGACGAGCTGGGGGTGACGGCCCGGCATCGCCCGTTCAACGCGGACGACCTCGAGCCTTGGCTGCGCTCGGTGTACCGGGAGATCCACGAGCTGCTCCGGACGGGCACGAAGGTCCTCGTCCACGGCGAGGAGGTCGGCGACCGGATCGTCGGCGTGATGGGCGGCTACATCCGCTGGGCCGGTCTGATCGACGACGACACCCAGGCGATCACCGTCACCGAGCGGCTCGCCGGCCGCCAGCTCGACCCCTTCGCCCGCAACGTCATCCTCACCGCCACCAAGTTGCGCTGACAGGGCGCCGGTACCCGGGCCCGACGCGGACGCCCGTTCGGTAGGGTTCTCCGCAAATGGCCGGGCGGCGCGTACTGGTGAGCGGGATGGGGGGCGACCTCGGCTCGCGCGTCGCCGCCCAGCTGGAGGCCGAACCGTGGGTCGGTGAGCTGACCGGCCTCGACGCCGATCCGCCCGCGGCGGCGGCTGCAACGGGCGACGTTCCACCTGGTCAAGCCGCACGAGCACGAACGCATCGTCGACACGGTCACGGCCTTCGATCCGCACGTGGTCGTCCACGTCGCGGTGTGGGAGCCGTTCAGCAGGGCCACGCCGGCGCGGGCCCGCCAGTTCACCGACGAGGCGGCCACCTCCATCCTCGGGGCGGCCGCGGAGTGCCGCTCGATGGAGTCGATCGTCGTGCGCAGCGGGATCGAGATCTACGGGCGGGCCCACGGCGCCCCGACCCGCCCGGACGAATCGGCACCGATCGACCCCACGTGCGAGTACGGCCGCATGCTCGCCGCGCTCGAGCAGACCGCCGACGCGATCGGCCGCCGGATCGGCGTCGCCGTCAGCGCGATCCGCATGGGGACGGTGCTCGGCCCGCACGTGCCGAGCCCGCTCGGGCGGGTGCTCAACCTGCCGGCGGTGCCCTTCAGCGTGCTCGCCGACCCACCCTTCGCCGTCGTCGAGGACGTCGAGGTGGCCAAGGCGTTCGTCGCCGCCGCCCGCGAGCGCCTGGCCGAACCGGTGAACGTCGTCGCCAATGGCGCGATCACCGTGCTCCAGGCCGCCCGGCGCGGGAAGCGGATCCCGATCCCGCTGGTCGGCCCCGAGTGGGCCATCGCCAAGGTCATCTGCGGCCTGCTCGGCGCCCCGGTCCCGGACCACGTCGTGGAGACCTTCCACCGCGGGCGCCTCGCGGACAACTCCCGCATGGGGGACCTGCTCGGGTTCACGCCCGCCACCACCACCGTCGAGGTCGTCGACAAGCTCTACGCCTGGCCGTCGGTGATCCGCGTCCCGCCCAAGAGGTCGGCCGCGTAGTGGCCGACGAGGGCTACGAGGCGCGGGTGATCAGCCTGCCGGTCGAACGCACCACCAGTTCCGCCCGGCGCGCCGCCGCCTCCGCCACGTCTCCCATCGCCGGGATCGGGTCGTGGCACGTCGACGACTGGGGCCGCGACCAAACGCTGGTGCGGATCTCGGTGCATCTCGGCCGACTCCGCTGGAACCTCACGGTCGGCGGCGCGGGCCGGCTGCCCGCCAGCCGCGGCGCGCTGGTCGTGGTCAACGCCCGCCGCTACGCCCTCACGCCCGTCGTCACCGCGCTGGCGCTCGGCGACGCGACCGGGCGGGCGGTCCGGTTCGTCGGCCGGCCCGACGTCGCCCCGTTCGGGCCGCTGCTCCGCCGGCTCGGCGGGCTGCTCGACCGCCCGGACGAGGTCGCCGGCGCGCTCCGGTGCGGCGAGGTGGTCGTGATCGGCACCGCGCCCGAGCTGCACCCGCGGCGGGTCGGACGGGTCGACCACCGGCTGATCGGCGCGGCAGTGCAGTCGCGGGCGACCGTCTTCCCCGCGGCCACGCTGACGTCCCCGCTGAGCCGTCACGGCCGGATCGAGATCGGATCGGCCGCCCGACCCGGACGGCGTCGCCGCGGGCCGCTCAGCGAGCTCGAGCTCGCCGATGTGACCGAACGGAGGATCCAGCGGCTGCTGGACGAGCTCGGCGGACCGCAGACCGGCACCCTGCTCGACTGGCTTCCGATCGGCGGGCCCGGAGGCAGCTGAGCATGCCCTACGCCACCGCCGCCGACGGCACCCGGCTCCACTACCAGGTCACCGGCCGGCCGGGAACGCCGCCTGCGCTGCTCATCCAGGGTCTCGGCGCCGACAAGCATCTCTGGGACCTCCAGCGATTCGGCCTCGCCTGGTCGATGCGCGCGATCGCCCTCGACAACCGGGGCGCCGGTCGCAGCGACAAGCCGCACGGGCCCTATTCGCTGGCCCAGATGGCCGACGACGCGGTCGCCGTACTGGACCACGCCGGAGTCGACACCGCCCACGTGATCGGGGCCTCGATGGGCGGGGCGATCAGCCAGATCCTCGCCCTCAACTATCCCGAGCGGGTGCGCTCGCTGACCCTGGCCTGTACTGCGTGCCGCAACCATCCGTGGCGCCGCGAGCTGCTGGCCGGCTGGGCAGCCACGGCCGGCGACCGGGGCATGGGGACGATGACCGCGCGACGCCGCCCGTTGGGTCATCGGCCCACGGTCGTTTCGCCGCATCATGCCGGCGATCGGCTGGCTCGGCCCGCTCGCCCTCGGTGGCCCGGTGCACGGGTTCGCCGCCCAGGTCGACGCGATCCTGTCGGCCGACGACGGACTGGCGGCGGAGCTCGCCGCGATCGACGTTCCGACGCTCGTCGTCGTCGGCAACCAGGACATCCTCACGCCCCGCGGGGACAGCGAGGAGCTCGCCGAGCTGATCCCGACGGCCGAGTTGGTCGTCATCAGCGGCGCGGCCCACGGGCTCATGGTCGAGCACGCGACGACCTTCAATCGGATCCTCAAGGAGTTCCTCGAGCGCGCCGAGCGGTCGTTCCAACGGCGCGTGGCCGAGAAAACCGGAGCGCGCGCGGCGGCGTCCGCCGGATAAGTTCACCCCGTGCTCTGACCCCGGTCGAACCCAAGCCCGAGCGCGTCGCCCGCCACCCGGCGCGCGGTCCTCGGCATCGCCCGCCCGCTGCGCGTCACGGTGTGGGCGCTCGTCGCCGTGCGGCTCGTCGACGAGTCGATCTGGTTCCTCGTCCCCGGCAACGTCGAGCCCCTGCGTCGCGATCTCGGCGCCGGCTACGGGACGGTGGCCGCGATGTTGGCCGTGGCCATGGTCACGTCGCTGGCCGCCAACACGGTCATCGCCGCCACCGACGGGCGGAGCCGCAAGCCGGTCACCGTCGCCGGGACGTTCGTCGTCGCCGCCGCGCTCGTCGTGCAGGCGGGCGCTCCGGGGCCGGCCCTGCTGCTCGTCGGCGGTGGTCTGCTCGGCGTCGGCACGACGTGGATGGTGAGCGGCGCCGAGATCGCGATCGCCAACAGCGTCACCGCACGTGACGGCCCGGCGGCTCTGCCCCGGATGCTCGCCCGGGTGAACCTGCTGGGCACCGTGGGCGACTTCAGCGGCCCCCTTCTGGTGGCGGCCGCCCGAGCGGCGGGCGTGTCGTGGCGGGTGCTGTTCCTCGCCGTCGCGCTCGCCGTCGCCGGCTACGCGACCGTGCTTGCCGCGGCCGCGTTCCCTCCGCCGGTCCGCACACCAGCCTCATCCGCGGACGAGGTGCCGGTGTCGCGTCAGACTTCGGTGTGGCTGCTCGGGCTCGCCGCGATGGTGCTGATCCCGCTGGATGAGAGCTACCTGTCGACGGCGCTCGGGTTTGCCGAGCGCGAGCGCGGGTTCAGCCCGACTGCGGCCGCCCTCGTCGGGATCGCGTTCGTCGTCGGCGGGCTGCTCAGCGACACCGTGCTGGTCGGCTGGGTGACGCGTACGCCGACGCCCCGTCTGCTCGTCATCACCGGTTGTGGTGCCAGCGTCGTCATGCTCCTCGCCGCCCTCGCGCCAGGATGGGCGCTCGTACCGATTGGCATCGCCCACTCCGCGCTGCTCGGTGCGGCGTGGCTCTCGGTGAGCACGGCCACGCTGCTCGTCAACCCCGGACGCGAGGGCAGGACCCGGCTCGTGATCGAAGCGATGGAGTTCTGCAGTCTGGCGGTGTTCGTCCCGCTCGGACTGGTGGCCGACCGCGCCGGGGTCGGGCCGGCGATGGTCGGCTATGCCGTGGTGCCCCTCGGCCTCGTCGTCGTCGGCGCCGTCCTCGCGACGTCAACAGACGACGGCGGTGATCTCGTTCGGACCGAACCGGTACAGCGAGCGATGGCGCCGGCCGACGACGCGGAGGAACTCGGAGAACGACTCGGCCGGTGAATCGCAGCGGCTGCGATCGATCACCGGCGCGTACGGGAGCTGCCAGCCGTTCACCAGCTGCGGCGTAGTCACCGACGAGCTCATCGATCGCCGGCAGCTCGATCTGGAAGTTGGAGCTCATCGGCACGAAGGCGAACCAGACGATGGTGTCGCCGAGAGTCTCGGCGAGCAGCGCGCAGCGCGCCGACTCGTCGAGCTCGCTCGCACGAGGACGTTCCCGGGGTGCCGGGGAAGATCGTGACCGAGCGATCCTCGTGGGTCCGCAGGTCGATCCGGCCCCGGCTGAACCCGTTGCGCCGGATCCCGAAGTCCTTGGCCTCGGAGTCGACCACGATCGCGACCAGATCGGCCCGCCGGCTGGTCGGTCCGCTGCGCTCGACGACCCGGGCGACCGTGTCCTGTCCGACGAACAGCGCGTTGACGAGCAGGGCGAGGCCCACCAGCGCCGCGAGCGCGGCAACGAACCGCCACGAGAGCACCTGCCGCATCGGATGCCAGGGTACCGGCCGTGACCCTCGGTCCGGAGGCGCTCAGAGGCTGGCGGCGGCGATGCGAGCCGCCCGCTCGGCGGCCTCCCCGACCTCGTCGATCACCGCGTCGTCGTGGCCGAGCCCGACGAAGACCGCCTCGTAGGCTCCGGGCGCGAGGGCGACTCCCTCGTCCAGCAGGGCGTGGAAGAGGGAGGCGAAGGCCTTCTCGTCGGTTCGCCGCGCGCCATCGAAGTCCACCGGCGGCGGGATGTCCCCGCAGACCACGCCGACGAGCGTGCCGACGACCGGGAACTGGGCCGGGAACCCTGCCCCCGCACAGGCCTCGCCGAGCAGCGCCGGCCAGGCGCCGCGCCCGCGCCTCCAGGTCTCGATAGACGTCCGTCGTGAGCTCGCCGAGCGCGGCCAGCCCGGCCGCGGTGGCGAGCGGGTTCCCGGCCAGGGTTCCGGCGTGGAACACCGGGCCGAGCGGGGACAGCGTCTCCATCACGTCGCGCCGGCCACCGACGGCGCCGATCGGCAGCCCGCCGCCGATGACCTTGCCGAACGTGGTGATGTCCGGTCGGACGTCGTACCGGGCCTGGGCGCCCCCGGCCTCGAGGCGGAAGCCGGTGATCACCTCGTCGAAGATCAACAGCGCGCCGACCCGGTCGCACTCGGCGCGCAGCCCGTCGAGGAACCCGGGCTGCGGCGCGATCACGCCCATGTTGGCCGCGACCGGTTCGACGATCACCGCCGCCACCTCGGGGGTGAGCGCGGGCACCCGGTTGTACGGCACGACGAGGGTCTCGGCGACGGCCCCGGCGGGGACACCGGCGGTCCCGGGCAGCCCGAGCGTCGCCACGCCGCTCCCGCCGGCGGCGAGCAACGCGTCCGTGGCGCCGTGGAAGTTGCCGTGGAACGAGACGATGCGGTCGCGCCCGGTGAACCCGCGAGCGAGACGCACCGCCGTGCTCGTCGCCTCGGTGCCCGAGTTCATCAGACGAACCCGTTCGCAGCTCGGCACTCGCTCGCTGATCGTCTCGGCGAGCTTCATCTCGCGTGGCGTGGGTGCGCCGTAGGACGTCCCGTCGACGGCCGCCGCGGCGAGCGCCCTGGTCACCGCCGGATGGGCGTGGCCGAGGATCACCGCGCCGTAGCTCTGCACGAGGTCGATGTAGCGCCGACCCTCGACGTCGAAGACGTACGGGCCCTCGGCGCGGGCGACCACGTAGGGCCGGCCGCCGACCGCGGCGAACGCCCGGATCGAGGAGTTGACCCCGCCCGGGATCGCCTCGGTGGACCGGGTGAACAGCAGGTCGTTGGAGGGCACGCCGCGGCCGGTGCACACGACCGGATCGCAACCGGCGGCGGGACACGCGGCCGGATCGCAGTAGGCGATCGCCGTCATTCCGTGCCGGCGAGCCGGCCCGGTCCTTCGGCGAACCAACGAGCCAGATAGGTGAGGATCATGTCGGCGCCGGCCCGCCGGATCGCGGTGAGGTGCTCGAGCGCCACGGCGTCGCCGTCGATCCACCCGTTGGCGGCGGCGGCCCGGATCATCGCGTACTCCCCACTCACGTGATAGGCGGCGAGCGGCACCGTGACGTGGTGCCGGGCGGCCTGGATCACGTCGAGGTAGGCGAGCGCCGGCTTCACCATCACGACGTCGGCCCCTTCGGCGATGTCGGCGTCGATCTCGCGCAGCGCCTCGCGAGCGTTGCGCCAGTCCTGCTGGTAGCCCTTGCGATCACCCCCGCCGGCGATCGTCACGTCGACCGCGTCGCGGAACGGGCCGTACAGCGCGCTGGCGTACTTCGCCGAGTAGGCGAGGATCGCGACCTCGCCGAAGCCTTCGTCGTCGAGGGCCCGCCGGATCCGGCCGACCTGCCCATCCATCATCCCGCTCGGGGCCACGACGTGGGCGCCGGCCCGAGCCTGGGCGAGCGCGGCCTTGGCGTAGACCTCCAGCGTGGCGTCGTTGTCGACCTCGCCGCGGGCGTCGAGCACGCCGCAGTGGCCGTGGTCGGTGTACTCGTCGATGCACAGGTCGGCGATCAGCACGAGGTCGTCTCCGACCTCGGCGCGCAGGTCGCCGAGCGCCACCTGGACGACTCCGTGCGGGTCGAACGCTGCGCTGCCGACCGCGTCCTTCGCCGCCGGCACACCGAACAGCACCACGGCGCGGATGCCGAGCCCGGCCAGCTCGGCGACCTCCTTGCGCAGGCTCTCCCGGCTGTGCTGGACCACGCCGGGCAGCGACCGGATCGGCTGCGGCTCGCTGACGTCCTCGCGCACGAACAGCGGGGCGATGAGGTCGCTCGTCCGCACGGTGGTCTCGGCGACGAGGTCGCGGAGCGCAGGCGTGCGGCGCAGCCGGCGGGGCCGGGCGATCGGGAACGCAGCAGCGCTCGAGCGATGGCCAGCGCTGGCCATGCGTGGCGGAGCCATGGCGGTCCATCGTACGGCGCCACCGCACCCGGGCGAGCGAGTCCGGCCACCGCGGCGGCGTCCGGCGAGGGGGCGACGTCGGTGACGTGGAGACCCTGGCTGCGGGCGACGCGGTCGGTGGCCGGGCCGACGGCGATGACGATCGGTGGCGCGGTGGAACCGAACGCCGCAACCCAACCGGTCGCCGCCGAGCCGCTGGCGAACACGACTGCGTCGACGGTCGCGAGCTCGTCCAGCTCCGCCGGTTCGGGACGGCGCACCATGGTGCGGTAGGCCGCCACCGCCTCGACGTGGTGGCCGGCCGCGGTCAGCCCGTCGGCGAGCGACGGACCGGCGCGGTCCGCCTGGGCGATCAGCACCCGGGCCGGCGACGGCGGGAACTCGGCGAGCAGCCCCTCCACCCGGGGCACCGTGGCGACGAGGTCGACGGGGCGACCGGCGGTGGCGGCGAGCACCCGCGCCGTCGCCGGCCCCACGGCGGCGAGGCGTACCTGGAAATGGCCGGCCGCGTGCGGACCCACCCGTGCCGCGCCGTTGGCCGACGTGACCGCGAGCCAGTCGAACGCGGCGAGGCGAGCGAGCGCCCGGCGCAGGGCGCGGCCGCCGTCGGCCGGTTCGGCGATCTCGATGAGCGGCACGTGCACGACGTGGGCGCCGAGCCCGGCGAGCCGCTCCCCGAGCTCGCCTGCCTCCGGCCGGGTGACCGCGACTCGCCGGCCGGCGAGCGGACGATCCTCGCTCATTCCGTTGTCGCCCAGCCGACGGCGTCCCTGGCCGCCCGGGCTGCCTCGCGGGCGCGCTCGAGATCACCGTCGTCGCCGCCCAACTCGATCTCGTCACTGGCAACGATGAGGTCGACGTGTCGGCCGTGCTGGTCGGTCGACGCGAGGAACGTCCGGAGCCGCCCCTCGGAGGCGTGGGCGCCGACAGGGAGCGCGCACCCGGCGCCCAGCTCGGCGAGGAAGGCCCGTTCGACCGTCACGGCCTCGCGGCTCGCCGGGTCGTCGAGGGCCGCCAGCAGCTCGATCGTCTCCTCGTCCCCGGTCCGCGCCTCGACGGCGACGCAGCCCTGCCCGACGGCGGGGACGAACCGAGCCGGATCGAGGCGATCGGCGACACGGTCGGTGAGGCCGAGCACCTCGAGGGCGGCGACGGCCATGACGATCGATCCGCCTTCAGGGACCTTGCCGAGACGGGTGGCGATGTTGCCGCGCAGCTCGGCGAACCGCAGATCGGGCCGCACGACGGCCAGCTGGGCGCGTCGCCGCACGGATCCCGTGGCCACCGTGGCCCCCTCCGCGAGTTCGGCCAGCGAACGCCCGATGAGGGCGTCGGCGGGATCGCGCCGGCGGGTGTACGCGGCGACCACGATCCCGTCCGCGCTCGTCGACGGAAGGTCCTTCGCCGAGTGCACGCCCGCATCGGCCCGCCCGTCGAGCACCGCCTGCTGAACCTCCTTGACGAACACCCCTTGACCCCCGATCACATGCAGGGCAACGTCCTGGCGCCGATCTCCCGTCGTCTCGACGAGCACCAGCTCGACCGCGCGGCCGGTGGTCTCGTGCAGCTGATCGGCGACCGCCTGCGCTTGTGTCGACGCTTGCGGGCTCCCCCGCGTCGCCAGGCGCACGGGATGTCGGGACACCGGCTAGCCGAGGTCGAAGAGGTCACTCACCGCCGCCGCATTGCGCTCGCCTTGCGGTGTCCCGGCACCGTGGCGCAGGCGGACGGAAGGCGTGTGGAGCAGCTTGGCGACGATCGCCCGGGTGAGGGTGTCGACGGCCTCACGCTCGGTCTCGTCGAGGTCGGCGAGCCGTCCGGCGAACCGAGCCAGTTCGGCCGCCCGCACCGTCTCGGCCTGGTCGTGGAGCTGGGCGACCAGCGGGGCCGACTGGCGGGCCGTGACCTCGACGACGAACCGCTCGACCTCCTCGCTGACGATGGCGCGGACGCGGTCGGCCTCGGCGGCGCGCAGCGCGAGGCCGCGGTCCGCCCAGTCGCGGAGGTCGTCGAGGTCGAGGACGGTGACTCCTGGGATCGCGGTGACGGCCCGTTCGACCGAACGGGGGACGGCGATGTCGACGATGAGCAGCGGTCGGCCGTCCCGGCCCGCGGCCTCGACGTCGGCGACGGTCACCACGTTGCCGCCCGCGGCGGTGCAGGCCAGGGCCACGTCACAGGACGCCAGCGCGTCGGGCAGCCGGTCGAAGTCGATCGTGGTGCCGCCGAATCGGTCGGCGAGCAGGGCGCCCCGTTCGAGCGTGCGGTTGCAGACGACGATCTCCCCTGCTCCGCCGCGATGCAGCGCGGTGGTCACGCCCGCGCCCATCTCGCCGGCGCCGACGACGAGTACTCGGCGGCCGGCGAGCGAACCGAGCCGGTCGCTGACCATCTCCACCGCGGCGTGGCTGATCGACGCCGTCCCCCGTCCGATCGCGGTTTCCGTCCGGGCCCGTTTCCCGACCCGCAGCGCGTGGCGGAAGAGCAGGTCGAGCGTCGAGCGCACCCCGCCTTCCTGCTGGGCCACCTGCCAGGCTGTGCGGACCTGACCGAGTATTTCCGCTTCGCCGAGCACGGCCGAGTCGAGTCCGGCGGCGACCTCGAACAGGTGGCGGGCCGCCGCCTCGTCGTGCTGGCTGTAGAGGTAGGGGTGCAGGTCGTCCGCGGCGAGCGCGCCGAGCTCGCAGAAGAAGTCACGAATGTCGCCGTACGCCCCGTGGAACCGTTCGGCTACCGCGTAGACCTCGGTGCGGTTGCACGTGCTGACCACTGCGGCCTCACGCAGGTTGTCGCGGGCGGCGAGGGCGGACACGGCCTTGGCCAAGTCGGCGGGGTCGATCGTCAGCCGCTCGAGCACCGACAGCGGCCCGCTCCGGTGGTTCACACCGATCACGACGATGGACATGGCGCCATCAGCCTAGGCGTTCGCGCCCCGACTCGAACCGGTTGAAACGATCCCCACAGGAGGAGACGCCGCGGCGACACGGCGCTGCTCGTAGTAGCTGAGGATCTGCAGCTCGACGGCGAGGTCGACCTTGCGCACCATCACCGCTGGCGGGACCGACAGAACGAACGGGAGCGAAGTTCAGAATGCTCGTCACCCCGGCCTTCACGAGCCGGTCGGCGGCCTCCTGGGCGGCGGCACCAGGAGTCGCGACGACGCCGATCGAGACCCGCTCGGCGCGCACGATCGCGGGGAGCTCGTCGAGGTGCCGGACGCACACGGTGCCGATCAGGGTGCCGACCTTGGCCGGGTCGATGTCGACCAACCCGGCGACCGGGAACCCGCGCTCGGTGAACCCGCCGTAGCCGGCGAGCGCCTGGCCGAGGTTGCCCGCCCCGACGATCACGACCGGCCAGTCGTGGGTCAGACCGAGCTCGCGCCGCACCTGGTAGATCAGGTACTCGACCTCGTACCCGACGCCGCGCGTGCCGTACGTGCCGAGGTAGCTGAGGTCCTTGCGCACCTTCGCGGCATTGACCCCGGCGAGATCGGCGAGCTCCTCCGACGAGACGCCGATGGTGCCCCCTTCGGACAGCTCGAGCAGGATCCGCAGGTACACCGGTAGGCGGGCCACCGTCGCCTCCGGAATCCGCCTGCCGCGGGGGGTGGTCGCCATCGATGCCACCCTAGGCCGCTCGTGCACTATTTCACAAAGCTGCGGTGGTCGCCGGTCACACCACCAGCTCGCGGCGGAGGACCTTGCCCATCGGGTTGCGCGGCAGGGCGTCGACGAAGACGACCCGGCTCGGGCACTTGTAGCGGGCGAGCTGCTCGTGGGCGAGGTCGATCAACTCGTCCGCCGAGACCTCGGCGCCGGGCTCGCGCACGACGAACGCGAGCACGGTCTCGCCCGACCTCGGGTCGGGTGCACCGGCGACTCCGACCTCGGCGACACCGGGGTGCTGGACGAGCACCTCTTCGACCTCGGCCGGATAGACGTTGAAGCCCGACACGATGACCAGATCCTTGGCCCGGTCGACGAGGTACAGCCAGCCATCGTCGTCGCACACGCCGATGTCGCCGGTGCGCAGCCACCCGTCCGCAGTCAGCACCCGGGCTGTGGCCTCGGGGTCGTCGAGGTAACCGGCGAAGACGTTCGGGCCGCGCACCCAGACCTCACCGACGTCACCCACGAGGGCGTCCTCGCCGTCGCTGTCGACGAGCCGGAGCTCCATACCGGCGAGCACCCTGCCGACCGAGCCGAAACGAGGCTCGAGACCGGCGGACGAGGTGACGACCGGTGACGCCTCGGTCAGGCCATAGCCCTCGCCGATCGTGAGACCGAAGCGGTCGCGGATGCGCTCGGCGACCGGCACCGGGAGCTTGGCCGCGCCGGAGAGCGCCAGGCGCACGCCGGCGAAGGCATCCGGCGGCGCGGCGTCGAACTCGGCGAAGGCGACCCACATCGCGGGCGCTCCAGGGATGACCGTGACTCCCCGCGCCCTGATCGACTCGAGCGCCGCGGCCGGGTCGAATCGCTGCACCAGCAGGACCGTCGCGCCGACCGAGAGTCCGTAGCCGAGCACCACGTTGAGCCCGAGGATGTGGTGCAGCGGCACGGCGGCGTAGACGACGTCGTCCGGACCGACCTGGCGGCTGGTCGATCGCGCCTGCTCCAAGTTGGCGAGCAGGTTGCCGTGGGTCAGCATCGCCGCCCGGGGAGCGCCGGCGGTCCCGCTCGTGAACATCAGCACGGCGACGTGATCGGGCTCGACGTTGGCCACCGGTAGCGGATCGGCGGCGAGGAGCTCGTCGAGGAGGACGGCCCCTTCGCCCATGTCCCCGTCGACGGCGACGACGTGGCGGATCGAGCCGAGCCTCGCCCGGTCGACGTCACGCCACGCCGCGGCAGCGGTGCGATCGACGATGACGGCGACGGCGTCGACGGCGGCGAGCTCGCGCTCCAGCTCGGCCGGCGGACTCGTCGGGTTCAGCGGGACGACGACGGCGCCCAGCCCGACAGCGGCGAGATAGGCGATCACGAACGGATGACCGTTGCCGCAGATGAGGGCCACCCGGTCGCCATGGGCGATCGCCGAGCCGACTCAACCCGCCGCGCATCCGTGCAGCCTGGTCACCGAGCTCGGCGTAGGTGATCGGATGAGCCCGGCTGATCAGGGCGACCGACGCCGGGTCGTGGCCCTCGATGATGCGGGCGACGTTCACGCGCGGGTGTCTCGTCCGCCGCCCGGCTCCGGACCGTCTCGCGATCACGCCAGCGAGACCCGCCACTGCGGGCGGGGAACGCAATGACGTCGGATGTCCCACTGTGCGAGCGAGCGAGCGCCAGCGAGCGAGTGGCCAACAACGGCCTGCGTGGCCGGGGAACGCAATGAACGTCATGGGCGGCAGATGGTACTCACGGCACTCAGATCCGCATGAGGGCAATCACGCCCGCCACCAGGATGGCCGCCAGCAAGAGCGCGATCGCGAGCGTCGTGGCGGGGCGCATCGGGGCGCACGCTAGCGATCTCTGCCCGGGGTCAGCGGCGGCGCTGCAGCCCGACCGGCGTGGTGACGCCCGGTTGCGTGCCGCCGGCTTCGTCGAGCGGGGCGATGACGACGGCGTCGCCGGCGGCGAGTCCGAGCTCGGCCGCGGCCGATTGCTGGTCGAGGGCCAAGGTGTACATCCCGTGCGAGTCGAGCACGAGGCCGACGGCGCCGGTACCGAGCTCGGCGTAGGCACCGACCGTTCGGGCGACCCGTCGCTCGTCGCCGATCCGCAGCGTCCACACGTCCGGGGCGTCGACCTCTGATCCGAGATCGTCGGGGCCGACGTTGAGCTCGCAGTTGCCGTATCGGTCGACCCACAGCACCTCGGCGTGGATGCCGTCGTCGTCCGCACGCGGTAGCGGGATCATGCCCGGCGTGAGCGTCGAGGTCTCGACCGCGGCACCGAGGGCGTCGAGTTCGACGCCGTTGCACAGGTGAGCCGCGGCCGGGGCGAACACGTCGCGACCGGCGAACGTGGCGCCCGGTGCGGCCAGCTGATACTCCGGGTTCGTCAGCTCGACCGCCCGCTGCGCGCCTCCGGCGATCGCCACCGCCGGGGCGAGCAGGCCGTTGTCCGGGCCGACCATGATGCCGGCGCCGTCCGCCACCTCGATCGCCACCGCCCGCCGGGCAGTGCCGACCCCCGGATCGACGATCGCGAGCACGACGCCCTCGGGCACGTACAGGATCGCCCGGGCCAGGGCGAGGGCCCCGCCGCGCACGTCGAACGGACGGATGCCATGCGTGAGGTCGACGACGGCTGCGTGCGGCGCGAGCTCGCGGACGACGCTCTTGACGACGCCGACGAACTCGTCGTCGAGGCCGTAGTCGGTGAGGAACGTCACCGTGTCGAAGCGCCGGGCCATCAGACCTGGACGCTAACGCCGGCCGTCCCCACCTTCTGTCGTTCGGAATCGACCGGATCAGGCCGATCTCAAACGACAGAACGAGGTGGGCCCTGACGCGACGAGGGCCGGTGCCAACCCCCCGATGGCACCAGCCCCGTCGGCGCGGCCAGGACTTCCGTCCCAGCGCGTCTCAACGGGGTCAGACTCTACGGCGCGCAACTGGCGTGAGAAAAGAGTCACGTCCGAAAAACACTGGCGTAATTCATCGCGGGTCTCAGGGCCCCTGATGTTCGAGCTGGGCGTCAGGTCTCACCCCAGTTCGGCGCTTCGAGCGGCCGCCGCCGCCACGGCTGCGGCGAACGCCGCTCGCACGCCGCGCTCCTCGAGCACCCGCAGCCCGGCTGCCGTCGTGCCTCCCGGCGACGTGACCATCTCCCGCAAGGCGGCGGCGTCGCCCCGCTCGGCGAGCAGCGCCGACGAGCCCACGAACAGCTGCGTCGTCAGCGTCGTGGCCAGCGACCGCGGCAGCCCGACCTGCTCCGCGGCGTCGACGAGGGCCTCGGCGACCAGGAACAGGTAGGCCGGACCGGATCCGGTCAAGGCGGTGATCGCGTCGAGGTGCTCTTCGGGGAGGCGGTCGACCGTGCCCACCGCGCCGAGGACGTCCTCGGCCCACGCGAGGTCGTCGTCCCCGGCCGACGCCCCTGCGGTGATGACCGACGCTCCCTTCCCGACGAGGGCCGGCGTGTTCGGCATCGCCCGCACCACGGCGACGGCCGGCCCGGCCGCTTCCTGCAGCGCCGCCACCCGGACGCCGGCGGCGATCGACAACAACCGCGTCGCTCCGGCTGCGGCGGCGGCCGCCGCGGCGGCTGCGACGTCCGGCGGCTTCACGGCGAGCACGGCCGCGCGACACTCGGGCACCGATTCGGACGTGGTGACCCCGGGGAACTGTGCCTCCAGCTCACGGCGCCGCGCGGAGACGATCTCCACGACGGCGATGGTCTCCGCCGGGTACCGGCCCGACGCCAACAGCCCCCCGAGCAGGGCCGCGCCCATGTTGCCGCCGCCCACGATCACCAGCTCGTAGCCCATCGGCCCACGGTAACGCTCACGTTCGGGCTCGATGTCCGCACGTGCCCGGGCCGGCGCGGGAGAAGCCGACATCCCCGAGATGCACCGGCCCGGACACCCCTCATGGGTGTCGCCACCGCCGCGAAAGGGAAAGCGCGGCCGCGTCAGTCCGGGAATCGCGAGGCGAACCCGATGCGCAGCAAGGCCCGGAAGTGCTGTTCGACGATCGAGTAGAGCGTTCCGATCACGCGGTCCACCTCGGCTTCGCTCAGCGCGCGCAGCGGCAGGTCGCCGCGGAGGAACACGGCGTCCTCGATGCCGATCGAGAAGTGCGCGCCGACGAGCCGGTCGTTGAGGCGCAGCAGGTGCTCGTACAGCCGATCGGCGTTCTCCTCCGGGCGCCGGCATCACGTAGGTCTCGTAGCGCAGCGTGCGCTGGCCCAGCGTGAGCCACACGGTGGTGAAGTCCTTGTCCTCGCCGCGGAGCCGGACGTACCACCGGCGCACGTCGCCGTCGGCCCGGTCGACGGCCTCGATCGGCAGCGTCGACGCCGACGCGGCCAGCCACTCGTCGATGCGCCGCTCGAGCACGGCCAGGGCAGCGTCGTCGTGGACGTCGGTCACCGGGAGCCGACCCTACGCCTGCTCGGAGCTCACGAGCAGGCGACGAGCTGGGGCACCGGCTGGGCGGCGAGGTCGACGTAGAGACGGCGCAGCCGCGCCGCGGTGAAGCTCCACGTGAAGTGCCTGGCCCGCTCGGCCGCCGCGGCCCCCATCGCCGCCGCGCCGGCCGGATCGTCGAGCAGCCGGGCGATCGCCCGCGCGTACCTGGCCGGGGTCGCGGCCGTCGACGAGCACGCCGGTGACGCCGTCGTGGACGACGTTGAGCAGGCCGCCGACCGCGCTGGCCACGACCGGTACGCCGCACGCCGCGGCCTCCAGCGCGACCAGCCCGAAGCTCTCGCTGCGGCTGGGCACGAGCACGACGTCGGCGGCGCGGTAGTAGCTGGACAGGATGTGGTGGGGGCGGGGCGGGACGAACCGCACTCGATCGTCGAGCCCGAGCTCGGCGGCGAGCGCTCGCGCCCGCTGGGCCTCGTGGTCGCCGTCGTGGCCGCTGGCGCCGCCGACGATCACCAGGATGACGTCGTCACGGCTCATGCTCGGCGACGGTCCGGATCGCGAGGTCGGGCGCCTTCAAGCGGCTGGATGCGCCCGACGAACAGCACGACCGGCCGGTCGACCGGGAGGCCCACCGCCTTGCGGGCGCCGCGCTGGTCGCCGGGAGCGAAGAAGGCGTGCTCGACCGCCGGCGGCACGATCTCGATCCGCCCGGACGGGTCGCCGTAGAGCCGGCGGAACTGGCGCTCCTCCTCCGGGCAACTCACGCAGATCGCATCGCTGCACGCGATCACCTCCGCTTCGGCCCGGTCGCGCCACTCGGGCTCGAGGTCCCCGCCCTCGGCCTTGACCCGAGCGAGGGTGTGGAACGTCGACACCAGCGGGACGTCGAGGTGGTGCTTGAGACGGTGGCCGACCACCCCGCTGAGCCAGTAGTTGCCGTGGACGACGTCGACGCCGGGCCCGTGCTCGAGGTGGGCGAGCACGCCGGCGGTGAACTGGTCGAGCTCGTCGGCCAGCGCCTCCTTGGGGAGGTCGAACGCCCCGGCCGGCACGTGGACGACCCGGTGCCCCGGCTCGACCGTCACCTCGGGCGGCAAGCCGGGCCGGTGCGCCCGCGTGTACGTGGTGCATTCGACTCCCGCCTGGGCGAGCGCCGACGCGACCTCGCGCACGTAGACGTTCATCCCTCCGCTGTCGCCGGAACCCGGCTGGATCAGCGGCGACGTGTGGAGCGAGATCAACGCCACCCGTTTCACGGCCGACGAAACGCTACCGATCCCGTCAGGATTCCCGTGAGCCCTACGAGGAGGTAGCTGCTCGTAGACGTTGAGCAGCGCCTGCTTCTGCTCGGCCGTGAGGAGCGGGTCCCGGCCGATCGCCTCGCGCACGTTGGGCCGCTCGGCCTCGTCGTCGGACAGGAACCCGGCGCGCACGTAGAGCGTCTCGACGCTGATCTTCAGCGCCTTGGCGAGTTGCTGGAGGATCTCGGCCGACGGGCGCCGCAGGCCCCGCTCGATCTGGGAGAGGTACGGGTTCGACACGCCGGCAAGGTCGGCGAGGCGGCGCACGGACATCTGGGCCAGCTCTCGTTGGGCGCGGATGAACTCGCCGAGCTCGGCCAGCCGTTCCTCCAGCTCGTGGCGGAGGTCTCCGGTCGACGGGCCGGTCATTCCGTCACCTCGAGGCCGTCGCTGCCGTCCGGTACGCCCTGGTCCTGGTACCGGCGGACGAGCTCGTCGGTGAGCTCGTCGAGCTGGGTGAAGAGATCGTGGCGCTCGGCCGAGACCCGTCGCTCGAAGTCGTCGAGGACGTCGGCGAGCGCGGCGATCTCGCCGGGGTCGAGCTCGGACAGTCGGCCGAAGCCGTGCTCGGCGCACAGCCGGTCGAGCTCGACCGCGCGCGGGTGCTCGCTGAAGTCCTCGGCCGGGCGGGGCGGGCGGTCGGACCCGGACAGCAGTCGATCGGCCAGCACGCCCCGCAGGTCGTCGGTGAGCTCCGTGTCCGGCTCCCCGCCGGAGCGCCGGGCCAGCTCGGCCCGGGCGAGATCGGCCCGCCCCTGGGCGACCCGCCGCACGTACGACACGGCGTCGTCGAGCTGCTGCAGCTCACGCCGGCGGGCGCGGAGCTCGGTGAGGTCGAGCGCGCCCGGGTCTCGAGCGTTCGGTCACCCGGCACCGCCCGACACGGGCGGCAGGACGGCGATCTCGTCGGTCGGCCCGACGGCCGTGCCGTCGCCGGCAGGATCGCCGTTGACCCAGATCCGGCACGTCGCGAGCACGTCGGCGAACGCGCTGCCGTAGCGCTGGCGGGCGGCGCCGAGCACCTCGCCGACGGTCGATCCGGGGACATCGTCGCGCGCCGTGCCCGCCGCCTCCCGGGCCGACGCGAACATGCGCACGATCGCCACGCGACCCGAGCGTAACGAGCGCTGATGAATCGCCCCCGGCAGCTCCCGGTCGAGGCCGTCGGAACTCGGCCCGCCGGTAGCCTCGCACCTTCGTGGGAACCGAGAAGCGTGAACGGCAGCGGGCGAACCGCCAGCTCAAGAACCAGCAGCTGGCGAAGGACGAGCAGCGCCGCAAGCTGACCCGCCGCGTCGTGATCGGCGTGCCTCGCCGTCGTCGGTGGGGTGGCCCTCGTCATCGGCATCGCCTGGCTGGGCGGCGCGGGCGACGACGACGAGCCCTCGGCCTCCTCGCTTCCCGCCGTCACCACCCCAGCGACGGGTTCGTCCGTGCCGTCCAGCGCGCCGGGTCGACGGCCCCCGGCTCGACGGTCGCTCCGGCCGGGTTCACCTACGGCGCCGGCGCGTGCCCGCCGGAGGACGTCACCGAGCCAGTGCGGACGTTCAGCGACGCGCCGCAGCAGTGCATCGACCCGGCCGCGACCTACACGGCCACGTTCCGCACGAGCGAGGGCGACATCGTCGTCGACCTCAACACGGCCGAGGTCCCCGGCACCGTCAACAACTTCGTCACCCTCGCCCGCTACGGCTACTACGACGACACCCTCATCTTCCGCACCGCATCGAGCGTGGCCGGTGAGATCATCCAGGGCGGCGGTCGGACCAACGCCGACTCCCCCGGGTACACCATCCCGGACGAGGGCGCGGGCTTCGCCTACGAGGCGGGACAGATCGTGATGGCCCGCACGGCGGAGCCGAACTCGGCGGGCGGGCAGTGGTTCTTCGTCACCGACCCGCCGGCCAACCCCGGACCCGACCGGCACCTACGTCGTCTTCGGCACGATCACCGAAGGGCTCGACGTCGCCAGAGCGATTCGTGAGCTCGGCGGCGACGACGGCGCTCCGTCGCGCGAGGTCACGGTGGAGACCGTCGAGATCACCGAGACGTGACCGTGGTGAGCTCGCCGTGAACCGTCGGCGGCGGTGATCCGGCGAGCTCCCAGGCGCCGTCGTGGCCGACGACGGCCGAGCCGGTCGGCAGCTCCACGACGGTCGTGTCGGCCAGGGACAGCGTGCGTTGCAGCCGCTCCTCGCTCCACGTCTCCGCCTCGGGGATCACGGCCATGCCCCGGACGAGCCCGAGTCCGAGCGTGAACGCACCGCCGCGCTGATCGAGCATCGGGTCGCACACGGCGGCCGCGCACGACCCGACGGCGACGACCAGTCGCCCTCCCGCCAGCACGTCCTCGAGCGCGGCGAGCACCGGCGTCTCCTTGAGTGCGCTGCGCAGGTGCATCGACGAGTCCCCGACGAGATAGACGGCCGGGGCGCTCCGGACGACGTCGGCGGCTCCGTCGTCCTCGGCATCGTGGCGCTGCAGCACCATCAGCGCGTCGACCTCGACGCCGAGCCGCTCGGCCCACGACATCGCCGCCGCGACCAGCTGCCCCGGTTCCTCGAAGGCGTCCGCGGTGGGGAGGACCACGACCCGCTCCGCCTGGGCGGCGTTCAGCAGGCGCCGGTCCAGCTCATCGTTGTCCCGGAACGGGCCGCCTCCGACGAGAGCGATCGTGCCTGCCACGGCCGCCGATCGTACGGCGTCTTGGCCTACTCGGTCAGCGCGTCGGCGAGGGCGGCGAGGGTGGCGTCGTCGACGCCGAGCGTCGCCAGGTAGCCGCGGATCGACCCGTGGGCGGCCCGCACCTGGTCGAGCGTGTGTTGCATCGCCTCGGGGCGGGCGGCGAAGAACATCGAGGGCACCCCGGCCATCCGCCGCGCGACCTCGGGGTCGTTCGTCGCGTACCACTGGCGCATCCGGCTGATGCCCGCCTCGGTCAGGCCGTAGTCGGCCACGACGACCTCGTCGTCGACGCCGAGCGCGGCGAGCAGCAGTGCGGCCAGCACCCCGGTCCGGTCCTTGCCGGCCGCGCAGTGGAAGATCGCCGGCAGCGCGCCCGGGCGGGCAAGGCGGCGGAGGGCAGCCCCGAAGCGCAGGCCACCCTCGACGAGCATGTCGGCGTAGGCCCACGTGAGGAAGGCCACATCGGGATCGTCGTCGGTCGAGAAGTCGGGGATCGCGACACTCATCCACGTCGAATCCATGACGGGCAGGTGGACGAGGTCGACCGGCAGTCGCTCGACTGGGAAGGCGCCGCGCTCGGCGACCTCCTCGTCCCGGCGCAGGTCGATCACCGTGCGCAGCCCGAGTGGAGTCAGGAGGGCGAGGTCGGCGGCGGTGAGCCCGTGCAGCCCGTCGCCGCGCAGCAGCCGCCGCCAGGCGATCGTCCGCCCGTCGGCGATGCGGTAGCCGCCGAGGTCGCGGACGTTGTGGGCGCCCTCGAGCATGATCGTGCGCCGCGGATCGGTGACGAGCGGCGATGCCGTGGGGGCACTCATGTCCACGACGGTATCGACAGGACGTGTGACCGCTCGGTGAACGCCGTGAACGGGAGATGAAATCGCCGGCGTGGCGCGGCGATCGCGATGGCCGTTCTTACCGGCGGGTAACTACGCTGCCCCCATGGCCGAGATCACCACGGTGGGCATCGTCGGGTCGGGGATCATGGGCCAGGGCCTCGCCGAGGTCGTCGCCCGCTCCGGGTTCGACGTCGTCGTCCGGTCCCGGCGCCGCGACGGCGCCGACGCCGTGTACGCGGGGATCACCGCCAACCTCGACCGTCAGGTCGAGAAGGGCAAGCTCGACGCCTCCGCTCGTGACGCCGCGCTCGCCCGCATCTCGTCCACCGACCACCTCGGGCGGCTCGCCGAGTGCGACCTCGTCATCGAGAGCGTCGTCGAGGACCTGGCGACCAAGCGACAGCTGTTCGCCGAGCTCGAGCAGATCGTGAAGCCCGACGGGATCCTCGCCACGAACACCTCGACGCTCCCGGTGGTCGAGCTGGCGATGGCGACCGAGCGGCCCGATCGGGTGTGCGGGATCCACTTCTTCAACCCCGCACCGCTGATGCGCCTCGTCGAGGTCGTGCGCCCGATCACGGCGAGCGACGACACGATCAAGACGGCGATGGCCTTCGCCACGGCGTGCGGCAAGGATGCGATCGAGGTGGTCGACCGGGCCGGCTTCGTCGTCAACGCGCTGCTCTTCCCGTACCTCAACAACGCGGTCCGGATGCTGGAGCAGGGCACCGCCTCGCGGGAGGACATCGACACGGCGATGCAGGGTGGCTGCAACTTCCCGATGGGGCCGCTGGCGTTGCTCGACCTCGTCGGCCTGGACACCGCGGTCTCCATCCTCGACTCGCTCTACGCCGAGTTCCGCGACGCCAACTACGCGGCGGTCCCGACCCTGCGCCGGATGGTCGCCGCCGGACAGCTCGGGCGCAAGACCAAGCGTGGCTTCTACGAGTATTAGGAGCGTGAGGCCGGTCGAGCCGCCGCCGACGCGCTGGCGACTGCCCGCCCCCGAGTTCGCCGACGATGACGGGATCGTCGCCATCGGCGGTGACCTCGAGCCGGGCACGCTGCTCGCCGCCTACCGCCGCGGGCTGTTCCCGATGCCCTACGGACGCCGGCGGGTCGCCTGGTTCTCCCCCGATCCACGGGCGATCATCCCGCTCGACGGCCTGCGGGTCAGCCGCTCGCTGCGGCGGAGCTGTCGCCGCTTCGAGGTCCGCCGCGACACCCGGTTCGCCGAGGTGATGGTGCGCTGCGCCGATCCGCGGCGGCCGGGCGGCTGGATCACGCCCACTTTCGTGCGCGCCTACGACCGCCTCCACCGGCTCGGCTGGGCGCACTCCTTCGAGTGCTACGACGACGGCGGCGAGCTGGTCGGCGGGCTCTACGGCGTGCGCATCGAGGGCTTCTTCGCCGGGGAGTCGATGTTCCACACCGCCCGGGACGCGTCGAAGGTGGCGCTGGTCGCCCTCGTGGAGTGGCTGCGCGCCACCGAGGCGACGCTGCTCGACGTCCAGTGGCCGACCGCCGCACCTCGTCGACGTTGGGCGCGATCGAGGTCAGCCGGGCGCACTACCTCGACCTGCTCGGCACGGCCGTCGCGAGTGGGCGCACCGGCGTCCGGGGGAGCACACTGCGCACATGACGACGTCCCGTGGGGGCTGCGCCCCCACACCCCATCACGGGCCGGCTCGCTGGCGCTCGCGCGGCCCGGCGCCCTTCGATCGTGGGGCTCGATCATGACGACTCCGTCGTCGCCCGCCGGGCGCGACCGGCCGTGGGTGATGCGCACGTACTCCGGGCACTCCACGGCCGCGGCGTCCAACGAGCTGTACCGGACGAACCTCGCCAAGGGGCAGACCGGGCTGTCGATCGCGTTCGACCTGCCGACCCAGACCGGCTACGACCCCGACGCGCCGATGGCGCGGGGCGAGGTGGGCAAGGTCGGCGTCCCGGTCGCCCACCTCGGGCACATGCGCACGCTGCTCGACGGGATCCCGCCGGCGCAGATGAACACGTCGATGACGATCAACGCCACCGCCTCGTGGCTGCTCGCGTTGTACGTCGCCAACGCGGCCGAGCAGGGGGTGGACCCGGCGATGCTGCGCGGCACGACGCAGAACGACATCGTCAAGGAGTACCTCTCGCGGGGCACCTACATCTTCCCGCCCGAGCCGTCGCGGCGGCTGATCGTCGACATGGTCGCGTGGTGCGCCGAGAACGCGCCGGCCTGGAACCCGATGAACGTGTGCTCGTACCACCTGCAGGAGGCGGGGGCCACGCCGGTGCAGGAGCTCGCCTACGCGCTCGCCACGGCGATCGGCGTGCTCGACGCCGTGCAGCAGTCCGGCCAGATCCCGCCGGAGCGGTTCGGCCGCGTGTTCGCCTCGATCTCGTTCTTCGTCAACGCCGGCATCCGCTTCATCGAGGAGGTCTGCAAGCTCCGCGCCTTCACCGAGCTCTGGGACCGCATCGGGCGGGAGCGCTACGGCGTCGACGACCCGGCGAGCCGGCGCTTCCGGTACGGCGTGCAGGTCAACAGCCTCGGCCTCACCGAGGCGCAGCCGGAGAACAACGTCCAGCGCATCGTGCTCGAGATGCTGGGCGTGACCCTCTCGAAGCGGGCGCGGGCGCGCAGCATCCAGCTGCCCGCCTGGAACGAGGCGCTCGGGCTCCCCCGCCCATGGGACCAGCAGTGGTCGTTGCGGATGCAACAGGTGCTCGCCTACGAGAGCGACGTGTTGGAGTACGAGGACATCTTCGACGGGTCCCACGTCATCGAGGCGCGCACGGCCGAGCTCGTCGCCGCCGCCGAGGCCGAGCTCGACGATGTGCTCGCGATGGGCGGGGCGTTCGAGGCGGTCGACACGTTGAAGGCCCGCCTGGTGTCGTCGATGGCCGAGCGCACCCGGCGCATCGAGGCCGGCGATCAGGTGGTCGTCGGCGTCAACCGGTTCACCGAGACCGAACCGTCGCCGCTCGGCGGCGAGGGCGCGATCCTGCGCGTCGACGAAGGCGTCGAGGCGGAGATGATCGCCGACGTCGAGCGATGGCGGGCCGAGCGCGACGAGGCGGCGGTGAGCGCCGCCCTGGACGAGCTACGGCGGGCCGTCGACTCCGGCGCGAACGTGATGCCGGCGACGATCGCCCTCGCCCGCGCCGGCGGCACGACGGGCGAATGGGGCACCCTGATGCGCGACGTCTTCGGCGAGTACCGCGCCCCGACCGGGGTCGGCCAGGTGCCGCGCGCCGGTGGCGGCCTCGCCGCGGTGGCGCGACGGGTGCAAGGCGATGCCGGGCGGTCCGCCCCGGCTGCTCGTCGCCAAGCCAGGCCTCGACGGGCACTCCAACGGCGCCGAGCAGATCGCCGTCGCCGCCCGCGACGCGGGGATGGAGGTCGTCTACTCCGGGATCCGCCTGACCACCGAGCAGATCGCCGCCTCGGCACGCGACGAGGACCCCGACGTGATCGGCCTGTCGATCCTCTCCGGATCCCACCTCGAGCTCGTGCCCGACGTGCTCGCGCGGCTCGCCGCGGAAGGGGTCGACGTGCCGGTGGTGCTCGGCGGGATCATCCCCGAGGAGGACCGGCCCAAGCTGACCGCCGCCGGGGTGGCGGCGATCTTCACCCCCAAGGACTTCGAGCTGGCCGGGATCATGGGGGAGATCGTCGAGCTCGCCGAGGCCCACCGCCGCCGCCGGGCCGGCTGACCCGCCGGGTCTCTGTGTCAGCACAGACGACGGCCTATGTCGTTTGCGCCGACACAGAACGGAGGAGCGCAACCTGGAGGGTGCCGATGACCACCATCGGAAACGACACGACCTGGTCGTAGGTGAACTGAAACGGCGCGAACCCGCGGAGGATCAGCGCGTTGAGTCGCTCGGCGTCTCGGGCGAGCTGGGACTTGGTCCGGTGGAAGCGGTAGCCCAACAGCTCGACCACGATGTTCGTACCGGGGAACCGGCAATCGACGCGCACGAGCCGGGATCCAGCCCGCGCCAGCACTTGCTGGCACTCGGGCCGGGGCAGTCCGGCGTCGACCACGAGTCGGAGGAACTCCCGTTCGAGCCAGCTCTGCCCACCGCGTGTCACCTCGATTCCCTCGATGACTTCGAGCAGCTTCGGAAGTCCGTAGCGGCCCTTGGTCCGCAACGCGGCGATCCGCCGGTGCAGAAGGTCCTCGTTGAACCGACCGTCACGCAGCCCAGCATCGAGCGCGGCGGTCAGGCGCGCCGCGTCCGTCGTGCGAGCCAGCTCGATGAGCGTCCGCGCTCCGCTCGTGACGGGGATGTCGGCGACGTGAGCCCGATCGATCAACGGCAGCTCGATCGTGGTGTGGACGCGATGCCCGACTCGCTTGACGTCGCGACCCCGGAGGACGGTGACGTGGAACGGCGGACGCAGGGTGAACCCGTCGAACCCGTGAAGGGCTGCGGCCGTCGGTCCCGATGCCCAGCACGGCTCGCCGATGTCGAGCAGCAACGCGACGAGATCCGCTGGCGCGGAGCGGCGCACGGTCGGTGAGCGAAACGTGTGCGCTCCGATCTGCTCGAGGAAGCCGCTCTGGACTCGGCCACGAAGCTGGCGATCGGTCAACCCGGCGGCGTGCGCCTGCTGCCGGGTGAACGATCCCAGCTGACCTGTCGCGGTCGCCGCGATCCGGCGATCTGCTCGGGTCATGGACCCGAGTCAAGCAGTGGGGTGTCAGCGCGTCCCGGGTGTGCGCTTCGGTGTCAGCACATACGACGTGTCATGTCGTTTGTGCTGACGCAGAGCGCTCAGACGGGCACGGGGGCGCGCTGGTCGTCGACCCAGCGCTCGAGGGCGGGACCGCTCTCGAAGCTGGTGATCAGGGCGTAGCGGGGCGCGTCGCCAGGATGCACGACGACGTGCCAGAGGCGTTGCGTGTCCACGACGAACCGGGCGCCTTTGTGCAGCGGCACCCGTGCCTCGGTGGCCGGGTCGGGCAGGCCGTCGGCCCGTTGTCCATCAGCAGCATGTAGCTGTCGGGACAATCGGTGAGCTCGAGCCACGACCGCACCACCCAGCCCTCGGACTCGGGGTTGAAGCGGTTGTTGTCGTCGCGGTGGATCGACGAGATCGCCTCCTCCCGGGACTGCGGTTCGAGCTTGATGATCCGGACCCGGCCGAAGTTCGCTCCCACCGCGTCCACGTAGCGGCGCACCGACGGGACGAGATCGGCGTTCGAGGTCCACAACGCGTCCTTGTCGGTCTTGCCCTTGTCCCAGAAGCCGCGGCAGTCGAGCTCGCCGTCGGCGGAGGCGATCGGGGCGAAGTTGGTGTCGCCCCCGCTCTTCCAGTCCATGTACTCGAGCGCCTCGTACTCGTGCGCCGGCACCTCGAAGTCGGCGTCCCGCAGCACGACGAAGCCACGCTCGGCGAGCTGGGGCAGGCGGGCGTGCGGGGTGTCGAGCGGGATCTTGACGCTCCAGTGATCAGCGGTCGGCCAGAAGGAACTCATGGGCCGCGAGCCTAGGGAGCGGCGGTGGTTTGCGACGGGGACGCTGGTGCCGTACCCGAAAAAATCGCCGGGTCCGGGAGCTCGAGCAGCTGACCGGCGTAGATCGCGTTCTGGTCGGGGATCGCGTTGAGCTCCATGATCGAGAGGATCGGCACGCCGAACTGATCGGCGATCTCGGTCAGGGTGTCGCCCTCCTGGACCTCGTAGAAGCGCTGCGGTCGGGTCGTCGACGGCGGGATGGTGGTCGTCGAGGTCGTCGTGAGGATCGGCGGCAGGGTCGCGGTCTGGCGCTCCGCCTCGTCGTCGGGGCACGCGGCCAAACCGACCACGAGCCCGGCGACGGCGACCGACGTACCCAACCACCGCGACCGCATCGTCGCGAATCGTATGCCCGCAGTACCCGCCGACGACGGCAGGTCAGATGCGCCGCGCGACGACGTAGTCGGCGAGCGCAGCCAGCTCGCGCCGCGCCTCGTCGGTGAGCCCACAGCGGTCGAGCGCGGCCACGGCCTGCTCGGCCAGTTCGCCGATGCGGCGCTCCAAGGCCGCCAGGGCACCCGTCGTGACGAGCACCTCCTGGATCGCCGCGACGGCGGCGTCGTCGAGGTCGGCGGTGCCCACGCGGCGAGCACCTCGCGCTGTCCGGCCGTGGCGAGCGCGGTCGCCCGAGCCAGCAGCGGTGTGGGCTTGCCCTCCCGGAGGTCGTCGCCCACCGGCTTGCCGGTGAGCGCCGAGTCGCCGAACGCGCCGATCACGTCGTCACGCATCTGGAAGGCGTCGCCGAGCGGCAGGCCGAACGCGCTCAACGGGGCGAACAGCTCGTCGCCCCGATCGGGCGCGGCCAGCAGGGCGCCGAGGTGGAGCGGGCGCTCGATCGTGTACTTGCCGCTCTTGTAGCGGGCGATGCGCTCGGCCTTCTCCAGCCGGCGGTCGCGCTGGACCGACCCGAGGATGTCGAGGAACTGGCCGACGTTGAGCTCGAGCCGCAGCTCGTTCCACAGCCGCCAGACCGGGTCCGGGACACCGACCATGAGCTCGTCCGACAGCACCAGGGCCAGATCGCCGACGAGGATCGCCACCCCCTCGCCGAAGCGGCGGGACTCGCCGGACCAGGTCGCCCGTTCGTGCTCGCGGGCGTACACGGCATGGGTGGTCGGGGCGCCGCGCCGACTGACCGCGTCGTCCATCACGTCGTCGTGGAACAGCGCGAAGCCGTGCATCAGCTCGAGCGCGGCACCGGCGTCGATCACCCTCCGGTCGGCGCCGTCGCCGCCGGCGCCGACGAACGCCCAGTAGCAGAACGCCGGCCGCAGCCGCTTGCCGCCGGAATGGACCATGCGGCCGATCTCGTCGAAGGGGCCGGCGAGATCGGCGTCGAGCTCGATCCAGCGCTCGCGCTCGCGCTGCAGCAGCTCGTCGAGCCGGGCATCGACCCGCGCCGCGATCGCGGCGAGGCTCGCCGGTGGCGCGGCCCCGTCAGACATCGGGTTCGTCGTCGCTGCCCCCGTCGAGGTCGGCGATCACCTCGTCGATGCGCATCTTCGCCGCGCTGATGCGCTGCCGGCAGACGGCGATCAGCTCAGAGGCTCGGGCGACCCGATCGGCCAGCCGGTCGACGTCGACGTCGCTGCCTTCGAGCTCGCGCAGGATCTGATCGAGCTCGTCGAGCGCCTGGGCGTAGCCCGGCTGATCGGCGGCCGGCGAGGCGGCGGACTCCTGGGTCACGGCTGCTCCCTTTCGTCGGGCTCGGCGTCCTCGACCCGGCTGCGTACCGACCCGGCGGCGAACTGGGTGTGGATCACGTCACCGGCCGATCACGTCGCCGGCGACCGCACGATGGTGCCCGCCGCCGACCGGGTGATCGTCCACCCCCGCGCGAGCACGTTCACCGGGTCGAGGGCGCGCACCCGGGCTTCGATCCCGGCCAGATGACGCTCCTCGGCGCCGAGCACCTGCGGTGCTCGGGTCGACCAGACGCGCCGGTGAGCGCGGTGAGGTGTCGCGAGCCGTCCACGATCGGGCGGTGGGCGCCGGCTGCGCAGTCGGTGCACGCGCCCGCCGAGCCGCTCCTCGGCCCGCTCGACGGCGGCGTGGGTGCGACCGGCGATGCGGCGGCTGCGCTCGACGAGCGCCGCCTCGGTGCGACTCACCGTGGTGCGCGCGGCCGCGCTCGACCGCGACGAAGGCCCGCTCGACCGCGGTCATGTAGGCGCCGACGTCGTGGACCAGCGCCGCCGCGCACGCGGTCGGAGTCTTCAGCGACGTGTGCGCCACCTCGTCGGCGACGCTGCGGTCGATCTCGTGGCCCAAGCCGGTGAGCACCGGCACCGGGCAGGCGACGATCGCCCTCGCGATCACCTCGGCGTCGAACGTGGCGAGCTCGTTGCGCGCCCCGCCGCCGCGGATGAGCACGATCGCGTCGAGGCCGTGCCGGCGCGCATGGTGTGACAACGCCGTGACCGCCCTGCTCACCAGCCGCGGCGCGTCGGGACCCTGGACCCTCGTCGCGGCGAGGACGAGGTGGAACCCGAAGCCGCTGCGCTGCAGCTCGTCGTGGAAGTCGTGCCAGGCGGCGGTTCCAGGACTGGCGACGACCCCCAGGCGCAGCGGCACCGGCCCCAGCGGGTGGCGCCGGTTGGCGTCGAGCGATCCGTCGGCCACCAGCCGGCGGAGCACCTGATCGCGCTGCTGGGCGAGGTCGCCGAGGGTGAACCGCGGGTCGAGGTCGACCATCTTCAGACCGAGTTGACCGCTCGGCGCGTAGAAGTCGAGGTGGCCGAAGATGCGCACCTTCATCCCGTCGGCGAGCCGGAGCCGGTGCTTGGCGAGCAGCGGCCGCAGCCGGTTGCGGGCCGGGGCGAAGAACTGCACCCGGACGACCGCTTGGCGTCCCGGCGAGTCGTCGCACAACGAGAAGTAGGCGTGACCGCCGCGCTCGTTCCAGCCCTGGATCTCGCCGCGCACCCACACGCCGTCGCTGAATCCGCGGCGCAAGGTCTGGTTGACGGCGTCGGCCAGCTCGCTGACCGTGTAGGTCGGGTTGGCGGCGTCGTCGAGCTCTTCGCCGAAGTCGAAGGCCGGCTGGGTCATGAGCACCTCATCGTGACCGGGATTCTGGCCCGCCGGACGCTTCCGCGCTACGGGCCGGCGTGTCCGGGGCGCCGCTCAGGCGCCGAGCTCCCGCACGTTGGCCAGGCGTCGGCACGTCGTCCCGGACGTCATCGGAGTCGGGGTCGGCTCGACCGGCGGCGTCGGGATCGACGAACAGCTCGCCGTCGACGGGGAGGTTGCGCTCGACGCGCAGCGTCTCGAGCTGCTGCAACGGGCGCTCGAGGGCGCGGCGACGGGTGCCGGTGAGGCTGTCGAACTCCCGCTGCACGCTGTCGAAGTGGCGCTTCACCTTGTCGGCCGAGTCGCTGAACTTCTGCCACTGCTGGCCGAACCGGCCGATCAGCTTGAGGATCTCGTCGCTGGTCTGCTCGATCATGAAGTTGTCGAACGCCTGGCGGATGACCCCGAGGAAGGCGAAGAGGGTGAGCGGCGAGCACATCACGACCCGCTGGGCCATGGCCTCGTCGAGCAGCCCCGGATCGTGCTCGTGGATGAAGCCGGTGAGCTGCTCGTTGGGCAGGAACAGGAGCACGTAGTCGACGGTCGGCCGATCGCTCTCACCGGCGTAGTCGCGCTTGGCGAGCTCCTTCACGCGCAGCCGGACGTCGGACAGGAAGCGCTTGAGGTGCGCCTGCCGTTCGGCGTCGGTGCCGACCTCGAGGTAGCGCAGGTACGACGCCAGCGGGAACTTGACGTCCATGTACAGCACGTGTCCCTTGGGCAGGTCGAACGTGAAGTCGGGCCGCCCACTGCCCCCCTCGACGTTCGTCTGCTTGCGGTAGTTGACGTGCTCGGTGAACCCGGCCAGCCGCAGCACGTCCTCGGCCATCCGCTCGCCCCACTGGCCGCGGGCCTGCGGGTTGGCCAGCGCCTCGCGCAACATCCGTGTGGAGTCGGCGAGCGTGCTGGCGACCTCGGCGTGCGAGCGCAAGGACTCGTCGACCTGGCCGAAGCGCTCGGCGCTCGTGCGCCCGAGGTCGGTGACCAGCGTGCTCAGCCGGTGCAGCTCGGCGCGCACCTCCACCCGCACCTCGTCGAGGCGAGTGTCGATGACGTCCTTCTTCGCGCCCAGGTCGGCCTGCAGCGCCGAAGCAGCCGAGCCCAGCTGTTCGCGCTGCAGGACGGCCGACTGCTCGAGCGCGGCCTTCACCGCGGCGTCGCGCTCGGCCGCCGCCCGGACCGACAGCTCGGCCAAAGCGGTGCCGAGGGCCTCGTGGATGGCGTCGTCGACGCATCGCGCCTCGTCGTCGGCGAGTCCGACGAACCGCCGGCGGGCGACCTCGTAGGCGGCGGCCGCGGCCAGCGCCGCCGCCAGCACACCGAGGACCACGTAGGTCACCGTCACTGGGCGGCCTCGAATCGATGCGAACGAGTGAGCGCCACGTCCACCGTCGCGAGCGACCGAGCGCCAGCGAGGGAGCGGCCAGCCACGGCCTGCGTGGCCGGGGAACGCAACGACAGCCTGCGTCGCCGGGGAACGCTGCGGATGGTCACGACCATGCCAGCCATGATGGCCAAGGGGTGTCACATCGCCGCGGACCCCCTGTGAACTGGGGAAATGGGCTGGCAGACTCCGAGCCGTGCCGCGCCGCAACCGGGTCGACCCGTTCGGGGACCTCCACGCCGTCGCCGGGCGCGGCCTGCTCACCGGCAACCGGGGCTGCCTCGTCGACGACCACGGCGAGGTCGTCCGCCACCACGGCAGCGCCCTGTGGATCTCGCTGCCGCACCGAGTTCCGCGGATGGCGCCATCCCCTCGCCGCCCCGAGGATCTGGACGCCGATCTTCTTCCTCGACGACGCGGTGGCGCTGGCGGCGGGCCACCGGCCGTGTGCGCTGTGCCGCCGCGACGACTACCGGGCGTACCGCGATGCGGTCACCGGCGCGTCAGGTCGGGCCGAGCCGCTCCTGGCGGCCGACTTGAACCAGCGGCTGGCCGGCGAGCGCCACCGGCGGGGACGGGGCCTCGTCCGCGCCCCCGACCGGCGCACGTGGAGCGGCGCCGATCGCGGAGCTCCCACCGGCCACGGTGATCCTCGACGACGAGCGCCGACCACGACTGCTCCTCGACGACCGGACGATGGCCTTCACGTTCGACGGCTGGGTCGATCCGATCGGCCGGCCGACGCGCGGCGAGGTCGAGGTGCTGACGCCGCCGACCTCGGTGGCCGCCCTCGCCAACGGGTACTTCCCGCTCCTCCACCCGAGCGCTGTCAGTTGACCGCCCTCAGCCGGACGCCCCGCCGGTGAAGTTCCACGACGCCAGGTGCAGCGCGGGAGCCGTCCATCGCGCCGACGACCCAACTGTCCGGAAGGTGCACGGCGGCGGAACCGACCCCGAGCACGGCACCCGGCTCGAGCGCCTGGCCGTAGGACTGGGTGAAGCGGAAGTTGCGCAGCGGCTGGGTGACCTCGCCGTCCTCGATCAGCCACACCCCGTTGCGGGTCAGGCCGGTGATGGCGAGCGTCTTCGGATCGAGCACCGCGGGTGTACCAGAAGTCGGTGACCAGCACGCCGCGCGCGACGCCGGCGACCAGCGCGGCGACCGCCGAGTCGGCCACCGGCCCGTCGACCTCGGTGACCTCGGCGACGCCGGCGTCCCCGGCGGGCGCCGCCAACAGCTGCAGGTGGAGCGGGAACGCGCCCCACGACGCCGCCCCGGTGGCGTTGCCGGTCGAGGTCGTGCCCGCCTCCGCCGCCGTGCGGCGATCGTGGCACACCGCCACCGTCGTCCCGTTCGTCGACGAGCACCAGCGCGCTGGTGCGGCGTGCCTTCGGTGTCGTAGCCGACCCCGGCGACGAGCGGGTCGTCGACGAGGGTCACCGCCCGCGTCGAACTGGGCCGCGCCGAGCTCGGCGAAGGATCGGCGCTCGTTGACCGCCTTGCCGCTGAAGCACCACACGGCCAGGTTCTGCAGCAGGTCGGCGACCGCCGCCGGCTCGAGCACGACCTCGTAGCGGCCGGGCGGGAGCTCGACCGGATCGGCCCCGGCCCGCACCTTCGCCGCCGCCCGGGCGCCGAGGACGCGCCGTCGATGTCGGCGAGCCGCGTACGAGGCGAGCCGCGCCACGCCGTCGACGCCGGCCTGCCGGGCGATGCCGTCCATGCTCGCCTCGGCGCTCTCGCCGGTGAGCTCCTGGCCGACCGAGTTGACGAACGCCCCCGTCCAGTGACTCGTGCGGCAGTACCCGGCGGCCTCCAGGCCTCCGGCGGCGTCGACGAACGACCGGACCAGGGAGGCCCGCGCGTCGGCGGTGGCGTCGGCTGTCGCCGGGTCGACCGCGGCGACTGGCCCGGGCGCGGCCCGCGGGGCCACGCCGGGCCACCCGGGATCGAGCGGCGCGACGCGGACCGCATCGACGGTGCGGCGTCGCGAGCGCGGCGAGGCCCGTCTTCGTCGGTGAGCGTCGACGAGCCGCTCGCCGTGCGGCCGTCGAGGTGCATCCGGATGCGGACCGACGTCGTGTCGTCGGCGACGTTCTGGTGGATCACCGAGTTGGCGAACCGGGTCAACGCGAGGCGGGAGCGGTCGACCGCCACCTCCACCTCGGCACCGGGCGCCGCCGCGGTGGTCAGCTCGAGCGCCTGCTGGGCGATCGCCAACTCAGTCATCGCGCCACGCTCCGCGCCGGGATCACGCGGTCACCCCGACCCGGACGTTGCGGAAGCGGGCCGGGGCCGCCGGATGGCCGGTGTGCCCGATCTGGCCGGGCTGACCCTTGCCGCAGTTCGGGCGTCCCCCACGGCACGATCTCCGACGACAGCATGTCCATCGACCGCCAGAACTGCGGCCCGATGCCCGGTGTACGTCGGGTTGCGGAGCATCCGCCCGAGCTTGCCGTTCTTGACCTCGTAGCCGACCTCGCACCCGAACTGGAAGTTGAGCCGGCGGTCGTCGATCGACCACGACCGGTTGGTGTCCATGAAGATCCCGTCGTCGGTGGCGGCGACGATCTCGTCGAACGTGTGCGGCCCCGGCTCGAGGCCGACGTTCGTCATCCGCACCATCGGCAGGCGCGCCCAGCCGTCGGCACGCACGCTCCCGCCGTAGTCGAGACCGGCGACGGCGGCCGAGTCCCGACCGGCGAGCACGCCCACCCAGCGACCTTCGCGCACCGCGTCCCGTGGCGCCGCCGGCGTGCCCTCGTCGTCGAACCCGAACGACCCGAGCGCACCGGGGATCGTCGGGTCGATGGTGATGTTCATCAGCTCGGAGCCGAACTGCAGCGCGCCGAGCTGGGCGAGGTCGAGCCAGGAGGTCCCGGCGAACGCCGCCTCCCACCCGAGGATGCGGTCGAGCTCGATGGCGTGGCCGACCGACTCGTGGATCTGCAGCGCCAGCTGCTCGGCGCCGAGGATCAGCGTGGTCTCGCCCGCCGGGCACGGCGGCGCCGAGAGGAGCGCCCTGGCCTCCTCGGCGATCCGCACGGCGTGGGCGTCGAGGTCGAGCTCGTCGACGAGTTCCCAGCCGCTGGTGCCGTACTGCCCGCGCGCCGCCGGATACGTCCGCCGCTGGGTCTCGCCGTCACCGATGGCGGTCGCCGAGATGCCCGGCGCCGCACTCGCGGACGTGCTGGTCGACGCGGTGACCTTCGCTCGACACGAGCCACTTCGACGTGTCCCAGATCTGGTAGAGGCCCTCGGCGAGGTCGGCGCCGTTGTCGCGGATCGTCGCCGTCGTCCGCACCATCAGGTCGCCCTTCTCGGACAGGGCGACGCCGAGCGGATCGATCTCGCACTCGCTCGCCCACGACCCGGTGGCCGGCTGGCCGGCGACGAGCTCGGTCGGGGCACCGGCGACGCGGGCGCTGGCGGCGGCGATCTCCGCAGCCCGGTGACCGGCCTGGCGGACGGCGGCGTCGGAGAGGTCGGGAACGGCGAAGAACCCCCAACCCGGACCCGACGAGGGCGCGCACGCCGATGCCGGCGTCCTCGCGCTGGACCAGGTCCTCGACGGCGCCGTTGCGTGCCGCCATCGCCTCGTAGCGTCGGTGCATGACGCGGGCGTCGGCGTAGCGGGCGCCGGCGTCGAGCGCGGCCTGCACCGCGGCCGTCGCGGCATCGAACTCGCTCATGGAACGACCCTAAGCCATCCGCCCGTCGGCGATCCGGGCGGGATTGTTCTCAACAGTCGGAACGGATCCCGCCCAGATCGTGAGTCGCTATCGCGCAGGGCGATCTCGAAACACCGATGGTCGATGCGTCCGAGCGCGTACCTGGCGTAGTCGACGCCGTAGTCCGCATAGAGCACGCGGCAGGCCTCGCTCCACGCCAGCGCCTCCGGGGACGACACCCGGTGGACGACCTGCAGGATGCCGCCGTCGTACACGCGGTACTCCGCCCACGTGCCGGGGAAGTCCTTGACGCAGCCGACCTCGATCGACGGCACCCCTCCGTCCACCGGGCGCACCCGGTGGCGATGGGTGTGACCGGCGGTGTAGGCGACGATGGCCGGGCGCCGGGTGATCACGGCCGTCAAGCCGTCGCTCGCATCGGGATCGATGCCGAAGTACTCCGGGTTGCGCTCGCCCTCGGTCCACTGCTGGTGATGGCCCATCGCGAGCACCGGCACGGTCGACGCCGCCGCCCCCGCGTCGAGCCACTCGAGCTGTTCCGGCGACAGGTGCCCGGTCGGGGCGTGGGGGATCGTCGTATCGAGGAGCGCGACCGCGACCCCGGGGAACTCGAGCCACTGGTCGCCGGCGTAGTCGGACTGACCGCGGAACGCGTCGTGGTTGCCCCGCACGACGTGGAGACGCGACCCGAAGGCGGGGCGGTAGCACGCCTCGAAGGCGGCGAACTCGTCGGCCCTCCCGTCGTCGGTGAGGTCGCCCTTGACGATCACCGCGGCGAGGTCGGCCGCCGCCATCTCGTCCACCGCAGCCCGGTTCATCGTCTCCGGGTAGGGGTCGCCGTCCGGCTCGGCGCGCAGGATCGGCCCGAGGTCGCTCCCCTCGATCCGGCCGGCCTCGACCTCGCCGAAGTGGACGTCGTTGACGGTGCCCAGCCGGCAGCGCAGCGACGCCGGACGGCCGGGGCAGGGTGCGGAACGGGATGCCGAGGTGTTCGTACTCGTGGTCCGGGCTCGAGCCCGTCGACGCGCTCGACCGTCGTGCCGTCGTGGAACGTCGCCGCGTCCTCGGACACGGTGGTCAGCTCGACGGCCACCGCACTAGACCCACGGGACGCGGACGGCGCAGCGGGATCGGCTGGCTCCACCACCGCCCGCTGAACCGCCAGACCGATGGCCGACGGGCGTCGCTCGCCGGCCCGGCGACCGGCCGCGGCCACAACGCCTCGATCGCGGCCACGATCGCCGCAACCTCTTCATCGGTGGGCGCGGGCGTGACGGAGAGGTCCATCACCGATGCACGCTAGGACGTTCGGCGGCCTCCCACCATCGCCGCCGTCTCCTCGTCGGCGGGGTGGAACAGCTCGACGTGGAGCTCGTCGAGCGTGATGTCGACCGGCGTGCCGATCGACGTGTTCATCGAGAACCACGACTGCACCTGTGTCGCCGACGCGCAGCCGCAGCGGCACGAGCACCGCCGGAGGGGTCGACCTCGTGCGCCACGTCGCGTCGAGCGCGGCCACGTTCGGGTAGCGGCGCACCTCGTCGAGCAGGTCGCGCAGCCGTGGGTCGCGGGTGATCGCGACCTGACGATCCAACGTGGCGAGGAGGTTGTGGGCCCACTCGGCGAGGTTCTCGATGCGCGGCGCCATGCCCTCGGGATGGAGGGTGATCCGGTACGCGTTGAGCGGCGGCTGGAGCAGGTGCTCGGCGACGCCGGCGAGCAACGCCTGGGTGCCGGCGTTGGCCATCACGACGTTCCAGCACCCGGTCGACGACGACGGCCGGGTACGGGTCGTGGGCGTTGATCAGCTTGCTCAGCGCCTCGCGCACCCCGACCATCGCATCGTCGTCGAGGGACGTCTGCTGGTACTGCGGGGCGTACCCGGCGGCGAGCAGCATCGCGTTGCGCTCGCGCAGCGGGACGTCGAGGTGCTCGGCGAGGGCGAGGACGAGCTCGGGCGACGGCTTCGACTTGCCGGTCTCGACGAAGCTGAGATGGCGGGTCGAGACGCCGACGTCGAGGGCGAGGTCCATCTGACTCCGTCGGCGGTCCTCCCGCCAGTCTCGCAACATCGCTCCGACCGTCGCCGTCGCCACGCCTCGCAACCTACGCGGCGGCGCGGGTGCCGTCGGCCGGGACTCGACCGACGGCACCGCGGCCATCGTGGTCACGCCGCCGGGATCGCCTCGGGCACGAAGCCGATGATCCGGTGGAGCTTGCCATCGCCGTCGTACTTGGCGACGTCGATCCCGGCGAACACCGGATCGGCGCCGGGCTCGCCGAACGCCCAGTGGAAGCGCACCAGGTCGCGGTGGCCGTCGAGCGGGCTCGTCCGGCGCATGACGAGGCCGGGGAACTGGGCCTGCACGCCGGCGATCATCGCGTCGTAGGCGTCGAGACCGTCGGCCTCGAGCAGCGGGTCGCGGTACCAGAGGTCGGCGCCGAGGGACGCCTCGACGAGCGCGCGCCGCTTCGCCGCGTCGGTCTCGTTCCACGTCGCCAGGTAGGTGTCGACGACGGTGGGGTCGAGGGCGGCGGACTCGGCCTGGGGGTGGGGGTGGTGGTGTCTGTCATGACCACCACGATGAACGACGGTCAGCCGTCTGGCGATGACTCGTCAGGTAATGGTGGCGCCGGGCGTCGACTCGGTGCGCCGCGGCCAGGGCAGGAGGGCCAGACCGATGACCCCGGCCCCGATCGCGCACCACACGACGACGTTGTCGTCGTCGAGGTCCTCGAACCCGAACACGGCGACGAGCACACCGAGGATGCACCAAGGCGAGGCCGAGCACGGCGTCGAGCGGACGGAACGGATGCCGTCGCACGTCAGCCTCCTCCGAGGACGGTCGTCGGCACCGTGCCGAGCAACTCACGGCGCTGGCCGGGCACGTCGACGAGGATGCCGCTGGGGGTGATGACCATGTCGTTGGGCAGCAGCAGGTAGTCGCCGAACTCGGTGCTGATGACCCGGACCCCGTCACTCCGCGGGACCGCCTGGTACGGCGACCAGAGCTCTCCGTTGGGTCCGATCGCCCCGACCCCGTCGGGCAGCACCACCGTGCCGTCGGCGGCCATCTGCAGCCCTTCGCCGAGATCGAAGGCCGGTTCGACGGGGATGTCCGGCAGCGTCCGGGATGTCCGGCACGTCCGGGATGTCCGGCACGTCCGGGATGTCCGGCACGTCCGGACGCCGCGGACGAGTCGAAGTCGTAGCGCTCGATCACGACGTCGCCGAGGCTGATCTCGGCGTCGACGATCACGTCCGGCTCGCCCTCGGGCCCGACGGTGAACGTTCCTTCGTCGCGGACGGCGCCAGCGACGATGACGTCACCGTCGTGGACGACCGTGTGGATCTCGACCGTCACCTCGTCGTCGACGTCGATCTCGATCGCCCCCGATCCCGACGCGCAGGTCGGCGCGCTGAGTGGTCGCGGGGAGCATCGATGATGCTGAGGCGGGCCTCGCCGCCGAGCGCGCGTGGAGTTCACCGTGCGCGTGGTCCCGCGTTCGATCCAGACGTCCTCGTCGCCGAGTGACAGCGAGTCGACGCCGGCCCTCGCCGCGTGACCGGCCACGAAGCCGGCGCCGGCGAACAGGAGGCCGGGGACGATCAGCCAGCGCCCGTTGCCGCGCCACGCGGCGACGACCATCCCTGCCCCGCAGACGGCCGCGGCCGCACCGAGCCACTGCTCGGGATGGAGCCGTCCGCCGTTCAGTTGGTCGATCAGGGCCCCGGCGGCCGCCACGACGACGGCCACGCCGAGCGCGGTCCGACCGAGCACCGACGGCTCCCGAGCCGGCCGCGTGCGCAGCCGCAGCCGCCAGCCCGTCGGCGCCGACCCGGTCGTCAGCCGAAGTGCGGTGGCGCTCGACGACCGGGCCGGCGGGGGCGGGGACTCCTCGAGGCGCCCACAGGGCGACGGCGACGCCGGCGAGCACGACGACGAGCCACCACGGGCTCTCGATCGACGGACCGTCACGTCGTCGAGCACGAAGATCGCGCCGAACAGCACGGCGGCGCCGACCACCCTCATCGCCGCCCACCCGGGCCGGCGACCGACGATCAGCACCAGCCAGAGCCCGAGGTAGACGAGGACGCCGAAGCCGTCGAGGAGGGCGAGCACGACGAAGGCCAGTCGCGGCCACACCGGGTCGACGCCGAGGCGTGTGGCGAGATCGAGGGCGACACCTCCGAGGACCGGAGTGCCCGACTGGTCGTCGGGGCCGTCCTCGGGCGGGCGGGGCGGGGGGAGCCTCGCGTCGCCGGACGTGAGCGTTCCACGCGGGCGCCGAAGCGCCTGGAGTCGCCGGCGTGCGAACCCGTCCGCCTCTGAACGCGTTCATCCACGTCCATCACGTTAAGAAGCCCGAGGTCACGGCACCATCGGGGATCACCCCGATTCGCCGGGCGGGGTCAGGAGCAGGCTGGGGGCGATCCCCGATGCTGATCGCGCCGCAACGGTGCGACGATGGTGTCCGTGGCCCGGACTCTTCGCGCCCCCTCGCCCTCCGTGGCGGCCAGGCATCACCAACGCGTGACGCGCAGCGCCGACCGCATCCTCGTCGGCGTCGCCGGCGGCTACGCCGCCCACTGGCGGGTCGAGCCCACCGTCGTGCGGGCGGCGATCGGGCTGCTCACCCTGGCCGGGGGGATCGGCGCCGCGCTCTACGGCGTCGGCATCCTGACCACCGACGCCGCCCGCCGCCGGCTCCTCCCCGCCGGTCGCGGCCCCCACCAATCGCCGGCGCGAGCTCGCCATCGGCGCGGCGACGCTGGCGCTGCTCCTGCGTCGCCCGCGATGTCGGCCTGTGGCCGGGCGACGGCGTGATGATCCCGGCCGCCCTGGTCGCCGTCGCCGTCGCCGTGATCTGGACGCCCGGACGGCCGGACCAGGCGTCCGGGGCGGCGCGGATCGCCCTCCACCCCGCCGTCCGGATCGCGGTCGGCGCCGTCCTCGCCATCGCCGGCATCGCCGCGATGGCCGACCGCACCGGCGGGCTGGCCGACGTCGGTCGTTCCGTCAGCGCCGTCGCGATCGCCGTCACCGGCGTCGCCGTGCTCGCCGCACCGGCGATCGGCCGGCTCGTCGGCCGGCTCGACCAGGAGCGGCGGCTGCGGGTGCGCGAGGAGGAGCGGGCCGCGCTCGCCGCCCACCTCCACGACTCGGTGCTCCAGTCGCTCGTCCTGATCCAGCGCGCCGACGACCCGCGGCAGATGACCAGCCTCGCCCGGCGGCAGGAGCGCGAGCTGCGCTCGTGGCTCTACGGCGGGCGCACCGAGGCCGAGCCGACCACGCTGCAGGGCGCGGTCGAGGCGATGACGGCGGCGATCGAGCTCGACCACGCGGTGCGGGTCGACGCCGTCACCGTCGGCGACCAGCCGCTGGACGAGGCGGCCACGGCGATGCTCGGCGTGTTGCGCGAGGCGACCACGAACGCCGCCCGCCACGCCCGGGTCGAGCACATCGACGTCTACGTCGAGGTCGACCCCAACTCGCTGATCGGGTACGTGCGCGACACCGGGATCGGGTTCGACCCCGAGTCGGTCGCGGCCGACCGGAGGGGGATCACCGAGTCGGTCGTCGGGCGGGCCGAGCGGGCCGGCGGGAAGGCCACGGTGGTGAGCCAGCCGGGCGTCGGCACCGAGGTCGAGATCCGCATCCCGAGGATGCAGCCATGACCGGCGGCATCCGGCTCGTGCTCGTCGACGACCACGCGCTCATCCGCGCCGGGGTCCGATCCGAGCTGACCCGGCCCGGCGTCGGCCGATGCCGACGATCGAAGTGGTCGGCGAGGCCGATTCGGTCGAGGACGCGGTCGCGGTCATCCGGACCACCCGACCCGACGTCGTGCTCCTCGACGTGCACCTTCCCGGCGGGGGCGGGCACGCGGTCATCGAAGGGCTGCGCGGCGACAAGCTCGAGACCCGCTACCTCGCCCTGTCGGTGTCCGACGCGGCCGACGACGTGATCGGGGTCGTGCGGGCCGGGGCGCGCGGGTACGTGACCAAGACGATCGCCGCCGCCGACCTGCGCGAGGCGGTCGTCCGCGTGCACGGCGGCGACGCCGTGTTCTCGCCGCGCCTCGCCGGGTTCGTGCTCGATGCCTTCGCCAGCGACGAGCCGGTGCCCCTCGACCCCGAGCTCGACCGGCTCACCGCCCGTGAGCGCGAGGTCCTCCGCCTGATCGCCCGGGGCTACACGTACAAGGAGGTCGCGTCGCGGCTGTGCCTGTCGGTGAAGACGATCGAGACCCACGTGTCCGCGGTGCTGCGCAAGCTCCAGCTCTCCAACCGCCACCAACTCACCGTCTGGGCCAACGAACGCCGCCTCATCTGACCACCGTTCTGTCGTTTGGAACCTGCACCGATTCGGCGCATTCCCGAACGACAGAACGGGGTCACAACGGCATGTTGCCGTGCTTGCGCCGCGGGAGTTCCTCCCGTTTGGTGCGGAGCATGGCGAGGCCGGCGACGACCTTCTGGCGGGTCTCGGCCGGGTCGATCACGTCGTCGACGTAGCCCCGCTCGGCCGCGGCGTACGGGTTGGCGTACCGCTCGGTGTACTCCGCCACCAGCTCGGCCCGCCGGGCCGCGGGATCGGCGGCCTGCTGGAGCTCGCGCCGGTAGACGATCTCGACCGCGCCCTGCGGGCCCATCACGGCGAGCTCGGCCGACGGCCAGGCGAAGGCGAGGTCGGCGCCGATCGACTTGGAGTTCATCACGACGTACGCCCCGCCGTAGGCCTTGCGGGTGATGACCTGGATCCGCGGGACCGTCGCCTCGCAGTAGGCGTACAGCAGCTTGGCGCCGTGGCGGATGATCCCGCCGTACTCCTGGTCGACGCCGGGCAGGAACCCGGGCACGTCGACGAACGTGACGAGCGGGATGTTGAAGGCGTCGCACGTGCGGACGAAGCGCGCCGCCTTCTCCGACGACTCGATGTCGAGGACCCCGGCGAGCACCATCGGCTGGTTGCCGACCACGCCGACCGTGCGACCGTCGACGCGTCCGAACCCGCAGATGATCGAGCGGGCCCAGTGCGGGAAGTACTCGAGGAACTCCCCGTCGTCGACGACGGCGGTGATCACCGCGCGCATGTCGTAGGGCAGGTTGGGGCTCTCCGGGAAGCAGGTCGCGCAGCTCGGGGCACAGCCGCTCGGGATCGTCGTCGGTGTCCGCCCGCGGCGCCTCCTCCATGTTGTTCTGGGGCAGGAACGAGAGCAGGTAGCGGACGTCGTCGAGGCACGACTTCTCGTCGGCGGCGACGAACGTCGCCACGCCCGATTTCGACGCGTGGCTCATCGCCCCGCCGAGCTCCTCGAGCGTGACCTCCTCGCCGGTCACCGTCTTCACGACGTCGGGCCCGGTGATGAACATGTGCGACGACTCGCGCACCATGAAGATGAAGTCGGTCATCGCCGGCGAGTAGACGGCACCGCCGGCGCACGGGCCGAGGATCACCGAGATCTGCGGCACCACGCCCGACGACAGCACGTTGCGGTGGAAGATGCCCCCGTAGCTCGCCAGGCTCACCACGCCTTCCTGGATGCGGGCGCCGGCGCCGTCGTTGAGCCCGACGACGGGAGCCCCCACCTTCAGGGCGAGGTCCATCAGCTTGTGGATCTTCTCGGCGAACACCTCGCCGAGGGCGCCGCCGAAGACCGTGAAGTCCTGGGCGAACACGAACACCTTGCGCCCGTCGACGGTGCCCCAACCGGTGATCACGCCGTCCGTGTACGGGCGCTCCTCGAGCCCGGAGGCGTGGGCGCGGTGGCGGGCGAGCAGGTCGAGCTCGTGGAAGGAACCCTCGTCGAGCAGGTAGTCGATCCGCTCCCGCGCCAGCATCTTGCCCTTGGCGTGCTGGCGTTCGACGGCTCGGGGGGATCCGGCGTTGTAGGCCTGCTCCCGGCGCCGTCTCAGATCCTCGATCTTGTCGTGCATCGATTCGCACCCCAGGGACGCTAGTCCTGCCTGTTCCGCTTACCGATCGACACCGACGGGTAACCTGATCGTCGTCAAGGACCTCGAGGATCAACGGAGATCGGAGGTTGGGTTGGTGGCCGACACCGACCGGGTCGGCGGGCACCGCCGCGGCGGGCTGGCGAACCGCGCCGACGTCGTCGCCCGACTGGCGGCGCGGGAGGCCAAGCCCGTTCTTGCATCTGATCGTGGGGCCATAGCCCCACAGGTAGATGCAAGTTCGGATGGCGGCGGGCAACGGTCCCCGGCCGAGCCCGGACGCCGGACGCCGACGTCGATCCCGTTCTCGCCGATCCGCCGGCAGACGGCGCGACACCTCACCCGCTCGCTCGCCACCGCCGCCCACACCCTCGTCGTCACCGAGGTCGACTACGCGGGCGTCGACGCGGTCCGCCGCCGGGCCGGGCTGACCTACCTGCCGTTCATCGCCCGGGCGGTGATCGACACGCTGCCGCGCTTCCCGCACCTCAACGCCTGGGTCGTCGACGACGGCCTGCAGGTCCACCCGCACGTGAACCTCGGCATCGCCGTCGATCTCGACTTCGAGGGGCTGATCGTGCCCGTCGTGCGCGAAGGCCGACGAGCTCCGGCTCCCCGCCCTCGCCGCCCGGATGGCCGAGCTCGCCGAGCGCGCCCGGAGCCGCCAGCTCACGCCCGCCGACGTCGCAGGGAGGCACGTTCACGCTCACCAACCCGGGCGGCTACGGCACGCTGCTCACCGGGCCGATCATCAACCAACCACAAGTGGCGATCGTGTCCACCGACGGCGTGCGGATGCGCCCGGTCGCGCTCCCCGACCCGGACGGCGGTTGGCAGATGACCGTGCGGCCGGTCGGGAACCTCTCGATGTCGTTCGACCACCGCGCCGTCGACGGCGCCTACGCGTCGGCGTTCCTCGCCTCCGTGCGCGACGACGATGGCCGCCCGCGACTGGGAGGCCGAGATCTGCATGACCACGCCACGCCGACATCCTCGACCCCACCGTCGACGACGTCCCGCCCGAGGAGGCGATCGCCGACTTCCGGCTCGCCTGCCTGTCGCGGGCGATCGACAGCCGCGAGCAGACCCTGCAGAAGCAGGCGAAGGTCTACTTCGAGATCTCCGGGGCCGGGCACGAGGCGCTCGGGCTCGGCCTCGCCCGCTCGCTGCGGCCCGGGCCACGACTGGTTCTTCCCCTACTACCGCGACCAGGCGCTGGTCCTCGGGCTCGGTGTGTCGGCGTACGACCTGCTGCTCCAGGCCGTCGGGTCGGTCGCCGACCCGGCGTCCGGCGGACGCCAGATGCCGTCGCACTGGGGCGCCGCCGACCGGCACATCGTGACCCAGTCGAGCCCGACCGGCTCGCAGGTGCTCGTCGCCCTCGGCTGCGCCGAGGCGTCGCGCTACCTGCGCGACCACCGCGGCCTTCCGGGCTGCGCCGGCGGTGACGACGAGATCACGTACGTCTCGCTCGGGGAGGGTGCGTGCTCGGAGGGCGAGTTCTGGGAAGCGCTCAGCGGCGCCTGCACGCTGCAGGTGCCGCTGCTGTTCGTCGTCGCCGACAACGGATGGGCGATCTCGGTGCCCCGCCGCGACCAGGCGCCGGGGCCGATCGGCCGGCTCGTGTCGGGCTTCCCCGGGCTGGAGGTCTTCAGCGTCGACGGGTGCGACTACTTCGCCGTGCGCAAGGCCGGCTCCGCCGCGGTGGACTGGGTGCGCTCGGGTCGCGGCGTCGGCCTCATCCACGCCAAGGTCACCCGGCCGTTCTCCCACTCGTCGGCCGACACCCAGAGCAAGTACCGGTCGGTCGAGGACCTCGCCGAGGAAGCGCGTCACGACCCGATCGACCTGTTCGCCGCCGCGCTGGTGCAGGCCGAGGTGCTGACCGCCGCCGGAGGTCGAGCAGATCCGGCAGGACGCGAGCCGGCTCGCCGCCGACGCCGCTCGGCAGGCGCTCGCCGCCGTCCGACCCGACCCGCGAGACCGTCGCCGACCACGTCGTCTCGATGCCCGAGCTGACGGCGACCGAGGCCACCGACTGACGGCCCGCCGGTGTTGCTCGTCGACGCCATCAACCGGGCCCTCGGCCGACGTCATGGAGGCGGACGAGCGGGTCAGGGTGTTCGGCGAGGACGTCGCCGACGCCCCGCCGGAGCTGCTCGCCGAGGTCGAGGGCAAGGGCGGCGTCTTCGGGCTGACCAAGGGCCTGCAACGCCGGTTCGGATCGGACCGCTGCTTCAACACCCCGCTCGCCGAGGCGGCCATCGTCGGGCGGGGCGTCGGCCAGGCGATCCGCGGGCTGCGGCCGTGCGCCGAGATCCAGTTCTTCGACTACATCTGGCCGGCGATGACGCAGATCCGCAGCGAGGCGGCGACCACCCGCTGGCGGTCGGCGGGCGCGTTCCACGTGCCGCTCGTCATCCGCGTCCCGATCGGCGGCTACCTCGCCGGCGGCGCGATCTGGCACAGCCAGTGCGGCGAGTCGATCTTCGCCCACATCCCCGGGCTGCTCGTCGCCTTCCCGTCCCGCGCCGTCCGACGCCGCCGGCCTGCTCCACGCCGCCTTCCGCCACGACGACCCGGTCATGTTCCTCGAGCACAAGCACCTCCTCCGCCAGCCGTACGCCGCCGACCCGTATCCCGGCCCGGACCACGTCGTGCCGTTCGGGCGCGGCGTCGTGCGCCGAGCCGGCACCGACCTCACGATCGTCACGTGGGGAGCGACGGTCGAGCGGTCGCTCAAGGCGGCGGGCGAGCTGGAGGGCGCCGGCGCCTCGCTCGAGGTCGTCGACCTGCGCACGATCGTGCCCTACGACCGCGAGCTGATCGCCGAGTCCGTCGCCCGCACCGGGCGCCTGCTCGTCGTCCACGAGGACACGCTCACCGCGCGGGTTCGGCGCCGAGATCGCGGCGTGGGCCGCCGACGAGCTGTTCGAGCTGCTCGTCGCCCCGATCCGCCGCGTCGCCGCCCTCGACACGCCCGTGCCCTACGAGCCGACGCTCGAGGCCGTCGTGCTGCCGCAGACGGCCGACATCGTCGCCGCCGCCGTCGACCTGCTGCGCTGGCGCTAACCGCCGGCTCTCTGACCGGGTACCGGGTCGCGTCGTTCAGAGGTGAAGACCCGGTTCGGCACGCCGGCGCCTCCAGGCGCTTCGGCGGCCGCATCAAGAAAGGCGCCGTCGACGAGGTCCTTGAACCGCTCGAGGTCCTCGGCCGGGTCGTCGATGCCGCGCCACGGGCCGCGGTCGGCGAGGTGCCACCGGGTGTAGAGGCGGGCGACGAGCGCCTTGCGGTCCGTGCCCAGCGTCGACCGCTCCCATCCGGCCTGCTCCAGCAGCAGGGCGGCGGCGTACACGTCGACCATGAACTGGGCGAGCGGGAACAGCCGGGCCTCCCCGGTCGGGCGGTCGAGGGCGCGCCAGGCGTCGATCGTCTCCGTCAGCTCGTCGATCCGCTGGCGGACGACGGCGACGGTCGCGTCGTCCCCCTCGGGTGCTTGTGCCGCGGCCTCGCGCAGCCGCGTCGAGGAACGGTGCCGCGGCGTCGTCACGCTCGATCCCTCGGCGCACGTCGAGGCAGAGGATGTTGTCCGGGCCCTCCCAGATCGTGTTGACCTGGGCGTCGCGCAGCAGCCGGGCGACCGGCCACTGCTCGATGTAGCCGTTGCCGCCGTGGATCTCGATCGCGTCGCTGGCCGCGGTGATGCCGAGGCGGGCGGCGCGCAGCTTGATCAGCGGGGCGCCGATCCGAAGGCGCGGGCCGAGGTAGCCGTCGAACGTGAGCGCCTGGGCGGCCTCGACCTCGACGATGAGCTCGGCGAGCTTGCGTTGCATCAGCGGGTGCTTGGCGAGCTCGGCGCCGAACGCCTCCCGCGCCTGCGCGTAGCAGAGCGACTCCACCAGCGCCCGCCGGGCGCACCCGAGTCCCATCATCGAGATGCCCGAGCCGGGCGCCGTTGGTCAGCTCCATCATCCGCGCCAGGCCGCGGCCGTCGCCCGCCGCCTCGCCCGAGCCCGCCGTCCCGCTCGGCGCGAGCATGAACGCCTCGGCGTCGACGAACTCGACCTCGGCCGAGGCCACCGCCTTGGTGCCCAGCTTGTCCTTCAGCCGGCGGATGCGGATGCCGTTGCGGCCACCGTCCCGACGCTCCCAGAGGACGAGGAACGGGGCGATGCCGCGGATCCCGTCGGGCGCGCCCTCGGGCTTGGCGAGCACGACGAACGCCGATCCGTTGGCGTTGGACGCGAACCACTTGAACCCGTTGAGCCGCCAGGCCTCGCCCTCGGGCGTGGCCGTGGTCTCGAGCGCGGCGAGGTCGGAGCCGCCGGTGCGCTCGGTGAGCATCTGCGCCGCCTCGCCGGACATCTCTCCGGCGGCGAACAGCTCGCGGACCCGCGGCTTGACATCCTCGGGGGCGAACTCCTCGGCGAGCCGGACGACCATGTCGCCGCCGGTACCGAGGGCGCACGCCATCCCGATCTCGGCCTGGTCGAGCAGGTAGCTCCACGCCGCGTTCAGCGGGGCGGGGTCGACACCGGCGGCGCGGGCCTGCTCCCGGAACGCCTCCGACCCGAAGCCCATCTCGATCAGGTCCTGCCGCGACGCCTCGAACGTCGGCGGCATGACGACCCGGCTGACCTCGTGGCCCCACCGGTCGTAACGCTCCAGCCGGGGCGGGTTCCTGTCCGTCTCCTCGGCCCGCTCGGCGATCGGGCCGCCCATCAGCGCGCCGAGGGCGGTGAGGTGCGGCGTGGCCCACGCCAGCCCGTCGGCGCCGAGGTAGCGGCGCATGAGGAACTGCAACGTCGGATCGCACTCGTACCAGTTGCGACCGACCGCACCGCGGTACAGCTCGGTGCGGTAGCGGCGAGCTCTTGTCCTCACTCCCGAACGGCAGCTCATCGACCGGCTCACGGAGGTAGGAGGCCATGTCTCCGATGCTACGACCGGGTTCTGTCGTTTGGAATCGACGCATCCGGGCCGATGTCGAACGACAGAACCCGCGGCTCACGCCATTGCGAACACCACCGTGACGTCGACGACCAATTCTTGGGAGCCCGGCTCGATGGCGGCGCCGCTGTCCGCGGCGAGCTCGCGGGCCTCCATCATGTACGGGATCGCGTCGCCGGTCGGCGTCTCGACGATCTTCACGATCTCGCCGACCTCGGTTCCCGCCGCGGCGGCGTACTGCTCGGCACGGACGCGGGCGTTCTCGAGGGCGGCGATGCGGGCCTGCTCCAGGACCGCCTCGGGATCCTCGTACGAGAACGAGATGCCTCCGATCGTGAGCTCGTCGCCGACCAATCCCTGCACAGAGTCGAGGAGCTCGCCGATGCGGTCGATCTGCCGGGCCCTGACGCTGACGTCCACCGACGCCGAGTAGCCGTTGATGGTCCGGCCGTTCTGGCCGTAGTTCGGGTACAGGCTCAGGTTGGACGTCTGGATGTCTTCGGCCGGGATGCCCAGTTCCTTGAGCCCGTTGACGAGTGCCTGCGACTTGGTCTCGATCGTCGACATCGCCGCTTCGCCCGTGTCCGCCGTCGACTGGACGCCTAGCCAGAGGTCGGCGACGTCCGGCGTGACCTTCACGGTCCCGTGGCCGGTGACGGTGATCGAGCGGTCCATCGTCTCTGCTGTCTCCTGCGTCGGTTCGGTCGGGTCGGGGGGAACCGTTGCGGTGGCCTTGTCGGCCCCTCCACCGGCCAGTGTGACCGCGGCGACGGCAGCCACACTCGCCGAGACAGCGGCCACGAGGGCGATCTTCAGACGTGTGTTCATGGTCCTTCTGACGTGACGACTCGTCCCCGGGTTCCCGAGCAGCCAAGATTGCACCGACGATGGCCCTCCCACTGACCCCACCGCTGAAGCCGATGCTCGCCAAGCTCGCCCGCACCCTCCCCGAGGGCGACGGCTGGCTCTTCGAGCCGAAGTGGGACGGCTTCCGCTGCATCGTCTTCCGCGATGGTGACGACATCGAGCTGGCCAGCCGCAACGAACGCCCCTTCACCCGCTACTTCCCCGAGCTCCTCGACCCGCTGCGGTCGACGCTGCCCGCACGTTGCGTCGTCGACGGGGAGATCGTCGTCCCCGACCGCGCCGGGCGCGGGCTCGACTTCGACGCCCTGCTCCAGCGCATCCACCCGGCCGAATCCCGCGTGCGACGGCTGGCCGCCGAGACCCCCGCGTCCTACATCGCCTTCGACCTGCTCGCCCACGACGACGCCGTGCTGCTCGAGCAACCGCTGCACGAGCGGCGGGCGGCGCTGCTCGCAGCCGTGCACCCGCGCCCGCCGGTGCATCTCACGCCGGCCACCACGGACACCGCGGTCGCCGCCGACTGGTTCGCCCGCTTCGAGGGCGCCGGCCTCGACGGCGTCGTGGCCAAGCGGCTCGATGACCCCTATCTGCAGGACAAGCGGGCGCTGGTCAAGGTCAAGCACGAACGGACGGCCGATTGCGTCGTCGCCGGATACCGCATCCACAAGGACGGTCAGGGCGTCGGCTCGCTCCTCCTCGGTCTGTACGACGACAGCGATCGGCTGCAGCACGTCGGCGTGGCGGCGTCGTTCACGGCGGCCTTCCGCCGGCAGCTGCTCGCCGAGCTGGAACCGCTGACCCACGATGCGTTGGAAGGGCATCCGTGGCGGGAGTGGGCCGAGTGGAGCGAGAGCCAGGCGCTCACCGACCGCCGGCCGGGGATGACGAGTCGGTGGAACGCCGGCAAGGACCTGTCGTGGGTGGCGATCCGCGCCGAACGGGTCGCCGAGGTGACGTTCGGGCAGCTGGAGAACCGCCGGTTCCGCCACGGCGTGTCCTTCGTCCGCTGGCGGCCGGATCGGGAGCCGGCGAGTTGCCGCTACGACCAGCTCGAGGTGGCGGAGCCGGTCCCGTTCGACGACCTGGTGGAGCAGGAGAGCAGGTAGCGAGCAGCTTCAGGACGTGGTCGTCGCCGTCGTGGACGCCGGCGTCGGACGCGGGGTCGCCGGAGGCGCGGTGGGCGACGACTCGATCACGGTGGTCGCCTGCGACCCGTCGGCGTCGAGCACGTCGAACGTGCTCCCCGCGGCGGTCAGGCTGCCCGTCGGTGTCGACGCGCTGACCTGCAGCGTCCAGGCCCCTGGCACCTCCAGCGGCACCCCGCCGTTGGGCCCCGGAGTCGGCGATCCCGACGCCGGTCAGCGGGATCTGCTGGATGACCTCGCCTGCGTTCGTTCCGATCGGCGGGGTGAACCGGAGCTCCAACCCGTCGAGGCCGGTCTCGGGTTCGCGGACTTCCACGCGGAGCCGGTTGAACCCGACCTGTCCAGGGTCGAGCGAGACGGTGAGGTCGATCCCGGCGTCAGGATCCCGGACATCCTCGGTGATCGCGAAATCCACTCCGTCGTCTTCGGGGAGCTTTTCCGGGTCGAGCGAGAGGAGCCAGCCGCTGAGGGCGATCACGACCACACCGAGCACCGCCTCGGTGCCGAAGGCCCGGCGCAGCCGGTAGGCCATCGGCACGGACAGCTCGCTGGCGCGGGCGAGCCTCGTCTGCACGATCTGGCCGGCGGTGAGGGAGACGAACACCATCGCCGCGACGATGAGGGTCTTGAGGAGCAGCACGCGCCCGTGGCTCGCGCCGAACAACGCGCCACCATCGAGGCGGTAGAGCTGGATCAGCCCACTGACGACGGTGACGACGATCACCGTGCCGGAGATCCGGGCGAACCCGCGCACCGCGTGCACGAGGTCCTCCTCACCCGGGCCGGCCAGCACGACGCGGGCGAGCAGGACGACGGCGCCGACCCAGATGGCCATCGCCAGCGCGTGGGCGACGCCGGCGAGCACGCCGACGATGGCCCACTCCCCGCCGGTGCGCGAGAGGCCGAGGGTCACGACGGCGAGGGCCGGGATGCCGATGGCCGGAAGCTGCGTGGTCGGATCGATGACCCGCTCGGGCCGCAGGACCACCCACCCCGAGGCGACCACGAGCACGAGCCGGGCGATCGCGGCCCGTCCGGCCCATCCGGCGTCGAGCAGGTCGAGCCAGCCCGACGGGTTGAGGCCACTCCCGAAGGACTCGTCGTTCACCGCCGCGGTCAGGGCGACGACGTAGAAGAGGGTGCCGATGAATGCGATCAGCCACACCGCGCGGAGGAAGCGGACCGCGACGATGTACTCGGGTCCCTCCGGCCAGGCGGCGACGATGAGCACGAGCGAACCGAACAGCACCGCGACCCCGAAGATCGACAGCACGCGGCCGAGCCACGTCGGTCCGTCGGATGCCTCCGACGCATCGGACACCTCGTCGTCGCCGGCGGTGCCGCCCTCGCTGCCGGCGGGGGTGGTCGACGTGGGTCCTGGCTCGGCACCACCGCCGGGATTCGTCGGGGGAGGCGGCTGCTGCACGGTGAAGCTGAAGCTGCCATCGATGCCGGGCTCTCCGGTGGTCTCGCTGACCTGCCAGCTCACCTGGCACGTCCCGGGCGGGATCGGCGCGAGCACCTCGACGGTCAGCGTGAGCGCGTTGTCCCCGGTGGCCGCCGGGCTGAGGTCGGTGAACGGGTTGTTGTCGCCACCGCTCCCACAGGCCATCGAGAGTTGGTTGGCATCACCGATCTCTTCGGTGAACGTGAGCACGATCTGCGACGGGGACGAGGAGAGGACCGCACCGTCGGCGGGATCGGACTCCTCGAGCGTGTTCTGCGCGTGGGCGTGATGGCTTCCGGCCGCCAGGAGACCTAGCGCAGCCGTCCCCGCGGCGAGGAAAAGCCGCAGCGTGCGGCGGGGAACACTGGTTCGGCTCGACACCACCGGACCACGGTAGTTGGGCCGCCAGTCAGGCAACCGCACTCTGCGTTGCCGCGTCGTTCGCTCGCGCCGCTCGTTCGCGGCGCACCCCGATCGCGCTGACACCCCCTCGCTAGGCTCGATCGACATGAGCGAGCGCAGCGAGAGCATGCCGGACGAGCGAGCGCCAGCGAGCCGGACGGCGATGGGGCGTGGGGGCGCAGCCCCCACTCGTGATGGCCACGACCGCGCTCTACCGCCGCTATCGGCCGCGTCGATTTGCCGAGCTCAAGGGACAGGACCACGTGGTGCGGGCGCTGCGCGATGCCGTCGCCGGCGGTCGCGAAGGCCAGGCGTACCTCTTCTCCGGACCACGCGGCACGGGCAAGACGAGCTCGGCCCGCATCCTCGCCAAGGTCCTCAACTGCGAACGCCCGGTCGACGGCGAGCCGTGCTGCGAGTGCCCCTCCTGTCTCGCCGTCGAGCGCGGCACCAGCTACGACGTCCACGAGCTCGATGCGGCGAGCAACAACGGCGTCGACGCGATGCGCGACCTCATCGAGCGAGCGTCGCTCGGCACACCCGGGCGGCACAAGGTGTACATCCTCGACGAGGTCCACATGCTGTCCAAGGCGGCCGAGGCCGCGCTGCTCAAGACGCTCGAGGAGCCGCCGCCGCACGTCGTGTTCGTGCTCGCCACCACCGACCCGCAACGGGTCAGCGAGACGATCCGCAGCCGCACTCAACACCTGCGCTTCCATCTCCTCCCGGCGGAGACGCTGGCCGAACATGTCCGCTGGGTGGTCGCCGACGCCGGCCTCGATCTCAGCGACGAAGCCATCGACGCTGCGCTCGAGCAGGGTGCCGGCTCGGCCCGCGACACGCTGTCGGCCCTCGAGCTGATCGCCAGCGCCGGCGCGGAGGCCGGCGAGACGCTCTCGTTCGACGAGTTCGTCGAGGCGTTCATCGAGCACGATCCCGGCCGCGCCCTCGCCGCCATGGCGGCCGCGGTCAACTCCGGGCACGAGCCCCGCACCCTCGCCGAGACGTTGGTCCGCCACCTGCGCAACGGGTTCCTGTCGTTGATGGCCCCCGAGCTGGTGCAGCTCTCGCAGCACCAGGTCGACGAGCTCGCGGCTCAGGCCCGCCGGCTCGGCCCCGCGCGCATCGTCCGCGGCATCGAACGGCTCGGTGAGATCCTCGTCGAGCTGCGCCACGCCCCCGATCCGCGGGTGCTCGTCGAGGTCGCGCTGGTCCAGCTCTGCTCCGACTCGGGCGCAACCGGTGACGACGTCGGCGCGCTGGCGGCGCGCGTGACCCAGCTCGAACAGGCAGTCGCCGCGGGCGCTCCGGACCGATGAGGCCGCGCCCGTCGATCCCGCCACCGGTCGGGCCACACTCGGCGGCCGGGCCCGCACGGCGGCGAGCGCACCGGCAGTGCCGGCAGTCCCGGCCGCGTCACCGGCACCGCCCCCAGCTCCTGCGGCCGCCGTCGCGCCCGCGCCCACTGACCTGACGCAGGAATGGGAGACCCAGGTGTGCCCCTCGCTCAAGGGGATGGCACGGGCGTTGTACACGCCCGTCGATGTCGTCACCGGCGACTCCGGCTCGGTCACCATCGCCGTGCCGAACGCCACCCACCGCACCAAGTGCGAGCAGCATCGGGCCGAGGTCGAGCAGGCGTGGTCGGTGGCCACCGGGCGGGCCGTCACGATCGAGCTAGTAGTAGGCGGCGGCGCCCACGACGACCAGACGCCGATCGCCTCCCCGCTTCCTTCCGCTCCCGTCGACGACGTCGACGCCGTGCCCATCGACGACGGCCCGACCAGTCCGATGCCGAGTGCGATCGAACGACTGGCCCAGGCCTTCCCGGGCGCCGAGCTGGTCGAGGGACGCGAGTGACGAGCGCCTACTCGCCGCCTGTCCAGGCGCTGATCGACGAGTTGGGACGCCTGCCCGGCATCGGCCCCAAGTCGGCCCAACGGATCGCCTTCCACCTGCTCAAGATCCCTGCCGACGACGTGGCCCGACTGGTCAGCGCGATCAGCGACGCCAAGGCCAAGGTGCGCTTCTGCGAACGCTGCTTCAACGTCACCGACGAGGAGCTGTGCGCGTTCTGCCGCGACGACCGGCGTGACCCTCGCGTCGTCTGCGTGGTCGAGGAGTCGCGGGACATCGTCGCCGTCGAGCGCACCGGCGAGTTCAACGGGCGCTACCACGTGTTGCTCGGCGCGATGAGCCCGCTCGAAGGGGTCGGGCCCGAGCAGCTCAAGATCCGCGAGCTCCTCGCCCGGATCGTGCCGGAGGGCATCGAGGAGGTGATCCTGTGCACCAACCCCAACACCGAGGGGGAGGTCACGGCGATGTACCTCGCCCGCCAGCTCCGCCCGCTCGGTTTCCGCGTCACCCGGCCGGCGAGCGGCCTTCCCGTCGGCGGTGACCTGGAGTACGCCGACGAGCTGACCCTCGGCCGGGCCCTCGAGGGCCGGCGTGAGGTTCCCTCCGAGTAGCCGATTCGGCCGAAAATGCCTGGGGCACCACCTCCCAAGCCGGTAGCGGGCGGACGGGCCGGCTCGATCGATGATGCCCCAGAACGAAGGAATCGGCTGCGGGAGGGAGTCCGACTTCCGATTCCGTTATGTGTCAATCACGTTACAGCCACTAGTTGCGGCTGTCAAGCGACCGACGTAGTCATGTTCTACCCCCGGAGGCCCGCGAGTCAAACATCGAAGTCGTCACATGCTTCACGATTTGTACACACGGACCACGAGGGCGTCCCCCTGGCCGCCGCCGCCGCACAATGCCGCCGCTCCGAGCCCGCCACCCCGCCGGCGGAGCTCGTGGAGCAGGGTCAGGGCGAGCCGGTTGCCGCTCATGCCGATGGGATGACCGAGGGCGATCGCCCCGCCGTTGACGTTCGTCACATCCGGCGAGATCCCGAGGTCGGCCATCGAGGCGAGCCCGACGGCGGCGAAGGCCTCGTTGATCTCGAACAGGTCGATGTCCCCCACCGTGAGGCCGGCCCGTTCGAGCGCCGCCCGGATCGCCCCGCTCGGCTGGTGCAGCAACGACGCCGAATCGGGCCCTGCCACCATCCCGTAGGAGACGAACTCGCCGAGCGCGGCGACACCGCGCTGCTCGGCGGCCCGCTTGGACATCACGACCACGGCGCTGGCACCGTCGCTGAGCTGGCTCGCGTTGCCGGCGGTGACGCTGCCCTCAGGATCGAAGGCGGGGCGGAGACCGGCGAGGCTCTCCACCGTCGTCCCCGGCCGCACCCCTTCGTCCTCGTCGACGACGACCGGATCGCCCCTGCGCGTCGGGATCGACACGGGAACGATCTCGTCGGCCATCCGGCCGGCCTTGATCGCCGCCGCGGCCCGCTCGTGCGACAGCGCGGCGAGCTCGTCCTGGGCGGTGCGCGAGATCGTGCCGGCGGAGTAGCGGTCCGTACCCAGACCCATCACGCAGGCGTCGAACGCGCACCACAGCCCGTCGGCGATGATCGCGTCGCGCAGCTCGGCATTGCCGTACCGGAAGCCACTGCGTGCGCCGTCGGCGAGGTACGGAGCGTTGCTCATCGACTCCATCCCGCCGGCGACGACGATGTCGGCGTCGCCCGCCGCGATCATCTGGTCGGCGAGGTAGATCGCGTTGAGCCCGGACAGGCAGACCTTGTTCACGTTGACCGCCGGCACCCGCATCGGGATCCCGGCCTTCACCGCCGCCTGCCGGCTCGGAACCTGGCCCTGCCCGGCCATCAGCACCTGACCCACCACCACGTGATCGACCTCGTCGGCCGCGATGCCGGCGCGGGACAACGCCCCCGCGATCGCGATCCCGCCGAGCTCCGCGGCCGGCAACGAGGCCAGTCCGCCGGAGAGCTTCCCGATCGGGGTACGAGCGCCGGCGACGATGAGGGAACCTGCCATGCGGCCACGCTACGGCATTTCGGGTCCGCTGCTACCCACCGGTAACCTCGCCTGATGGAGCGGATCCTGGAGGCGATCGCGGCCGGGGCGGGCGGCGACGAGCTGGCCGCGCTGCCGATCCCCGACCACTACCGCGCCGCCTTCGTGCGCCGCGAGGACTCGGGGATGTTCGAGGGGCTGGAATCGGCCGAGAAGGACCCCGCGAAGAGCCTGCACGTCGGCGACGTCGCCACGCCCGAACTGGCCCCCGACGAGGCGTATCGTCGCGGTCATGGCGTCGAGCATCAACTTCAACACCGTCTGGACGTCGATCTTCGAGCCCCTGCCGACGTTCGGCTTCCTCGACCGGCTCGGGCGGGAGAGCGAATGGGCCGCCCGTCACGCGCTCCCGTACCACGTCGTCGGCTCCGACGCCGCCGGCGTGGTGCTGCGGGTCGGCTCCGAGGTGCGCAACTGGAAGCCCGGCGACCGGGTGACGGTGCACTGCAACCACGTCGACGACCAGGATCCCTCCTCCCACGACGACTCGATGCTGGCGTCGAACCAGCGGATCTGGGGCTTCGAGACCAACTTCGGTGGGCTCGCCGACCTCGCCGTGGTGAAGGCCAACCAGCTCATGCCCAAGCCCACCCACCTGTCGTGGGAGGAGGCTGCGGTCAACGCGCTGTGCAACTCGACGAGCTACCGCATGCTCGTCGGCCGGCACGGCGCCCGGATGAAGCAGGGCGACGTCGTCCTCGTTTGGGGCGCCACCGGCGGCATCGGCGGCTACGCCGTGCAATACGTGCTGAACGGCGGCGGGACTCCCGTCGGCGTGGTGTCGTCCCCCCAGCGGGCCGATCTGCTCCACGCCCTCGGGGTGGAGGCGGTGATCGACCGCGATGCCGAGGGCTACCGCTTCTGGTCGGATGAGAACACCCAGGACGAGTCGGAGTGGCGGCGCTTCGGCAAGCGGATCCGCGAGCTCGTCGACGACGACCCCGACATCGTGTTCGAGCACCCCGGGCGGCAGACCATGGGCGCGTCGATCTTCGCCTGCAAGCGGGGCGGCACGGTGGTCACGTGCGCGGCGACGTCCGGGTACATGGTCGAATTCGACAACCGCCACTTCTGGATGAAGCTCAAGCGGCTGATCGCCAGCCACTTCGCCAACTACGCCGAGGCCTACGCGGCCAACCGGTTGATCGACCAGGGCCGGATCCAGCCGCTGCTCTCGGTGGTCCACCCGCTCACCGACGTCGGGGCGGCCGCCCGCCTGGTCCACCGCAACGAGGCCGAGGGCAAGGTCGGGGTGCTCTGCCTCGCCCCCGCCGAACGGCTCGGCATCGACGATCCGGAGAAGCGGGCGCGCATCGGCGAGGACACGATCACGGTGTTCCGCCGCTACGGCCGCTGATCACCGAGGAGCGGACCGCTTTCGCGGCCTGCGTGCGAGGATGAACGGATGCTGCTGACCGAGATCGACCACGTGGCCATCGCCGTCGGCGACCTCGACGCCGCCATCGACTTCTACGGGCGGGTGTTCGGCGCCACCGTCGCCCACCGCGAGGTCGTCGAATCCGACGGCGTCGAGGAGGCCCTCCTGCAGGTGGCGGAGAGCTACGTCCAGCTGCTCACGCCGACCCGACCCGACTCGCCCGTCGCCCGCTACCTCGACAGGCGCGGCGAGGGGCTCCACCATGTCGGCTACCGGGTCGACGACTGCGCGGCGGCCCTCGAGGCGATGAAGGCCGCCGGGGCGGTGGCGATCGACGAGGCCCCCCGCCCGGGCAGCCGCGGGACCACCGTGGCGTTCATCCACCCCAAGAGCACGTACGGCACCCTGATCGAGCTCGTCCAGGAGTGAGCGCTCCACCGGTGACCCCGGTGGCGGCACCGCCGGCCGCCGTCCTCTGGGACATGGACGGCACCCTCGTCGACACGGAGCCGTACTGGATGGCCGCCGAGCACACGTTGGTCGCCGAGTTCGGCGGGGTGTGGACCGACGACGACGCCAGATCCGTCATCGGCTTCGACCTGCTCGACACCGCGGCGGCGCTTCGCGAGCGCGGCGGCGTTGATCTCGAGCCGGTGCAGATCGTCGAGCGGCTGCTCGACGATGTCGTCGCCCGCGTCCGCGAGCGCGCCCCGTGGCGACCCGGGGCGTTGCGACTCCTCACCGAGCTCACCGAGCAGGGCGTGCCGTGCGCCCTCGTCACGATGTCGTGGAGCCGGCTCGTCGACGCGGTCACCGACGCGCTCGCCCCACTCACCTTCCGGGTCGTGATCACCGGTGACGCCGTTGACAGCGGCAAGCCGCATCCCGAGCCCTACCTGCGGGCGGCCGCCGCCCTCGGTGTCGACCCCGTCGACTGTGTCGCGATCGAGGACTCACCGACCGGCGCCGCGTCTGCCGGGGCCGCCGGCTGTGTCGTGCTCGCCGTGCGCAACCACGTCCCGATCGATCCTGCTCCCGGGCGGGTGATCGCACCCTCGCTCGTGGGCGTCGACGTCGAGGACCTCGGAGCGTTGGTGACGACAACACCCGCCCCGGCTCCGACTCCCGAATCCTCGGCCGACGCGCCGGGCGTCGGCACCATCAGGCGGCGCCGGTGGATGCTGATCGGACTCGGCGCGGTGATGGCACTGGTCGTCGGCGTGGCCGCGGTCGGCATGCTCGACGACGATGGCGGCGGCTCCGGCACCACCGGAGGCGAACCCGCGCCCCGGCCGGAAGGTCTGGACCTCCACGCCTGGGTGCCGTACTGGGCGCTCGACGATGCTCTCCAGGACTTCGAGGCCAGGGCCGACGCACTCCACGAGGTCTCGCCGTTCTGGTTCGAGGCCTCGGGCGTCGACACCATCGCCGCCAACCCCAACACGCCCGACGAAGCCGTGCAGTTCGTCGAGACGGCGAACGCCAACGAGGTCCCGCTCGTGGCGTCGATCCTCGACGCCACCGGACCCGGCGAGATGGCGGCGATCCTGGCCGACCCGGCGTCGCGGGCCGAGCACGTCGACGCGATCGTCGCCTTCGCGGCCGACGGGGACTTCGCCGGCATCGACCTCGACTACGAACAGTTCGCCTTCGCCGACGGTCGGGAGACGTGGGCGACGACCCGACCGAACTGGGTGGCGTTCGTCGCCGAGCTCGCGGAGCGACTGCACGCCGACGGCCGGACCCTGACGGTCAGCGTCCCGCCGGTCTACGACGCGGGGCGAACCAGGCAGAGCGGCTACTGGGTCTACGACTACGAATCCATCGCGCCGCTGGTGGACAGCATCCGGGTGATGGCCTACGACTACTCGAACGCGTCCACCGATCCTGGCGCGATCGCCCCCCTCGAGTGGGTGAACCGGATCATCGCCGGCACGACCGCCGCGGCGGGCGATCCGTCCAAGCTCGTCCTCGGCGTCCCGCTGTACGGCTACAACTGGCCGACCGGGCAGTCCGGCGACTGCGATGGCGCGCCGGGCGTCACGACCGTCACCGGCCGCACGGTCGACGCGTTGGCGAACGAGCGCGGCGCGACTCCCGTCCACGATCCTGCGACCGGCGAGTCGTCGTTCAGCTACGACCTTGCGGTCGATGACGCGTGCACGCAGAGCCGGCAGGTGAACTACGTCGATCCCGACGGGATCGAGCAGCGCATCCAGCTCGCGCTCGATGCTGGCTTCGCCGGAGCGTCTCTGTTCGCCCTCGGCTATGACGACGACGCCGTCTGGGACGTCGTCGCGGACGTCGACGCGGCGTTGGCCTCCGCTTCGACGGAGGGGACGACGCCGTGAAGGTGCACCTCATCGACGCGACCTACGAGCTGTTCCGGCAGCACTTCGGACGGACGGCGCGGGACCCCGGCGCCGGACCGTACACGGCGGCGATCGGGGTGCTCACGTCGACGCTGGAGCTGCTCGCCGCGGGAGCCACCCACGTCGGCGCGGCGAGCGACCACGTGATCGAGAGCTTCCGCAACGAGTTGTGGCCCGGCTACAAGACCAGCGCCGGGATGCCCCCTGAGCTGCTCGCCCAGACGCCCGTCGTCGAAGCGGCGCTGGAGGCGATGGGGGTCACCACGTGGGCGATGGTCGAGTACGAGGCCGACGATGCCCTCGGCGCGGCGGCGGCGGTGGCGGCCGACGACCCGCGTGTCGAGCAGGTCATGATCGTCACCCCGGACAAGGATCTCGGTCAGTGCGTGCGGGGCACGCGGGTCGTGCTGTTCGATCGGCGCAAGCGGGAGCTGATCGACGAGGACGGCGTGGTCGCCAAGTTCGGCGTGCCGCCCGCTTCGATCCCCGACTACCTGGGATTGGTCGGGGACTCCGCCGATGGCTTTCCCGGTCTGCCCGGCTGGGGTGCGAAGAGCGCCGCCGCGGTGCTCGCCCGCTACGGCCACTTGGAGGAGATCCCCGGATCGGCGCGGGAGTGGGACGTGCCCGGGCTGCGCGGCGGCGCCAAACTGGCCACCACGTTGCGTACGGACTACGAGCTGGCCCTCCTGTTCCGGCGCATTGCCACCGTCGAGGTGGGCGTCGAAGTGGGCACGGTCGACGAGTGGCGATGGAACGGGCCAACGCCCGATTTCGCCCGCTGGGCCGACGAGCTCGGCGCGCCGGAGCTCGCGGCACGGGCCGGAGCCCTGGCCTCGCGCTAGTGGCTCACGGACCGTTGCGGATGCGCGTCCTGAAGTCCGTGACCCAGTCGTTCTCCGGCCACGTCGACTCGGTCAGCCAGGTGACCCCGACCGCGGCATAGTCGTCCGGGGGCACCCCCGGACACCACGGTGCGACGATGTCCCAGGGCTCCGGACGCGGGGCACCCTGGAGATAGGAGGCGATCGCATCCGGCCGCATCACCCCGTCCGGCAGGGCGATCGGCACGACGCCGTCCCACCGGACGGCGCGAGCCAGCGGGCGTCGATGAGGGGCGACCGCGGCGACCCAGATCGGCGGTCGCGGCCGCTGGACCGACGCCGGGAGCAGGTCGGCGTCGATGTGGGTGTGCTTCCCGTGGTGCGTGACCTCGCCGCCGGCGAGCATCGCCGCCACCGCCGAGAGCCGGTCGTCGAGGATCGCCGCCCGCTTGAGGTCGTCCGACTCGTCGCCGAACGCCGCGAAGTCGGCATCGGGTGGGGACCCGAGGCCCACACCGAGCACGGCCCGTCCGCCGCTCAGATGGTCGAGCGTCGTCACGTGCTTGGCGACCACCTGGGGCCGGCGGCGAGAGAGCGGCGTGACGAGAGTGCCGAGGCGCACGCGCTCAGTTGCATTGGCCATCGCGCCGAGCAGCACCCACGGGTCGTGGATCGACAGGCGGGCGCCGGCCATGAACTGGAGGTGGTCCCACAGGAAGACCCCGTCCCATCCAGCCGATTCGGCGTCGACGGCGAGCTCGACGACCGTCGCCGCGTCGGTGAACGGTGGGATGTTCACGGCAAAGCGCATGGCCCGACGTTACGACGCCGACCGATGAGGGCGGAGGCGACGGCCAGGCGGTCTGCGGCACACGGGTGGTGCCGCTGAAGGCTGCTACCTCCCGGTCCTGACCTGGTTCACGGGCACCCGTTGCACAGGACCCGACCGTCACCTCAACGCTCACCGATCGGCGTAGCAGCCAGGCTACCGCGCCCCGAGCCGGTACCCTCAGCGCCGGTCCGGAGGGATGCGAGAGCGGCCGAATCGGCACGCTTGGAAAGCGTGTGTGGGGCAACCCACCGTGGGTTCGAATCCCACTCCCTCCGCGGTGAGAGCCATGAGCGACGAGATGGCGATGGAGCGCGCCATCGCCGAGGCACGGCGGGCGCTCGACCACGACGACGTCCCGGTCGGAGCGGTGGTCGTCCGCGCCGGCGAGGTGATCGCCGCCCGGCACAACGAGCGCGAACTGACGGGCGACCCGACGGCTCACGCCGAGATCCTCGTCGTGCGCGACGCCGCGTCCGCCGTCGGCCACTGGCGGCTCGACGACTGCACGGTGGTCGTCACGCTCGAACCCTGCCCGATGTGCGCCGGGGCGATGGTCAACGCACGCGTCGGCCGCCTCGTCTACGGGGCGACCGATCCGAAGGCGGGGGCGGTGGGCAGCCTGATGAACCTCGTCTCCGACCCCCGCCTCAACCACCGGATTCCGGTGACCGCCGGCGTGGGCGCCGACGAGGCCGGCCGCCTGCTCGTCGAGTTCTTCGCCGCCCGCCGAGGAGCGAGCCAGGACCGCTAGCGTGCCCTCCCGGAAGGATGCCAGAGCGGACGAATGGGACGGCCTCGAAAGCCGTTGAGGTCCTTCGGGCCTCCGTGGGTTCGAATCCCACTCCTTCCGCCAGCAAGTGTTGATGCGACTTCCGGGCTGTTGGCTGACGTTCACGAAAGTCCTAGTAGATGGCCTGGTTGTTGGCGACCTCGAGGAATCGGCCCTTGGTCAATTCAGGGGGCCGATCCGAGTGCCGCAACGAGCGGAACCGTAGGTTGAGGCGGTGGTTGTGCCTGGGCCGGCCGTGTTCGGGCGCGGCGTCGTCGTCAACGTGGGAGGTGTCGTCCCGCCTCAGTGGGCAGCCACCGATGTCGTCGCCATCGACGAGCGTGTGCTCGCCGATCCGGCCGGCACGGTTGCGCGGCTGCACCTCGCGTGGGCTCGACGCCAGCCGGTCGTCCTCGAGCTGCACGTCGACCCGGCCCGCTTCCGTCACCCCCAGTCGATCGACGCCGAGCCGTGGACACTCGCCGCCGACGCCGAACCGTGGTACGACCGCCTCCACTTCCTGACGTGGGCGAACACGTACGACGCCCGGGCGGGCCAACCGGTCTGGTGGTGGGGGGTGAAGGCGGCGCGACTGGACGACGCGGCGGCCGCGACGCCGGCGGGACCGGCCGACGTGACCCTCGGCGACGGAAGCGCGATCTGGGTCGACGGTGGCCCGCGGCAGCCCTGGGCACCCCGCGACGTGGGCGGGTTCGCCGCCGTCCACGGCGAGTCCGTCGACAGCGGCCGACTCGTGCCGGCTCCCGAGCCGGTCGATCCGCGCGCCGACCTGGCCGCCGATCAGCTCGCCGCAGTGGCGCACCGGTCCGGGGCGGCGCGGGTGATCGCGCCCGCTGGCTCCGGCAAGACGCGGGTGCTCACCGAGCGGCTGCGCCATCTGCACCGTGACCGCGGCGTCGAGCCGGGCGCGGTCGTCGCCGTCGCCTACAACAAGCAGGCTCAGCTGGAGATGCAGGCGCGCACCACCGACTTCCGCCCTCACGTCCGCACACTGAACTCGCTCGGCCTGTGGGTACTGGCGGAGCACCGAGGGTCGTCGCCGCCGGTCGTCGACGAGCGCGAGGTGCGCCGCATGGTCGAGACGCTGATGCCCGGCCGGCGCCCGCGCCGTGCGAACACCGATCCGATCGGCCCCTACGTCGAGGGGCTGGCGTCGATCCGTCTCGGCCTGCGCGACCCGGAGGAGATCGAGTCGTCGCGGGACGATGTCCCGGGCCTCACCGGGCTGTTCCCGGCGTTCCGTCGCCAACTCGCCGAGCGGGGCGTCGTGGACTTCGACGAGCAGATCTACGCGGCCGTCGAGTCCCTCTTGCGCGACGGCGAGTTCCGGTGGTCGATGCAACGGTCCTGCCGGCACCTCCTCGTCGACGAGTTCCAGGACCTCACGCCCGCGCACGTCCTGCTGATCCGCCTCCTCGCCCTGCCCGCCCTCGACGTGTTCGGCGTGGGTGACGACGATCAGTGCATCTACGGGCACGCCGGCGCCGACCCCGGTTTCCTCATCGACTACGGGCGATTGTTCCCCGCAGCCGCGGAACACGCCCTGACCGTGAACTACCGCTGTCCGGTCGAGGTCGTCGCCGGCGCCCGGGCGCTGCTCGGCTACAACGACCGCCGCGTCGCCAAGCAGATCGACGCCGGCCCGGCCAGCGACCCCGCGAAAGGCGCCCTCCGAGTGGAGGGCCACGGTCCCGACGACGGCGCGGTGGCGCTTGTCGCCGTCGTGCGCGGTTGGCTCGACGAACCGGACGTCAATCCGTCGACGATCGCCGTGGTCACGCGCGTCAACTCGCTGCTGTTGGCGCCGCACGTCGCGCTGCACGAGGCGGGAATCGCGATCGCTTCGGTGCTGCGACCGGACGTGCTCGAACGCACCGGCATCCGCGCCGCTCTCGCCTACCTCCGCATCGCCGCGGCCACCGGTGGGCTCCACCGAAGTGACATCGTCGAGATCCTGCGCCGGCCGACGCGAGGGCTGCCTCCCTGGTTCTCCGAGCGATTGGCGCGGCGGGACCGGTGGACGTTGGGTCAGCTCGACGCGATCAGTGGCCGCGTCTCGGACAAGGACGGCGTCAAGGTCGGGCGTCTCGTCGACGACCTCCGTCTCGTCGTCGACGCTGGGCGCGACGGCACGACCCGCGACGTCCTGGAGACGGTACGCGACGACGTCGGCCTGGGCACGGCGATGAACCTGCTCGATCGCACGGGCGGTGGCCAGGGCTCGAGCCACCTCGACGACCTCGAAGGACTTCTCGGCGTCGCCGACCTCCACCCAGACCCGGCGGGGTTCGAGGCGTGGCTACGCACCGCGTTCCAGCGTCAAGCCGACCCAGCCGGCGTGACGCTCTCGACGATCCATCGGGTGAAAGGACGTGAGTGGGACCGGGTCGCCGTGTTCGGCGTCACCCAGGGCCTCGTCCCCCACCGCCTCGCCGAAGACGTCGAGGAGGAGCGTCGCGTGCTGCACGTGGCCATCACGCGTGGCCGCCACCGAGTCGCCGTCCTCACCGATCACACCCGCCGGTCGGGCTTCCTCGACGAGCTCGCCGGCACGGCGCCGAGGCGGCCTGCGCGCCCGGCTCGCGTCACGGCACCCGCGCCGGTCTCGACGACGACGTCGGCTCCGGATGGCATCGGCGCTGAGCACGGCCTCGTCGTCAGGGTCGCCGGCGGCTACGACGGCATCGTCGAGGAGGTCGACGGGCGGGCGGCGATGATCCGGCTGCCGTCGGGCGCCAGCCTGCGGGTCCGGTTTGGTGAACGCGTCGAGCACGACGGCAAGCGGGTCGCCCTCGCGCCACCCTCCCGGCTCTGGGGAGCCGCGGCCGAGGCCGAGGCGGCGTTGCGGGGGTGGCGGACTTCCCGCGCCACCGCCGATGGTGTCCCCGCCTACGTGGTCATCAGCGACAAACACCTGCGCGGCATCGCCATGGCGCGGCCGACGACACCGACCGAGCTGGTGGCATGCGACGGCATCGGCCCGACCAAGCTCGAGCGCTACGGCGACGAACTGCTCACCCTGCTCGAACCGTTCCCGCGCAGCTGAGCCCCACCCTTCTTGCTCTCCTGGGCGAACACCGTGAAGCGTCGCCGCGGAGGATCACGACGGCGCAGGGACGACTCGTGCGCCGCTCCCGCGAGCACGCAAGTCGTCGTCAACACCACCCTCATGCGGCCGATCTGCGTGAGGAACGATGGAACGTCCCGGGATGGCTCGTCCGTCAACCCCCGCCGGTGTCCCCGTGGGCGGCCCGGATCTCCAGTACCTGCACACCGGTAGGTAGCTCGACGAGGAACTCTGGATCACGGTCGAGGTGATGGATCCGCCGCGGGTCGTCCCCGGCAAAGCGCGACATCGCCGCGACGTCCTCCCAGTACGAGATCGTGACGAACTCAACCTCGTCGCCGTGGTCCTCGCGCAGCGCCTGCACACCGAGCGCGGCGTCGATCAGCGGCTGGATGCCGGCCTCCATGTAGTACGTCTCGTACTCGTCGGCCCGCTCGGCCCGCACCCGTCCCCGCCAAATGCGGGCAACCGTTGGTCGCATTCTCGAGGACGCGCCAGATACCCCGGAGTTCATCGCGCAGACTCCAGTAGCGACCTGAAGTCGGCGACTGGCCCGAGGTGCGTCAGCTTGTCGGGGTTGACGATCCCGCTGATGCTAGTGATCTGACCGCCGGAGAAATCGAGCGCACACACGCCGATCAGTCGCTGCTGGGCGTCGAGGAAGAGCGCTCCGGGGTCGCCGTTGACCTCGACCGGGCGGAACGACACGCCAGGAAGCAGCGCGACCCGGCGGACCCAGTTGATGACCGCGTGCGCGACACGGCCGCGCCCGCGCACCGACCGGGCGAGCGCCGGAACCTTGCCGCCGCCGTCGCCGGTCAGCTCCACGTCGTGAGCGAGCAGCGCCTCGAGCCCGGTGAGATCACCTTGCTCGGCGGCGGCGAAGAACCGTCGTGCCAGCTCGTCGCGCTGCTCGCGCGTCGTATGGAAGCGAGGCCGCCGCTGCGCGACATGGCGTCTGGCGCGGGTGGCGAGCTGGCGCACGTTGTCCTCGCTCTTGCCGACGATCGCCGCGATCTCGGGATACCCGTAGTCGAACACGTCGTGGAGCAGGAGGACGGCCCGCTGCTCAGGCGAGAGGCTCTCCAGCATGGCCAGCATCGCCAGCGATAGCGAATCCGCTGTCTCGGCGTGCCGGGCCGGATCATCCTGGCCGTCGGTGATGATCGGTTCTGGCAGCCACTCGCCGACATAGCGCTCGCGGCGGACTCGGGCGGAGCGCAGTTCGTTGATCGCCAGCCGGGTGGTCACGGTGGCGACGAACGCCCGTGGCGAATTGATCTGCTCACCGGCTTCAAGTGCCTGATGCACCCGCAGCAGCGCTTCCTGTACGACGTCCTCGGCCTCGGAGACGCTGCCGAGCATCCGGTAGGCGATGGCGAACGCGACCGGCCGCAGCTCGTCGAGCTGTCGCTCGCGCTCGGTCATGCGGCTGCGAACCCCTGCCGCCAGCTCGGGTGCGTCGGGCGCCACGCCAACTCGCGCTTGGCCTTGGCATTGGAGGCACCGCGAAGCTCGGTCATCATCACCACGCCGGCCTCACCGGCGAACCGCCGCCCGATGAACCGCGGCACGCGCATCGGCTTCTTGGAGCCGAGCTCCTGAGCCAGCGCCGGCAGCCACTCGGCGACCGGGGCGGGATCATCGTCGACCACGTTGTAGACACCGCGGCCGCCGTGCTCGACGGCCGCCACTGTCGCCTCCGCCGCATCGGCGACGTGGATGAACGACCACACGCCCCCGCCGTCGCCGACCAGCGGGAACTTGCGCCTGCGGACCAGCTCGAACTGCTCCTCGCCCGGCGCCATGGAGGTGCCCGGCCCATAGAAGGCGCCGTAGCGCAGGACGATCCCCTCCGTCCACCGCGCCCCCAGGACCGCCTCCTCGACATGACGGATCGCGGCCAGCGTCTCGCGCATCTCCCGCGCGGGCGCGGTTTCGAGCGGGTCCTCCTCGGTCTTGATCGGCCCGCCGGTGCGCGCGTAGGCGCCATACCCCGCGACCCCTTGGGCCACAAACCGTCGCACCCCCACCGCCTGCCCGGCCGACAGCAGGTGATCCGTTCCCTCGGTCCGCAGGCGATTGGTCAGCGCGAAATCGCGATCGAAGTGGCGCATGTCCAGGCCTCCAATCGCGGTCAGCTCATGGATGATCACGTCCGGCTTCGCGCGGCCCACGGCCTCCGCGACCTGGTCGGGATCGAGCGCGTCCGCAACCACCGGCACAGCGCCCAACTCGGAGAGCATCGCCTGTTTTGACTCGCTACGCGTCATGCCCTGAACCTCATGACCGGCGGCGACCAGACGCGGCACCAGGTGCTTCCCGATCGCTCCGGTCGCTCCTGCCACAAACACTCTCATCACCAACTCCTTGATCGAAGACCATCTCCACCCCATCTGACAAGACGGCAGCCCCGACTGTGACACTTGCCGCGATCTCGGGCTCTACCTAGGCTGGTCCAGGGTCGGCGTACGCGCGTCCGAAGGAGGGCGTTGATGAATCGACTGACCGTCCGTCGTCGGACTCCCCGAGTTCGACCACTCTTCATGGCGACGGCGGTGGTCCTGTCCGCCGTCGCGGGGTTGTCGATCGCACCTCTGGACGCGAGCGCAGGAGGGCGGCGCCCCGTCGAGGTCTTCACCGACATCCCCTACAAGGCCGCCGAGCCGGCCGGAACGAGGGGCAACCTGCTCGATCTCTACGTCCCGCATGCGCCCGGACGGCTGCATCTGCCGTTGCTGATCTGGACATCCGGTTCGGCGTGGTTCAGCGACGACGGCAAGGCCGGAGCCGAGACGATCGCCGCCGAGTTCAACCGTCGGGGCTACGCCGTCGCCGGCGTGAGCGTGCGATCGAGCTTCCAGGTCAAGTTCCCAGGCCAGTTGTACGACATTCGGGCCGCGATCCGCTGGCTGCGGTCGAATGCGGACGCCTACGACATCGATCCGGACCGCATCGCGATCATGGGCAACTCCTCGGGTGGTTGGGTGTCCGCGATCGCGGCGACAACGAGCGACATCATGCGGTTGGACGGTGAACCCGACGTCGGAGGCGTCTCCAGCGCGGTCCAGGCCGCCGTGCCCTTCTTCCCACCAACCGAGTTCCTCCGGATGAACGAGCAGTTCTCGGTCATCGACCACGACGCGCCGGGCTCGCCTGAGTCGCTGCTCGTCGGATGTGCGATCCAGACCTGCCCGGAAGCGACGCAGGCCGCGAACCCCATCAGCTATGTGGACGGGCCCGAGACGCGAATCCATGTGTTCCACGGCACCGCCGATCCGTTGGTGCCGCCCAACCAGAGCATGCTGCTCTATGAAGCGCTGAAGTCGGCGGGCAACGAGGTGTCCTTCACGCTCGTCGAAGGCGCCGGGCACTCGGTCGACGACATCATCGGGGCCGAGGTGTTCACGGTGTCGAGCGTCAACCGGCGCGGCCGGGAGCACGTCGATCAGACACCCGCCCCGACGTGGAAGGCAGTGGAGCACTTCATCGACATGGCGTTCCGCCGAGCCGGCTGAGCGGCAGGCGAGCCATCAATCCGAGGGGCTTCAGTCGGGGTGAGGGAAGCGGTCTGAAACGGTCGAATTCCCTCGCTCGGACTCTGGCACGCGGTCCGACGCTTCCTGGTGCGACGCTGGGGCATCGATGTCTTGGCTGTGCACAGTCCGCTGGTGGGGCCGTCGACGATCCGACCTCTGGCCGACGCGCTCGACGCTGTGGGCTGGTCGACGACGGTTCCCGATCTACGTGACGCATCGAGCTCGCCGCGGGCGTACATCGCCGCCGTCGGCCGAGCCGTCGGCCCGGTCGACGTCGTCGTCGGTCACTCCGGAGCAGGCGCGTTGCTGCCGGCCATCGCGGCGGACACGGCGGCGCCGGCGACCGTGTTCATCGACGCCATCGTTCCTGACGGTGCGGACGTGTTTCTGCCGTCGGGCCGGTTCATCGAGCTCCTCGACTCACTACCCGTGGCGGAAGGATTGCTGCCACCGTGGCACGAGTGGTGGCCGGCTGAGACCCTCGAGCAACTGCTGCCCGATGAGTCGCTACGTCGCCAGGTGGTGACGGAAATCCCGCGAGTTCCCCGGTCCTTCTACGACGAGCCCGTGCCGCTCCCCGAGGAATGGTGGACACGACCGGCCGCCTACCTGCAGCTGAGCCCCGCCTACGACGACGATCGAAGTCGGGCGGAGCGGTGGGGCTGGCCGACCCGTCGGCTGATAGGACACCATCTCGATCTCGTCTCTCGCCCCGACACAATCGCCAGGATCGTGACCGACCTCGTCAGCGCTGCCCGCTGGAAGGGCTGACTTCATTCCGGCGGACGTCCCGAGATGCCGCTCCGGGGACCGGGTCGGGAGAGTGCGGTGATCTCGCCGATGAGGCCGGAGGTGCGTCCGCCGAGGCAGCCACCGACGCGCCGTCAGGCCGGCTCGGCGTAGCGGGCGTACGCCTCCGATGGGGCCCCCCGACTGTAGGTGGGCGACTGTGGCCAGCCGTCGGGCGAGTCCTGCCACTCCTCCTGTCGTCCGTAGGGGAGCAGGTCGATCAGGGCGAAACTGTGGCTGAGCTGCTCGGTGCCACGGCCCTGGGTGTTGTAGGTCCGGTACACGGTGTCGCCGACACGAAGGAAGACGTTCACCTGGAAGCCGCCGCCTGGCGGTGCACCCATGTCGGCGCCGAACGAGCTCTGGGCGGAGGAGTACCAGGTCATCTGGTTGCCCACCCGCGCCTTGTACGCGAGCGCCTCGTCGATCGGTCCCTGGGTGACGATGACGAAGCGCGCGTCGTAGTCGTCGAGAAACTCCAGCCGGGTGAACTGGCTGGTGAACCCGGTGCAACCCGGGCACTGCCATTCCTCACCGGGGAACCACATGTGGTGATAGACGATCAGCTGCTGCTTGCCCTCGAACACGTCCACGAGCCGTATCGGACCGTCGGCTCCTTCGAGGGTGTAGTCGGGCAGTTCGACCATTGGCAGGCGTCGGCGATCAGCAGCGATCGCGTCGAGCTCACGAGTCGCGGCCTTCTCCGCGTGCGCGCAACTGGGCCAGGGCGGCTTCCCAGGCGGGCTGGTCGACAATCGGGGGAACGGCCGGGTGGCTCGCGTCGTCTGCGGTCTGTGCTGACATCATCTGGTCCTCTCGAACGGCGCGGAACGAAGTCCACTCGCATAGGGAGACGATTGCCGCGTCGCGAACTCATCGGTCCTGGGTCCCCAGCCTGGGGCTCGCGGACGACGGCAGCCCGGAAATGCTCGAGCTCACGGACGTCGCGCGCAGCCCCGTCGGCACGTTGTTCCTCACCTACCGGCGCGCCGGGGGCTAGAACGAGACCTTCTCCGTCGCCTCCCGGACGCGCCTCGCCAGCGCCTCCAACATCCCCAGCAGAATCTGGGGATCGCCCGCCGCCACGTCGACGAAGGCCTTCCGGGACAGTTCGACGGCCAGAACCTCGGTCACGGTCGTCACGGTTGCGCTGCGCGGACCCGGGTCGAGCAACGCGATCTCGCCGAAGAATTCGCCCGGCCCCAGCTCGGCGAGCAGGTGGCCCGCTCGGTGCACGTCGACCGTCCCCTCGACGATGATGAAGCAGAACTGGTCGTTCGATCCTTCGACGACGACCCGGGAGTCCGGCGGCCAGCGCCGGCTGTGGCAGACCCGCGCCATCGCCTGTCGTTGGCGCTTGGACAGCCCCGCGAACATGGGCACGCGGGCGAGAACCTCCATGCGTTGGTTGATCGCCAGCTTGGCGCTCCGTGCCCCGGAACGCGTGTCGACACCCGGAGCGGATTTCTGAAACGGCCATCCGTCGGAGTAGCTCATCGGACCCCCTTCAACGATGAGCAGCCGATCGTAGCCACCGAGCCCACGCGCCGGCTCGGCGAGCCCGGCGCACCTCCGCTTTCGCGGCACCGGAGGGTTTGCGGCCCGGATGGGGCGCAGCAAACCCTCGGATGCATCGCCCCAGGTAGCGTCGCGGGGTCTGACGAGCGAAGGGGGACGACGGTGTTCGGGATCCAGGTGACACGACACGGTGGGCCTGAGGTGCTGGAGGGGATGCAGCTCGACGATCCCGAACCCGGCCCGAAGGATCTCATCGTCGACGTCGTGGCGGCCGGGCTCAATTTCCTCGACGTCTATCAGCGCAGCGGTTTGTACCCGATGACGCTGCCGTTCACGCCGGGATCCGAGGGTGCCGGCGTCGTGCGCGCCATCGGCTCCGAGGTCAGCCGGTTCTCCGTCGGTGATCAGGTTGCCTGGTCATCCGTGCTCGGGTCGTACGCCGAGCAGGTCGTGGTGCCCGAGGAGGCAGCGGTCGCCGTGCCCGAGGGCCTCGGACTCGACATCGCCGCCGCCGTGATGCTGCAGGGGATGACCGCCCACTACCTCGCCCTCGACACGTACCCACTGAAGCAGGGCGATCGCTGCCTGATCCACGCCGGCGCCGGCGGGCTCGGCCTCCTGCTCATCCAGATCGCCAAACGGTGCGGGGCCGAGGTGTTCACCACGGTCGGATCGTCCGCGAAGGCGGAGTTGGCGACGGACGCCGGCGCGGACCACGTGATCCCCTACGGCGACCCCGAGTTCGGAACGGCGGTCGAGGACCTCGCCGGCCCCCGCCCGCTCGATGTGGTGTATGACGGAGTTGGGCAGGCCGTGTTCGCCAGGAGCATGGAGCTGCTGCGTCGCCGAGGAACGATGGTCACGTTCGGCAACGCCTCCGGGCCGGTCGACCCGGTGGCGCCGCTGGCGCTCACGCGCGGCGGCTCGCTCTACCTGACGCGTCCGACCCTCGTCGACTACATCGCGACACGGGAGGAGCTGGAACAGCGCTCCGGCGATCTGTTCGCCTGGATCGCCGACGGATCGCTGCGGGTGCGGATCGGTGCCCGTCTGCCGCTCGCCGATGCGGCCGAGGCGCACCGCGCCATCGAGAGCCGGGAGACCACCGGCAAGACACTGCTCGACGCGTGAGCGCCGCTTCGTCAGATCAGGACGAGTGGTCGGCCAGGAAGCGGTCCACGGCCGCCCGCGCCGCCGGCTGGTCCGCCGGATCCTTCCACCGCTCGACCAACGTCGCCGTCGGGACGTCCGCGGCGAGCCGCTGCGACGCCGCCTTCGGGTGGTACACGTCGTCGCCCTGGAGGACGAGGACGGGTGTCTCGATCGTGGGCAGGGCCGAGTCGGGCACGCTCCACAGGACGTTGTCGCCGCCGAACAGGTTCGACCACACGCCCTCCCAGTCGGCGTCGCTGGCTTCGGGGTGCTCGTCGGCGATCCCCTTGCGCCACTCGTCGAAGATCGCCCGGAACTCAGCCGCGGTTGTCGTCCAGCCCGATCGGTTGCAGCGCCACGGCGGCGTTGAGGCGCTCGGGCGCCTCGGCGATCAGCTCCATGATGAAGGCCCCGCCGATGCACATGCCGACGACGGCGAAGCGCTCGCTGCCGAGGTGGTCCATCAGCGCGAGTTGGTCGGCGGCGTAGCTCGGCCAGCCGTCCTCGGCGGTGATCGGGGCGAACGACGTCCCGGTGTTGCGTTGGTCCATCCCGATCACGCGATACCGGTCGGCCAGCGCCTCGATCGGGTTCCACGGAGCGTTGGCCCAGGTCTCGATCCGCGACGCGCGCAGACCGCCGGGCGCAAGGAGGAGCACATCGGGGCCGTCACCCCACGTTTCGTAGTGCAGCTGACGGGCCCGTTCTCGAGTGTCGGCACGCGACTGGACCGTACTCGGGTCGTATGGTCGGAGCGTGCGTCGTCTGGTCCTCGAACCCGTCGTGCGGGGCCGCCGCCACCTGGTGCTGCGCTACGGCGTCGACGACTTCGGGTTCAGCACGACGTACTGGTACGACGACGTCGACTTCTTCGAGCTCGAGGCCCGCTACGGCGACGACGCGATGCGCAGGCGTGTACTTCCACCTGCTCGCCTTCGAGGCCAACAAGGCGGCCAGCTTGGCGCCGACGACGATCGACGCCGGCCCGTACGCCGACCTGGTGAGCGACGCCTTCTGGGACCTGTGGGAGACGCTCTTCCACAACGTGTGGGGCGTGTGGCGCTGGGAGAACGACCTCCCTGACTACCGGTTGCCTCGACCGGCCGGGCCGGCGGCCGCCGGCGCCGGCGCGGCGATCGCGGTCGAGGCAGGGGATCCCGAGCTGCTGCTGCTCTGCGGTGGCGGCAAGGACAGCCTCGTCAGCATGCGGCTGCTCGAGCGGGCGGGGATCGGCTACGACGCGTTCGTCTATTCGCACTCCACGTACGGACCGGGCGAGCACCAGCACCGGCTGGTCGACTCGCTGCTGGCGCACTGCCACCCCCGGAGGGTCCACCGGGCCTGGGTGCTCGACGACGCGGTGGACGCGCCGATCGCGGCCGCGTACCCGGAGCTCGGCATCCGCCGAGTGGTCGCCGCGGAGACCGTGAGCTCGTACTGGACGGCCCTCCCCGTGGCCCTCCAGCACGGGTTCACCGACGTCGCCCTCGGCATCACGCGGAGCACCGACGAGCACAACCTCGTGTGGGACGAGACCGGCGAAGCGATCAACTACCTGTGGGGGATGAGCGCGGCCGCCGAGGAGTTGCTCGCCGCCTACGTCCAACGCCAGTTGGTGGCGAACCTCACGATGTTCCACCTGCTGCGGCCGATCTACGACATCAACGTGTTCTCGCTCCTGCGACAGCGACCTCGACGCGGTTCCGAGCACGCACTCGTGCGCGCAGCACAAACCGTGGTGCTGTCGGTGCGCCAAGTGCCTCTACGTGTGGATGAACTACGCCGCCTGGCTCCCGCCCGAGACGGTCGCCGCGACCATCGACCTCAACCTCTTCGATCTGCCGGAGAACAGGACCATCCTCCGCAAGATGCTCGGGCTGGAGAGCCACAAGCCGACCGACTGCGTCGGCACGGTGAGCGAGGCCCGGCTCGCGTTCGCCATGTGCCGGGCTCGAGGAGTCGGCGGTGTCATCACCGCAGACATCGATGCCACCGAGTTCCTGGACGAGGCCGCCGCGACACTCGATCACTACGCAGCGTCGATCACCCCCGGATCGACGTACCCGAGCCGCCTGGTCGAGCCCCTCGATGCGCAGTTCCGCTCGAGCGCGATCGACAGTCGCGAGTTCGCCCGCGACGTGCTGAGCGCGCTCGCGGTCGACCGATAGGTTCCCCGCCACGATGTCGAGCTCATCGGACGGCTCCGCCGCCGCGATCGGCGCGGCCTGGCGGCGCCGACCCGGGTACCTCGACACCGCGACGTACGGCCTGCCGCCACGGCCGACCGTTGAGGTGTCGCGTCGCGTGATCGACGACTGGGCCGATGGCTCGATCGGGTGGACGACCTGGAACGACGCGGCCGACGAGGCTCGCCGCCTGTTCGCATCATTGGCCGATGTCGCCCCCGAGTCGGTCGCCGTCGGGCCGAGCACGTCCACGTTCGTCGGGCTCCTGGCGGCGAGCCTGCCTCCGGCCACCGAGGTCGTGATCCCCGACTGTGAGTTCACGTCCCTGTTGTTCCCGTTCCTCGCCCAGACGACGCGGGGCGTCGTGGTCCGCCCTGTCCCGCTGGAGGCACTCGCCGACGCGGTGACGTCGACTACCGGCGTGGTCGCGTGGAGCGCCGTGCAGTCGTCCGACGGACGCATCGCCGACACGGGTGCGGTGGTGGACGCCGCGCACCGCGTCGGCGCCCTCACAGTCCTCGACACCACGCAGGCCACCGGCTGGCTCCCGCTGCCCCTCGATGGCGTCGACGCCGCGGTGTGCTCGGCGTACAAGTGGCTGTGCTGCCCGAGGGGGACCGCCTTCATGGCGGCGTCCCCGCGGGTGCTGTCCGAGGTCGTGGCCCACACCGCCAGCTGGTTCGCGGCCGACGACATGCACGCCGGCTACTACGGGCCACCGTTGCGCCTGGCGGCCGACGCCCGGCGCTTCGACGTGTCACCAGCATGGTTCGCCTGGATGGGCGCGGTGACATCGCTGGGCGTGCTCGCCGAGATCGGCACGAAGGCGATCCACGACCACGATGTCGAGCTCGCCGACAGTCTTCGCGACGCGCTCGGTCACGCGCCCACCGGCTCCGCGATCGTCGCGGTCGGCGGCGACGACTTGGAGGCGAGACTGGCGCCGCTCGGCATCAAAGCGGCAACCCGCGCCAACGGCTGCCGGCTGTCGTTCCATCTCTACAACGACCATGACGACGTGACCGCCGCGGCGTCCGCCTTGCGCCGCGCCGGGTGACGGAGTCGCCCGGACCCTGAACTCCCCCGCACGCCTGCGGCGCGGTTGACAGACTGGTTGGCCGAGCAACCTTGGGAGGGAGCCGTGGAGCGTCACGCACGGGACAGCTATTTCATCGTCGGTGAGGGCGTGCTCGGCGCCGACCCCGCCGAGCTCACCGTGGCCGGAGACGCGGGCGCGGCGTTGGCCGCCGTTCCGACATTCCGTTTCTCCCGTGTCGGTCCCGCCGGCCGCGCAAGCGGCCTCGCCCTACGGCGCAAGGTCGCCCGGGCGATGACGTCCGTGAACAGCCGGCCGGGGCCGATCCCGGCGGGGTTCACCTATCTCGGGCAGTTCATCGATCACGACCTCACGTTCGACAAGACGGAGGTCGCGTTCGGCGACGACATCAGCGTCGAGGAGCTGGAACAGGCGCGCTCGCCGAGCCTCGATCTCGACTCGCTCTACGGACGGGGACCGCGGCAGCCCGGGTCGCGGCGGTTCTATGAGGCCGACCGGGCCCACCTCAAGATGGGAACGACGGCCGCGGCAGGCGGCCGGGGCAACGCGAATCGCGATCTGGTGGGATTCGACCTGCCTCGCGTCGACACGATCGGCGCCACGGCACTGATCCCCGACAAGCGCAACGACGAGAACCTCGCCGTCGCCCAGACGCATCTGGCGATGATCCGCTTCCACAACCGCGTCGTGGACCGGCTGAAGGAGCAGGGCGTCTCGGGCGCGGCGCTGTTCCGCACGGCGCGGACGCTGGTGGTGCGCCACTACCAGTGGATGATCCGGACGGACTTCTTGTCGCGGATCGTCGCCCCGGCGATCGTCAACGACGTGTTCACCAACGGGCGCAAGGTGTTCGAGGTCGGCGCGCCGCCGTCGAGCCTGCCGACGATGCCGATCGAGTTCTCGGTCGGCGCCTACCGCCTCGGCCACAGCATGGTGCGCGACACGTACAACTGGAATCGCGTCTTCGACAACGGCACCGGATTTCTCGATCTGCTGTTCTTCTTCTCCGGCACCAGCGGCGAGCTGGGCGGCGGCGTGCGCCTGCCGTCGAACTGGGTCGCCGACTTCCGCCGCCTGTACGACTTCGGCGAGGCCGGCCGGGCCAACCTCGTCGTCCCGGCGGCGAAGTTCAACCGGGCCATGCGCCTCGACACCCGGCTCGTCGACCCGCTCGCCTTCCTGCCCGACGGGTCGTTCGGCGGCGACCAGAACACTCCGCTGATCCAGCGCAACCTCGCCTTCCGCAATCTCACCCGCGCCAACATGCTGCGGCTCGCGTCCGGCCAGCAGATGGTGAACCATCTGAAGTCCAAGGGCGTCAACGTGACCGCGCTCACCAACGCCCAGATCCTCACCGGCCGGCGCGGCGCCGTCCTCGACACGCTGACTGCCGCCGAGCGCAGCGCGCTCGTCAGCCGGACGCCGTTGTGGTTCTACGTGTTGCGCGAGGCCGAGACGAGCCCGTCGGGGCGGATGCGGGGCGTCGGCGGCCGCCTCGTCGCCGAGACGTTTCACCGGGCGATGGAGGGCAGCGTCGAATCGATCGTGCGCGACCCGGCGTGGCGACCAACTCTCGGCCCGAACGCGTCGACGTTCCGCATGGTCGACCTGCTCCTGTTCGCGTTCCGCGGCCGCGCCAACCTGCTCAACCCCCTCGGCAACTGACCTCGTGTCCTGACTCGTTGGCTCGACCAGAGCCTCGTTGACATATTCCGATATAGGCATATAATGCTCGCATGGCCCGCACCCCGACGACGACCGACGCGTACAACGCCGTCGCCGAAGCGAGCCGCCGCCGCCTGCTCGATGCCTTGGGCACCGGCGAGGCGACGGTCAGCGAGCTCGTCGATCGGCTCGAGCTCAGCCAGCCGCAGGTGTCCAAGCACCTCGGCGTGCTGCGCGCCGTCGGTCTCGTCCTCGTCCGCGTGGATGGGCGGCACCACTGGTACCGGGTCAACGGGCCGGTGCTGAAGCCGGTCCACGACTGGGTGCGCACGTTCGAGCGCACCTGGAACACCCGCCTCGACCGGCTCGACGACGTCGTCGCCGAGCTCCAAGCCCAGGAGAACTGACCATGAGCACCAACCACACCGTCAGCAACCGCCACGGCTCTGCCGTCGTCACCCTGCCGTCGGACACCGAGATCCTCATCACCCGCGACTTCGATGCCCCCGCCGACCTGATCTTCAAGGCCTACACGACCCCTGAGCTCGTCAAGCGCTGGTGGGGCTTCGAGTCCTCGGAGTGGCTCGTCTGCGACATCGATCTGCGCGTCGGCGGGACGTGGCGCTACGTCATCCGGGAAAGCGGCAACGAAGTGGGCTTCCATGGCGAGTACCGGGAGGTCGCCGGGCCGCACCGGTTGGTGTCGACCGAGGTGTACGAGGGCGCGCCGGTCCCCGACCCCGAAGCAGCGGGCGCCGTCAACGTGCTGACGCTCGACGAGCACGGCGGCGTCACGACCTTGACCGTACTCGTGCAGACGCCCAGCCAGGACGTCCGTGACGCGATCATCCAGTCCGGCATGGAAGGCGGGATGCAGGTCTCGTACGACCGTCTCGAGGACCTCGTCCGCCAGCCCTCCTGACTGGGGCCACGCGCGGCCAGACTGTGCGCATGTCCCAACACCCCGAGCTCAGCGAAGGCCGCGACGGCACGATGCTCGCCGTTCACGTCCAGCCCGGCGCCGGGCGCACCGAGGTCGTCGGTCGCCATGGCGACGCGCTCAAGATCCGGGTGGCCGCGCCGCCCACCGGCAACCGCGCCAACGACGCCGTCGTCGAGCTCGTGGCAAGGGAGTTCGCGATCAAGGCGGCCGACGTCGTCGTGACGTCCGGTGCGTCGAGCCGGCAGAAGCGGCTCCAGCTCACTGGCGTCGAGGTGCGCGCCGCCGAACGCATCGTCGACCGGCTCCTCGCGCCGTCGGGGCCGGGCTGAGCGACGCTGACCGCGTCGCTCAGCACTCGGTCTCGTCGGCGGGTGCCTCGAGATCGACGAGGAATCGGTGCACGACATCGTCGACGCAGTCGTTGACGCTGTAGCCGGTGTGCTGATCGGCGTCCACCACCACCAGACGCCCATCCTCGAGCGTGTCGGCCATCGCCCGCGTGCTCGACAACGGCGTGGCCGGGTCACCGGTTGTGCCGATCACGACGATCGGCCCGGCGCCGGCTCCCGTGATCTCGGTCCGCGGGTCGCTCGAGGGCGGATAGAACGTGCAGAAGTAGGTGCCGGTGGTGTTCGGCATGAACCGGGGAGCGACCTCGATGAACTGCGGCGCCGTTGCGTCGTCCTCCTCGACGGAGAGGCGCTCGGGGTCGTCCATGCACACGATGGTCTGGAACGCCTCCAACTCGTTGCCCCACGTGCCGTCGGTCTGGCGTTGGTAGTAGCTGTCGTAGAGGGCGAGCAGACCGGCCCCGTCGCCGCCCTGCGCATCGGCGAGCCCCTCGGACAGCTGGTCCCAGAACGTCTCGGAGTACATCGCCTGGGCGACGGCCTGGAGCGCCACGCCGCGGGTGACGTCAGGCCGTCCGGCCTCTGACGGGATCGGCTCCTCGTCGAGCTCGAGCATCAGGGCGTCGAACGCGCCCTCGGCGTCGCCGTCGTTGTGGAACTCGCACGACGGGTCGTCGCTGCACTCGGCGAGGTAGGTCGCGAGCGTCCCCTCGAAGCCGGCCGCCTGCTGCAGGCCGCCCTCGACGAGGTCGGCATTCGGGTCGGCGGCCCCGTCGAGGACGGCGGCGCGCACCGTCTCCGGGAACAGCGTCGCCCAGGTGCCGCCGAGCTCGCTGCCGTAGCTGAAGCCGAAGTAGCTGATCTGCTCCTCGCCCAGGGCCTGGCGGATCGAGTCCATGTCGCGCGCGCTGTTGTTCGTTCCGACGAACTCGAAGAAGTCGGCGTTGTTCTCGGCGCAGTTTCCGGCGAACTCCTCGGCGAGGTCGACGATCTGCTGCTTCTCGGCCGCGTCGTCGGGCGTGATGTCGGTGCCGGAGAAGTAGTGGTCGTAGTCGTCGATGCAGTCGATGGCCGGTTCGCTCTGGCCGGTGCCGCGGGGGTCCCAGCCGATGATGTCGAACCGCTCGCGCAGCTCCTCCCCGTAGATCTGGTCGGCGAAGATCGCGAAGTCGGACCCGCCGAAGCCGGGCCCACCCGGGTTGACGAGCAGCGACCCGATCTTGTTCTCCTGATCGTCGGCCAGACGGCGGGCGACGAACAGCTCGAACGTCGGTCCGTCGGGGTTCTCGTAGTCGACGGGCACCTCGAGCACGGCCGTCTCGACCCCCTCGGAGAACTCGCTCCACTGCAGCTCGCCCGGACGGCTCGTTGGTCGATGGTGTGGTGGGGTCGCTCTGGGGCGATGCGGTGTCGGGCGATTCGGTGTCGGGCGGGTCCGTGTCGGGCAGGTCGGTGTCGGGCGGAGACGGCGGATCGCTGACGGTGGGATCCGTCGCCGGTTCGGCCCGCTCGGTCGCCACCCCGCTCTCGACGGTGCAGGCCGCGACGCCCACGGCCAGCGCGGCGGCGACCACTGGCCAACGCCGAAGGGGGGTCCGTCGCGACATGGGCGGCATCGTATGGGCCAATCCCGCGCTCGTTGGCTTCGACCCGGCGACGAAGTTGCAGCCGTAGCCTGATTGCGATGCGCATGGGTCCGCCGCACTTGCGCCCGCGGGATCCGCGGGCCATCGAGGGGGCCAAGGTCACGCGGGTCACGCTCAGGAGGATCTGGTCGTTCGCCCGTCCCTACCGGGCGACGATCGCCCTCTTCCTCGTCGCCATCGTCGCATCGGCGCTGCTGGCGCTGGTCGCGCCGTTCGCCATCCGGGCGATCCTCGACACCGCCATCCCCCAAGCCGATCGCACGATGATCACCTTGCTCGCCGGCGCCGCTGTGCTCGCCGCCATCGGCGATGCCGCCCTGCAGATCGTCCAGCGCTGGTGCAGTGCCCGGGTCGGCGAAGGGCTGATCTACGACCTGCGGCGGGCCCTGTTCGCCAAGGTCCAGCGGATGCCGGTCGCCTTCTTCACCCGTACCCCCACCGGCGCACTCACGTCGCGGCTCAACAACGACGTCATCGGCGCCCAGACCGCAGTCACGAGCACGCTCGGCAGCGTGGTCAGCAACGTCGTCGTGCTCGTCACCGCGCTCATCGCGATGCTCGCCCTCGAGTGGCGGATCACCCTGATGGCGCTCGTCGTGCTCCCGCTGTTCGTCATCCCGGCCCGCCGCGTCGGGCGCCGGTTGCAGGACATCTCCCGCGAGCAGATGCAGCACAACGCCACGATGAACACCCAGATGACCGAGCGCTTCAACGTGGCGGGGGCGATCCTCGTCAAGCTGTTCGGCGACCACCGGCGCGAGGATGCCGCCTTCGAGCGGCGGGCCAGAGGCGTTCGTGACACCGGCATCCGCTCGGCGATGTACGGCCGGGTGTTCTTCGTCGCCCTCGGTCTCGTCGGCGCCGTCGGTGCCGCCGCGATCTACGGCGTCGGCGCCCACCTCGTCGTGTCCGACCAGATGACCACCGGCACCCTGGTGGCGCTGGCCGCCCTCGTCACCCGCGTGTACCAGCCCTTGACCGGGCTCACCAACGCGAGGGTCGACCTGATGACGTCGATGGTGAGCTTCGAGCGGGTCTTCGAGGTCCTCGACGCGCCCGAAGCGATCAGCGAGCGCCCCGGGGCGGTCGATCTCGTCGACCCGACCGGGACGGGTGACCTTCGACGCCGTGCGCTTCCGGTATCCGCCGGCGGCGGATACGGCGATCCTCTCGCTCGAGCAGCGCACCCCGGACCACGACCCGGACCGGGACGTGCTCGACGGGGTGAGCCTCGACATCATGCCCGGCGAGACCGTCGCCCTCGTCGGTGCGTCCGGCGCCGGCAAGACCACGCTCGTGTCGCTGATCCCCCGCCTCTACGACGCGACGGCCGGCGCGGTGCGCGTCGACGGCCACGACGTCCGCGACCTCACGCTCGACTCGCTGCGGGCAGCGGTCGGCGTCGTCGCCCAGGACCCCCACCTGTTCCACGAGTCGATCGGCGACAACCTGCGCTACGCCAAGCCCGACGCCAGCGTCGCCGAGCTCGTCGAGGCGTGCCGGTCGGCGCGGATCCTCGACACGATCACCGCGCTCCCCGACGGCTTCGACACCGTCGTCGGCGAACGTGGCTACCGGCTGTCGGGTGGCGAGAAGCAGCGCTTGGCGATCGCTCGGCTGTTGTTGAAGGATCCGGCCGTGATGATCCTCGACGAGGCGACCAGCCACCTCGACAACGACAACGAGGTCCAGGTGCAGGCGGCGCTGGAGACGGCGCTGTACGGCCGCACCGCGGTCGTCATCGCCCACCGGCTGTCGACGATCCGCGGCGCCGACCGGATCGCCGTGCTCGACGGCGGGCGGATCGTCGAGCTCGGCACCCACGCCGAGCTGGTCGCCCGGGACGGTCGCTACGCGGCCCAGCTCCGCGCCGGTGACCTCGTGCGGTCACCGGTGGTCGACGGCGACCCAGTCGCCGAGCCGACCGAGCCGGCGGCGTGAGCGAGCGACCGGCTGCCGCTCGCCGACGTCCGGGTGATCGACCTGTCGACGGTCATCGCCGGCCCGAACTGCGCCAGGTACCTCGCCGACTTCGGCGCCGACGTGATCAAGGTCGAGCGACCGGGCGGCGACAGCCTGCGCTCGATGGCCTGGCGCGACGACCGCGACGGCGAGGGCATGTGGTGGAAGCTCGCCAACCGCAACAAGCGGGCGGTCGTGCTCGACCTCAAGGACCGCGCCGACGTCGACACGCTGCTCCGCCTCGTCGACGACGCCAACGTGGTGGTCGAGAACTTCCGTCCCGGCACGCTCGAGCGACTCGGGCTCGGACCCGACGTCCTCCACGGCCGCAACCCCGACCTGGTCGTCACCCGCGTCACCGGCTTCGGTCAGTCCGGCCCGTACGCCGAGCGGCCGGGATTCGCGACGATCGCCGAGGCGATGTCGGGTTTCGCCGCGATCAACGGCGAGCCCGACGGCCAGCCGCTGCTCCCGCCGATCGCGCTCACCGACGAGGTCACCGGGCCTCGCCGCCGCGTTCGCCACGATGGTCGCCCTCCACAGCGGCGTCGGGCAGGTCGTCGACGTCAACCTGCTCGAGACGATGTTCCACCTGATGGGTCCGCTGCCGACGCTGTACGGGCTCACCGGCGAGCAGCAGCCGCGGCTCGGCGCCGGGCTTCCGTACACGGTGCCCCGCGGGACCTACCGGTGCGCGGACGGGCGGTGGGTCGCGGTTTCGACGAGCAGCGATTCGGTCGCCGTTCGCGTGCTCGAGCTGCTCGGGCTGTCAGGCGACCGGCGGTTCGCGACGTTCGCCGGGCGGGCCGAGCATCGCGACGAGCTCGAGGCGGCGATGGCGGCGTGGTGTGCCGAGCGCACCGCCGACGAGGTGCTCGCCGCGTTCACGGCCGCCCACGCCGCGGCCGGGCCGGTGATGGACATGGCCGACATCGCCGCCGACCCGCACTACCTCGCGCGCGGGACCATCGTCGAGGTCGACGGAACTCCGATGCAGGGGCTGATCGCCGGACTCAGCGAGACCCCGGGCGCGGTGCGGTGGGTCGGTCCGGCCCTCGACGCACGACGGTGCCGCCGTCCGCGCCGCAGGTTGGGACGCGTTCGACCGAGCCCGCGTCGGACCCGGCCTGACCGGCTCCGCCTACTTGTCGGAGGCGGCGTCCTTGGCCGCGTCGGCCACGTCGGCGGCGGCGTCCTTGGCCGCATCGGCAGCATCGTCGGCGGCGTCCTTGGCGGCGTCCGTGGCGTCCGCAACCGCCTCCTCGGCGTCGCTCTTCTCGTCGCCGAAGCCGAGCCGCTCCTTGACCTTGTCGACCAGCTCGCCGGCCTTGTCCTTGAAGTCCCCCGCCGTGTCCTTCACGGAATCCGGGATCTTCTCCCCGATCTTGTCGACGATGTCGACGGTCTTGTCCTTGACGTCGTCCGCGACGTCCTTCGCCTTGTCGATGAAGCTCATTGGGAGCGTTCCTTTCTCACGAAACGCGCCGCCCGTGACCGGCGACACTACTTCCGGTGCGGCTCATCCGCGTCAGGACAGCCCGGGTCGAACACGCACTCAGGCTAGGGCGTACCGGTTCTGAGCGACAGCCTGGGATCACAGGCGCGATCAGCAACTCCGGAGAACGGCGCGTCACTTCAGCAGAGCGAGGAGATGCGGCGGGCGGCGACGACGATGCCGAACAGCGCCAACCCGGCCAGCACGGCGACGTGGCCGAGCATGGCCCACTCGAACTGGCCGAGGTTGACGGCCCGGACGAGGGCGACGCCGTGGTACAGCGGGCTGAGCTGCACGACCCACGCCCAACTGCCGTAGCTGGACAACGGATAGAAGGTCGCCGAGAACAGGAACAGCGGCAGGGTCACCGCGGTGACGTACTCGAAGTCGGCCCACGATCGCATGTAGGTCGTGCAGGCCATCCCGATCGCGGCGAAGGCGAACCCGATCAGCACGCAGATCGGGAGCGAGAGCACCATCCAGGGTGAGCCGACCATGCCCAGCGCCCACATCGAGAGCAGGAACGCGATCGAGTAGATGAACCCGCGCGCCACGGCCCAGCCGATCTCACCGAGGGCGACGTCGGCCGGCACCATCGGCGTCGACAGCACCGTGTCGTAGAGCCGGTCGTGCTTCAGCTTGTGGAACACGTTCATCGTCGAGTCGTAGACGGCGCCGTTCATCGCCGACGAGGCCATCAGCGCCGGCGCGACGAACTCGGCGTACGGGATGCTCTGCCCGCCGACGGTGATGTCACCGACGAGGTCGCCGAAGCCGATGCGGATCGAGAAGAGGTAGAAGAGCGGCTCGAAGAACCCGCTGACGATGATCAGCCACGTCCGCCGGTTGACCATCACCGCCCGCTCGAGCATCCGCTGCGGCCGCCGGGCGGCGACCAACTCGGGCGGGAGGATGCGCAGGCCGCCGGTGGCCGCCCGGAGCGTCGCGGTGGTCATCGCCGCAACCGCCGCGTGAACATGGCCCGGCAGACGAGGAAGCCGGCCAGCGCGATCGCGCCCAGATAGGCGATGTGCACCGCCGCGGCGGCCGCGCCGAGGGTGCCGAGCACGGCGCCGCGGCACAGCTCGACGCCGTGCCAGAGCGGGGTCACGTAGGCGACCGGTTGGAGCCAGCCCGGGAGCTGGTCGACCGGGTAGAACGCCCCCGCGAACAGGAACATCGGGACGATCCCGAACCGCATGATCGCCGGGAACGACTGATCGGTGTGTTCCCGGCTCGCCGACCACGCCGAGATCGGCAGGGCGAACGCCAGCCCGGTCAGCACGGCGAACGGGACCGCCGCGAGCAGGCCCCACGATCGCGTCGACGGGAACAGCGACGAGCACGGCCGCGACCCCGACGGCCGACAACGCCGCCCGCGTGGCGTGCCAGAGCCCGACGCCGGCGGCGACCTCGCTCGGCCGCAGCGGCGTCGCCGTCATCGCCCAGTAGGCGTTGCTCCACATGAACCCGTCCATCACCGGCCACATCGCTTCTTGGGCGACGACGATCATCGCCGTGGTGGCGATGAGGGCGGGGGCGAGGAAGGCGAAGTACTCGACGCCGCCGAGCAGCTCGGTCGACGACGTCGACTGGTCGACGAGCGAGCCCACGCCGACCCCCATGCCGAGGAGGTAGAGCAGTGGCTGCACGAAGCTGCCGAGCAGGTTCGACTTCCAGATCCGCTTGTAGACGGCGAGGTTGCTCTCCCACACCCGGACCGCCGCAGGCGTACTCATGCAGTCGATGAGGGAGCGGCCGGTGAGGTGCAGGAAGACATCCTCGAGGCTGCTGCGACGGACCAGCGCGCTCTCGGGGGTGACGCCACGGTCGTGCACGGTGACGAGCGCCTTCTCGCCGTCGTCGGCGTAGATGAGGATGCGGTCGGGCAGGACCTCGGTGCGCTCGCCGATGTCGTCGACCGCCGGCGCGTGCGTCTCGTTGGTGCCGGCCGGGAACCGGAGCTCGAGCACCTCCTTCGTCGAGTGCTCGGCGATCAGGTCGCGCGGCGAGCCCTCGGCGACGATCCGCCCCTTGTCCATCACCACCAGCCGGTCGCAGAGCTGCTCGGCCTCGTCCATGTAGTGGGTCGTGAGGACGAGCGTGACCCCCTGCTGCTTGAGCCGGTACAGCCGGTCCCACAGGACGTGGCGCGCCTGCGGGTCGAGGCCGGTGGTCGGTTCGTCGAGGAGCAGCAGCTCCGGGTCGTTGATCAGCGAGCGGGCGATCGTGAGCCGCCGCTTCATCCCGCCGGACAGCGGATCGACCTTGCTCTTCGCCCGCTCACTCAGCTGGATGAACTCGAGCAGCTCGGCCGCCCGCCGCTTGCACTCGGCGCGCGGGATGTCGAAGTAGCGCCCGTAGATGACGAGGTTCTCCTCCACCGTCAGCTCGTTGTCGAGCTGATCGGCCTGCGGCACCACGCCCAGGCGGGCGCGGATCCGCCGTCCGTCGGTCGCCGGGTCGAGGCCGAACACCTGCAACGTCCCTTCGGTGACCGGTGACGTGCAGCCGATCATCCGCATCGTGGACGACTTGCCGGCGCCGTTGGGGCCGAGGAAGCCGAACGCCTCGCCGCGCCGGACCTCGACGTCGATGTGATCGACGGCGGTGAACTCGCCGAACCGCTTTACGAGGCCGCGCGCGGAGACGAGAGACACCGTCGGCGACGCTATCGGTGGCTCTCGTCGTTCGGAACCGGCCCGATTCCGAGCATTCCAAACGACAGAACGGAAATCAGCGGCGGTCCTGGAGGAAGCGGAAGCGGTCGCGGACGTCGCCCACGCGCTCGGCGGAGATGTCGGCCAGCAGGATCGTCTCGGTCTGGGCGGCGGTGGCGAGCAGCTCGCCGACTGGATCGACGATGCGGCTGTCGCCGCTGTACCGAAGTCCGCCACCCTCGCCCACCCGGTTGACCCCGACGACGTACGCCTGGTTCTCGATCGCCCGCGCCTGCAGCAGCGCGGTCCAGTGCTGCCGGCGTTGCTCGGGCCAGTTGGCGGGGACGAGGTAGAGGTCGGTGCTCGCGGCGAGCTGCCAGAACTCGTCGGCGAAGCGCAGGTCGTAGCACACCAGCGGGCTGACCCGCAGTCCGGCGATGTCGACCGTGATCAGCTCGCCGCCGGCGCGGAAGTGCTTCTCCTCGCCCCCGTAGCTGAACGGGTGGATCTTGCGGTAGCGGTGCACCGTGCCGTCCGGGCCGGCGAGCACGAAGCTGTTGTACGGGCGCTGGTCGTCGGCAGGCGCGTCGGCGGGGATCTCGGGGCAGGTGCCGCCGACCCACACCCCGTGCTCGGCGGCCTGCGCCTGGAGGAACTGCGACGACGGGCCGCCCTCGGGTTCGCCGAGGTCGGGCACGTCGACGGCGAAGCCGGTGGAGAACGTCTCGGTGGCCACGACGAGCCCAGCTCCGGCGCCGGCGGCGGCGGCGATCATCGGGGCGAGGTGGGCGAAGTTGGCCTCGCGGTCGTTCCAGACGATGTCGTGTTGCACCGCGGCGACGCGCACGTCGGTCACGACGACGCTCCTTTCGCGTTGAGCCCGGCGAGCCGCTCGGCGGCGCGGTCCAGCACGTCGAGGCGCTTGCAGCAGGCGAAGCGGACGAGGTGGCGGCCGTGCTCGGGGCGGGCGTAGAAGACCTCGTTGGGGACGGCGACGACGCCGCACCGCTCCGGCAAGGCGCGGCAGAAGGCCATGCCGTCACCGTCGGGCTGGACCGGCCGGATGTCGACGGTGGTGAAGTACGTCGCCTGGGGCTGGAAGACGGTGAACCCGGCGGTGTCGAGCGCGGCGACGAGATGGTCGCGCTTCGTCGTCAGGTCGGCGGCGAGGGCGGCGTAGTAGTCGTCGCCGAGGTCGAGCCCGGCCGCGATGGCGGGCTGGAACGGCGCCCCGTTGACGTAGGTGAGGAACTGCTTGGCGGTGCGCGCCGCGGCCACCAGCGGGGCCGGGCCGCACATCCACCCGATCTTCCACCCGGTGGTGTTGAACGTCTTGCCGCCGGACGAGATCGTGAGGGTGCGCCCGGCCATGCCCGGCAGGGTGGCGATCGGGACGTGGGTGGCGCCGGGGAACACGAGGTGCTCGTAGACCTCGTCGGTGACGACCACGACGTCGTGCTCGATCGCCAGGGAGGCGATGGTCTCCAGCTCGCCGACGGTCGAACACCTTGCCCGTCGGGTTGTGCGGGGTGTTGAGCAGGATCAGGCGGGTGCGGGCGCTCATCGCCTGGCGCAGCTCGTCGGGATCGAAGGAGTAGCCGCCGGACGCCTGCGGCCGCAGCAGCACCGGGACCGCCCGGGCCCCGGCCAGGGCGATGCACGCCTGGTAGCTGTCGTACATCGGCTCGAAGACGACGACCTCGTCGCCGTCGTCGAGCATCCCGAGCAGCGCTCCGGCGAGCGCCTCCGTCGCCCCGGCGGTGACCAGCACCTCGGAGTCGGGGTCGTGGGTGAGGCCGTAGAAGCGCTGCTGGTGGCGGGCGATCGCCTCGCGCAGGACGGGGAGTCCGGTGCCCGGCGGGTACTGGTTGATGCCGGCCCGGATCGCGTCGATGGCGGCTTCGAGCACCTCCGGCGGGCCGTCGGTGTCGGGGAACCCCTGACCGAGGTTGATCGCGCCGGTGGCGACCGCCAGCGCCGACATCTCGGCGAAGATCGTGGTGCCGAACCCGGCCAGCTTCGTCGTCAGCGGGCTGCGGATCGTCTCGCTCGGCACGGGCGTCATGGTAGGGCGTCAGGTCCAGCGGACCGGGAGGCGATCGGGCTTGCGGAAGACCAGTCCCGTCGGGGCGGACCGCGCCGTCGGCGAGACGGAGGCCGGGCAGCCGGGCGAGCACGCCGATGACCGCTTCGCGGGCCTCGAGGCGGGCGAGATCCATCCCGATGCAGACGTGGGGTCCAGCGGCGAAGGCGAGATGGCGGCGCACGTTGGGACGGTGCAGATCGAACCGGTCCGGGTCCGGGAACTCGGCCGGATCGCGGTTGGCGCCGGCGAGCGAGACGACGACGAGGTCGCCCGCGCCGATCGCGGTCCCGGCGACCCGCGTCGCCCGCGTCGCGTAGCGATCCACCCGGGTGGCCGCGGGCTCGAGGCGCAGCGACTCCTCCACCGCGGCGGAGGCGAGGTCCGGCTGCGCCGTGACCTCCGTCCAGCGCGGTCGGGGTCGGTGAGCAGATGCCACAGCGCGTTGAGGATCAGGCCCTCGGTCGTCTCGATCCCGCCGAACATGATCACGGCGGCGTTCGAGATCGCCTCGTCGCCGGTGAGCGTTCCGGCGGTGAGCGTCCTCGATGTGCGCCCGGAGGTGATCGCCGAGGGCGCCCATCGCCTCCGCTCCTGCCGCCGTCGGTGCGGCGCCGGCCGCGATCCCGGAGACCGAGGCGACGATGTCGCGGTACCACCCGACCAGCCGGGCGACGACCGCCTCGTCGCTCCCGTCGAGCCCGAGACTCTGGGCGACCACCGAGGCGGCGAGCGGCGCGGCGAGCTCGGTCGCGCAGCTCGGCGGCACGATCGTCGGCCGGATCGGTGATCGCCGCTAGTCGCCGATCGACCTGCTCGTGGATGAACCCACCGAACCGGGCCGCCACCTCACGCGGCCGGAACGCCGGCGCGAACGGCGCCCGGTGGCGGTCGTGCTCGGCGTGGTCGAGCGACAGCATGCTCGGCCCGACGACCTGGGCGGTCGAGAAGCGCGGATCGGCGACCGTGAACGTCTCCGGATCGCGGAGCACGTCCAGCGCGGCGGCGCGCCCGGTGACGACGAACCCGCCGATCGCGGGCACCCAGGCCACCGGGGCGAGCGCGCGCAGACGGGCCAGGTGCGGGTGGGGGTCCCCGGCGAGTTCGCTGAGCGTGATGCCGGCGGTCACAGTGGCCACGGTATTGACCGGCCGCGCCCAGATCGCGTCGTCATCGATCGCGTAACATTCCCGTCCGATGCGCTGCTCCCGCGGCGGTCGGGCGGCCGTCCTCACCCTGACCGTCACCACCCTGCTCGTCGCTCGGCGAGGCTCCTCCCGCCGGTGCGGCCCCGGACCGACCGGACGGCACGGGGGCGAGGGGCAGGACCGGGCGGTGCCGGCGCTCGACGTCGAGGCGCAGCTCGCCGCGGCGGGCGTCTCCACGACGCCCGGCGAGGCGATCGCCGACGCCGCTCGCGGTCGGTCCGGTGGACGACTTCCGCTACGACCCACAACGCACGAAGGGATACGCACGGGACGTCTGCTTCGGGCGGCTGCGGCGGGGCACGGCGCGGGCGTTCGTCGAGCTGCAGCGGCGCTTCGGCGGTTCGGCCGGGACGCTGTACGCCTGCCGCGAGCGCTGGAACGCCGCCGAGGAGCCCGACTGCAACGGCACCCTCGTCAGCCCGCCAGCCAACCCGAGGTTCTTCAGCACGTGCTGGAGCAACCACGCCCAGGGCCGAGCCCTCGACCTGATGTCCACGCGAGACTCGTGGCGACGCCGTGGTCAACTGGCTCCTGGCTCCCGACGCCAGCGGGCAACTACAGCGCCAACGCCCGCCGGCTCGGCGTCCAACAGATCCTCTGGCGGGATCGCTGCTGGAACACCGACGACGACCGCGGCGTGGTCTCGCGTGCGGAGGATGCGCCGAGTGCGGGATCGGTCACTTCGACCACGTCCACATCGACCTCACGCTCCGCGGCGCCCGGGGTCGCACCTCCTACTGGGGTGGGACGCCCGTGATCGCGCCCAAGACGAACGGGCTGTTGTGGTGGGACAACGACACGCGGTCGGCGGATGACGCAGTCGTGGTTCAACTACCGCTCGACCCCCCGTCGCGCGGGCTTCTGGAGGCAAGCGCTGGGACGTCGTCGTGGCCGGGGACTTCGACTCCGACCGCGTGGGCGACGACCTCCTGCGCTGGGACCGGGACACCGGCGACTGGCTCGTGACCTCGTCGCGGCCGCCCCGAGGCGGACGACGTCCAGTGGACGCTGGGGGACGAACTGGGACCAGATCGTCCCGGGCGACTGGGACGGCGACCGTCGCCAGGACGACCTGTTGCAATGGGACGTGCACAGCGGCGCGTGGCTCGTCACGTCATGGTCGGCCGCGGGCCCGCAGATGCCGCGGCAGTGGCAGCTGGCCGATCGGCTTCGACACGATCCGGGTCGGCGACTTCGACGAGGACAACCGCCTCGACGAGATGTTCCTCCGCGACCGCGAGAGCGGATCGGTTCCGGATCGTCTCGTGGAGCGCGTTCGTCCCCTCGGTCAAGTGGGAGCACACGTGGTCCGACCGCCTACAACCAATTCGTCGTCGGCGACTTCGACAGCGACGGCGAACTGAACGACATGCTCATCCGGCAGTCCGCCTCCGGAGCATGGCAGATGACGTCGTGGGACGGGTTCCGCCCGAGATGGCGGCGGTCAGGCACGTGGCTGCCGCGCTACAAGCGGATCGTCGCCGCCGACCTCGACGCCGAGGGTCGGGTCGACGACATCGTGTTGCACTCACCGAGGACGGGGCAGCGACTGGTCATCGAGTGGCACTACTACCGGTGGCGACGCCAAGGCCGCACAACGACCGCCAGGGCGTGGGACCAGATCATCGCCGCACAGCGGGGTTGAGCGCCCGCGGCTAACGGCGCGGGACGAGCGACGTGAGCCGGATCCGGTACCGCTCCATGTAGTGAACGTCGCCGAGCGGGCTGTCGTTGCGCACGTCGACCGCTACTTGGAGCTCGACGGTCAGCCCGGTGTCCGGAACGACGTGCACGGTTCGTTCCGTCGTTCCGGTGGAGGCGCCCGAGATCGCTTCGTGAATCTCGAAGCCGAGCACCGTCACCGGTGTTCCGCCGACCACGAGTTCGCTCGTGCCGAGGATCGTTCCGGTGCGCACGACGTCGACGTCGTCGGTGCTGCACCGGTCTGCCCACGTGGTCCCGGGCGCCATCGTCGCCGGGAAGAAGAGGGCGCCCGGTTCACAGACGAACTCGCGTGTGTCGCCGATGCCGAAGAACTCATGGTGGTTGCGGTCGACCCGGAGCTCCTGACCGCGGGCGGACGGGCAGACGCTCATCGCGTCCCATCGCTCGCGCAGCGGTCGCCACCTCGAGACCGCGCCGCACCCTTCGTGGGTCACCGTGATCGTCGACGTCTCGGGGTACCGGTGGCTGCGCCCATCGAGCGCGTCGATCGACTCGCGGCCCGTGGTGGCGTAGGTGTACACACCCGGTTCCGGCACTCCCGATCCGGGCACGGGGATGGTCGTGGTCGAAGTGGTCGACCCCGGCGTCGTCGATGGAGGCGACGTCGCGGCCGAAGTGGTCGACACGGTGTTCCCCGACGCCGTCGTCGGCCTTCCGTCGTTCGCCCGCTCCTCGCGACGGAAGTCGCCGACCGCTTCCGTCGACGTCGACGGCGGTCGTCGACTCGCGGAGGACCAGGAAGGCCGCGACCGCTCCCGTGGCCAGCACGACGAGCACGATCGCGGCGACCACCCACCACACGCGACGATGTCGCTTCACCGGGTTGGGGTCCACGGAGGTGCTGTCGTGCCCACTCGTCATGACGACCCGATTCTGTAGCCTCCGGCCGCGTAACGCCGCTACCGGCGTCGACGACTGCAAGGAGTGTTACCGAAGAACCTCCGCCCGTGAGCGTCGGCTGCGGGCGGCTGCATACGATGAGCCGTCGTGGGGGACGACGCCGAGCTGGTCGCTCGGCTTCGCCGGGGTGACGAGGACGCATTCGTGGCTCTCGTCGACCGCTATCACACGTCGCTGCTTCGACTCGCCAACACGTTCGTGCCCAGTCGCTCGGTCGCCGAGGAAGTCGTCCAGGAGACGTGGCTCGGTGTCGTGCGCGGCATCGATCGCTTCGAGGGTCGATCGTCGCTCAAGACCTGGCTGTTCCGCATCCTCGTCAACCGGGCTCGCAGCGCTGGAGTCCGCGAGCGCCGCCACGCGGTCGCGCTCGGAGCGGATCCGGCGGTGGCGCCAGCGCGGTTCGCCGCCGATGGCCACTGGTCCGATCCCCCGACGTCCTGGACCGACGATGTGCTCGAACGCCTCGTCGCGGCCGATGCCGTGGCGGCGATCTCCAGAGGTCTCGACGACCTGCCGGACGCTCAGCGACAGGTCGTGCTGTCTGCGCGACATCGAGGGACTTGCGGCCGAGGACGCGTGCGCCCTCCTTGGCGTCACCGATGGCAACCAGCGGGTGCTGCTGCACCGCGGCCGGTCCCGCCTTCGACACCGACTCGAGCAGGAACTGGGGAGGGACTGACGATGTTCCGCCGCCGCCTCGCCTGCCGGCAGGCCGTCGAGCTCGTGACCGACTACCTCGAGGGCGCGCTCTCCACCCGCGACCGAGAGCGGTTCGAGGCGCACCTGGCCGACTGCCCCGATTGCGAGGAGTACCTCGCCCAGATGCGGGTGACGATCGACGCCGTGGGCCGCATCGAACCCGACTCGATCGCGCCCGAGATCCGCGACGAACTGGTGCGGTTGTACCGGCGGTGGCGCGAGCCCTGACCGCGGAGCGGCGGCGAAGCCTATCGATAGTCAGGGTTCGGGAAGTCGAAGCGGCAGCCGGCGTCCCATTCCGAGCGCTGGTTGCCGTGGGCGGGAAACCCGCCGGCGTCCGCGAGCCATCCGGGCGAGATGCAGCAGGTTCCACGTCATGAACGTGGTGTTGCGGTTGGTGAAGTCGTTCTCGGGCCCGCCCGAACCCGGGTCGAGGTACGACGGACCGGGCCCCGCCTCGCCGATCCAACCGGCGTCGGCCTGCGGTGGGACCACGTAGCCGAGGTGCTGCAGCGAGTAGAGGACGTTCATCGCGCAATGCTTCACCCCGTCCTCGTTGCCGGTGACGAGACACCCTCCGACCCGGCCGTAGTAGGCGTACTGGCCGGCGGAATTGAGAAGGTGGCTGTTGCCGTAGAGCCGCTCGATCACGTGCGTGCAGATCGACGACTTCTCACCGAGCCAGATGGGCGTGCACAAAACGAGGATGTCGGCCCTCGGTGTTGGACGGTTCCGGCGAGCGCTTGAGCGTGCAGCTGACGAACAAGGCCCGTAGGTCGGAGAAGTCCCACCGCGACTGCTCGCAGAGCCGCGCCTGTATCTCGGTCAGCGTCACGTCAGCCATCTCTCCGTCGTGTCGAAGAAGCGGTCCGGCTCCTCGACCCACGGGAAGTGTCCATGAACACGTCGAGCCGACCGTACGCGAGGCGCACCGGGCACCTCGAGCACCATTGCGGGCGAGCGGGGCGAGCGGTACAGCTGATGGTCAACGCCCAGCCCGCCGTGCATCACCAGGCACAGTGGCCCGTCGCCGTCGACCAGGAAGTGCAGCGTCGTAGACCCACAGACGTCACGGGCGGGCTTCGAGGATGAGGTTCAGCGGCGTCTCAGCGACGCGCCGGAACCGGCTGAAACCGGCGCCCTCCAACACCTCGCGCAGCCGGTCCTCGCCGGCCTGCGCACCGAGGCCGAGGCCGACCTCTTGCGACAGCGAGTTCGGCGTGCAGATCGCTGACGACGCCGTGTACAGCAGTGGCGCCATGGGGTTGTCGCGGATGTTCGTCGACCCGGTCGGCGAGGGCGAACGGCTCGACCAGGAGCACGGTCCCGTCCGGTTCGAGGTGGGCGAGCGCATGACGGGCGATGCCAACCGGGTCGCCCATGTCGTGCAGGCAGTCGAAGAAGCAAATCAGGTCGAAGCTGCCGTCGTAGCCCGTGGCGTCGGCAACCGCGAACGAGGTGACTTCGGCAACGCCCGCCTCCTCGGCGCGACGACGAGCCGTCTCGATCGAGGGGGCGTGGAAGTCGAAGCCAGTGATCCTCGCGTCGGGGTAGGCCTGCGCGACGACGACGACCGAGGCCCCGTGCCCACAGCCGACGTCGGCGACGGTGCCGCCAGCCGCGGAACTTGTCGGCGACACCCTCGAGGGCGGCGATCCAGCCCGGGAGCTCCGCGCGATAGCCGGTCCGGAAGAACCACTCGGTGCCGGCGAAGAGGCGTGGGTCGTGGTCGCCCCAACTCAGCGCGCCGTCACCACGGAACGCGCCCGTCACCTTGTCGATGTCCATGAACATCGCGCCGAACGCGTTCATCGCCCGGGCGACGAAGACGGGGAGTCCTCGTCGGCGAGCGCCGCCTCGGCCTCGGGCGACAGCTCGTAGCGGTCGGCATCGCTGTCGTACTCGATCAGGCCGCCCGCTGCCTGTCCGTCGAGCCACTCGCGGACGAGGCGCGGGTGGCATGAGGACTTGGCGGCCACCTCGTCGGCGGACAGGGGTCCCGCTCCGCCCAGCGCTTGGTAGAGCCCGAGCTCGTCCCCGACCCAGATCCCGTAGCACAACGCCGTGCCGGTCATGTGCCCGACCATCTGGCCCATGAGCTGCTCGAGCTTCGCCCCGTCCACCGTTGCCGCCATCGCACGCCCCTCTCATCCCTGGAACACGGACTGTTGCACAGTCCGCCGAGTCGCGCGTGTTTACAGCAGAGGTGCCGAGCGGAGGTGCGAGCCGCGGCTACCGGCCGACGGCCCGGGCGAGCTGGGCCTTGGTCATCGTGGAGCGCCCCTTGATGTGCTTGCGCCGCGCCTCCTCGTACAGCTGGGCCTTCGTGCGGCCACCGGGTCCGCGGTGCGAACGCAGGCCGCCCCGGCGCCCCGACGAGACGTCCTTCCTCGACAACGGGCTCGACGCTCTGGCCTCACCCGATCGAGCCCGCTCCTTGTTCACGGTGCGGGCGGCGATCTCCTCCGCCGTGTCCTCGCTCCGGCCGCGTTCCACCAGGCCTTCGCGGATGTGCCGGTACTGACGCTCACGCTTGTTCGACCATGCTCTGGGCATCTTCGTCACCTCCGTCCAGTTCGTCGCGGACGTCGATACCCGCCCGGGTCCCGAGACAGACACCACCGTCGTCAGGCGGCCTGCCACTGCTCCGCGTGGGTGACGCGGAGGGATTCCAGCGCCGACCGCAGCAACCGTGAGATGTGCACTTGGCTCAGCCCGAGCCGGTCACCGATCTCCTGCTGGGTCATCTGGCGGTAGAAGCGCAGATAGATCACGGCGCGCTGTCGGGCCGGCAGCGTGGCCAGCATGCGGGCGACGTCAGGACGTACTTCGGCCAGCGCCAGCTCGGCATCCTCCACACCCAGCTCGGCCGGGTCGGCGCGATCCTCGCGACCGGAGGACCTTCGAGCGAGCACGTCCGGTAGCCCGCCGAAGCCGTCAACGCCTCGACGACCTCGTCCTCGCCGACGCCCAGCTCGAGCGCGAGATCAGTGACCGTCGGCGTCCGCCCGAGCCGCTGGGTGAGCCGGTCGACCACGGCCGAGGTGCCGACGGAAAGGTCCTTCATCCGGCGCGGGACCTTCAACGCCCAGGTGTGATCGCGGTAGTGGCGGCGGAGCTCGCCACGCATCGTCTTCGAGGCGTAGGCCCTGAAGGGCACGCCGAACTGGGGATCGAACCGATCCACCGCCTTCACCAACCCGAGAAGGGCGACCTGGACAAGATCGTCGAGTGGCTCACCGCGGCGTGACAGCCGTCGGGCGCAGAACTCGGCCAGCCACCGATGATCCTCGACGAGTCGATTCCGGAGCGATCGGTCCGGTCGCTCCCGCAGCCGGGCGAACGCCGCCATGACGTCGTCGTCACTGGGTGGCGTCGGCATCCGCTGGCTCCCTGCGGTCGGGTCCACTTGGTGGAACACCCGTTGATCCTCCGTTGGTCGAGCCCGCGTCCGCAGTCAGGTCGAGCGTTCCCGTGACCACGAATGCCGAAACCGCTCCGACGGCAGCGAGTACGGCGTTTTCGCCAACGGACGCCCGATCGAGTTCACTCAGGTCGCCCATTGCCGGGTTACGAACCAGCAGCAGCCTCCTGGCTACGACGGCTCGTGACATCACCGAACGCAGATTGATCGCGCTGGGTTCCGGTGGCGGGCGAGTTCGCGGGCTTGCCCTGCAACTCCTCCCAGAACTGCTTCGCCTTGCCAGTTCCTACGGCCCAGCCGAGCGCAAATCCGAGCAAGGCACCGAGCTTCATCCTCAGCATTGTTCACCTCCAATGTTCGATTCTTCCTCTACCCAGCAGCACCGCACCGACATACCCTTTTCGCGCGGGCGCGTGTGTCCGAGATCGCAATCACGGGTATCTCTCCGAGCAGAACCGGAAAGGGAAGAACATGCTGCGATCGACACTGAAGCTCGCCAAGGGAGCGGCGCTCGGCGCAACGACCACCTATTTCTTCGATCCCGATCTCGGCCGCGCTCGACGGGCCCGCCTTCGAGATCAACTGCTTGCCGTCGGCAAGCGTGGGGCGCGGTCGGCCGGGAAGCGAGCCCGATACGAGCTCGGCCGTATGAAGGGCCGCGCCATGCGATCACTGGGCCGGGGCCGCTTCGAGCCCGTGGATGACCGCCTTCTCGCCGGTCATCTCCGTGGCGTGCTGGGTCGACTCCAAGGTTCGACGGACCAGCTCACCACCGAGGTGGTCGACGGCGTCGTGCGCGTGCGCGGCGAGGTGGGCAGCCGGGCCGACGCCCAACGCGTGGTCAGTGCGCTGGCCTGCGAGCCTGGCGTCGTGGATGTCGAGGACCTGACGCATCTCCCCGACGAAGGCGCTCCGAACAAGGCGGCGGGCCTCGAGGCATCGCGACGGGCGGCGAAGGGTCGTCGCGCCGGATAAGCACCGGTCCATCGCGGGCGGACGAGGGCTACCGTCGAGTCGGGTGAGTGAGCAGCAGGAGAAGGCGTCACGATTCCTCGATGCCCATCGAAAGGGTTCGCCGCTGCTGATGGCGAACGCATGGGACCAAGGTTCGGCGAGGCTGCTCGCCTCGCTCGGCTTCGAAGCCTTGGCCACGACCAGCAGCGGGTTCGCGGCCACGCTCGGCCGGCGCGATGGAGCCGTTTCGCGGGACGAGGCGTTGGCTCACTCGGCGTCGATCGTCGCCGCCACCGACGTACCCGTTTCGGCTGACTTGGAGGACTGCTTCGCCGGCGCGCCGGCTGGCGTCGCCGACACCGTCGCGCTCGCCGTCGACACCGGACTGGCCGGGTGTTCCATCGAGGACTTCACGCGCGATCGCGAGGATCCGATCTACGAGCTGGCGCATCGCCGCCGAGCGAGTGGCCGCGGCGGCCGAGGCGGCCCATGCCGGGCCGGTCCACCTCGTGCTGACGGCTCGCGCCGAGAACTATCTCTACGGCCGGCAGGACCTGAGCGGACACCATCAGTCGGCTGCAGGCGTTCCAGGAGGCGGGGGCCGACGTGCTGTACGCACCCGGCCTCGTTGAACTCGACGACATCCGCGCCGTCGTTGACTCCGTGGAGCGGCCGGTGAACGTGCTCGCCTTGCCCGGCGGCCCCCCGGTCGCAGAGCTCGCCGCGGCCGGCGTCGCGCGCGTGTCGGTCGGCGGCGCGTTCGCCTTCGTCGCGCTCGGGCGCGGTGGTCGAGGCGGCCGAAGAACTGCGCGGACCGGGGACCTACGGGTTCTGGGACCGGGCCCGCGCGGGCGGCGCGGCGGCCCGGTCGGCGTTCGCCGAGCAACGATGATCACGCGTGACGCCGGCAGTTCTGGCGGGGATTCGTCGCGACTTGTCGAGACACATCCCGCCCAGACGGAAGTCTCGCCCGCTGGTCGTCGGACACATCGGCCGAAATCGCCGAGCATGAACGCTGGCTCGACGCAGCGGTCGCCGTCATGACGTGATCCACCTTCGCGACCCCGACCCTCACATCGCTCATCTCGAGCTGCTGCCGCGGGTCATCGGCTCTGGGCTCCTTGTCGCGCTGACCGCGGTGATGGCGACGAACGGGGTTCCCGCGTGGGAGGAGTCGCTGTTCAACACGATCTACGGGTTGCCCGACTGGCTCGAGCCGGTGCTGTGGGCTCCGATGCAGCTCGGATCGGTGCTCGCCCCGCTGGTGGTGGCCGCCGCCTCGTGGCTGGCCTGGCGGCGGTGGCGTCCGTCGGTCGGCGCCATCGTGGCCGGCATCGGCGGCTGGTGGCTGGCGAAGGGCATCAAGGAATTGGTCGACCGAGGGCGGCCCGGCACCCTCCTCGAGGACCTGGAGCTCCGGGCCGGCGCCCCAACGGACGGGCTCGGCTTCCTCTCCGGCCACGCAACTGTCGCGTTCGCCCTCGCCGCGATCCTTTCGCCATACCTGTCGCACGGTCAACCGCGCGGTCGCCTACACGCTCGCGACCGTCGTCGCCTTCGCCCGCGTCCACGTCGGTGCCCACCTCCCGCTCGACGTGATCGCCGGCGCCGCGCTCGGTGCACTGCTCGGGTGGACGTGGCACCTTGCGGTCGGGATCCCGGAGTCGGTCCTCGCCGGCGGGCCGGTCCGGATGGAGCGATCGGGTCGCTGACAGGCCCGTCGAAGCTCCGGGCGCGGCGAATGGGGTGTCGGCTGGCGCTACGACCGGGCGGGAGGGCTGACGGCGGCGACGAAGCCGTGGCGCGCCTGGCTTCGTTCGACGTGCCGTACGACCGGCTTGTCGTCCGCGGGCGTGGGCGTCCCCCTTTTCTGTGCACGCGGCCCCGGTCAGATCGAACAGCCGGGGCCTCGTTCTGGACGAGAACCGAGGTGGTCGTCCTGTCGTCGTCGTCGAGAATGGGATCACGACCTGTCCGCCAGCTTTGACAACGTAGGTGCGGCGTGTTACGAACTCGGTGGACGGCGCATAGAGGGAGGCTGTCATGGCGATTGCTGTGGAGTTGACGTACGAGGGCCCGGGCGCAACGGTTGAGGACTACAACAAGATCCTCAGCGACGCGGGCATAACGCCAGGCGGGTCCCATCCGGATCCGGAGTGCCTGTTCCACTGGGCGACCGAGGTCCCCGGGGGGTTCCGGGTCACCGACGTCTGGACGTCGCGGGAGAAGTGGGACGCCTTCGAGGCAAGCGGGTTGCCTGGCCAGTTGGGGACTCCGAAGAAGGAGTTCTACGAGGTCGTGAACTATCTGACGTAGATTCGGCTCCGACAGATGGTCCCGCTCCCGATGACCGCACGCTGAGATCGGCGCCCGGCGATGGCTCGTGACCCCGTGATGACGCCCGCCGAACCGAAGATGCCGCGCTTCACGGGCTGGCTGCGCCCGGTTGTCGATGCGGTCGCTCGGGTGAAAGCCGGCGTCCACCGCAAGCTGCTCTTCGGCTTTCTTACCGGCGCCTTGTTGCTCGTGGCGATGGCGCTGCTCAGCCTCCTCGTCATCCGGCAGATGAACGATCGCATGATCGAGCTCGACGATGCGCAGGTGAAGGCCGGCCGGGCGCAGGAGATGCTCTATGCGGTGACGGCCCAGAGCCATTACCGGGCGATGGCACTGCTCCTCCCCAACGATGCCGCCACGTACAACGGTCGGGTCGAGGAGGCCAAGGCGACCTTCGCCCGGCTCCTGGACGAGCTGCAGCAGGCCGAGCCGGCCAACGCCGCGTTCTACGAGGACGTCAGGACCCTCAACGAGGACTACCGGCAGTCCGGCCAGAGGGTGCTGGCGTTGATCGACCAAGGCCGCATCGACGAGGCTGCCGATGTCCACCTGAGCGAGGAGCACCCGACTTCGCACAAGCTGGAGGCGTCGATGGGGACGCTCGTCGCGACCGCCAAAGAGGACATGGCCGGCGCCCAGACCGACTTCCAGTCTGCTCGCGACCTCTTCACCGGCATGGTGATCGCCTTCTCGGCCGTGAGCGTGATCGTGGCCCTGATGCTCGGATTTGTCCTCTCGTGGTCGTTCGTCCTGCCGGTCCGAAAGATGGAACGAGCGCTCGCCGACATCACAGCCGGCAACTTCGACCAGCGCGTCGACGTGCCGAACCGCGACGAGTTCGGCAGCCTGGCGCGAGATCTCAACAGCACGAGCGAGCGCTTGGCCACGATGTTCGATGATCAGCGGCGGCTGGCCACGCGGCTGGCCGAGACCAATGCGTCGCTCGAGCGGGCCAGCGAGGCGAAGTCGCGATTCCTGGCCAACGTCAGCCATGAGCTGCGCACGCCGATGACCGCCATCCTCGGCTTCACCGATGCGGTCCTCGCGGGCGTGGACGGTCCGCTCAACCCCGACCAGGAGGCGTCACTCCGCTGGGTCCAACGCGGCGGACAGGACCTACTCGGGCTGATCAACGAGATCCTGGACCTGTCCAAGATCGAGGCTGGGAAGCTCACCCTCGACGTCGAACCCTTCGATCCGCGGGAGCTCGTCGAGACCGTCGTCGCCCAGCACCGCTCGCTCGCGGCGCAGAAGGGGATCCGCTTCGGATGGCACGACGCGGGCACGCCGGCCGAAGTGGTGCTCGACCGCCAGCGCGTGCGTCAGATCCTCGTCAACCTCGTCGGCAACGCGCTCAAGTTCACCGAAGCCGGCGAGGTGGAGGTCACGTCAGCGCGGACCGACGACGCTCGTCTCCACGTCGCAGTGCGCGACACCGGGCCCGGCATCTCCCCGGAGCAGCAGGAGGTGATCTTCGAGGAGTTCCACCAGGCCGAGGAAGCCGCGCCCGGCACCGGCCTCGGGCTGCCGATCAGCCGCCGCCTCGCACGAGCGATGGGCGGCGACGTCACGTTCGAGAGCGAGCCGAGACGAGGGAGCGTCTTCCACCTCATCCTCCCGCTCGACTGTCGCCCGACGCCCGCCGGCAGCGACGACCTTCCGCCGGTGGCGGCCGCCGACGGTGAGCGCGTGCTGCTCTGCGTGGACGACGATCCCTCGGTCGTCCACGTGCTGCAGAAGATGGTCGGCGGCCACGGGTACCGCGTGGTCGCCTCCCAGAGCGCGAGGACCGCGGTCGAGGATGCGCGGCGCGAGAAGCCGGCCGCGATTCTGATCGACGTCCGCCTCCAAGGACCTGACGCTCTGGACCTCCTGCGCGAGCTCAAGCGCGACCCCGAGACAAGCGCGATCCGCGTGATCGTGCTCTCCGGTTCGGACCCGGGGGACCTGCCCGGGGACGTCGACGGGTACCTGAGCAAACCGGTCCAGCAGGTCCGGCTCCTGCGCATGCTCGACGATGACGCCGCCGCACGGGAGGCTCAGCGGTAGTGGCGACGATTCTTGTGATCGAGGACACTCCGGCGAACAGGGCGCTGGCGACCAAGCTGCTGCAAGCGGCCGGGCACGACGTGCTCTCCGCCGACACTGCGGCGGACGGCATGGCATTGGCTCGCCAGGAGCTCCCTGACCTGGTGCTCATGGATCTCGGGCTCCCGGACATGGACGGCTGGCAGGCGCTGAGCGAGCTCCGTGCGGATCGAGGTCCGGTCGCCAGGCTGCGCATCGTCGCCTTCACCGCCCACGCCATGCTCGGTGACGGGGACCGGGCGCTGGCGGCCGGGTTCGACGAGTACTTGAGCAAGCCGATCGACTTCGCGACCTTCGCCGACACCATTGAGGACCTGCTGCCGTGAGCCGTGAGCGGCCACTGATCCTTGCGGTGGACGACGAGCCCGCGACCCTGGCCCTCCTCCACAAGCTCCTGACGCGTGAGGGTTACGACGTCGTCGAGGCGGTCGACGGTGAGTCCACGCTCCGTGCGATCTCCGAGCACCAACCCGATGTCGTCTGCCTCGACGTGATGATGCCCGCGCCCGGTGGCATCGAGGTGTGCCAGCGGTTACGTCGGGACCCCGAGCACGCTGGCCTCCCCATCCTGCTACTGACGGCCCTCGACCGTCCAGAGGACAAGGTGCGCGGCCTGGAGGCCGGGGCCAACGACTTCCTGAGCAAGCCGTTCGACCGGAGCGAGCTGTCGGCGCGGCTGCGCTCGCTGCTGCGGACGAAAGCGCTGCAGGAACGGCTCGCCGACCTGCTGGGACGCTACGTCAGCGCCAGCGTCGCGACGGAGGTGCTGCGTGATCCGTTCTCCGTCTCGCTGGGCGGCGATCGGCGTGAGGTGTCCACGCTCTTTGCGGACGTGCGCGGCTACACGGCGCTCGCCGCCGAGCATCCGCCGGAGTCGATCCTGGACCTGCTGAACCGGTACCTGACGGTCGTGACTGATGCCGTCGAGCGTCACGAGGGCACGGTCGCAGCCTTTGTTGGCGACGGCATCATCGCCTGCTTCGGTGCCCCGGTGACCCACGCCGACGATCCCGAGCGGGCCGTCCGATCCGCCCTCGCCATGCAGGGCGAGATCATGCGCCTCGAGATCCCGACGTTGCGGGGCGTGCGACTGCACCTCGGCATCGGCGTCACGACCGGCGAGGTGATCGCCGGCAACGTCGGGTCGGAGCGACGAATGCACTACACCGTCATCGGCGACCCGGTGAACGTCGCGGCACGGCTGCAGACGGCGGCCGGCCCTGGTCAGATCCTCGTCGACGAGCCGACCCACGACAGCGTGCGAGATCTCGTCGAGTCGCAAGATCTCGGCAGCCTGCGCCTCGCCGGCAAGAGCGAGTGGGTGCGCGCCTTCAACGTGCTGGCGCTGCAGCCCACGGTGGCGTAGCGGCCCGCGTCGCCCACCCACCAGTTCGGAGCCCGCCGGAAATACGAAGTGGAGCCGCATCGAGAGACCACATCGACCGCGGATCGGGCGCGAGCGCGCGCTGCGATCCCGGTCGGCGATCTCGTCTCAACGGCCTCGCCAGCGAGGTGGTCGCCCTTCGGCGGCGGCGCGAGCTCCCTCGGCGGCGTCGTCGGTGCTCGCCGCGACCTTGCGCATCGTCTCGGCGAAGCGCACCGATTCGAGCGGTGGCAGCCGCCGCGATCGCACGGCGATCTCCTTCATGGCCCGCTGGGCGAGCGGGGCGCCGGCCGTGCAGCCGGTCGGCGAGGCGCCGAGCCTCGGTCATCAGATCGTCGTGGGGCACGACCCAGCCGGCGAGGCCGATCTCCCGTGCCCGGGCGTGCGTCGATGCGGTCACCGGTGAGGAGCAGCTCCATCGCGTTCTGCCAGCCGATCCGTTCCGGCAGCCGTATGGCCCCGACCGACGGCGGGCACACCGAGCCGCACCTCCGGGATATCCGAACTCGGCCCGGTCGCTGGCGATGACGAAGTCGCACCACGTCACGAGGGTGAGCCCGTAGCCCAGGCAGTAGCCGTTGACCGCGGCGATGACCGGCTTGAAGATCTCCCAGCCGCTCTCGAAGGAGTTGAGCGTGGGCTTCTCCCAGAACGTGCCGGCGAAGTACCCCGGCGGCCCCGGCGCCGTCCTTCAGGTCCGCTCCGACGCAGAACGCTCGCCCGCGGCCGGTGACGATGGCCACCCACGCGTCCTCTTCGTCGCGGAAGCGAGCGAACGCGGCGTTGAGGTCCTGCCGCAGCTCGGCGTTGATCGCGTTGAGCGCCTCGGCACGGTTGTAGGTGATCGTGGCAACGTGCTCATCGAGTTCGTAGCTGACGGTGTCGGCCATGGTCGCCAGCCTGGCATCGGTCGACACGTCGCGGCGGCTCCGTCCAGTCTCTGCTGGCGCAGGCGGCCTGGCGCTTCCCCATTGCGTTCTCCTCCGAGAGTCACTGTTCTCCCTAACTGCTATCCGCGTCGCATGACCCGTCCGACCAAAGCTCGTCACCGAGCGGTCTGACGTGTCTGCGTCCCGCGGTCGGTGCGCGAACCTCTCGGGGGCGCTGGCGCTGGTCGTGGATGAGCTCCGGCTGATCGTCACCGCCGCGCCGGGGACCGGCAGCACCTCGCTGCTCGCTCACTTCCAGTCCTATCCGACGGCGCGGTCGGTGCCGGAGGAAGATCGGGTGCTCGATGGCGTGGTCGTCGTCGACGCCAAGCACGCCACCGTCAAGCAGCTCGAGGCGGCGGGGATGATCAGCCCTGCCGAGCGGGCCGGGAAGCGCGTCGTCACGACGACCCGCAACCCGTTCGACTTCTGGGTCGCCGAGTGGCATCGCACCCGCACTCGGTGGTTGGCCGAGCTGCGCCGACCCGAGTCGTGGGTCTACCGCCAGGAGGGGATGATCGGCCGCATCGTCGATGCCGTCGAGCTCGACTTCGACCAGTGGCTGGAGTTGGCGCTCGGCGCCGCGGCGCGCGCTGGGCGCACGATGCACCTCAACGCGGGGCATGTCGCCGAGGCCGATGTGGTCGTGCGGATGGAGCACATGGATGACGAGGTCGCCACCCTGACGGGAACGTCGCCGGCCGGCCGTGCGGTGCCCCACGTCAACATCACCGTCCGCGACCGTCCGTACTGGCAGTGGTACTCCGCGGCGTCACGGGCGTTGGTCGAACAGGTGCACGCGCCCGACCTCGTGCGGTTCGGCTACCGCTTCTAGCGGCCGGCGCGGCGCGGCGGTGCCGATCTCGATGCGGCCGAACAGCGGCGCGATCAGCGCTCGCGGATCCGTCGGGGACCACCGCGCCGAACGGCGCAACGCTCGGGTCGACGTCGCTCGCGCCACGACACGTCCGTCGATGCGGGCGTGGATCTCGCCACACTGATGGCGGGCGAGCGGCTCGATGAGTGCTGCGACGGCACCGGAACCAAGCCCAGCCCCGTCGAGCAGTTCGACGTGGAATCGGGCGCGGGCCAACACGTCGGCGCATGGCGGGCGCCGATCGGACGTCGTGGTGACGACGGTGTCGACGTAGCACGCCCGCTCGTCCGGGAACCCGAACCCCCGCCCGACGGGCACCAGCTCGTCGAGGCGCTCCCGCTCGATCGCCTTCGCCTCCGGGTCGGGTGCTCTCGCCCCCTGGTCGGGCCCGTCGTGCCAGGCCACGGCCAGCGGTTCGTGGACGAGGACCGCGCCGGCGTTGAAGGCCCGGAACGCGAACTCCCAGTCCTCGCCGCCGTAGCCGACGAAGCGGGGATCGAACCCGCCGAGCTCGTCGAACAGCCGGCGGCCGCAGGCCAGTACGGCGCTGATCACGAAGCGGTACGACCGGTCGTCGGCATCGAGCAGTGACCTCGTCTCGCGGTAGCCGTCAGCAAGCCAGGCCGGGTCGTCGAGCGCGCGGGGGGCGTCGACCTTGCCGCCGCCGAGCAACCACGACGTCAGGCGAGACGGTTCCCAGCCGCCGAGGTCGACGTGGTGGCGAAGGCCAACGGCCAACGCGTCGGGAAGCCGGGCCGGCCAGGACGCGAGCCGGCGGACGAAGTCGAGGGCCGGCACGGTGTCACCGTCGAGGAAGACCAGCACGTCGCCCTCACCTGCAGCTGCACCCAGGTTGCGCGCCGCCCCGGCTCGGAACCCGAGGTCGGGCTGGCGCACGATGAGGGGTGAAGGGTGCCGCGACCAGCGGGGCATCGTCGGCGGGCGCGGCGAGCCGTCATCGGCGACGACGACCTGCATCAGCCCGGGCGGGTGATCTTGGCGCTCGAGCGCGGCGAGGACGAGCGCGAGTCGCGCCTCGTCGTCGTAGTGGGGGACGACGACGGTGACTGTGGGAGGTGGTGGCCGTACGTCGGCGACGAGGTCCCACCTGTTTCCGGGGACGACGGTGCAGTCGTCGATCGTGATCGGCGCCGTGACCGGAGGCAGGCTGATCATCGGACGCGGGTGGCGACGGCGCGGCGGAACACGTCGACGTGCCGGCGCGCGGTCTCGGTCAGCGTTGGACCGTTCGTTGCGCCGTGGGTCCACGTCGTCCCCGGATCTACCGCGGCCCGGCGGATTCCGCCGGCGAGCTGCCGCGGATCGTCGCCCGCGTAGCTGGTCACCGCACCAGGCCAACGGGCCGAGAACTCGCGGGCGTAGTCACCGTCGCGGATGAGGGGCCGGCGGGCGTGCGCGACCCACGTGCACAGCGACGCCGATGCCGACGGGTGACGGTTCGGGACGACCGGCACGTCGACCGCGGCCAACTCCTCGCCGAGCCGGGCGTCGGGGACGAAGCCCGTCAGCCGCAGCCCGACGCCGGCTGCGGCGGCGCGGCGTTGCAGGTCGTCGGCGAGGTCGTCGTGCCCGTCGGATGTCCGTCCGATGCACACGAGGCACGCCGGTTCGGCGAGCAGCGCCATCGCCGCGAGCACGTCGTCGTGGCCCTTGCCGGGGTACACGAACCCGAGCACGCCGACGGTCAGTGGGCCGTCACCACCCCGGCGCCGGCCGGTGACGACGGGGCCGTCCGCGTCGACCGGCAAGGGGATCACCTCACACGTGATCCCGAGCAGCTCCGCCAGTCGCCGTTCGTGCTCGCTGCTCACGACGACCGCCTCGACCCGACCGGCGACCTCGCGATACAGCCGGCCACGTCGTTCGTACCGCTCGCACTCGTCGTCGGGAGCCGGCACGTCGTGCAGCGTGACGATCGTCGGGCCGGGCACCGCGTCGAGCAGCTCGGCGAGCACGAGCGCGGCTTCGTCGGCGTCGGCGCCGTAGAGCCGGTCGGTCAGGTGGAGGTGGACGACGTCCGTCCGGCTGGCCCGCTCCCACGCTCGCCTCGCGGCATCGACGGCACCGCGGCCGCACGGGACGTCGACGAGCTCGACCTCGATGGCGTCGAGCTCGTCGAGGCGGCTCGCCAGGCGTCGGGCGTGGCGCACGACGCCGTGATCCGGCTGCTCCGGAAGCACGACAGCGACGGTCAGCGGGTCGGTGGTCATCGGACGCTCGAGGAGGCTTCGAGCCGTCGCAGTCGGCCGCGCCCGGGGACGAACTCGACGAGGCCGAGGGTGGCGAACTCGTGCAGCCACCCGTTCATCGGGAACCACCCGTGGAGCTCGTGGAACAACGTGGCGTTGCGCACGATGTCGTCGACGTGCTCGACCGGCAAGCCCTCCCGCCCGTGGTGCTGGTGGTACGCCGGGGCGTCCCCGGTCCACGCCACGTGCAGTCCGGCGAACGCGGCCCGGTGGGCGAAGTCGGTGTCCTCGGCCCCGTAGCCGACGAATCGTTCGTCGAACCCGCCGAGCGACTCGAAGTGCGACCGCGCCAAGGCGAGCGACGTCGTCCAGGCGAGCTCATGGCGGTGGTCCCGCTCGACCGCGCCGGCCGCCACGACGGGCCGGGCCGGATGTGGTTGCGCGGACCGGGCGAGCTGGCGTTCGGTCCACGGCCCGGTACCGGGCACGCCGGCGGGGAGATAGCCGACGGTCCCCGTGACCAACGCATCCTCGGCGGCCGCCAGCCGTCCGTAGGTCGCCACGAGCTGACGCCCGGGGATGCAGTCGACGTCGAGGAACACGACCACGTCGACGTCGCCGCACGCGCGCGCGCCCGCGTTGCGGGCGGCGGCGAGCGGGAGCACGCCGTCGGCCCGAACCTCGACGGCGGCGTGGAGGAGTGGCATACCGTCCCCGGCCGCCACTCCCGCCGTGCGACCATCCATCCGGACGACGACCACTCGATCGGCCGGGAGGACCTGGCGGCGGAGCCCGGCGAGCAGGTTGGACAGCGCGACGAGTCGTCCGGCGACGATCGTGACGACGCCGACGGTGGGCGCCGCACCGCCGGCGTGACGACCGGTGATCACGACACCACCGCCAGAGCGTGCCGACTGGCGACGTCGTCGACCAGCTCGGCGAAGCTCGCCGCACCGCCCGCCAGCCCGACGTCGGCAGGGCCTCGCCGCTCGGCGGTCGAGATCGCCCCGACCAACGCGTCGACATCGCTCGGGTCGTCGACGACGCCGGCGAGGCCGGCACGGTCCAGCGCCGCGGCCGTCGCCGCTTGCTCGCCGAACGGGCGAGCTTCGGGGACCACGACGAGCGGCCGACCGGTCGCGATGACGTCGGCGACGGTCCCCACACCGGCATTGCCGACGACGACGGATGCCCGCGACAACATCGGCTCCGGGTCGTCGACCCAGCCGATCGTGCGCAGGTTCGCCGGTCCGCGCCTGGCCCGTCTCCTGCCCGGCGCCCGTGCCGACGAGCTGGATCAATCGCCCGGGGAGTCGGCGGGCGAGGGCGGCCGCGCGGTCGAGGTCGAGTCGGCTGCCGCCCGTACCGGTGAGCACGACGACCGGTCCCCCCGCCTGCCACGGCCGCGGCCTCGGCGCGATGTTCGACACGAACCCGACGTGCCGCGTCCTCGGCAAGCACGGCACGAGGTCGAGCCGCGCCGGGACCGGAGCGATCACGACGTCGCTGACGTCGAACGCCGAGGCGGTGCGCCGGATCGTCGCGATGCCCGGGCATGCGGACCGACACCAGCGGGACGCCGCTCAGTCGCAGCAGCACCGCCACCTCGACGGAGACGTCCACCACGGCGACCGCCGGCGCGACGTCGGCGGCCAGCGTCAACAGCTGGCGGTGCCGGGCGAGCAGCCCGTCGTGGCCGATGGGTGCCCAGTGCAGGCGACCGCCGGCTGTCGGATCGCGTGGGACAGGCGCGAGGTCTCCGGTCAGGCGGACCCAGCAGTCGCCGTCGCGCAGTGGCACCGACGGGTGTCGCGAGGACGCGAACACGACCGGGCGGGCGAGTCGCCGAGCGACCGCGGTCGCGTGCCGCCAGTGTCCGGTCCCGTGGTGGTGGACGTACCACAGCACGGCATCGCCGGTGACGGTCACTGGTGCCCTTTGCCGATGCGAGCGACCGAGCGCAGCGAGGGAGCGGCCAGTGCCTGCGCAGCGGCAGGTGTTGTGGCCGGGGGGGCAATGGTATCATGCCACCGTGACCAACGAGTCGGTGACCCGAGCGGCCGCGTCGCGCAGCAGCCGCTCGTACCGATCGATCATCCGCTCGATGTCGAAGCGCTCGACGGCTCGGGCGTGACAGAGACGGCGTGAGCGTGTCCGGGCAGCAACGATGGCGTCCGCCAGCTCGCAGGCGTCCGTCGAGCCGTGGGCACCGACATCCGCGTCGACGACGTCGCGCAGCGCGCCGCGGCCGGTCGTGGCCACCGGCGTCGCGCACGCCAGCGATTCGGCGGCGACCAATCCGAACGGTTCGTCCCACACCGAGCTGACGATCGTCACCTCGGCGCGGCCGAACAGCTCGGCCAGTCGGGGCCGGCCGAGCGGGCCAACCCACGTCGCACCCGTCCCGAGCAGGGGCTCGACCTTGGCCGCGAAGTACGCCGGGTCGTGGGCCGGACCGGCGAGGATGATCGGCAGGCCGGCCAAGCGCGCGGCCGCGATCGCGAGGTGCGGCGCCTTCTCCGGCACGAGACGGCCGGACCAGGCGGCATATCCGCCACCACCGGGGCCCGGTTGCCACACCTCTAGCTCGACCGCGTTCTCGATGGCCGCGACCGGGACGCCGAGCGCGCGCTGCCAGCTGCGGGCGAGGTGGCGGGAGACGGCCACGATGTCGAGTGGGTTGTCGTCGCGCACGAGCTCGCGGTGGGCGAGCTCGAGCCACGAGACCGGCGGGCAATGCAGCGTCGCAGTGACCGGGCAGTCGAGCAGCGGGCTCATCGCCACGGGGAGGTGGTGCACCCCGTTGAGGTGGACGACATCGACGTCGTCACGGCGGGCGAGCGCGAGCATCGTGCGCTGGTACGCGAAGTGCTCGCCGACGACCCGTTCGGGACACGAGCTGACGTCTCGGCGGGCCGCCGCGCTCGTCGGCGCGGCGCCGTCCCACATCGAGATGGCGTCCATCGGGGACTCCGAGCCCGGACCGGCGTACGCCTCGACGACGTGACCTCGGCGGCGCAGACCGCGTACGAGATCGAACGTGTGCGACTCCATCCCGCCGGCGAACGGCTGGCGGAGGCCGAACAAGGCACCACCGAGCACGGCGATGCGCAGCGGCGACGACGTGTTCATCGGTCGAGCACCCGGCAGTAGGCGGCAACGTGGGCGAGCGCGACCTCGCGACGCTGACGGTCACGCCACGACCAATCGGACGGCTCGGGCGGCGGCCGACAGAGCGCTTCGGCGACGGCGTCGGTCAACGATTCGGCGTCGAGGCCCCTGCATTCGTCATCGCGGTACGAGATCACGTCAGCCCACTGGTCGGCGTAGAACCCGCAGCTCGGCGCGACGACGGTCGTCCCCGCGTCCCGGCACGCCTCGAGCCATCCGGAATGGCTACCGAACCGGTACGGCAACACCGCCACGTGCAGCCGGCCGAGGTACTTCGCCAGCGCGGCGTCGCTCAATGGCGGCCGGACCTCGACCGTCACGTCGCCCGCGGCGGCCAGTCGGTCGAGCGCGTCGAGCTCGGCCGGCCCGTCCGGCCGGTGGGCGCCCGCTCCGGTGTCCACGTCGACGACCACGTGCCCGCCTCGTTGGTGGGCGGCGGCCGCCGCGGCCGCCGCCACGGAGGCCGCATCGACGACGTTGCACCGCAGCGGCCCCAGATGGATGCCGACCAAGCCCGGCTCGACCGGCGCGAGGTCGACCCGCTCGCCCCACAGGACTCCCGGATGGGCGACGACCTCCGGCCGCCGGCCATGACGCCGAGCCACCGTCTCGGCGGCGGCGTCCGTGAGCGTGAACAGGTGGGCTGCCCGTGCCACCAGGAGCTCGAGGTGAAGATCGTGCCGGCTGCGATCCGACGTGGTGCGGGTTGCGCAGATCGTGGATGGTGTGGACCAGCGGGATCCCCGCACCGTCCAGCTCATCGCACCATGCCGCCAGCCGGACGGGGCAGACGTGGTCGAACCCGAAGTGCAGGTGGGCGACGTCGATCGAGTCCGCGTGTTCAGCGATCCAGCCTGGTTCCAGCGCCGGGTGCGGCCACCAGGGCGTCGTCGGATCGGGCAGCGTGACGACGGCGTCGGCCATCGCGGCGGACACGGCCGTCACGTACGGATGGCCGGCCGGGATCGAGAGCACGGCTGGGCGGTGATCGTCGGTCCGTCTCACCGCGGGTTGCACAGGTCCCGGCATGGGCCCGTTCCGTACCCCCCCCGCCCAGGTCCGAACCGCCCCCGGCTGAAGTCACCCCAGCGGGGTCGTCGGTACCGCGCCAGGTGCACGCGGCTGTGCCGACGGGGCTGGGACCGTGGTGCTAGGTCAGCGTTAGCGGGGCGTCCCGCCAAGCCACTCACCGAAAAGACCGGGGTCGGGCGGATCCGCCGGACGGCCGGCGGCGGGTCGCCGGCGCCGTGTCGACAACGCACAACCCACTGCGGCCCGAACCCACTGCATGCGACGGGTGCGAGGCGATTGGGAGCGTGACGGGGATGAACCCGTTCCCGTGTCTATTCCGGTCTTGGTCGCCGTTCGGTGAGTCTCGCCCTGGTCATCCGCTCCCCTGCTCTGCCGTCGCGATACATCCCCGGGAGCTTGCCGCCGCGGCGAGCGACGCTGGGTGGCGGGTCGGCGGCTCAGGCGCGTAGCTCCGGCTTGAACAGCACCTTCACCGTTCCGTTCCGCTTGGCCTGGAAGTCGGCATAGGCCTGGGGTGCTTTCTCGAGGGGAAGACGGTGGGTAGCGAAGCTCTCGAGGCCGAGGGGGTCAGCGTCGTCTGTCGCCAATGGCAAGAGGTCGTCGACCCACCTCCGCACGTTGGCTTGGCCCATGCGGATCTGGACCTGCTTGTCGAACAGCGTCATCATTGGCAGCGGATCGGCCATTCCGCCGTAGACCCCGATGATCGAAACGGTTCCGCCGCGGCGGACGAGTTCGATCGCGGTGTGCAAGGCGGCCAGTCGATCGACGCCCGCTTTCGTCATTAGTCGTTCGGCGACGGGATCGGGGAGCAACGAGACCATCGCATGGGCGGCCTGGCCGACTGGTGAGCCGTGGGCCTCCATGCCGACCGCGTCGATGACCGCGTCGGGGCCGCGGCCGTCGGTGAGCGCCCGCACGGCGGCGATGACGGCGTCCCGACCGTCGACGGCGACGACGTCCACCCCGCGGGCGGCGGCGCGTTCCAGTCGTTCGGGAACGAGATCGATGCCGATCACTCGTTCCGCTCCCCGGTGCAACGCGATGCGGCACGCCATGTCGCCGATCGGGCCCAGACCGAGCACGGCGAGAGTGCTGCCCGACGTCACCCCGGCGTACTCGACGGCTTGCCACGCCGTCGGCAAGACGTCCGAGAGATAGACGAACCGGTCGTCGACCGGGCCGTCGGGGACCTTGATCGGCCCGTACTGGGCTTGGGGGACGCGCAGGTACTCGGCCTGGGCACCGGCGACCTCGCCGTACAGCTTGGAGTATCCGAACAGCGCGGCCCCTGTGCCGTACTCGCGGACCTGGGTGGTCTCGCATTGAGTCTGAAGGCCCTGGCTACACATGTGGCAGTGCCCGCACGCGATCTGGAACGGCATCACCACCCTGTCGCCCGGCTTGATGTTGGTGACGGCGGCGCCAACCTCTTCGACGATGCCCATTCCCTCGTGGCCGAGGATGTCGCCCTCGGTCATGAAGGGGCCCAGGATCGTGTAGAGGTGTAGGTCGGATCCGCACAGCCCGGTCGTCGTGATCCTGACAATCGCGTCGGTTGGTTCCTTGATCAGCGGATCCTGGACCGTGTCGACCCTTACGTCTCGCTTGCCGTGCCACACTGCTGCTCGCATCGCTACCTCCTTTGCAGGTTCGTGCCCGCATCGGCGGGAACTTGAGACATGCCGGCCGGTTCTGAGTCGTCGCCGGGCGCTGTGTAGCACTGCGAGGACTGCTCGGCAGATGGTGGCCTGAGATCACAAACAGGACCCTTTTGGATGCCGCGACCCGGTTCCGGCCGGAATGCGCTCGGGCGGCGCGGAGGGCGGGAGCGAATGCTGCAGCAAGTGTCGGGACCGGCAAGGCGTTGCGAGGAGTCGCCGTACCTGCGCACTGTTCGCGTGGGTGGTGCGTCAGCCCCTCCGCCAAGGGGCTGACGCACGGTGGCTCGGTAGTGGAGCCACCGGGCGCCGGCGAGCTGAGGGGGAGTCCGCCGGCGCGGTCTGGGGGTGTCGTGATGCGGCGACACCGGCTCACTTCGTGTCGGTGTCGCCTTCGAACTCAATGCGCTCCTTGCGGACCTGCTCGTCGACGGCGACTTCCTCGACGTCGACGTCGGTCTCGAGACGAGCCCGCTCTTTGGCCTCGACGTGCTTGTCGACGTCGATGACCTCTTCGGACAGGGTGACCTCGTGGTCCTCCTCGGTGAGGTCGCCACCGGAGATCGCCGCCTCACGGTTGCTGTCGGTGATCGGCTCGGTGACAATGCGGGCCTTTTCGTGGCGGATCGGCACCACCATGTGGACGTCTTCGGTCTCGATCCATTTGCGCAGTCGGGCAGTGCCGGTCTGACGGGCGTGGGTGTCGACGTCGAGTTGCTCCTCGGAGCGCGTCATCGCGTCGTCGGTGTTGGGACCACTGGTGTCGTGCCCATCATCACCGGTCAGCGGTCGACGGTCATGTCCGGGGCTGTTCGGTGCGTTGGGTGGTCGCGAAGGCTTCGGCAGCGGCCGGCTGGTGAGCGGCCAAGATGCTTTCGAGCTGTGCCGTCGACCTTTCGATGAGTCGATCGAGCTCCGCGGTGTCGAGCTCGGGGCGATCGGCGGCGATCGTGGACAGGGCGTTCCACAGGTTTCGCTTGGTCATCACACCGGCGGCGAGTCCTTCGAGTTCGATCACTCTGCTCGACGGCGAGTAGCGGGTGACAGTCCCGTTGCTCTTCAACCGGCCGACGAGCTCGGCGACGGAACCGAACGTCGACTTGACTCGGCTGGGCTCCACGCCGAGACGCGACATGATCGACTCGAGCGAGTGGCGGTCCTCGACGATGTCACGTTCGAGCTCGGCCAGGAGCGGTTCGAGGGCGGGGTTGGCGCGCCGGCAGCGCCGCACCAGCGCCAGCCCGGCCGTCGAGCCGGCGAAGTGATCCTGCAGATAGATCCGCAGCAGCCGGTCGACGTCGCCTGGTTCGACGTCGTTCGTGGTCGTCGGTTCGCTTGTTACCGGGCGAAGACCGGCATCGTGGACATCCATCTCGTTCCTCCTCGATCAAACGGTCCGGGTCGGGTCCGCTGCTCGACGACCGGGTGTTCTCCCTCGGTCTCGTCCCGGAACTCGTGCCCGCTGTGGGCCCGGTTGTCCTCGATGACCATCTCGCTGGGCGCACCGCCGGCGTTGACCACTTCGCGGTAGCGGCGGGAGCGGCGACCGGCCGTCGCGGGTTTCACCGCCGAAATGCTCGTACTGGGCGCGTAATTCGGCATCAGCAGTACGCGTGGCAACCGACCGCGTCGAGGCTCGTCTCGGCGAGCATGGTGGTCGATCCGGCGTCTTGCACCTGTCGGTCCGGTGGCACATACAGAGCCTCAGCCGGCTGGGCGGTCCAACAGGTCTCACCGGTCACAACGATCGTTACGTTCATCTCTCCTCAAGATCAGTAGTGAGCGGGATCACTGCGGCTACGGCGCCTGCGAGGTGACCCTCCCGAAGTCCGGCGCGTCCGTCGGCCACTTACTCACCCGGCCCCTCGAGTCCTTTGCCGGCCGCGCTCGCTTGTGCAACCCCTGCCCGCGCTCGCCGTCGGGCCTCTCGAGGGTCGGCGGCCGGACCGGTAGGGCGATCTCGTCGACCCCGGCGAACCGCCATTGCTGTACCGCTCGGCGGCCGTGGGGGGTACGGCCGCCGAGCAGGAGGCCACCTCGATGGTGGCCATCGGGTGGTCGGGTGTCAGGGCGTTCGGGTGGAGGTTGTTTCCCGTGTGTCGTATCGGGCCTTGTCGTAAGGGTCGTTACGACGCTTGAGCCCGGCCAGTCCAGCCAGGCCGGCCAGGCCCAACAGGCCCCACAGGCCGACCTTGCCGCTGTCACCGTCGTCGTTGGACGAACTCGCCTGGGTGGGGGTTGTCGACGGTTGGCTCGCCTCGGCGACTCCAGCCGCCCCGATCGTGAGTAACCCGGCCAAGGCCGGAACTGCGTACCACTTCTTCATGCTGATTCCTTCGTTCGAAGCTCCTGACAACGCGCCACGATCGGAGTCAAACTTTCGTCGGGTCCGGGCGGCGATCTCAGGAGCAGGATTGGACTGCGTCACCGAGGGCCCGAGCAACGCGTCAAGTTCTACCCCCGACCCGCCGCCAGGTAGCCACGCAATCGGTGGAATCTTTGCCTCAACCCCCAATACCACCCTTTGGGGTGGACTCCCCCGCGGGCATGTTGTGCGAGCGCCGTCCTCGGAAGGTTCCCCGCCCAAGATCGTCAGCAAGCGACGGAGCGCGTCGTTCATCGCCTCAGGTACCGGTGGAGACTCGACCTCAGACCGGAGCCTGGTCGCCCGCCGGATCGAAGCCGAAGATGACGGCCGCCGCCACACAGGCCGCGGCCACGTCGTCGGCGTGCACGGCCTGCAGGCGGAGTCTCGCGGGCAGGGGAGCACTGGGACCAGGCGGGACCGACTCGGCGACCGGGGATCGGCGGGCCGCCGAATAATGCACTCAACCGCGTCGACGTCCGTGGGGAGTGTGGAGGAGCACCCGTCTGAAAGCCAGTGAGGCTGGTCATAAACGGTCGAGCGGTGGGGTAGCTACGGTGCGTGGGGGGAAGCTCAGATTCAGCACCGACGGCAGTGTGCGGGCAGTGTCATGCCGATCTGCCGGCCGCGGCACTTTTCTGCCCCAACTGCGGGACCGTCACGGAGTCGGGGCGCGCACTGGGTCCGGTACTGGCCGGTTACACGATCCTGCGCACGCTCGGCCAGGGTGGTGCGGCGGTCGTGTACCTCGCCCGTCAGGAGGCCCTTGACCGCCTGGTCGCGGTGAAGGTGTTGCGTCGCGGCGTCGAGGACGAGCGGGCGTGGCGGCAGTTTCGCCGGGAGGCGACGACGATCGCCCGTTTGTCCGCCCACCCGAACGTGGTCACCGTGTACACGGCCGGGCGGTCCCAGGCCGGTCATCCATACCTCGTCACCGAGTTCCTCGACCGCGGGTCGCTCAGTGACGTCATCGCGGCCGAAGGGCCACTGCCGCCGGCGACCGTGGCCAAAGTCGGCGTGGCGGTCGCCGACGCACTCGGGGCGGCACACGCCCTCGGGATCCTCCACCGAGACGTCAAGCCGGGGAACGTGTTGCTGGATCGACACGGCCGGATCAAGCTGGCTGACTTCGGGATCGCGCGGCTGCTAAGCGGGCGGTCGACGGCGACGACCGACGTCATCGCGTTCACACCCGAGCACGTGGCACCCGAAACCCTGCGCGGCGAACCAGACGGCCCGTGGAGCGACGTCTACGGCTTGGCCTCCACCTTGGCGGCGGCCCTCATCGGCACGTCGCCGTTCGCCCGGCGGCCCGACGAACGAGTCGAGGCCCTCATCTCCCGCAAGCTGATGAGCCCCGCTCCCCCTCTGCCCGTCTCGGTCCCACCGGCGCTGAGTCAAACGATCCGGCGGGCCCTCGATCCGGAACCCACCGGCCGGCCGTCGCTGATCGAGCTTCGCCACGAGCTCACCGCAGCCGCCGATCGGCCGGACAACGGGATGCCCGCGCCGCCTCCCGGGCCGGCCGCGATGCCGGCACCGGTCGCCGACGTCGTGCCGGCGGCATCGGGCGACACCCTCTTCGCTCAGCTTCGGCGGGGTCGCCGCCGGCGGCTCGCGATCGCGCTAGCCGCCGCCCTCGTGACCGCCGCGGTGGTCGTGATCGCGGCCGTCTTCGTGGCCGCCCGACGCGACGGCGGGATCGCGACGAGCTCAACGACCCTCGTCGCAGGCCCTGCGACCGGCGCGGCCACCCCGGCGAGCCCGCCGTCGACCGCTCCGTCCACGCCGCCGGACGCAAGCGACCCGGCCCGGGTCGGACCCGTCGCGACGATCGCACCGCCGTCAAGCGTTGCGGACACGACACCGCCGATTGTGACAGCCGTCCCGACGGCCGTGACGGCGCCACCCACCGCACCACCGACCGTTGAGACGGCCGGAGCGGCCGTACCCCCGACGACCGTGACGGCCGCAACGACGACACCGGCGGCCCCCGCAGACTACCCACCCACCGCCGGCGGACAGGCCGTGGTCACCGAGACCCAGGTCGAGGCGTTCATCGGGTCGTACTTCGATGCCGTCACCGCGAGGGACTACGAGACGACCTGGTCACAACTCGCTCCTGAATTCCAGCGTGGCAAGGCCCGCTCGTACGAGTACTACGTCGACTTCTGGAACGACAACGACATTGAGGTGGGAACCGTCCATCTCGTCGACGCCGACGGCGAGGAGGCGATCGTGAACGTCGAGTTGCGATGGAACAGCAGTCCGACAGTCGTCCTCGATCAGTTCACGCTGCGTCCGGACGAAGACGGTGGGCTGCTTATTGCCGGCCAGACCACCCTCGACGGAGGCTGAGCGTTTGCACTACGTGGTGGATGTCACGACCTCTTGCGTTCGCGGGCTGCGCGTCTTGGAGGAGATACGTCGGACACCTCCGCGGCGTGGAGATCGTGATACCGGATGGCGATGGGAGATTGACGATCTAATCGGCAAAGATGGAGCAAAGCGTTCCCGGGATCGCGGCGGTGCCGAACGACGGGTCCATGCTGCGGATCGCGGCAGACCCGAAGCCGGTAGAGCATCACCTGACGGTGCTGATTGCTCACGGGTCACGGTCCGGAGCTGCACCGGCACCTAATCGGCCTGGTCAGGGCACACGTACCATCGCTCTGCGAAATCGGCGATTGTTTAACGTGTGCGCAGACTCTACGGACGACGATGTGCCTGCTGCATTAGAAAAGGACCCCCTGACCAGGGACTTCGTGCGGAGCGGACGACGGGATTCGAACCCGCGACCCTCACCTTGGCAAGGTGATGCTTTTCGTCCGTGGAGACCGCTCAGCCCCGTCGAGCAGGCTCTGCTCCGCTGATTAGTCCGCCCAGTCCGTCGAGTCAGTCCCTCTACGGCCGAGATTGTTTAACGCGTTACTGCCTATCCCCTTCGTTACAGTGACCACAGTAGCTTGTGGTCGTGGGCAGACCGGTCGGTGGCGTCGACTACCCCCGTACGTGGGCCGAGTTTGTGGCCTGGTTCCCGGACGAAGCGGCGTGCGTCGCCTACCTCGTCCGGCTCCGCTGGGGAGACGGCTTCGTATGCCCGGGATGTGGCTCGACCCGGTCGTGGCCGGCGAGCCGAGGCATCGGCTCGAGAGTCTGCGCGCAGTGCGCGAACCGCACGTCGGTCACCGCCGGGACCATGTTCGCCGGTACCCGTACTCCGTTGACCCAGTGGTTCGCAGCCGCCTGGCACCTGTGCTCGACGAAGAACGGCGCCTCGGCGCTCGGACTGCAGAAGCTGCTCGGGCTGGGCAGCTACGAGACGGCATGGGCGTGGCTGCACAAGTTGCGTCGGGCGATGGTGATCCCCGGACGAGACCTGCTCACCGGCGACGTCGAAGTCGACGAGACGTTCGTCGGCGGTGATGAGCCGGGACTCACTGGCGGTCGAGCTCGAGGCAAGAAGGTCCTAGTTGCGATCGCCGTCGAGTGTCGCGGCAGCGGCTCGGGTCGGACCCGGCTGGCGCGCATCCCCGACGCCGGCCGCCGCTCGCTGCACGAGTTCATCACCACCCACATCGCACCCGGGTCGACGCTGCTCACCGACGGCTGGCACCCCTACAAGACCATCGACCGGCTCGGTTACGGACACAAGCCGACGACGATCCGCACCTCCACCGACAACGCCTCGCAGTTGCAGCCCCGCGTCCACCGCGTCGCCGCGCTGCTCAAACGCTGGCTCGACGGCACCCACCAAGGAGCGGTCCAACCCGAACAACTGGACTACTACCTCGACGAGTTCACCTTCCGCTTCAACCGGCGTGACTCACGCGCTCGCGGACTGCTGTTCTACCGCCTCCTCCACCAAGCCGTCCGCACCGAACCCCACCCCTACGCCACCCTCGTCGCCGGCAAGCCGATCCGCCCCGCCATGCCGACCACCACCCGCAAACGTCGACACAAGATGTAGTCGGCACTGTAACGAAAGGGATAGGCGTAACGCGTTAAACACTCTACGAACTCTGCGAACGCCACGGGAGCGGTCGAGCATGTGCTTCTCGAAGGCAGTGCCCTCGTGCCTCGAGGCGACCGGTTCTTCGCTCACGACCTTTCACGCCCCTCCTCGCGGCATTCGTCACGGTTGCGAACCACGCGAGGCACGGCATCCGGCGCCCCGCTGCTCGACGCCCGAACATGATCGATCCCGGCATGAGCCACATCGGCTTTCGCTGCATCCGCCGGTCCGAACCCGCCGTCGCAGATGATCGCATCGTCGACCCACCGTTAGAACATCGCGACCAGGCCGGAAACGGGCCGTTCGATGGACTACCAGCCGCCGGACACTGTCACCGACAGACAGGAGCGACGAGTGTTCCCGAGCGGGCACACTGTGCTCGTGACTCGTGCCCGCGTCGAGCCAGCGCTGGCCGATCTCCGTTGTTGTGAGTGTCAGCCATCGGATGCCTGTCACGCAACCGCAGCCGCAACCAGACGTCCAACACCGCCCTACTGTCAGCATCTGACCGTGTCCGGGGGCGTGCAAGGACTCGACGGTGGCTTATCGCCATCGTGCGTTCGGATGAAGTGGTCTAGGAGTGCGAGCCGCTCGCGAGCTTCGCGCCGCACGCTGGCACCGACATCGAACTCGACTTCAACGTCCTGGGGACCCAGCTTGTCGAGAAGGTCCGCGCGCTTGACGATGCGCGCGACCGGATCCTGCGCACACCGGCGCAGGAAGGCACGTTCGTCCTCGTTGGCACGCCGAGTCACCACGTCTACGAGACGGACCACCTCCTCGTCACCCACCGCCGCGGCGAACTCGCCCCAGCTGATACAGCCCTTCTCGACGACATCATGAAGCAGCGCCGCGACGGCGACACGGTCACCGCGGCCGGCAACCCTTCTCGCCACGCGGCGGGCGTGCTCGATGTGAGGACCGCCGAGCCTCGTCGTGAGGCCATCGAGCAGCTGTGCGGCGAGCCGCTCAGCCTGTTCAGGCGTGATCACGGCGTGGCTCCCGGGCACAACCATGCCTGAGTGCTGCAGCAGGCGTCGCGATCGGCACCGCCATCCTCGGACTCGTCCTCACCCGAAGGGCATGAGTGCACTACTCGAGGATCGCGTCCGATACCGAGGGCTCTCGTCTTGGGCGTTGCCCTCTCAGGGCGTCGCGGCTCGTTGGCGGAGAAGGTGCTGTCCCCGTCTGCGCGCGACGGCCGCCACTGGAGATCGCCCCTACCTGATGATGGCCTCGATGACGCCACCGTGGACGGCGCGAAACAGGTCGCCCCACGCAGCGGGGTCGGTGACTCTGACGGGCTCCGGACGCTATTGACGCACACCGCGACGCCGCTGCGGAGGTCCCGGGGGTTGGGCCCGACGATGGCCACGTCCGGGATTGCATCGGCGAAGTGCGGGCCTACGAGTGGCGACTTGACGCAACCCGGCACGCCTGCGGCTCGGCGGGCGTCAGACATGCGCTCGTCGGTTCTCGCAACTGCCATCGACACCCACGGTGCGCCCCCCTCTAGCCGGTGTCGTCACCTCCATTAGGTGAATGAGGTGGGCCATCACCGGCAAGATCCACTGGGCCCAGCTTGACGCCGGCACCGACGTTCGGAACGGGCGCGGTCAGCGTGGATGGGAGGTCGAGATTCAGGACGGTCTCGTCGGGCCCCATGTGTGCGCTTGGACGCTCGTCCGCGACTCACGCGGTACCGCCGTCCCTAGGTGGAGGGCCCGACTGCTCCGAGCCGTTGGAACGTCCGGCGCGTGCTCGGGCACGACGGGCCAGCACCACCGCAGCCGCAGCGCCGGCTGCGAACGCGACGAGCAAGAGCGCCCATTTTCTCGACGACCGACCAACCACCTCGTCGAGCGCCTCGTCAACGAGCTCGATGACAGCCGTGCCAACCGTGGTCTCGTTCATCGTGGTGTCTCTCCGTGGCCGCCTCGCGGCTCATCGCTGGACGACCTTCACCCTGCAGCCGTTGCCGTTCGTTGACATCACCCGATTGGAATGAATCAACGTCGACCGGCGCGTAGTACCGCTCTCGGTCTGTCGGTGCTCGCCTCCGCGGGCCACTCAGACCACCACGCGACCGGCCGGCATCGCCAACTCGCGTCCATGGCAGCGATCCGGCCGCATTCACCCAGACGGGGTGACGCCGTCTGTGGACGCGTGGCGTACATCAGCGAGGCGTCCGAAGGGTTGACGGACGTCGAAGAGTCCCCGGAGATCACCAGGCTGAGCACATCGTGGGAGTCCGGCGCCTCCAGCAAGTGCAGGTCGTTGAGCATCAGCACGAACGGAATCGGGCTCGCCTGAATGAGGTTGCCGGACAGCAGCGAGTGCACGCCCTGTTCGCGGAACGTCGCGATTTCACTGCCGTTGCCGCGATCGACGATGCCGATCTGCGCGTCGCCGTCAATCTCGCGCATGAAACGCACGCACCGCGTGCACAGGATGCACCGGTTACGATTCAGCATGAGGGTGGGGCCGAAGTCCACGTCGGCCTTGACGCCTTCGCCGTCGAACACTCGCCGCGGGAAGTCCATCCGGCTCCATGCTCGCCCGAAGGAATACGAGAAGTCCTGAAGCGGGCACTCGCCGCCCTTGTCGCACACAGGGCAGTCGAGCGGGTGATTCACGAGCAGGAACTCGAGGACGCCGGCGCGCGCGGTCGTCGTTTCGGGGTCACGGGTCGAGACGACCATGCCTTCGGTACAGACCGTCGAGCACGCGAGGTCTGCAGCTTCGGCATCTTCTCGATTTCACAATGCAGACGCGGCACGACCCGTCGACCGTCAGACCGGGATGAAAACAGTAGTAGGGCACCGAGATGCCGGCTTCGATGGCCGCCTGCAGCACGGTCTTGCCCTTGGCAACCGTGATTTGCTGGCCGTCGATGGTCAGCGTGACCGTATCCATAAGTGATTGATTTTAATTCAAAGGCGCTGGCTAGCGCTTTTCCTCGAATTCCGCGATGGCGGCCGAATCGCGGTTGACCTGCACCTGACGCACCAGGTCGGTCGCGGGAATCGAGCGCTCGACGACGGCCTCGGTGACCGGGACGACGACGTCCTGGGTGCGGCCGTTCGCGTAGGTGATGGTGACCGTGACCGGCAAGTCGAAGACGAGATTGGGCAGCCTGCTCGAACCGCACGTTGACGACGCCGCTGCCGAGAGTCGTGGAGAAGCGGATGCGGGGGATGTCCGTTCCGTAAATCCACCGCTCGAAGTAAGTGATCGAGCACCCGACCGGACTGCGCCTCGAGCGCTCGTTCCAGGTCCTCGGTTCCGGCCTTCTGATACCGCCGGTCCGCATAGAACCGCTTGATTCCCGCGAAAAAGGCGTCGTCGCCGAGCAGCCGTCGAAGCATGCGCAGGACGGCCGCCCCTTTGTTGTAGACGAGCGCGCGGAACACCCGGACGCTGCCCTTGACGACACCGAGCCGATAGCCCAGATGCACCGGGCCCTGATCGAATTCCGCTCAACGACCAGCGGCGGAATTGCCGGAGCATGTCTCCGAAGGTGCGGTCGCCGCGCGTTTTCTGCGCGTAGAGCGCGGCGAAGGTACTGCGCGAAGCCTTCACTCAGCCACTGCTCGTGATAGTTCTTCCATCCGACCGCTTGCCCCCACCATTGGTGCGCGAGCTCGTGGGCCAGAAAGAATTCTGGGAAGTTTTCGAACGTCGCCGGGTCGTTTCGCCACGCCGCGTTTCCCATCGACAGCGGGTTCTTGATCACGCGAAGTAACCCGGGCTGTGCCCACCCGGCAAATCACTCTCGATGAGGGCCACAGTCGTGGACTTATGCGGAACGTCGCCCACGAGCGATGAAGTAGAACCCCAGGACGTTCTTCCGCCTGCTGCGCGACATTGCGTCCGCGGAAACGTTGACTCGACTGCGCCTCGACCACGACCGTCAACTTGTCGATGCTTCCGTTCGTGGCAGAGGCTTCCGGCACGGCGACGTCGACTTCGACAATGCGCGTGAAGCGCGCCACGACCAACGCGAGGTATCGCAGCGGTTCGCTGGCCTTGAACTCGAACAGCTTCCCGTCGCGCAGGATGTCCTTCAGCGACACTACTGACGACACGGGCACGGGCTGACCGCTCGCAACGCACGTCCATCCTTGTGGCACGGTGATGCGCATCGATGCGGTTGCGTAATCGGGAACCGGATTCTGCGGATACCAGAACGCGCGGTTGCTGAGCAGAAACGCCGGGTCCGTCACCTCAGTCGGTGCGCCCTGCTCCTGCGCATCCGCAAGCACCGACACCGCATCGACATCGAGGTCCTGCGATGGAATGCGGCCCTCATACGTCACAACGAGCGTCAGGTCTGAATCCTGTGGAAGGAGTCTCGGCAGGTTCACGAGCACGTTGTTCTGACCGCGCGTACGCGCAAGTACAACAGCCGTCCATACTCGACGCTCGTCACGGCGGTGACGCGGAGCGCTTCGTTCAGGCGCAGGAAGACGTGGACAACGCAGTCGACCGGACGCGGATTGCGAGGCGCGTCCGTCCCTGAATCGTCTGCTTCTCGGGATTGACGTTCGCGTCGATGCTGTAATCCAGCACGTCGTAATCCCGCAGCGCGTCGTCGCTGTAGAAGCGTCCACGTGCGGCGAAGCTCGACGAAGGGATAAGGCGATCGTGCGTCGATCTTTCCGCCGGACACCGCTAATGCTTCTTCGGCCTGCTGCGACGAACGTGAGAAAGGCGAGCGTTTGAACCGCCGCGTATCGACTTCGGCGAGGAAGTCGTCCGCCGGTGGAAGCAGGTGCCACGCCTCCGAGCTGAGATCCTGAAGGTCGACGTTGAAGGATTTGTGGGATTCGCGCGCGAAGATATCCAGCGCGCGACGCGTCAGCCGCTCCTGCGGCGCGCTGGCTGGTGAGGCTCGCGGTCGTCACGCGCTTCTCG